>JANPHB010000042.1:0-23471 GCA_031424235.1 Pirellula sp.
GGCGTTAAACATTCTGCAAAAGGACACTACGATTAAAGATGCAATTCGAGGCAAGCGTAAGCGATGTGGCTGGGATAACTCTGCGATTGAGAAGCTACTCGCAGGTTATTCATGCTGCTAACGTGCGATTGCCCTGCTACTTTCATGCACCGTGTCAACAGTGGATAACTTAGGCATATTGCGTGCTTGCATTGCATCAATTAGAAATAGGCCCTCTCAACGAAAAAGCTAGGTTTGCCTGAATTTGGTTCCGATTCCCGGTTCGTATCCAGATTTGACTAGCCGTTCCTCTGCAAGTGGTCCTGTTTTTATTTTTGGCTTTCTGGCCTTTGATTATGCTGGTATCCAAACTTGATTTGTCGTTTTTTCCAGATGGATGGAGTGAATAGTGCACGCAGGTAATACGCAAGTTTCGAAAATCGATCCGGAAACCCTACCAACCCTATTTGGGCATCCGACTGGGCTGTACACGTTGTTTTTTGCCGAAATGTGGGAGCGGTTTTCCTATTACGGAATGCGGGCCTTGTTACTGCTCTACATGATTAAGGGCTTTTTGGGGTTTGGGGACAAAGACGCAAACGCTGTTTATGGAGCTTACACGGCGCTCATCTACATGACACCGCTTTTTGGTGGAATGATCGCGGACCGGATGCTGGGGAAGCGAACTGCCGTGGTTATCGGAGGCTTGCTAATGGCCATGGGGCATTTGCTCATGATGATCCAGACGGAGCTTTGGTTTTTTTGCGCACTCGGGTTCTTGATCGCTGGCAACGGCTTTTTCAAGCCTAACATTTCTTCGATGGTTGGTGAGTTGTATGCGGAAAGCAGCACCAAGCGCGACAGTGGATTCACGATCTTTTACATCGGAGTCAATTTGGGCGGTGCCATCTCGCCTCTCTTGTGTGGTTACATTGGCGAAACCTATGGATGGGAGAGAGGCTTTGGGCTTGCGACTATTGGCATGTTGGTTGGACTGGCCGTTTTCGTCGCTCCCAATTTCATTACGCAAGTGCTGATCGCAATGGCGGCAACGGCCAGCGTAGTAGCAATGATCCGGTACAATGCCGGCGACGCCTTCTCACTCATCTCAACGTACTTTGTGGTTTTTTCGCTCATCATTTCGGCCATCGTAGCCATCACTGCGTTGACTCGTGGCGGATTGCCCAAAGAAATCGGAAATGCACCGTATCCAGAGCTGTGGAGCAAGAACTTGGCGAAGGTCTTAATTGGAATTGTGATTGCGATTCCGATTTTTGTTCTGCTCGTGTCTGGCTTCAAAGTCATTCCCGGATTCAGCGAGCAAATCACATTGATCCCTGAGGCAATGATTAAGCCGATGCAGGAAAGCCAAAGCAAGCTAGTCAAAGGTTTGGCGACATTTGTAGAAGAGGCCAGCCGTCCTGCGGGTCTTGTGTTGGCTTTATCAGGGCTCATCGCCACGATCTACTTGATACGAGAAGCCTTGCGGATGAGCAAAATCGCTCGTGAGCGTATGTTCGTTGTCTTCATACTGACCTTTTTCTCGATTTGGTTTTGGGCATTCTTCGAACAGCAAGGCAGTTCGATCAACAACTTCGCGGACCGCAACGTGGATCGTGTCAGTGAAAGCAGGCTCGTTACCTCTGCCGATGTTGGTAAAACGATGGAATTGCGTCTGACAGCAGACGAAGAATTATTAGACATGGAGTACTTTAGTCAGGAATTCCTGGGGCATGTAAATGGCTCAACGAAAGTTCTGCCTCAAATCGAAAAGGCGATTCGTCAGGTCGAAGCAGCAAAAGAAGAGGCGAAGCGGATGAAGGAAGAAAAGCTGCTCGCGACGATCGCAGACCTTCAGAACGAGTCTAAGATGACCATGACCGCTATGACTTACCTGAGGGAGTTCGCAAAGCAGAAAACAGCGACACTTGAGGACAAGAAAATCGAGTGGACCTTTTCCGAAGAAAGTGTCGGCAAAATTGGCTTGGGGGGTTCCGAAATTCCCGCATCGGTTTTCCAAGCGGTCAACAGCATGTTCATTATCCTTTTGGGACTCGTACTCACTGGACTTTGGAGTTTCCTGGGTACATTCGGAATGGAGCCCACAGCGCCCGTCAAGTTCGCACTCAGCCTGATTCAAGTTGGAATGGCCTTTGCGATGGTTTACTTCGGAGCGTTAACTTCTGACTCGGACGGAATGGTCGCATCTTATTGGCTGCTCCTATTGTTCCTGCTGTTAACAACTGGGGAACTATGCATATCGCCGATTGGATTGTCGATGGTGACGAAGTTGTCGCCTGCCAGATTGGTCAGTACGGTCATGGGCTCATGGTTTTTGGCGACTGCCTTTGCCCAGTTTTTGGCTGGCATCATTGCTCAATTTGCTTCGGTGAATGAAGGTGGTGGGACCATTGTTCCGATCCCATCTGCAACCGTGCATGTTTATGGGGACGTCTATAAACTATTGGCAATATGTTCCTGTGTTGCAGGTGTCATTTGCTTGGCATTTTCACCGCTGCTGATCAAGTGGATGCATATCGGCGAAATCGATCCGGACGCATAACATGCTATTTGATTCCCACGAAATTCTTGCAAAGGCCAAGCAGGGAGATGAAACCGCCAAGGGCGAGCTGTTGAATCGTTTTCGGCCCTATTTGAATGTCATTGCCCAGCGACATCTCGACGAACGCTTACAGAGCCGTCTTGATTTTGCAGATGTGGTTCAGATCACGTTTTTGGAGGCCACACGGGACTTCGATCATTTTCGTGGCGATTCCGTCGAATCGCTGCTGGCTTGGCTTCGAAACATTCTTCGCAATAATGTATCGACGGCGCATCAGCATCATTTAGCCGCCCAGAAACGCTCTGCTCGCAAGGAAGTGACGTTGCGAGTCAGTTCCGAATCTGGCGGGAGTTCGCTGGGAATGCAAGACATGGTTCCATCGGAATCCTCGTCTCCCAGTCAAAGAATGATGCGAGACGAAGCGTCCGTCGTACTCGCAACTTGTTTGGAGCAACTGCCTGAAACGCAGCGTGAGGCGATTCGAATGCGGTATTTGGAGGGGATGTCGCTCAAAGAGATCTCAGAACGAATCGAAAAATCCGAAATGGCGGTTGCCGGACTGCTGAAGCGAGGTCTTCGAACGCTGAGAGAAGAAATGGCCAATCGCCAAAACGGCTTAAGTGCCTAAGTAACCTGAGAAAGAAACACAACATGCCGCGAGGCTTTCATTTGGGACAAGGAACCGTTATTCGCTTTCAGGGGGCGGACCGATGTCGCGTTTTTAATAATCTGTGCACTCAAGACCTTCGAAAACTATCGGATGGCCAAGCATTGGAAACATTTGTCACCGACGTCAAGGGACGTACGTGTGGGCACGGAGTTGCAATGTCGGTGGACGGTGAAGCGTTTTTGATTACGGTTCCAGATCAGGGGACCAAACTGGTGCCACACTACGATCGATATATCATTCGCGAAGATGCGATTGTTGCTGATGTTAGCAACAGTTTCCAATTTTGGCTTTTTGAAGACCGGGCGGTGACAGCGAAAGCGTTTGCGATAGAGATCGATGCTACACCTACCAAATCATGCGTTATTGCAGCAAGCTTGGGTGCCAATCGAATGGCCCTCGTGCACGCACCTTGGATTGGTTCCGAGTCGATTTTGGCACTGGTGCCTACCGAGCAAGGAAGCGAAAAGATTGCGGAGCGATTAGGAAGTGAATGGAGCATAAGCGACATGTCTCAGCGCACAGATTGGGAATTGGCTCGCATTGGAGCTTTTTGGCCATGGTACGGAGTGGATATGGACGATCGCCATTTACCTCAGGAACTGGACCGGGATGCCTCTGCTATTTCATTCAACAAAGGGTGCTATCTAGGGCAAGAGACGATTGCTCGCCTCGACATGCTCGGCAAAGTGCAAAAGAAATTGGTGAAGTTATCGATCGAGTCAAGCCTTTCGCCAGCGGTGCAAGCGACCGTCCATGCAGACGGGAAAGAAGTTGGCATGGTCTGTTCGGTAGCGGTGGACGAGGTTGCAGGTAAATGTCTAGCTCTAGCGTACGTCAAACGAAGCCATTTTGCATCTGGACAAGTTCTCGATGTGAATGGTTGCAAGGCAACCGTCTGTTAAGGCGAGCGGCAGCTCTGTTTACACCGGGGGGGAGAGGCTCTTGATTGAAGTCCCCATCCACGCACCTTCGTTCAAGAAGCGGCCAAGACTATGGATCACATTTGGCCATTCTTAGGCATACGAGCTCCCAAAACTAGATTGACTAGTTGAGCGACGGACTCAACACCAAGTTTCTTTGTGATATGGCTTCGGTGGACTTCGACGGTTTTGGTACTAATACCGAGCTGCTTTGCAATCTGCTTTGTCAAACTACCTGCCACAACAAGTTCAGCTATCTCATGCTCTCGAGCTGTCAATGAATTCATCCGGTCCATAACCGCTTGCTTTTGCTGCATTGCTTGGCGTCGTTGAGATTCAATGGCCATCATCTCGCGAACCGAGTTCACAAACTCATCGGGAAGAAATGGTTTTTCTAGTACTGTGACCGCGCCAAGCTTCATCGCTTCGACTGTCAAGGGTACAGTTCCATGCCCAGTAACCAGAACGAAAGGAACTTGCCCAAAACGGCTTCGAACCTGTTCCATCAATTTGAGTCCCGTCTCGTCAGGCATTTGAAAATCAACAACCATGCAACCCGGGCAGCGTCCATCCAGATCGGCCAGCAGATCTTTTCCAGAAGCGTATTCCTTGGAATTGATTTCGGCCTTTGAGAGCACGTACGAGATCGATTCTCTCATTCCAAGATCGTCATCAACAACAAAAACGGTGGCGTGATCGTTCATTCGAATTCCCAACTGCAAAAAAGTGAGGATTGGTCCGACCTAAACTCGAAACATGCTTTTAGGATAGTGGACAAAGCAATCGCAAGACAGATATGCGCTTCGGTTTCTCGCAGTTTTTTGACTTGACAGATCACTAAGTCACCTTTGAGTTATCGACATTAGATAATGAATCGTAACAGTTTTTGAGTTCCGGCTGAGATAGAATCACTAAAGAATACCCCTAAGTACAATCACTTGCATCGTCAAGCCGTGAAAAGTTAAGAGAACGGAATCGCCAGATAAGGAATACCCGTAGCCGAAACCTTTTCCCGAACCAAGTGTTACAAAGATTTTGTTGAGGCTCGTTTTTCCGATGTAAATTCGGAAGCAATTTTTGGCTATAGCTATGACGATCTTCCGATAGACTTCAGGCATAGAGGTAGAGCGAGCCTTCGGTTTCGCAGAACCTCTACGTCTCACGCCTCCCACCTAAAGTAGGATACGAACATGATTTCTAACCCGATTCGCTCGACGCTTTTACAAGACCCCGATTACGCGGAACTAGTGTCGGAGTTCGTGTCAAATGTCCCCGAGCGCATCCTCGCTATCCGTAAGTGCATTGCCAGTAACGATACGAAACAGCTTTGCACGCTCGTCCATCAACTCAAAGGGGCGTGCGGGAGTTATGGTTTTCACGAGATTACTCCAATTGCTGCTTCGTTGGAGGCAAAGATTCGTTCCGAGGCCGAGATCTCAGCGCTATTGGAATCGCTCGAAGCGTTTATTGCGACATGTCTTCGCATGACTGCCGATCCCGCATAGAATCACGGGTATGGTGAATCAGTCGTCAGGAAAACTTCACGTCCTTGTTATCGAGGATGACCCTTTTCAGTCCGCTTTGATTGAAAAAAAACTGGGGCTGGCAGCTTTCGAGGTCTCTTGCTGCAATTCCATCTCCGAAGGGTTGCAACTTGCAACAAAGAGGGAGTTTCCAGTCGCGGTTGTGGATTTGGATCTTGGCGGGGAATCAGGCCTGGATTTTGTTCAGTCGCTTTCGCGTGCTTCACCGAAAACGCGAGCCATCATTCATTCCATTGATACCTCTTTTGAAACGGTAAAAAGGGGGGTTAACGTTGGTATCTTCGCCTATGTCGAAAAAGGCAGAAATGACAACCAGTTAGTCGATGAATGCCATCGAGCCGCTGCTGCTTACTTTCGAGATCGATTGGACTCCGCCAATCGAGAGATCGCTTTCCAGCTACGACTGCTTGGGGCGGTGGATCACGGCATCATTGCAACGAATACTGTGGGCGGCATCATCTATTGGAATCGGTTTTCGGAAAAGTTGACGGGAATCGCTTCGGCTGATGCTCTGGGGCGATCCATATTGGATTTTATTGCGGTTTCGATAAATGAGAGGGAAATCCTTGGCAAACAGATGAAATCTGGAGGCAGTTGGCAAGGTGAGGTGATTTTCAAACCAAACCTGAATTTGGAATCTTCGGTTCTTGTACGGCTCGTGCTTTCCGTTCTCAAGGATAGCGATGGAAAGCAAATTGGTTCCGCTATTTCCATTCACGATTTGACCGCAATCAAAGCAAATGAAGAACGCTTGGAGCGCCGGGCGAAGCTGTTGGAGATCAACGCGGACCTGGGTCGGCTCGCGACTGAAATCGAGGATAGGGAGCAATTTCTGAAGCATTGCCTCACCAAATTGCATGATGGGCTCAATTTGCAGCATGGGCAGTTGCTCTTGCTTAGCCCTGCGGATCAAAGCGTTGTGCGTGTTGCATCCGTGGGTGTTTCTCCAGCCGCAAGCATGGGGGCGCAGGAATTAACCAATGTCCATGAATTACACCTTCGAGATCAGATCCAGGGCTTTCAAATCCCGTTTTTTGACAACGGGAAGCCAATAGGATGCATCGAGGGGTTTTTTGAAAACGCAAGGCCAGTTAGCCAAGAGATACGAAATTTTCTTCAGAGCATTTTATCGCTAATTGCAGGCGTTCTCCTCCGAAATTCTGCCATCCATCTTTGGCGTTCGCTTTTCGAAAATTCGCTCGATGCCGTTTTGCTATTAGGCGACGACTTTCAAATCGTGAATGTGAATCAGGCGGCCACGGAAGTATTTGGATATCCCCGGACCGAGCTTCTTGGAATGAATGCACAACAATTTGTGCAAAAAACGCAGGACTCCAGACTGCGACAGCTCGGCCAGACTTTTTTGAAGAAGGGGCAACTTCGCGGCGAAATCGAGTTGATGGGTAAGGATCAACAAGCCAAGGTATGCGAATTCTTTGCAGTTGCAAACATCCTCCCGGAAATTCATATCGCGCATATTCGCGACATAACTCAAAGAAGGGCCTCAGAGAAACTAATTTCCGAACAAAACGATCAATTGGCGCACGTTCAACGTACTGCCACGATAGGCCAAATGGCAGCGACCTTAGCCCATGAGATCAATCAGCCACTTGGGGCGATCAGCAACTTTGCCGGTGGCGTGTTATGTGGACTCGAAAAAAACAGCGTAAGTCCAACTGAGTTGTCGTCGAACTTGCGACGCATTCTCAGCGAAGCCATCCGAGCTGGTGCGATCCTAAGTCGACTTAGAAAGTTCATTTCGGTAGATCTGTCTAAATTTGAAAAAACCGATTTGAACGAATGTGTTCGGGACACGATGCTGATATTGAACAACATGTTCTTCCACGCAAATATTGTCGTCAATTTGGAACTCGACTCGCACATTCCCCCCATTCAAGTTGACACGATTAGTTTCCAGCAGGTCCTTGTAAACATCTTCAAGAACTCGACAGAGGCAATGCAAACCATCAAAGGCAGCGAAAGACGCCTGGTTGTTCAGACACTCTGCGAGGCTGGCTGGGTCAAGGTAACAATTGCAGATACTGGACCGGCCATTTCTAGAGAGACATTTGAATCTCTCTTCACGCCTTACCAAACAACCAAGCCAAACGGCCTAGGTATGGGGCTCTGCATCAGCCGGTCCATTGTCGAACAGCACAATGGAACCATGACGATGAGCCAGATTCAACCGAACGGAATGCGAACCATTTTGCGATTGCCGATAGGCTGAGTTGCGATTGTGACGAGTTCGCTAGGGATTCCCTTACGCGGTCCTTGACATTACTGAAGGCAATTCTCTGCAAAATCTGGGCTGGATAGTTCGATAACTTATCCATCAATCCAAGTTTCCTTCGGTACCAATAAGTGCAGTGGCCATGTCTACGGTTCAAGTTCCGCCCAAAGTCTACGTAATGTCTCATCGCCTCGAAACTCAGGAGATGATTTCCCGAGAGTTAAGCGCTGAACGGATCGAACTAGTGCAAGTTCGTAACGAAAACGATTACTTTGCAACGCTCGATCGGATCGAAGCAGGATGCATATTGGTCGAGGTCTCTGGGAATCCTGACCTTGAACTCCAAAGCATCGCCTCCATTCGATCGCAACAAAAGCACATGCAAGTGATCGCGTTTGGAAACCAATGGGACGTGGCCAAAGCCGTTCAAGCAGTGAAGTTCGGTGCAAAAGAAGTGTGTGTTTTTCCAGCAAATGGAAACGAACTCAAAAATGCAATCAATCAAATTTTGACGGAGAGCCACCAAGAATCCATTCCGCTGGATGAAAAGATACCTCGGTCTATTTACGACGCCTTGTCCTCCGAGGAATCGGTCATACTGCGTTTGATCGTTCAAGGACGAACAGCCAAAGAAGTGGGGTCCACGCTTGACATCAGTGTTCGCACATTTCACTATCGCAAAAAGTCAATCTTCGCCAAGCTCGGCGTAACAAACCGATCTGAAGCCATTGAACTGATCCGGCGATCAGTCGAGGGACCGTTGGACTAAGGCGAATCACAGCCGACAAAAGTAGCAGGCACGCTCCGTCGTGCCGTCCGCTGGAGTGAATTGACAATGATTCTAGTGAACAGCACATGGAATATGCCTGCTACTTTGACTTTTGTTGGCTTTGTCAAAACATAATCGAACGCAATTACCAAGCACGACATTGGCCTATAGGGACAACGTACTATCGCTTCTTGGGCTCCATTTTGCGCGTATATCTCACAAGTCTTAGCGTTTGAGCGGTTTACTCAAGTAGTCCGTGCAGCCCGCTTGGAAACAATCTGCATTGTTCCCCTTAATGGCAAAAGCGGTCCATGCAATAGCAGGAAGTGACTCAATGCCCAGCTTGCCGTTGGCAAAAACAGTCACATCTGCACCCGCTTTGCTCAATAGATGTTGAAGTAATCGCTGATTATCTTCGCCATCCTAAAGCAACAGGATTCGCAGACCGGCGAGGTTCGGAGATCGCTTCTTTGATTCCGTTCGGGTGAATGCACTTGAGCTTGAGGATATCACCTATGACTGACAGCAAGTGCTTTCCGTTGTGTTCGATATATCGATGAAGTCACGTGTTTGGCTGGTCTGTGTGGCGGTTGGATCTTGTTCCTTGAGTAAATTAGAATAGCCCAAAATGGCTGTCATGGGTGTTCGAATCTCATGAGTCATGCACGACAAGAACCGACTTTTCGCTTTGCTTGCTTGCGCCGCGTGCCAACTGAACACTAGAAGTCCGAACTGCATAGCTGCTGAAGTACGTGTACAACGAAAGCAACGTCCTTGATTTCGACGACCGTTTCAAATATCATCACGGCGAAACAGCCGAAAAAACTTTGAATTGCCAGTTTCACTTGATTAAGTACCATCACAAAGCCATGTTTGCGTCGCAAAGTAGGGAGTAACAGCTTTGAGCAGTTCGATCGTAGTCCGCTGGTTTGCCGGTTCGCTCATTTGGACAATCGCATATCTGACTATTGGTCTCATGATTGCGATGATTCAACCCATCGCTGGTGTCTCGCCGTCGTACCCACCAGTGTCGATCGGTATCGCGTTTCTTGTTGTGAGAGGCTACCGGAATCTGCCGTGGATTTTGGCGTGCGAATTTGTGATCTCGATGTTTCAATACAATGCTGGATTTTTAGCAGGATTGATTGTTGCAATGTGCGCTACGCTTGAGTGTCTCATTGGTGCCGCTTTCATCAAAGCATGGATACCTAGCTCAAGGCCCCATTCGGCGGGAGCATTTGTTTTTGCCGTAATTGCCGGCGGTGGATTGTCAACCTTTGTTGGAGCAACGGTTGGAAGTCTGGCATTGCAGTTTGCGATCGGAGGGCCATCCGAAACTCGATGGTCCAGTTGGCAAGATTGGTGGCTGAGCGACGCAACTTCGATCTTCGCGTTTTTGCCAGCGATTCTTCTTTGGCAAACGACCAGTTCGTTCGAAAACGGTAGTGATGAGCCGCCAAGAAAAACCTTGGAATGGGTATGGCTACTGCTCTTAACATTACTCTTAAACGCATGGGTGTTTCTTTCCTCTTTGTTTCTGCCGAGAAACTCGCCTGGGGCGTTGCACAGCCTGTGCATGATTCCCGTCATCTGGACGGCGCTTCGATTTACACCCCGCTGGACCGCGATCGTTGTGAGTTTAACCGACGTTCTTATCGTTGCATTTGCTTGGCTTGTTATCCCAATACTTCTTTCTGGCAACAAAGATTCTTTTGATGTGCTTTCGGTCAGGACTTTGCTGATGGTGCAGTCCATTGGTGGAATGGGCCTGGCAATGTCAATCCACTCCGAGCGGGTATCACGCGCCAAGGCAGTTCTCGCTGCCATCGGTCAGCGGCACGCGCAAGATCGGCTTGAGTTCATCGTAAAATCGGCTCCGACATTAATCTATGCGTGCACATCTAGCGAACTGTTTGATGCCAGCTTCGTTAGCCCGCTGTCCCGGAAAATACTTGGTTTTAGTCCGGATGAGTTAACCAACAATCCTAGGTTATGGTCGGACCAAATTCACCCGGAAGATCTCCAAAGGGTGCTTTCCAACCGTCGGTCGCTGTCGAAAGTGATTCCTCATACGGTGGTTGAGTATCGTTTCCTTCACAAAAACGGCGAATACCGCTGGCTTCGCGATGAAGTTGTTTACGTTGAAGCAACCCCGGGCGATGCAGAAGTTGTCGGTTTCTGCGTCGATATTACAGAGAGTGTGGAGGCCACTGAGTTGCTACGAGTTGCTGAGCAAAAGGCCCAGGATGCGAATCGTACGAAAAGTGAATTCTTAGCCAACATGAGCCATGAAATCCGAACCCCTATGACGGCAATTTTGGGTTACGCCAACCTACTCGAAGACCGAGACAACAACCTATCGGAGAGCGATCAAAGGGAATTTCTTCAGATCATCCGACACAATGGCGAGCAGTTGCTCACGATCATCAACGACATTCTAGATCTTGCTAGGGTTGAATCTGGAAAGATGATTTTGGAGCTTGTCGAAATCCAGCCGATCACGATGCTTCGAGAGGTCCAGGCCCTGATGCAAGTCAACGCGGATTCAAAGAAATTGAGCTTGAGTTGTTCAGCCGAGCTAACGCCAAAATTTTCCTTAATAAGTGATCTCGTCCGATTGCGTCAAATCTTAGTAAACATCGTTGGCAACGCCATCAAGTTTACAGAAACAGGGAGTGTTTCGATTCGATGTTGCCTTGATCCAGCGGATCCCAAGCGAGTGCTGTTTGAGGTGGCCGATACCGGAATTGGCATTACCCAAGAACACATGGGACGTCTTTTCGGTGCGTTTGACCAGGCAGACGGAACCGCAAGCCGCACTCGAGGAGGTACAGGGCTTGGTCTAAACATTAGCAAGCGATTGACGGAACTCCTCGGTGGAACGATAGGAGTCGAATCCAAGATAGGAAAGGGAAGTACATTTCGGATTAGCCTTCAATGTGTCTATCCAAAGGCCGTCGATCCACAGGCTATCCAGGTGAAGAGACACGAGGAATCAATCGAAAGCGTACCGAAACTCGATCATCAGCTAGCAGGGGTTCGAATACTGTATGCCGAAGATGGAATAGACAATCAGCGATTGGTGGCATTCCATCTTCGACGTGCAGGTGCAGAGGTCCAAATCGCCGAAAATGGATTAGAGGCGTTGAAAGCGCTGGGCTTCGAAAACACTGTTCCCTCCATGCAGGAGATTCCCTTCCATTTACTTCTCACCGACATGCAAATGCCAATCATGGACGGCTTCGAATTAGTCCGACGTATGCGGGGCAGCGGTTGCACAATGCCGGTCATTGCTTTGACGGCACATTCTATGTCGGGAGACCGTGACCGCTGCATCGACTGCGGATGTGACGAATACTTGACCAAGCCGATCAACAGGACCACCCTCCTAAATTGCTGCACCGAGCTTGTCCGGAAAGAAAAAGAACCAATCAAACATTGAAAAGGTGTTAGGAAATTGACTCGCATCTTATCCTTTGACCGTCAGGATAGGCGACAGTTCAACTACGGGCCGAGCCATTCCTGTGTCGGCGATGGTTTCGATGACTGGACCGATCCCTTTGTAAGCAAATGGGACTTCTTGCCTGAGATCGGCCAACTTCTTTTCCATAATGTCGCGGCGCATTCGCACGTCCTGACGGCGAAAATCAACTGGGGTAACAACGCGGTACTTCGAAAGAAACTCTTCGAACTCTTTCTCAAATCCTTTCATCGAACTTCCTCGGGACAATGCCCGTCCAGCACCGTGCGCGGCACTTTGATTCGAGCCGTCAAAGCCACCCCCGACCAGCACATAACTGCTTGCCCCCATCGAACCAGGTACCAAGACTGGCTCAACATAATATTCATAGGCAGAAAGATCGAACGCAGAAAAATCGAGGCGACTCATCTTTCTGCGTTCGATTTTTCTGCCAATAGCGACTCGGCATAAATGAAAGAATGACTTACTTAGACCGCAACAGGTTCAAGGCCTTTTCAAGATTCTTGGAATTGGTAGATTCCAAGCGGAGCAATTGGATGCGGCGCGAGGAAGCGGAGCCGGATTGCTGATCGAGCTTGTCGATGAACAATTTTACTTCGTCGATCAACATCACCGGACCACGAAGTATGATGGCGTTGGTAGTGTCATCAATGGCCGCTGTCAAAAGTGGACCTGCTGACTGCGCGTTGATTTGCTGCAATACCGTTGCAACCTCGGCTGAGACCCCTTCGGGGATCGTGATGGGATCGCGACCGGCTCCTGTTTTTAGCTGCGACTTGTACACTTCCTTAAGAACCTCGACGACGTTCTTGGCACTCGCGTTGCGAAGCTGAACAATCGACGGCGAAATCTCTTGAATGGTATCGAGCAAATCTTTGGAGTCGAAAACGGCTAGCAACTCCTCGACGATTTTCCGATCGGAACGATTACCGCCGATCACCAATCCATTGATGCGTGGGTCGGCCACAATTTTGACTCGCTGCATCGCGTCGCCGATAGACGATCGACGATTGCTACCTGAGCCGAACAAGTCGACGAGAAGCTCTTGAAGGTGCTTTGCATCAGCATGATGAAGAATGTAAACCGAATAGTTCCCGGCCGTAGCAATCGGCGTCACTTTGGGGCTCATCAATGTATCGACTAGCCTCGAAAACAACTCTAAGGCTTCTGCATCATCAGAGGCAATTGTCCACTGATCTTCTCCGGTAACAACGATGATCGGAGAGGACTGCTGTCCTGCACCTTGCTGTGACGCTTGGTCAACAGTTGCACTGGTCAGCCTTTGAAATGGATTGCTAGTTACTGTTCCTAGGGTGTCTGGCTTCTTGGGAGCCGCAGGTACTGGAACCGCATTGGGATCGGGCTTGTTCTCGTTCGATTGCGGTACCACTTGCTGATTCAAACGATCAATGGACTGTGGGTTGACGATATTGATGGGGTTGTTCCGTAGGGTTGGCCATAGCTCTTGAATATCTTCGAGCAGACGCTTGGAATTGCGTGTTACCGGAACAAATCGCAATCGGCCTGAACCAGCCCCCGACGACGCTTTGGGAACTTGCGATTCCCCCATTTGTTTTAAGAGCTTTCTTAAGCTTTCAAGCTGATCTTTGGTGGCTCGTACTAAAATTTGCTGTTGGCTAGTATCGACTGAAATCGATGGGGCCGTGGTCAAAGGCTCGTCCTGAAAGAGAGCGTCCGCCGCCAGCTTGAACGACATGGGGTCGATGGCGTTCAATTGAATGATCTCCAACTCGCGTTTCGGAGGCGCAAATTGTTGGATCGTCTCCTCGACCAAACGTAGCTGAGCTTCGTTCCCGGTCACGAACAATTGCTCTTGAATGGGGTCATAGCGAATATCGATGGAACTGGCGTCGTCTTTGAACAGGCTTTCGATAGAGGTCGTAATCGCCTTGCCATCCGCTCCGCTCACAGGGAATAGCTGCAGTCTCTTGGCCTCGCGAGTCGACTTGGGCGCATCAAATTGTTCGATGATTTGCTCCGCAACAAGCTGCTCTTGATGACTACCGACGACGAAGACGCTCTTGGCGTCGCGGCTGAAACTGATTCCCGCCGTGGAGCGTCTTCCAAAAGCATTTTGGAGCGTTTCGGCAACCGAAGCAGGATTGGCATGCTTGAGCACGAAGGCTTTCAGCGTTGGGAGTTTGGTCGGCTGCTCGTTGATTTCGTCGATGACTTGAGCGATCGCGACATGCTCCTCTTCGGTCGCAGTGGCAAAAACCCCACCGCTGGTCGCGTCAGCGGAAAATCCAGACTTGGGAAAGCTCTCCAGCAACGCCTTTGCGACCGGTGTTGGCTCTGCGGCTACGAGCGAATAATAGCGAGTCAATTTCGGCTTCGAATTTCCCGTTTCGACTTCGGAAACGATTTGGGCGATACGTTCCATTTCACCGGTTGGAGCGGTCACGATCAAGCTGTTGGTGGCGGTGTCGGCCGTGGTGGATGCCTTGGGCGAGAAACCTTGCAAAGCGATTTTTAGAGTGGCCGCATTTCCTTTGCCGATCGAGAAGACGCGAGTTTCGCTGTCCCGCATCTCCACGTCAAAGTCCTTGACGATCGCAACGATGCGTTTGTGCTGCTCCGCTGTTGCCGTTGCAATCAAAACACGTTCCTCGCGCGAACCAAAAACCGTTGCATCCGGCATCAAGCTCGTTAGAACCGTGGCCAAGCCCAATGCGTTGGCTTGCTTTAGCCGATAGACGCGCGTATCCAAATTCGACGATTTCGGGACGTCAAAAGCCTTGATAAACTCCAAGATTTTTTGGTGCTCACGAGCCTTGGCGGACGCAGAGATTGTCTTGGATGTCGGATCTTGAACCACGGTGGCTCGTGGGACCAACGACTGCAAAATCGTGAGCGCGCCAACCGTACTGCCGTATTTCAACGGATAGACGGCCGTTGTATTTCCTTCTGGCAGCGAAAGCTCTTGTTCCAGTTTGACGATCTTGTCAGCGACCATGGCCAACTCTTCCGGAGTACCGACTGCCAAGAGGGTTCCATTGCGAACATTGGATTCAAAGCGAATCTGTGCTGGCAAGGTGGCTTGAAGTGCGCTCAGCAAGCTAACCTGATCGACACGCTCTTGATCGACCACAAAGACTTTGATGGTCTTTTCCGCCGCATTGGGGCCATTGAGCATGAGCTCTATGACTTCGTCGATACGTTTGTGTTGTTCCGCGGTCGCCACTACGATGAGCTGGCCGGAAGTCGCATCCGAGGTGAGTTCAATCAGCGGAAACAGGGTGCGCAACGAGGTTTGAACGACCGTTAACTGGGTCGGCTTGACGTTGTAGGTGGCTGGCGTTTTGGGCAGATCGTAAAGCTCAAGCAGCTCTCGGATCTTTTGGTGTTCAAATGGCTTTGCAGTTGCAGCGATCGTGCGTGACGCGGGATCTTGAACCAATGTCGCTTTCGGTACTAAGGGCAACAAGATCGCGATCGCACCTGCCGTCGAAGTGTGTTTTAACTGATAGATGGATGAAGTTGAGGCCTCCGGGGCAGGTAGTTGTTTTTGCAGTTCGTCGAACTTGGCGGAAACCAACTCGAGTTCTTCCCGCGTTCCGATCGCGAGGATGGCATTGTTTGTTGGACTGGACTCGAGCCTAATTTGCGACGGCAAGGTGGATTGCATTGCGGTCAACATGGTTACAAGCTCGACACGTTCCGGTTCAATACGAAAAACCTTGATCGTCTTTTCGGCCGCATTGGGACCGCCAGACATCAATTCAATGACTTCAGCGATGCGATTCTGTTGCTCTGGGGTAGCGACGACGATCAGTTGGCCAGAGGTAGGGACAGCAGCGACGCCTGCAGTTGGAAAGAGGGAAAGCAACGAAGCTTGGAGGGCAACGACTTGGGTTGGCTTTACGGTATACGTCGCGGCTTCTTTGGCCGCTTGCGCTGTCTTGGCGATTTGCTCGAGAGCTTGCTGGACACGTACTTGCTGTTCTTCACTGGCCCATACGGTGACAGTTCGCGATGGAATATCGCTACTGACGAGGGCTTGAGGTGCAATTTGACCAAGGATCGTGGCCAGTGTTAGCATGTCGCCCGCGGGCACAGGATAAGTCTTGACAAACTGTGGCTTGCCATCAGGAGATGAAAGCAATCGCTGCATGGCCACATCCAATTGGTCGAGCTCCTTCACGGTACCAGACCCGATGATGCGATTGGCGGTGGGGTCCGCCGATAACTGCATATCCGGCCAAAGCTTTTGTAAAACAGGCAGCAGGGTGGCCGCTTGAAGCCGCTTGGCTTCGTAGGACCGAATCTCCTTAGCCGTGCCTGATTGCATGGGACGATCGATTTGGGTGATGGTCGCTTTCGCGATGGCTTGTGCCTCCAATGGGCCGGTGACCACGAGCTGCTTCAGTTTATCATCGGCGATGGAGGTTGTGCCGAGCGCGAGTTGATCGAAAAGAATCTTGACTTGCGAAGGGAGCGCATTTTCAATGGGATAGGCAACCACGATCGGTTGTTGATCGACGGTCATTTTTTTGCTGAGGGCGGTAATCAATGCCGCGATGTCTTGATGTGTTTTTGTGTCTGCGCCGACCAGCAAACGATTGTGAACGGAATCGACGTTGACACGCGCCTTGGCCAACAGTGGCGTTAGTGCCACTTGCAACGTTGCCGCAGTCATGCCTCGCACCGAGTAAGACTCTAAGGTAACGGGACTTTTCTTGGGGAGCTGCTCGTTGAAAGTTTGGATTCTCGCATCGAGCTTAAGATGCGATTTTTCGTCGGCCAAAACGGTCAATGAGTTGCCGTCCGCATCTGCGGTGATTTTCGCTTCTGGAAATTCCGTGGTCAGGATTTGTAAGACCACGGCGGTTTCTTGGAACGTGATTGGATACGATTTGGGCAGCGTCGGCATCGGTGCAGGGGCCGGTTGATCGAGACTCTCTAGCAGTTTGGCAAACTCGACATGTTGGCCCTCGGTGGCCCAGACCAAAAGCTCTTGTTTGTTGACGCCATCGACGATTTTGATATTGAGCAAGTGCGGAGGCAGGTCCGTCAAACTCGTTCGGCGCGCAAGTTGGCTTTTGGACAACGCGTATATTTGCAGCTTGCGTTCTTCCATTTTTGGAATCAAACGGAGCAGTTGTGGCAACATCCGTTCCACGGTTTCCATGTCCGTGTTCATCGCAAGCAACGTGAGCTGTCGGCCGTCATCGCTTAGCCAAGTATTGGCGGCGGGTGCGATGCGGGTGATGTTGGCTAGCCACTTAGCATCCGCTAATTGTTCGAGTGGGAAGGTACGCAATTGAAGCTGGTTGGCAGATTGCGATCGCTTCCAGATCTCGATCATTTCTCCGGCGATACGCAGTTCTTCTTCGGTGGCTCGAACGACGATACTGCCTGATTTGGTGTTGGAAGCGATTTGTCCCTTTGGCAAAAAGGACTTGAGGGCCGTTTCGACGAGCGTTGTCAGGGGCGGGTCTATTTCGAAAACTTTCATGCTCTTGCCGCCGTCGACGGGTACAACGTCGATGGCAACGAGACTTTTGCGGATGAGATTCTGTTCCTCGGTGCGAGCGATGACCAATACCCGATCGGTTGTTGCTGTTACGGTCGCGTTCGGCGCGAGATTGAGAACTTGTTTTTTGATCTCGTCTGCCGTTGAGCCAGCCAATTGATAGGCAACCGCTTCCAGTTGGGGGAGCTGCGTTGCGCTGGCGAGCATTTGATCGATGGCAAGCTTGACCGCTGTTTGTTGACCAGGGACAAGAAACGCGCTCAGGACTCCGCTCTTGGCATCAACGGTGATTTGCTCGCTGGCAATGAGCTTGCGAATCGTCTCGAGCGCGCGGGCTGCATCTAGGTTCCCGAGTGGGTAGGATGCGAAGACAGGTTGTGGCGGAGGAGGTGGAGGCGTTTTCGGATCAACTTTAGGTAATGGAACCGACGCGATCAACTCATTGATCGTTTGCATCTTGCCAGCTGTTTCGATGACGAGGAGTTGAGTCCCTTGGGCCAAAGGGACAGCTCGACCGTAGCTGGTTAGGAACGGTTTGACTTCGGACAACACGGCTTCGATGGCCCGTCCACCAAGCGGGAAAATGACGCTGACCAATTCGAACCGACCGCGTTGTGAAAGTTCGTCCAATTTGACGCGTGGTAGCAATTCAATTGGGATCGAATCGTTCAAGGCCATGACGACCAGCATTTTCTCACGGCGAACCAAGGAGAAGTTGCGAGTCATCAAGACGCTGTTGAGCAGATCGATACCTTCGCTCGGCGAATACGATCGTGTATCGCTATAAGTAAAAGTGCCGGGCGGGATCTGGTCCATGACGAGCGTTAAGTCTTGTTGGCCCGCAAACCAATCGAGTACCGCGTCCCACTTCATTTCCCTGAATTGAAACATGAGTTTCTTGGGGATCGGAGATTCCAGGAATTTCGCGCGCTGTTCGGCGGTCAGAAGGGCCAAGATCTTGGCATTGAAATCGGCTTTGATCGCGTCCTTGTTGGCTGCGTTAGCCGGAGCAATGACGGCTTCTGCTCGCGATTGGAGCAATTTTTGAATTTCCGCACGTTGGGTATCGACCAAACTAAGGCGTTCGGCAACGTCGGGGTGGATCAGACGAGCAACGTCGGGCTCCTGAGCATGGGTGGGACGAATGGCAGCCAGAAATGCCAGCGACGCGCATAAGATCGTGAAATACAGAGAACGGTTCGCGACCATGGATCGAGCTCGAAATCGAGGTATTGGAAGTATCATGGGTGGGGATTTAGGCGGGAGCAGCCATGTTTTTTGGGCGGAAGCGGACTGCTTGTAGGTACTACTATAGTTACTGCCGCCGATTGTCGCTCAGATTGCTCGGATTGAGGGAGCAGATAGTAGCTGGTTTCGTGAGAAACCAGCTTAATACAACGGTTGTTGAAGGTAGGTTTCTCGCGAAACCAGATACGTCTCCTTCCCAAACAGCGTTTGGGCAGCGGGAAGAAGATGCTTCTGCCCAAACATCTTTGAAATGCCAAGTCCTTTAAAATCCTCGGGCGAGCGAGGCTCCCGCCGAGCTTGGTTCGCCACGGTTCGGCAGGAGCCTCACCCTCCCGAGCAGCGAATTTGGAGGTATTAGAATCGCTTTCCTGTTAAGACTCGAAAAACCTCATTATAAGCCGTGCTTATTGCGAGTCTAGTAGTACACAGCCGACAAAAGTGAGCCTGAGGCGCTAGCCGATTATTGCAAGTCAAAAGAAATCGGCTAGCGCCTCAGGCTCCAGTAAACGAAGATCGACATTGGTCGACGGTGATTTTTCGCAATTGCTGGTGGGCAAGCGGTTCCGTGAACAATTGAGGCAATTGAGGCAATTGAGGCAATTGTTCGACATTCAATTGAGACAATTGTTCGCCACTCGACACTCACTCATTGCCTGCGGTATTGGCTTTGGTCACGTCGATCCATTCTTGCGGGTAGCCCACGAAAAACGGAACGATGTTGCAGAGACGTTGATAGTGTTCTAATGGCAAGTCCCATTCGCCGGCCACTAGGCAATCGTCGAGTTGTCCTTGTTTGGTTGAGCCTACAATCACGCTCGTGATGCGTTTGTCGAAGAGCAGCCAAGACAAGGCAACTTGAGAAGGTGATTTTCCCGTCTCGGCGGCGACCGCTTTGACTTCGTTGATGACTTTGAAGCTCTGTTCGTTCCAATAGCGAGGCAGGTCGATATCGGCTCGCAAGCCGACGCGAGTGTCGGCGGCTGGCGGTTTGGATGTATCATACTTGCCCGTGAGCAAGCCGCTGGCCAGAGGGCTCCAGCACATCATTCCAAGTCCTTGATCCTGGCAAGCCGGAAGGACTTCACGTTCGACGTCGCGTCTCAAGAGGTTGTAGAGGTGTTGCCCCGAGATCAGTTTGCTCCAGCCATTTTTCTCGGCGACTGAATTGGCTTTGACGATTTGCCAACCAAAGAAATTGCTGCAACCGATGTACCGAACTTTGCCACACGAGACCAGATCGTCCATAGCTCGCATGGTTTCCTCGATGGGAGTATGGGGATCGGGGCCGTGCAATTGGTAGAGGTCGATGAAGTCCGTCTTCAATCGCCGGAGACTATTGTTAGCGGCCTCCATGATATGTTTTCGAGAAAGTCCTTTGGCATTGGGCGAAGCTCCCATTCGGAACCAGCATTTGGTTGCGAGGACAAGTTCGTCACGCGAGTATCCCGAGATGGCTTTACCGACGAACTCTTCGGAGGTACCGCTACTGTACATGTCGGCGGTATCGATGAAGTTTCCACCGGATTCAACGAATCGCTTGGTGATTTGGGTAGCGGTGCTTTCGTCACAGCCCCAGCCTTTCATGCCGAAGGTCATGGTACCCAAGCAGAGTCGCGAGACGAGTAGGCCGGAGTTTCCGAGATAGCGATATTTCATTTTTTTTGTAGAACTGAGGGGCTTGAGTTGAATGAATTGCCGTTCGAATTGTGACTATCGTAACATCAAAGCGTCCAGTGTAAAACGATTGTCCTCAATCGTTTCTGCACAGCCATACCACCGAAAACACCCCACAATCGAAACTAATTCCAAACCGCAATTCGCTTTAAGGCCACGTGGCTAAGATGAGCATAAAGTGCCCGCCGAGCGATTGAGACAATCGCTTTACTCTCGTTTCGGTCCATTTTCTTTTTTCGTGTACATTGCGTATTTCGTAGTTAGCTGGCAGCGATTCCAATCCGATGATACGGAAGTTGTTACTCGGGAGGGTGAGGCTCCTGCCGAACCACTTGGTCACAAGCTCGGCAGGAGCCTCGCTCTCCCGAAGGTTTTTAAGGGATCTGGCTTTGCAAAGATGACGTGACCGGCAGGCTTGGAGCGTATGCGATCGGCAAGCCTGGTCGACGCTTGGCTAAAGAAAGACACAGCCCGATGAGCATGTCTTTGTCGATCGGTTTGGTCAGGTAGTCATTGCAACCAGCATCCAGACATTTCTGGCGATCGCCATCCATTGCATGTGCAGTCAGTGCCACAATTGGCAGTGTGTAACCAAGTTCGCGTAGCCGAGCGGTCGCGGTGTATCCGTCCATTTCTGGCATTTGCATATCCATCAAAATCATGTCAGGCAGCGCGGTGGAGTTCGCAACTGCCTCCTCCATGAACTGAACCGCAACCAAGCCGTTTTCAGTCAAGCAGAACTCCGCTCCCGCCTTCTTGAGATGGAAGCAAAAAAGGCGTTGATTATCGGGGCCATCCTCGGCTAAAAGCACGCGAACACCCTCTAACGGAGTGCCGTAAGTAGATTGGATAGATGTATCTTTGGTGGTTGGCAACTGTTTTTTCCTCGATTTCAACTCCATCATCGTAAGGAGTTCCAAGGGCTTCGGATTGCCAATGTCAATTGCAAGCGTGAAGCGACTTCCCTTCCCGATTTCGGATTGGACGGTTATCCCACCACCCAAGATGACAGCCAAACTATTGCAAATACGCAGCCCTAGTCCGCTCCCGCCAAATTTGCGTGTCGTCGAACTATCCGCTTGGGAAAAGGCGTCGAATCTGGCAATCACATCGCGTTGCTCGGGAGACATTCCGATGCCAGTATCTATGACCGAGAAATACAGGAAGTTCGTTTCCATGCAGAATGAGACTGAAATGGTTACCGAACCCATCTCGGTGAACTTGATCGCATTACCCACCAAATTCAAAAGGATCTGCCGTAAACGCGTCGGGTCCGATTCAATGGCGTTAGGGATTGCGGACTCGAAGATCACGTGAAGCCCCAATCGCTTACCATCGCATTGGCATCGAACCAAGTTGGTTACTTCATCAATGATAAGTACTGGGGAGGTTTCGATGGATTCGACAGACATCTTTCCTGAGTCGATCTTCGACATATCGAGAATGTCGTTAATGATCGTGAGCAAGTGTTTCGAGTTTGCTTTGATGGTGCGAATTGCATCGATTGCCTGTTCGCGGTCAGCAGTCAATTCGCCGTCAACTTCAAGTAAGTCCGCATAGCCCAGAATCGCGGTCATAGGTGTTCGGATCTCATGACTCATGTTCGCCAAAAACTCACTTTTGGAAACGTTGGCCGCCTCGGACAGAGCCTTCGCCTGCCTCAGCGATTCTTCATAAAGTCGACTTTCGGTGATATTCATCACGGTTCCAAAAAGCCCACAGATAGTCCCGTCGGCATTGTAACGTACTCCTCCCTGTCCTCGTATGTACTTAACACCGTTGGAACAATCGCGAGTCTCAAGCTCAAGCGTACATGCAGTCCCATTTTCTAATGCCTCTCGCACCGCCGTTTCAAGGAGCCTTTGACTCTCATCTGTGTAAAGACTGGCTGCCATTTTGAGGTCAATTTTTGAATCGTTCTTATTGATTCCGAAGAGAGAATAAGTCTGGTCAGACCATTCCACAACATCATTCTCGACGTCCCAGGACCAGTTGCCAATCTGACCTAGCCGCTGCGCTTCGTTAAGTTTTTCTATCGCAAGCATCGATTCCGTGATGTCCCAATTGGCCCCAACAAGGAAGTCCACATTTCTCTCGTCCCTGTACAAACCTGCAGCCGCACGCAAATGTTTCAGTTCTCCCGCTGGAGTCATAATTCGGAAGGTTGTGTCAAATTTTTTGCCACTCTTAAAAACGTCGCTTATCTCCGAGACTGCACGTTGTCGATCGTCCGGATGCACGCAATCAGCCCACGACTCGAAAACGAGTTCCGAATTGGGCGGGAGCCCGTAAAGTTCGTACATGGTTCCGTCCCACACGAGACGCCCAGCGGATGTATCGTACTCCCAGACTCCGACACCTGAGCTGTCTGTCGCGATTTCTAGTCGCTTAGCCAGCTTGCGAGTTTCGTCGCGAGATGGCTCGAATTCGAGAGCATGTCGTTCGCGCGCGAACCGAGTTGCATCATCCACGGGAGTGTCCTCAATTCGGCGCGCTGGCCAGACGAGGGTAAGGACCATACCTATGCTAACGAGAACCCCGCCAATGCCCAAGAAAGTTGCAACGTTTAATGCAAATTCAAACTGAGATGAGAGCTGGGCTTTGGCCAATTCGTTTTGCTCAACCGATTTCCAAATCGCAACTGTGTTCGAAGCATTCCAGAGTGAAAGCGTAGATATCGCTAGAATCGCAGTCGCACCGATCACGAGGGCCCAATTTTTGATTGAAAAGCTGCTAAAGGTCAGTTCCCCCCAGATGCACGGCAATCGCACGTTAATTTCCGAATGGTCCAATGATTGCAGTAGGAGGCTGGGCGGGTACCCCACGTTCGGGTAGCCGTTTCAGGAGTCTTTTTTGCATCGGATGTGCGGTATGGCCAATGCGTTTGTTACCC
>JANPHB010000043.1:0-7134 GCA_031424235.1 Pirellula sp.
GCGTTGCAGCCCAAATGCTGTAGCAGCCGTAATGGCGCTCGATCGATCATTCATTCTCTCGATTCGTACCGAAAGTTCTCGATCCCATTGATTCTTGATCGAGAAAGTAATTTGACCTGCACGAAGGGATGGAGCGGGCTCGGGACTTGAGCTCTTACGAAGTTCTAACTCCCAACGTGTGGACGTAGCCGATGGCCGAACAAAGAGGACCTTCGGATTGGTGTTGCCGAGCCAGCGGACGAGATAATCACCCGCGTCTAATCGAAGGGGTAGCGATATGCGCTCGCCAGGGGCGAGTCGCAATTGAGCAACGACATGCGGTGCATGCCAAGGTCCGCCAATGCAGTACTTCTCTTGAGAAGTTTCGCGAACTTCAGGGTGTGCGCGAAACGTTAGTTCAATCGCATTTGCTTTGTTGGATTGGAATTGCGTGTCGCAAGAATCGCATGTGGTATGCTGCTGAACTTCGGTCAAGAGCGATTGGCTTTGAGCGGCAACACGGCAAGTTGGACAAATGACATCCCACTGCATTTCTAACATTCCGCAAGCTGAAGCGACTAATAGTGTATCCAGCAATTCGTCTGTGGGGACACCCAGTTTTTCCGCCAACTTGTGGGGGCGAATCTTTGAGACCTCTTGCATGGCAGCACTGCAAAGATAATCGGCGAGGAGATGCGATGTTTCGATATCGGCTCCCATATCCTGCATCGCTTCGACTCGAGAATTTACTCGGGATTTGCGATTGCGGGGGAATTCAAACTTTTCATCAAACACATCCACAGCAACCGCATTGGTCCCAGACGACGCGGATAGGACTTCATCGATTTTCCGGTAAACGCGATCAAGGGCACGCCCACCCTTCCAACCTGCTTCCACCGTAGATATAATGCGGCCGAGCGAATTCCTTGGTTCAATCTTCACTCGATGCACGAGGTGCGTACCGCCATCGGGCTTCGGTTTGAGCTCGACGGTGTTCATGAACCACTTGAAAGGTCCGCTCGTGAATTCTCGGAGTATTCCCATTCTTTGACCTTCGATCCACTCAAATGGGTGTTCTTCCCATTCGATCGTTAGGCCGCCCAATCGAAATGATCCAAAGCGTCGAACACCTCGTTCCGGATCTTTGACTGTCCGATACGAGACTGGTGGCAACCCCGAGGCACGGTTCAAACGCTCGGTATTGGCAACATGGGGCCAGAGCAACTCAGGTGCAGTCTTGAGGTCCCATTCGAAGACACGCTCCCAAACCTTTTTTGCATCGAGGCTTGGAAGGTGAGGATGCAAGTCAAATGCGTTGGGCTCACCATCGAGAATTCTCGATATCTCATCAACCAATTGAGTAGCATTTGCCGGCCGTTTCTCTGGATCTTTTGCGAGCATCTTCCAAAGCAATTCGCGAGTGGCTTGAGAGACGCATTGATTCCGCTTTTGGATGTCTGGTGCCGGCTCGAAGCAGTGCATCGCAGCCAATTTCATCATGTCGGTATCATCGAAAGGAACCTTGCCCGCGAGCAGCTCATACAAGGTGATCCCGAGAGAATAGACGTCGGTTGTAGCACCTATTCCTTTTCCGCCTTTGCATTGTTCAGGGGACATATACTTGGGAGTACCCAGAATCCCACCCTGTTGCGTTACCTCCATCGACTGAGATTGTTGAATCTGACGAGCGATCCCAAAGTCGGTTAGTTTGACCGTAATCTCTTCATCAGTTTGCCAAGGGTGTTCGCTATTTGCAGCTGCTTTTGTTGCTATTAAAACGTTGTCTGGTTTGATATCCCGATGCACGATTCCGCGGTCATGTGCTTCCACAAGTGCGTTCGCTATGTCACGGATGATTCGTAACGCGAAAGCTTCACCAAGGACGCCACGCTGGCTAAGCAATTTCTTTAAATCGATACCAGTAACTAACTCCATAACGATAAAGTGAATCCCTGAACATTCACCAATTTCGTAAAGTTGCGTTACATGTTCGTTTCGGATGCTCGCCAATATTCTGGATTCTTTGTTGAATCGCTTGATTGCCTGGGCCGCTTTAGGACCCTGCGCTTGAAGGACTTTGATCGCAACAGCGGTATGTGTATGCGAATCGGTCCCTTCGTAAACGGCACCCATTCCGCCGGCGCCGATCAGTCGTTTCAAGTAGAAACGGTCAAGTTGCTTTCCCGCAAGTGAGGATGGGGTGCTGTCAACAACCTTTGGCACATCGCCAATCGAAGTGTCCGACGCGACCTCATGAATGATTGGACTACCAACACATTCTTGCGTGTCGTTTTCCATAGGTACACACTCAGTTGAGATCGAAGTTGCTGGCATCTCTCGTCTGAGGTTGGACTCGACATGGCTTTCAAAGAAATCTAACCAGCGTTCAAAGACGTCGTCAAAATTCTCCTGGTTGAAACCCTCTTTGCAGAGATGCTTGAGCATCGCTTGTTCTCGCGATGATATGAAGTCTCGAATTGTCTCCGATTGAAGTGATCGGAGCGACAGTTTGCTCGCAAAATGCAGTACTTCGGTTACATCGCTACGGTAAAGCTCGAATACCGTCTGTTTTTCCCCTAGCTTCTGTTCGACAAAAAAGCGGTCTAGGTAGTTTAGGAATAATTCATTCTTCGAATTTGGAACCGTGCGAACATTGTTGCGATGAATCAAGCCGTGGTACAATCGAGATCGAATCGACTTGTTGACGTGTTTTAGCAGTTGAGATGCCTGGCGGAGATGATTTCCGTCTTGCTGGCAAAGCGAATCCAGATCGAGATCTGCAATATCAACGAACGCGACGTATGGTCGATCGCCAGAAAGATCTGCGTAGCGCAATCGAGTGGATAAACCGTGGATTGAATTCCACAATAAAAGTTGGTTCTCGACCTCGTTTCTTATTTCTTTGTTTGACGAAGCAACGGGCAGGAATTGAATGATGAGTCGCTCGCCAAATTCATTGTCGACAACTCGAAACGAGGGGATTCCGGAGGGACGTTCGACTACGGTCCATTCCGTCAGTTGCGATAGGTTGCAACTTGGGACAGGCAATGGTCGAATGTTATCTGAATTAAGTAACTTTGCATCCAACGAATCTAGCGTTTGAGTAGCCATTCCATTCCCACTTACATGACAATCGATCAAAATCTGAAGAAAACTAGTTCTTGTTTTGATTGTGTGCAAATGGATCCAGCAATGTCATTTACGAAGTCCGACCAAATATGACAATTGCCGTGAGTGTAAGGATTGTAGGGCTTGCGAACAAAAACGAGAAGGTGAAAGGAATGAGGTCCAGACAATCCAGATATTGTTAATTGTTTGCTATCGACCCAAGCCTTTTCCGAACGAAGTTGGAGAGGCGGTCGGAAGCAGCGCACTAACCAGCACGGAAAAGAAACAATCCGTCGAGGAAACCTTGATCAGCCAATTCGATAGCTACTTCGCGAAGCTTGGATCGGACTTGTACGAAACTAGATTGGGGGCCAAGGCTCGATCGGCTCGTTCCAAGCAGCAATGTGAGCATCGAGTGAAAATAAATCCGAGCTCGGCAGTTGATGACTCGATGCCGAGACAATTGCTTTGGCCCATTCCCTTGGGCTTGCATCGATTGGAAGTGTGATCGCAGCACCATTTTGGTTGGCAATTCCAACCGGCGTCGAGACAACAGGCACACCTGCTGCTATCGCTTCCGCAACGGACAAATCGTACCCCTCAGTTTTCGATGTCGACAAGAAGCAGTTCGCGATTGCCAACCAGTCGCCCGGATGTTGGGGGGGCAGGATTGTTACTCGGTCGATCTGTGCATGGACTGGCGTGATGGGCTCGCCGCGGTAACCAGTTAACACCATATGCCAGTCGAAGGGTAAGTACTCAGCAATTTTGATGGCGAGTTCGGCACGTTTGTCGGCCGACCATTGATGCGACCAAAGACAGATCTTTTTGCCATTTTTATTCTTTGCTTCGCGAGGCCGAAGCCGCGAAGGATCCACTGCGTTTGGTATGTGCCGATGCGCTTTTCGAGTTGCCTCCGCGACGAAGCGACTGCGTTCTGCAGTAGACTCGCTCGATGGAACGCAAAAGTGGCGGAAGAACCCTTTAAATTTTCTCTTTCAATTTCAGTAGTCGATGAAGGATGACGAAACGTGTCAAAACGAACGGTCAGAATCCCCAGCCTTTCGGCAGTTGAGGGGGCAATGGCGAAACCTGTGGGTTCTTGCGTGAGGCCGAGGAAGCCGTAGAGCATGACTTGCGGGACCAGCACGCTCTCCATAAATTCCTGGGGCCACCGGCTGGGCCTCCGCCTTGCATCGTGCCACGACCAGGCTTGGCGTAATAGGCGCGGTAGCCCCCTTCGGCTTGCACTTCGCGGAACCATTTCAGGTCGAGAACGGACTTGAGCCTTCGTGGTCACTGCGTAAGCTACTCGATTCGGATGTTACGGATAGTTGGCTCATCGAAGATTGTTTGCCCGATTATCAACCCGCCGTCATCGCCGGCGCTAGCAAGTCGCTCAAGACCACATTGGCTACCGCGATGGCTCTATCGTTTGCATCGGGCGTACCGTTCTTGGGCAAGTTCAAAGTGCCCGAGCGTTGTCGCGTGATTTTCTGTTCGGCTGAGTCGGGCAAGAGTGTCACCAAGAAAGCGATTATCAGCATGGCTCAAGCAATGTCCATCGATCTTGAAGACTTGGCAGAGTCGGGGATGCTTGAGCTATCGTGGTGGGTTCCTCGTGCAAGCGATGTCGATATTGTTGACTACTTCCTATCGATGGTTTGCGGGCATGAAGCCAAAGTGGTAATTCTTGATCCAACTTACAAGAGCTTGGACGACAATTCAACCTCGTTGATCTTGACGGGGCAACAGCTTGACAAGATTAACAATGCGATCACTCGCGCCGGTTCAACGGCGGTGTTCGTCGATCACGTTAAACGGTCGAGCAACAATGCCCACAACAACAAGCCTCTATCGCTGGAGGACATAAGCGGAGCAGGCAAAGCAGAGTTCTTCCGGCAATGGATGTTGGTTGGCCGGCGCGAAGACTTCGAAGCATCCAAGCCACATAAACTTTGGATCAGCATTCGAGGTTCGGCGGGGTACCCACATCGGTTTGCCCAACGGTTCAATAAAGTCCGAATTCGAAATCGAATCGGAGTTTACGGATGTCTTGAAAAAATCAGAAGGATTGATACTGATGTCGTTTTCGCCTCAGCACATCGATCGGTTGGTCGGCTGCATCCGAGCCGCTAAGCAGAGTCAACGCTCTCTCGTTGTCGATGCCTATACTGCATTTGTGCTGTACCTTCTGTCGACGGAAATCAAGGTTCCAACTGTCGAGATGGATGCAAATATGAGGATACTGATGACCGATGCAACTCGCAAAAAACTAGTGAATGGCAAACTTGCAAAATTGCGAGAGAGCTGGGAATCGAAATTGATTTCGCGAGACGAAATCATGAAAACCCCCGAGAGGTTCGCGATGATGTTTCCCGGCTCCTTGTTTAAGAGTGTTTTCGAGGGGCGGTTTACTGTCCGGCTGGCTCCAACGCTTAAACAAGGCATACTCCAGAATCCGTTCTTGTGACTTTTCGTGCATATCCAGATTTGGCTGGCGATTAAGGACAAAAGGATCGACTCGCATTGGAGATAGCTCCCGCGTTTTCGCCTCAACTGTGGAAAAATGATTATCCCGAAGCAACCAATCACAATGCTCCTTCATAAGCGACTTTTGCCTTAACTCGTCTTTAAGTTGATGGAATCCAAGGTTCAATAGTCCTTTGTCGAGATCCGCCATGTTGAGTTTGTGCCCATATCGAAGAATGAGATAAAGCCGAACACTCTAGATTTCTCTTGTGCCAACAGTGGGTCAACGTACGAAAGTTGGCACCCTAGCGAGTGCAATTTGAGCGAGTGTAATCCTTGGCGAGCCCACAGAACGAGTAGATATAGATGGAGAGAATTTCTTTGAGACTATACCGAGAAGGTCCCGAAAAATGGTGTTTTCGTCATCTTGATTTGGTGTTGTTTCTGTCATGGCGAGAATTATCGTTTTGCGAATGCCAACAGTGGGTCAAACAGGAAATAAACCAAATTTCAAAAACACCAATGCGATCGGAGTGAATGGCATCAAACGCAAAATGACCCACTGTTGGCGGCGTTGGTCCTTACCCTCATCTCGTAAAAACAACGGGAACTGCGGGTTTGAAATTGGAAATGCCAAAGAAGAAAGTACGGCCAGATAGCGATCGACGCGCTCGACAAGCGGAAAGACTTGGGCGGCTGATGCATCTGCTTCGTCTAATCAATGGCCGGGGCCGATGGAAGATGGCCGATCTTGCGGCTGAACTCGAATGCTAAAGAACGAACCATCTACCGACTTCTAGATGCATTAACCGCATGCGGCGTTCCATGGTACTTCGACAAGCAGCAAGAAACCTATCGCATCCACGAAGGCTTTCGGCTCGGGAATCTCTTTGACACCTCATTCCAGTCCCAATCACAGACCCAAAAGAATCCAGAAAAAGCGATCGAGATTGTCAATGAAGCCCGCAGCATGATCGAGCAACTCAAGGCTTTTGTAGCTCGACTCGAAGAGGTAATCGCTCAATCTTCCAGCACTGAAGACTATCCTTAGCTCTTCAAAGGAAGTGTAGTTCCAGCTGGTTCCACAATTTAATCCTCGTTGAGCGCCAACAACAACCGATGGTTTGAGAAAGATCATACGACGCCTAAGCGCGTTACTCGCTTTCACGGAGTTGCGGACGCAAGGACGCTCGCCTTGGATAAAGAGAATCGACTTTCGGGCTAACATTATCGCCCAATGGAGGAGTGAATTCGAAAAGCATTCCGAGTTCAAAACTCGGATGATGAATTTGGAAAAAACGAAATATCGCTTCGATGTTTGCCGAGTTGGTTACAGGCTCGCGCGTCAGCGTTGTAAGGCCAGCAAGCGTGGATCGAGCAATTCCCGTTGCGCTAGCCAGGTCTTTCAACCCAAGGTGCTCACTGCGGGTTCGTCCCACGTTACATTCCACTAACAGTTCGTGAATCTTGAAGCGAAGCACCGTTTCCAACTTTCTCAACAATCTGCAAAAAAACCCTGAAATTGACTTGCGGCAACCGCTCCGCTTCGCTATTCTGTCGAAGGCAACGACAAAA
>JANPHB010000044.1:0-39342 GCA_031424235.1 Pirellula sp.
TGGGTAACAAACGCATTGGCCATACCGCACATCCGATGCAAAAAAGACTCCTGAAACGGCTACCCGAACGTGGGGTACCCGCCCAGCCTCCTACTGCAATCATTGGACCATTCGGAAATTAACGTGCGATTGCCGTGGGGAACCTGGGTTGATCTTCGAATTCGAAAAGGTGTAAGCGTCGCATGTTGATCTCTTCTATGAATTCCTCTGAGCTAAGCGAAATTCTACGGGAAGTCGCTTCAATACACAGGAGGGCGTGTCCTGAGCACGATGACAGTTGCAACTGGGCGGTTCGTCCTGAGTCACGTTCGGCGATTGCAATCTGACCTAAAATCGTCCCGTTCCCGCATTCAACAAGTACTCACGGGCGCTCCGGCGTGTCAAACCGGAGCGAGTTGGAGCGAGGGCCAAATACTATCGTTTTTCCGAATACTCCGCCTGAAGATCGTACAATTTTTTGACGCCAGCTGACATGCGGCAGTCTGAGACACTGCTTACCATCGATTGCTCCATGCTTCGACTTGTAGGGAATCACGATTTGGTGAGTCGGAGGGCATGGAAATCCACTCTGCATCGCGCACCTAGGCAAATTTGTGCATGGGGCGTTACACTAGTCCGGAACAAACTTCCCATTTTATGAGCTTACGCCCTATGTCTGACGTCACCCGTATTCTATCGCAAATCGAATCGGGCGATCCATCTGCTGCTGAGCAATCACTCCCGTTGGTTTATGAGGAATTGGGGAAACTGGCGACCGCGAGGTTAACACACGAAAAGCCTGGACAAACGCTTCAGGCGACAGCCCTCGTGCATGATGCGTTTATTCGGCTGGTTGATACCGAAAAGATCCAACAATGGGATTCTCGCGGACATTTCTTTGCTGCCGCAGCAGAAGCGATGAGGCGTATTCTGGTGGATCAAGCTCGTCGCAAGAACGGACCGAAAGCGGGTGGACTACAAAATCGCCTCGATCTCTCGGATATCGAGCCCGAATTCCGAGGTCCTGATCTAAATATTCTCGCCTTAAACGAAGCACTTGAACAGCTAGAACTACATGATTCTCGTGCTGCGCAAGTAGTTTAGCTACGGTTCTTTGCAGGGATGACTATACGCACATGGAGGGGCTGGGTGGCTTTCGTCATACGCGTCCGGACTCGCCGAATGGAGCCTGGCGTAACGCATCGTTCCGAGGTTAGGCCGATTATATGCAAACGCCGGAGTTCGCGGAGAATTTGCAAGTGCTGATCGACTTGGCTCGGAAAGTACGAATCGCTTCGATGTGCGCCGAGGCGGTGCCCTGGCGTTGCCATCGCTCCCTGATTGCCGATGCGTTGGTGGTACGGGGTCTTGAATTGAAGCACATCATCACGGCGCCCCACTGCGACAAGCACACGCTCAGGCCGTGGGCCGTTGTGACGGGAAAAACGCATCACATATCCGCCGGCGGCTGGATCGGAACCGAATCGAACAGATGAGATTCCACCCAAGAAACGGTCGCCAATTCGTAAAGGAGAGCTGTCAATGGCACAAGATTTCAAAATCGGCGATCACGTTTCGTGGAACTCGGAAGCCGGCCGAGTCCGAGGAACGATCCAGAAGAAAGTAACCTCGGAAATCACCTTCAAGGGCTACCAGCATCATGCCTCCAAAGAGGAACCGCAGTACATCATCAAGAGCGACACGACTGACGATATTGCGATCCACAAAGGGTCGGCCCTTAAGAAGCTCAAAAAAGGCAAAGAGTAAGGGGTCGGAGCGGTGACAATCATTCCGGAAATAATGAGGGTTGACCTGTTGCCTCTTCAGGCGGTGGATACCTCAACTCCCCGCTTTCAACTCTCGCTCCTTCGGTCAGCGTATGAGGTCGCAACTCGCCGGAAGGCATGATGTGCTGCACGGAAATCCCTTTCGTGAGCAGATAGTCGGCCACCAGCCGACGATGGCATCGCCAAAAAACACTCTCTGAACACATAAATGCCGTTGGCTTTCCCGCTGCGATTCCCAGCAGTTGCGTGATGCCCTCCCGAAACTCCTCGGTGAGCATGTAGTCGGCATAGTTCCGAAAACTCTCATTTCGGAGGCCAAGATTGTTCGACAAGCCGTTCGTTTTCTTGCCACGGCGACCTCCAAGTGCCGCCAACCAGCGGTATTCAATACCCGCTTCCGGCAAGGCCGAGGCGAGATTGTCCTGGTTAAATTGAGGGAACTTCCGTGAACCTGGAAATCGCCGAATGTCGGCCAGAATTTTGACGCCATGCTGAGTAAGCAGAGCCACAAACCGATCAAACGGGTGCGTTGAATGGCCGACGGTGAAAAGGTGCGGTGACATGGGATTTCCCGGCGAGTTTCATCGCCATCATTACTGCGTCAGATGTTCGCCAACTCGCCAAAGTATTCGTGATCCTCGTTATAGCCGCCCTCTCCCTGGTAGATTGTCTTGGTGCTTTCCACAAACTCAATGGCTTGTATCCACTTGACCATTTTGAAGCCGAGTTGGTTTTCAACACGCAACCGCAGCGGCGCACCGTGCAGTTGATTCAGCGGCTCGAAGTTCATCTCGTAAGCCAGTAGGGTCTGCGGTCGCATGGCGTTTTGCATCGAGAGACTGTCGTAGAACTGACCGCCCTCCATTCCTTCGCCAAAGGAATAAAAGACCACCGCCTTCACGCCCGGTCTGGGGCGGACCAGCTTGACCAGTTCGGCCAGCGGTAGTCCACCCCACTCGGCAATGCCTGACCACCCCTGGATGCAGTGGTGGAGCGTGATCTGAGTCTTTTGTCCCAACCCTCGGAGATCATCCAATGACAACTCCACCGGGTTTTCCACGAGGCCGTACACTTTGAGCCGGTAGTCCTTGAATTGATTTTCAGCCAGCGTCTTCCACTCCTCGCAAGTGGGCAACTTTCCGTTGACCCAAAAGAAGGGAGAGATGTCCTCCCGGCGAAATTCGGCTTGCGGCCCAGGATGGTCGAGCAAATATTCCATGACGGGTGTGACGATGGCCTTCGCAACGTGCTGGACGGCCCGTGGGCGCTTCCATGCCAGCCAATTCGCAACGGCGTTCACTGCTACGACGACTCCGACCCCCACAATGCCAAGGGAGAGGCCCAGCATCGTCGTGTCGTTGACACCCAGGACTATGTGGTTCATGTTTTTGGCGAAGCCTGTCAGCACCACCATTGCCACATGAACCACGAGGAAGACGACGAACGAACACATGATGAGAAAGTGGAGCGACCTCCCGACCTGCCGGTTGCCGGGCAGGTTCGGATACCACTTGAAGCGGTTCGTAAAGGCGGGTGACATCGAGAGGCCAGTCACGATGGCGAGGGGAGCCAGGATGAACACCACGGCGAAGTAGGAAAGTTGCTGGAGCGGGTTGTAACGGATGAACGTATCGGGTTCCGGGGGAAGGTGGAACGTGACGTAATGAACGAAGTATGCCCAAGCGTCGGGTATGACCGACCAAGAATTCGGCACGAGCCGTTTCCACTGGCCCGTGCCGAACAGAAGCGCCACATAGACAAAACCGTTCGACACCCAGAACAGCACACTGAGAAAGTGCCAGTGACGGGCCATGCCGACCGTGTGCCGATAGCCTGGAAGCCCGATCCACGGCGACAAGTAGCGGGAATCCTCCTTGGCGGTCCAGACTCGATCTGTGGGTACGTCAATGGGCGTGAGTCGAAGCCATTCTGTACTCGGTGTGCAATGGACGTTCCAGTACAGCCGGGGGTGGTCCATGAGGATTTGCAGACCGCTGCGGACCAGCATGATGATAAACAGGAAGTTGACGTAGTGCGTGACACGCAGCCACGCTGGAAATTCCTGGGCTGTCGCCATATCGGGAGCAAGATTCGGAAATAGCGGCACGGCCGGAAGTCCGACCGTGGCCCACTGAATGTAAGCCACGACAACGGGCAGCAAGCATGCTGAAACTAGCAGCAGAAGCGTCGTAGGTCGGATTCGCACGGTGTTGCCTAGGCGGCGATCAACTTGATTTGGCACAATGGTTGGCTTCAGTCTTCCCGTTCGTTCCAATCACTGACGCGTTCGGGGATGGGTGATTCCTACAACAAAAAAGCCGACATGGAACAACACCCGGCAAAGGCGGTCTTCCATGTCGGCTTACTCATCAACGAGCCTCCCGGTCGTGCCGTGATGCCCTTCGTTTCGTGTTCCGCAGTTCCATTCTACCAACAATCGACTTGCCGTACCACAGCGAGTGTCGGCAAGATTACTGTTTCGTCCCTTCCAATACAGGTTTTGAACTAGGTCGTTCTTCGTTGCCTATGCTAGTTGCCACTTTGGTTGGCAGGGAATGTATCAATTATGGTGGCAGTAGTTTGGCTTGTGGCTCCCTCATCGCCAAAGAAGAAGGGGTGATGTTTCCATCACCCCTTCGAGACTTGTTTGAGTGTGCGATTCAGAATGGCCAGTCGTCTGGATCAGCGGGCTTTGGAAGCATCTCCTCCAAATAGCCATAGGCTTCCAAGAAGTCCATTCGACCCACCTCCATTGTGAAGTCGATCGGATTCCAATTTCGTTCGCAGCGAAATCACCTCGCTAAATTGGTCTTGGGGTTAACCGATGTTTGCGATTCTCTGCATGCCGGACACACGAACAGAACCACGCCATCTTCCCTTCGTTTCCATGGCCAGCCAAGGCGACGGAACAGGTGGCTGAAATTGATCACAGGTGGCTGAAATCGATCTTGTTGCGGAGCGCACGCAATCGATCCCGGCGAATGTTTGTTCGGCTTCCCCATTTTCGTTTCAAGGGAAAAATGAAAGATTCCCACGCGACGGAAGGCGGGGTTCACAGAAGCATGCGCTATGGCTGGGTTCGAGGCGGGGTTGTATTAGAATTTCCCCTGCCGCTCAATCTGACAATAATCCCGAATCTACCTGCCAACCAAAGTGGCAACTAGCATGAGGGAAACTGGATCGAATCGAACGAGGAATCACCCTATTTCATCATCGGCCGGACCCACTATGCAAAACCGATCCTTGACCAACTTCTGTATATTGAACTCCCGTGCGCAGCGCGTTGGCACTTGCCTACCTTGCCTTCGATGCAACCCGGAGCAGTGTCACTGATGTCGATTTCCCGGTGGACATAGTCCTTTTCAGCTCACTTTCGGGACAAACATCTTTTTATCACTTTCACGAAAATGAATTAGGTCCTTTGACACACTGGTGGAACAAAGAGCTCATGTCAGCTCTGGGCCGGTTACCCACTCAATCCTTCGATCCTCTCTTCAAGCAAGCCACCCTGCTTGATCGATTTCCGGCCAGACGGGTCGACAGCATTACAGTGCACCGACTTGATCATCAAGTTGTAGTTTGGTCCTGATTTATTGACTGACACCAACGCGTGACGACTGGAATTCTCAATTAGATGATTCGGTGTGGGTTGGTGAGGCGTTGCTGTCACTTGGGTTTGAGCGAAAGAAAAAGAAGTAAAGCGTAACGATTAAGATCATTACGACGAGGGCAATCGGGTACGATCCAAAAACAAGTGCGGGCTGTAATCCAGGATGTCCCTCTTCAATGGGTGGGTCCGTTCCGAGCAAAGTGTCTGTGAGTGTGCTTGACTTTGGTTCAACGTTGACGCGGCCGTATTCAGCCGTCGGTCCTACGTCCGTTGGTACGCGAGGGTTCAATTCTTGAATCTCTTGCGGCATGGTATTGAGTTCGATTCTATTGAAGAAGTGTTAGAGCGGTGGTTCGGATCAGAGCGAAAACTGTGCCAAGATAAACTTTCGTAACTTCTCAATAACAGGGATGCGCGCCGGTGCGATGTCCAAACGTCACCCAAACCGGAGCGAGTTCGCGCCTTTCCCGGTATAGCTACTGACCTTCAACCGCGAGATGAGATATTGTCCGAGGCCAAAACCTTCCTGGTCAAGACTGATGAATTCGAGGCGGTTCAAATGGTGGTTTGCAAGGGCTATGAGGCCTGCCACGACCATCATGTGCCTGGGCCGATTACGGTTCAGTGCATCCAGGGCTGCATTGCTTTGACTGCCGATGGCGAAATGCATGTATTAAAGACAGGTCAATGGACGTTCCTGCCTGGCGGAGTTTCTCACACGATCAAAGGTGTTGATGATTCTTTGGTGCTGTTGACGGTGATGTATTGTTAAATCATGCAGCAAACCAAGCCAACAGTTTTTACCATTGGTCATTCGACGCGGAGTTTTGATGAATTAGTGCTTTTGCTTCGGGCGCACGGTGTTGAACGACTAGTCGATGTGCGATCGATCCCCCGATCGCGACACAATCCGCAGTTCAATCGCGAAACCATCAACAAAGCACTGCGGAATCGGCGGCTCAGCTATCGCCATATGAAATCGTTGGGTGGACTGCGCCATGCTCATTGGGATTCGACGAATACCGGCTGGCGCAATGCGTCCTTTCGCGGCTACGCCGATTACATGCAAACAGTGTATTTCAAAGAAGCGCTGGAGAAACTCATCCAACTTGTTAGACAAAAACCAACCGTCATCATGTGCTCCGAAGCCGTGCCATGGCGTTGTCATCGCTCGATGATTGCCGATGCCTTGGTGATTCGAGGTATTCCCGTCGAGCATATCTTAACCGCTGGTCCAACGAAACCGCACACTCTCACCACGTTTGCGCAGGTGAATGGAACGCAGATCACCTATCCGCCGCTGCCTGCTGCACAGCCGACGTAATCCTGTGGCAACAGGATTACGGCTGGTGATTGTGAGAGTTGCAGCATTGCTTATCCATCCCGATGCCTGGATGGTCAGCGACACCTTCCAAGGCACAGGTTTTCTATACTTCGACCATCACGTCGTTACCTTCCACGATAACGTGGTAGGTTCTGGCATTGGGGACTCCGAGCGGGTTCACTCGGTTTCCATTGGTAATGTCGAATTCCCAGCCGTGCCAGGGACACACGACTACGCATCCACGTATTTCACCATCGCTCAACGGTGCGCCCTGGTGCGGACACGCATCGTCGAGTGCGTAGAAGCGGCCATCGATATTGAACACTGCTAACAACTGTCCATCTGCGTCGACAAACTTACTGCTGCCCGGAGGGATGTCAGCAATCTCGGCAACTTTGATGAGCGTCGGCATCGCTAGTCCTGGTGAGTGAAGATTGAATCGCATCGCTGCTCAGTTGGGGGCGATTTATCAGGTAGGTGGCATGTTCGGGCGAAAGGTGCTCCAACTCACCGCGAATTACCTGCCTCCAAGTCAACTAAGTGCTCCAATAATATATCGGCTTGGGAATCGACGCTCGCACCAGCAAGCTGTCGATACCTCTGGGCCCTCTGGTCATGATAGTCCGCCAACATGGCCAGCACATCGTAAACCTTTCGAGGTTGTTTCATGGCTCCGATTTCCTTGCAAGGCACCGCAGGACTAGGCAATTGAATTCATGCATCCTATCCGATACCTAAAGGTGTGCGTTAAGGAAGGCTGACTAATCGAAAAAGAATCGCTGTGCGTTAGGCGGACTCGATTCGTCGCTCAAGCGAAACAAGCAAGCGAGGAAGCACTGATGCAGAACAAATCGTTCAAAGTTCGCATTCAACGACAAGACCATCCTTCAAAGCCGAGTTACTGGCAAACGTTCATGCTTGACTACGAAGATAGCATGAACATCACAAGTGTCCTGCAGCGCATCGCGGCGAGGCCAGAGACTGAGGATGGCGAAAAAGTCACACCGATCGCCTACGAGTCAGGTTGCTTGGAAGAGGTCTGTGGTTCCTGCACCATGCGCATCAACGGACGAGTACGCCAAGCTTGCTCGGCACTGGTCGATCGATTGCTCTTGGACGATCCCACAGGAATTGAACTGCGGCCGATGAGCAAGTTCCCGGTCGTTCGAGACCTCTGTGTTGACCGTTATCGCTTATTCCGTGCATTGGAAAAACTTCAATGCTGGGTCCCCGTTGATGGCTACTACGACATGGGTAGCGGACCGAAGCAATCATCGGAACAACAAGAGCAGGACTATCCGCTCAGCCAATGCATGAGCTGCGGGTGCTGTCTTGAAGCGTGCCCGCAGTTCAATGAGGTTGTCATCGATCGACGTCAGGATGAGTCCGACGACGCCTTTGAAAAACGCCGCGACGATGAGCTCGACCGACACTTCATTGGTGCTGCGGCGATGAGCCAAGCGGTGCTGATGAACTCAAGCCCAAACGGTCAATCGCTTGTAAAGCGCCGCATTGAGGCGATGATTGCACCGGGTGGAATTCAAAATTGCGGAAAAGCTGGCAACTGCCAAGCCGTATGTCCGAAAAACATTCCATTGATGAATTCCTGGGGGAGAGCCAATCGAGCAGCGACCATTCACGTGATTAAGAAGTTCTTTGATGGCTGAAAATGGCTGTGACGCGAAATGACTTCTTTTATGGAGTTTGGCGGGGGGGCGTATGTGGGAAGCCAACGAGAATATCGATAGTTAGCTGCAAGGCAGCGTAATCGCGGCTTCTAACTGCCCTTCCAAAAAAATGTCCTTGTGACTTTCATCAGGCCCTTACTGGCCAAATCGCCGACCGTGGCCTGGTCTTTCCACTGCGGCAAGCGATCAATCTCGCCACCGCGTGTGTCAAAGTTAGCGACAATCAGCCACAACCACGAGCAAACAGATGGTCTCGGCGGCTTCACAAAAGACACACGGGCATGTTAGACTAACGCATTTCTCGCATGTGATCTGAAGTCAAGCCGATACATTCAATGCACCTTTCCAATCGCGATAGTACGAACAACTCCGCGGATGCCGCATCGAAACCCGTGTCAGCGGAACCGATCCCAATCTCTCCGACATTGGAAATGTTGCCCGATGCCGCGCCTGGCGAACCCCTGCTGGTTGATCATCGCGTCGTCTGGCTGTCCTGTCTGGCAATGTTGATCGGAGTCTTCACGTCGTTGATTGCGGTCGCATTGATGCGTCTGATCGGACTGATTACCAATCTCTGTTTCTTTGGACGATGGTCAACGGAATTTGCAAGTCCGGCAGACAATCAACTGGGTTGGTTTGTCATCGTCGTGCCTGTGCTGGGTGCAATCGTCATCGGCTTCATGGCTCGCTATGGTTCCAAAGCGATTCGCGGCCATGGCATCCCCGAAGCGATGGAACAAATTCTGAGCAACCGCAGCCGCATTCCGGCTCGGATCACATTGCTGAAACCTCTTTCGGCTGCGATCTCCATTGGCACCGGCGGTCCGTTCGGCGCCGAGGGGCCGATCATCGCGACCGGTGGTGCATTCGGTTCGTTGATCGGTCAAATTCTTCATATCACACCTGCGGAGCGCAAAACGCTATTGGCCGTCGGTGCGGCGTCTGGGATGGCAGCGACTTTCGGAAGTCCGGTTGCCGCCGTTTTGCTGGCGATTGAATTGTTGCTGTTCGAGTTCCGACCCCGTTCGATAATCCCCGTGGCAATCGGCACGACAGCGGCTGCTGGCATGCGGTTGCTACTCGAAGGCAGCGAACCGTCGTTCCCAATGACCGACATTGGCCCGGCACCGCTGGCGGCACTTGCATTTTATATGTTGCTTGGCAGCGTGATGGGAGTCTTTGCAACCATCGTCAGTTGGGCGGTGTACGCAATCGAAGATGCATTCGAGCGACTGCCCGTCCACTGGATGTGGTGGCCTGCGATCGGAGCGGTTGCCGTTGGCGGGGTCGGCTATTTTGCTCCTCATACCTTGGGTGTGGGCTACGACAATATTTCCGCGATCCTTTCTAACGAGCTGACGACGTGGGCGATCGTCTACTTGTGTTCCATGAAATTTATCTCGTGGTCCATTGCCCTGGGCAGTGGCACATCGGGCGGAACGCTGGCTCCGCTGTTTACGATCGGTGGTGGCCTCGGGCACGTGATTGGAGTCGCAACAATCGCGTTGTTGCCCGTTGCCGGGATCGACGTCCGCGTGGCTGCCCTGGTCGGCATGGCCGCCATTTTCGCAGGCGCTTCGCGAGCCGTGCTGGCGTCGGTTGTCTTTGCGTTTGAAACGACGCACCAGATTCATGGGTTGTTGCCGTTGTTGGGAGGGTGCATGTGCAGCTATCTGGTGGCGATCTTGCTATCCAAGAATTCGATCATGACGGAAAAGATTTCGCGACGCGGCGTTCACACGCCACAAGAGTTTGTGCCCGACCCGTTGCAGCAAATAACCGCGATGGAGATCGCCACCAAGTCTGTTGTCACACTCAACGAAGACCAGACGATCACAGAAGTTCAGCGATGGTTCGATGAAGCGTCATCAGGCAACAGCCATCAAGGCTACCCGGTCGTCGATGCCAATGGAAACTTGATTGGCATCGTGACGCGGCGCGACGTCTTTGGCTCAGCGGATTTTCCAGACAAACGCTTGCGTGAGATCATTCGACAACCGCCTCGGTTTATCTACGACGACTGCCGGGCTCGGCAGGCAGTCGAGCACATGATCAACCACGACATCGGCCGGTTGCCAATCATGACGCGAGACAAGCCACCCAAGTTAGTCGGCATCGTCACACGCAGCGATCTACTCGGCGGCTACCGCAACCGCATGGCAGAGTCATCGCTAGAATCACCCTCCGTTCACTTTCCCACCATGCGCCGCAAACCTTGATCGTGAACTTCGTCCGAATGACTCAACAGGTCTTCATTGATTTGTCGAAGTTGGAATGAACTCTTCAGGGCGATCGAGATTGAAGTAGTGCCCGTGATCGGCAGTGAGTCCAGTCGAAGTGCCTAAGTCATAGGACGCATCAATGGTCGACTTCGACGAATTATGCACGTTTTTAGTTGCCGACCTAGTCAATCGCGGCCATAAAATCAGTACGGGTGCGTTTCGCTTTGACGACGAATCGCACGGGGAAATCGAGACCCAGCATTTTAGCAAACAAAACGACAGCATTGCAGAACGGATTTCGAAATAAGAATCCGTTCGCTCGAAGTGGACTTGACTTGCTAGGATCATGTCCGGCCAAGCGTGAGGTGAAACTCGGCTTGGGTCGTAGCGACGTTGGACCAACTTACCGCCAAAAGAGGGCTATCGCTTCGCAAAAAGCTTGGCGAGACGTGCTTGCAGTTCAGTTTGACCTTCGGATACGTGTTCCTAACACAGGAGGGCGTGTCCTGAGCACGATGACAGTTGCAACTGGGCGGTTCGTCCTGTGTCACGTACGGCGACCGCAATCGGACCTAAAATCGTTCCGTTCTCGCAGTCAAGAAGTACTCACGGGCGCTCCGGCGTGTCCAACCGGAGCGAGGTGCGACTAGGCTTTCGGTGTCCGAAATCAACCTAATTCGGAAACGACTGATGGCTAAATACAAATTGATGAGTCATAACCTGCGCTGCGACCGCAAATCGACCGGTTCCTTTCACCCTTCGTGCTTTTTCTGCTGGCGGTTATGCTTGTTGTAGATACGGTGAAATCGCCGCTCCTGCTCTTTGCGTGCGCGAGCGGCGCGGCCATCCGTGCGGGACTCTTCGTAGGCTAGCTCACGGCGCAACTTCAAGAAGCTGTCGTAGCGGGCCTGATCCAGCCGCCCCTCGGCCAACGCCTGTTGCACGGCGCAGCGAGGTTCGTGAACATGAGAGCAGTTGGTGAAGGGGCAGCCTTCCTCAAGCCGGGCGACATCGTCAAAGGCGGCGTTCACGTTCGCGCTTTCGGCCCAGAGTTGCAATTCGCGGATACCGGGGCTGTCGATCAGTAGCCCGCCCGATGGCAGTGCCACCAGTTCGCGCCGAGTCGTCGTGTGCCGTCCGCGATCATCATCGTCGCGCACCGGGCTGACCTCCTGACGCTCTATGCCGAGCAGTCGGTTTAACAGCGTGGACTTGCCAACGCCCGACGAACCTAGCATGACCGCTGTGCGACCATCGGATAAGTAGGCAGGCAGGACGTCGAAACCCTCACCGGTAAAGGCGCTGATAGCGTGGACTGGCACGTTCCCTAGTCTGTCACTGAGGTCAGCGACGGCGGCGGCAGGCGAGTCATGCAAGTCACACTTGGTTAGCAGCAAGACTCGTTCGCATCCCGTCAAGTCGGCCGCTGCGAGGAATCGCTCGAGACGGCTAGGGTTAAGGTCCCGATTGAGAGAGGTGACCAGAAAAAGAATGTCAAGGTTGGTAGCGAGCAACTGTTCCTCGCCGGAGTCGCCAGCTGACCTGCGCGAGAGCTTGTTGGTGCGTTCCAGAATGGCTTCGATCACTGCGGGGCCGGCGTTGGTCGACGGGCGAAGCGCAACCCAGTCACCGACGGCGGGAAAGTCTGCTCGCCCAACCGCTAGATGGCGAAGCTTTCCGCTGATGAGGGCGACGCCTTCGCCATGCTGCCCATGGTAATGGTAAAGGCCCCTGTGTTCAACGCTGATACGGCCCGGCAAACATCCTGCCTCCGCATGTCTTTCAAAGAGCACAGACCAGTCGTCATTCCAGCCCCAACGATTCAAAGTTTCCATGCGATCATTCCGCTACTTAAGTGGGCCACAATTTTTGTTGGTCGACCACCATGACAAGCGCGGCCAAATATCGGTTCGCGGCTTTTATGAAAAACGAAACAGGGTCCAATTTGCAGATGGGCTCCGGCGTGTCAAACCGGAGCGAGTTGGCGGTTAGCCTACCAGAGAAAGAGCAACGTGACCTTTTGCAAGTCATGTTTGGTGTCATTCACCATTGTGACACGTCACACCAAAAGATCTTTTTCCAAAACGGCAAAGGCCGTGCGGGAAAGGGACTTGATCGAGATATTGCGGATTGCCTTGTCGGGCATCAATCCGCAGGTATCGACGCTAAGGCACTTAGTTATACATTCTCAATGTCGAGTTGTTTTGACAAAGACCTTATCTTCGTGAATGAGCTGCGGGAATTCGATGCAAGTGGCGTTGCAGTGTTGAAGGCCGCATCGGGCGGGGATTTCTTCAGGGTAGCAAACAAATATCGGGGGGCTTCTCAAGGCCGAATCAAAGGCAACTGGGTGTTGACATCGAACGAAAACGTAGTGCTTGATGACGCAAGCGGGGGCATCGTCACACGGCTTGCCGTGCTGAAGTTCAATGTCAGTTTCCTTGGTCGGGAGGACATTTACCTAAAGGACAAGCTGAGATCGGAAATGAATCTCATAGCAGCCTGGGCACGCGAAGGGTATCAACGCTTTTTGCGAGATGGCAAGTTACCGCATAATCCGCATGCTGAGGAAACTACAAGAACGTTGGAAGAGTCAGCTAGTCCGATTAAAGCCTTCATTGAGCAATGCACCAAGCCCTGTAAGGGCAACGAACAGTCTAAGAAGGAATTGTATGTCGCGTATCTCGATTGGTGTCAAGGCACGGGAAATGGTGATTCAACTATTTCGCAAGCGAAGTTCACGCGAGACCTCAAGACCTCAACCAACCTCAAAGAACCCGAAACCAACAACCGTGTTGTGGTCGGTATCCAACTACTTCCGAGAAAGACAACATAAGATGACAACCGAACAAAACACTTTTGAAATGGTACTGGTGGACTTCGTTTCGGGATTTCCAGATCTGCAAGCCGAGTTGCAACCATTTATTGACCAATATCGTGTTGACGGTGATTTGGAAAAAGTGGTTGCCATCATCATCAAACGAGTCAACCAACTCAACAACATGCTTGAGATTCAGTGCGCTGTTGCCGATGAACTCCAACAACTCCAGGAACAGATCAATTCAAATTAACTTCCCACTACCAAAGAACAACAAAGGCTCTCATGGGCTTGATTGACAAGGCCAGTGATTCACTGGAGGACTCAAGGACGATAGCAAGGGCGCTCCATGCATTCTGCGATCATCAAGACGATGAGCTACTAAACAGGGCACTGAAGCACCTTCGAAGCAAGTATTCCCGCTAGTGACGCGGTAGGCATACATGCGTGTTTTAACGCATCCAAAGTTTCCACCCCACCAACCACACCACCTACACCGTCTGCGCTCGCCTATGAGCGTGTGGCGGTTTTTGATACTTCAAAAACCCTGCAAATTACGATGTTTGCCAAAGGCGATTTTCGGGGCGTGGTCCCTGCAACTTTGGTTTCCGTCGCGTTCCTGAGGCAGCGTAACAACTTGCCATTCTTCGGAGTGGCTTTTTTGTTTCGACGCCAGACAAGTACCAAGTCCTCACAGCGTTGCAAACGTTCTCAATGCGTCCCTTCAAAACCCGATCACGGTACACCTGAGATATAGTCCTATCGGCGTGCCCCATGCAATGGCGCACTGCAACCAAGTCCAACGTGCGTTCCTCTCCAATCGTTTGGAAATAGTGTCGCAACCGTGCAAACGTTAAGGGGATTCCAATCTCTTCAACCAACGTCCTCAATTCGCGAGCGATTGTATTTGTTTGTTTTGCAACCCACGGCCTGCCACGATCATTGAGGAATAGCTCAGCCTTGGTTCCTGGGTGGCTATCAAGTACCGATTGGATCGCTTGCTTAGTCTCAGGCCAAAGCATTGCCAACCGAGTTACACCCGTCTTGTTCCTGCGACCACCAAGCCAACCACTGGCTACTGCCTCTGAAGCCTTCTCAACCGTCAGGGCGCAAACGTCACAATTGATGTAAGCACAATTGAGACCTAGTAACAAGGCTGCCTTCAAGTTGGGGTTAGCTGCATCAATGAGCGTTCGCAAGTCTTTGGGATCAAGGATAGTTCTCTCTGGCCTTGTGAGTCTGATGACTCTTTGGGCAAGTGCTTTGAGCGCATCGGCATCATGGATTTCTGCCATGTACCTGAGCTTTACAGCACGCCTAAAGATCGCTGATAGCTTCGCAAGCCGATTCTTCTGAGTGATTGGAGCAAGCTTGCTAAGCCCATCTCTAGCAATGCGAAGTGTTTGGGGCCGATGTGCGCAATCGCGAGTGTTCTGGGCAGTGTCACTAAGATGTACTTGCTGACGGCGACATGGTCGAGATAGTGCTTCTCGCTGATATCCCCCTTCTCCAACCGGCCCGGTGGGATACATTGAGAATGTGTCTACCGGCACCTCGCCGGAGATTTACTATTTCGCATCTCCATTCATTCGAGGCTCGGATCGGACTGCGACCGGGATTGTGGGGCTATTGCTCACGATGATGCACATGGTGTTGCTCGGAGCGCTCTTAGCGTTGACACCTCGCACTCTCTACGACCATGGTGAGAGCTATGGCCACAGCGGAAGCCATACCGGACTTACGCCCCTGGAGGACCAGCATCTTGGCGGTGCAATTATGCTCATCGGCGGCGGACTTTCGTATTTAGTTGGCGGTCTGTGGTTGTCGGTTCGGCTGCTACAAGGAAATGCAACGCAAACTCGAGGTTTTCAATGAAACCAATCTTGATATGGTGCCAGGGATGGTTGTTTGGGGTCAGCGGTGTCGTAATGCGCGTCGCGCGGTTTATTATGGTAATGCTGGGACCCGCGCCTGGCTGGACGGGGTTGAAGCGCTGGCTTCTACAAATCACCATGCTTGTTCTTTTTGCTGGCGTCAGTGGTTTTTTCGTCGCTGCGATGGGACTTGTACCAATCACGGCAAGCTCAGGCCACTGGCCAATCACAGCGTGGTTTCTGAACTTCACGATGAGTCGCTCGGTATCGACGCACTCGCTGGGAACAAAAGTACCGGCTCTGGATAATTCGGGCATGGTAATCAAGGGGGCCACCCATTATCACAGCGGGTGTTTCCCATGTCATGGAAACCCAGCAATCCATCACCCTCGAATCGCGAGGCAGATGACCCCGCATCCACCGTATCTCCCGCCGGTTCTTCACCAGTGGCAGCCAGAGGAGCTTTTTTATATCGTCAAGCATGGCGTCAAGTTCACTGGCATGCCCGCTTGGCCAACGCAGGAGCGCGACGATGAAGTGTGGGCAATTTGTTGCCTTTCTGCAAAAGTTTCCCGAGTTGGATGAGCAGGAGTACTCACGCATGGTGAACGGAGTAGAAATGGACTTGGCTGCGCGTCCACAGGATGCTACTGGTGGAGAGGTCGTTCCCAACCAAGCTCTCTCCGGGCGCACAAGCATAGCTCATTCGATTAGCGACCGCTGTGCACGATGTCATGGAGTCAACGGACAAGGTCGAGAAGCTGGTGTGGCTCCTAAACTTGCGAGACAGCGACCAGCGTACCTTCAAGCTTCACTTGAAGCCTATGCCCGAGGCGATCGTCCAAGCGGAATCATGGAACCTATCGCAGCGGGAATGAGTCGGGAAGAGATTCGCGAAACAGCGATCTACTTTAGCAATGTCACAGCAACACCATTAGCCCAAAGTTTACCCACATCGGAGGATGCTATAAGTCGTGGCACAAGCATCGCACTAGAAGGTGTTTCAAAATCGCGTATTCCAATTTGTGCTCAATGCCACGGACCTGGTGACAACCCACGAAACGCGACTTATCCCAACCTTGCGGGCCAGTATGCCGACTACCTCGTCCAGCAGCTTCAACTGTTCGCGGATGAGCGACGTGGCGGTTCGGCATTTGCATCACTCATGCACCCGGTCGCGGATCGTTTGACACTCGAGCAAATGCGCGATGTAGCAATCTATTACGAATCGCTGGCTGCACCTAAATCAAACACTGAGGAAAAACTCGATTAAGTTAATGCTGGTTGTTTGCTACAGCGGCTTGTTCTGTTAGCTTGGTCAATATCGACGGTGCCCAGCCCGACTCACTTTCATGCCCTTTGGCCGAGTTACGGCCAATGCCACCCATTTTCGGAAGCATAGAGCCTGCAAGGGCGAGGATCTCTTCGGTCAATTCGGGAAACAGGTTTTGTAAAGCGATAGTGATGTTCAAAGGGCTATGGATGAGGACTTCGCCGCGCCCGTCCTGACAGGCCCGAAGGATTTTCTTGGCGGCGGTTTCGGCACTCATCGACATCACTGGAAGTGAATCGCCAATACAGAACCAAGCGTATTCGTTGCGGTGTTGACCTTTGAAGGTTGCGTTGCGGGGGCTTCCGGTTCGCATCAGGCCGGGGCAAGCGGTGGTGACAAAAATGTTGTCCTGTTTCAGCTCAGTTCGCATCCCATTGGATAGGCCGACCAACGCGAACTTGCTCGCTGCGTACGGAAGCATGTGAGGCACTGCTCGCTTGCCGCCAATCGAAGCGATGTTAACGATCCGTCCCCAGCCCTGCACGCGCATCAGTGGCAATACTGCCCTGGCTATATGAAGCGCGCCCCAAAAATTCGTGTTCATTGAATCCACGTAGTCGTCCAACGTCATCGAGTCCAGCGGACCGACGGTAATGATGCCTGCGACGTTCAACACCACATCGACACCGTCAAACTGATTTTCAACTCGATCCACAAATGAATCCACTTGCCCTCGATCGCGTACGTCGCACGGAGCATCAAGCACTTCGCCGCCTCGCTTACGCAACTCTCCTGCAGCAACTTGGAGGTCAGCTTCATTTCGGGCACAGATTGCTAATCGAGCACCCTGGTCGGCCAACTGCCTCGCAATGACAAGTCCGAGCCCACGTGAAGCGCCGGTGACAATGACCCGTTTGTGACGCCAATCGAAGTGACGATTTCTGCGAACGATGTGTCTTGCAACCTGCAAGGCGGTGTAGCTAGCGAAAGCGGCCGTGGCAAGTTTGGTCAGAACATTCATCTTACTGTTCGATCTGATATGAGGGTTCGTCGACAGTTGCGTCGCGGGTCACCAAGAATCGGTAGCAAATGTCGGGCCGTGGCCTGACGCGTCTAGCCTACAACTTTTAACATGTTCGCTTCGGTTTCGCACAAGCATTTTGTTATTCGGGAGGGTGAGGCTCCTGCCGAACCTTTGCGCCGCTGGCTCGGCAGGAGCCTCGCCGCCTCGCCCTCCCGAAGGTTCTACCTGGACTTAGCATTGCAATTATGTTTAAGGCGTCGCCCTTTTATCGCATAAAGTTTGGCACGTTGATTGCTCATTGGACGGACTTCAAACAATCCTAATCGCGAAAATCGAGGAACGCTCAATGGCGAAAAAGAAGCCAATCGAAAGTCTGTCTACCATTGGTCATGGCGGCGAGTTGCACCAGTCGACCACGTCGGAAAAGAAATTGACGACCAATCAAGGTGTCATCATCTCCGACGATCAGAACACACTCACGATCGGTCCTCGTGGTCCGCAATTGCTCGAAGACTTCATTTTACGCGAGAAGATCACGCACTTCGACCATGAGCGAATTCCCGAACGCGTCGTTCACGCTCGAGGTTATGCCGCACATGGTACCTTTCAAGCTTACGAAGGCAACGCCAAGCTTACAAAGGCAGCATTTTTGCAAGATCCTTCTATTGAAACACCCGTTTTCTGTCGCTTTTCCACGGTGGCCGGTAGTGCGGGATCGCCTGACCTCGCCCGAGACGTTCGTGGGTTCTCGGTCAAGTTCTACACTTCAGCGGGCAACTACGATCTAGTCGGCAATAACATTCCGGTATTCTTCATTCAGGACGCCATTAAGTTCCCCGATCTGATTCATAGCGTCAAGCCCGAGCCGGATCGAGAGTTTCCGCAAGCACAGTCAGCCCACAACACATTCTGGGATTTTGTCTCGCTGAATTCCGAAAGCATGCATATGCTCATGTGGGTGATGTCGGACCGCGGACTGCCCCGCTCGTTTCGCATGATGGAGGGGTTTGGCGTTCACACGTTTCGAATGATCAACGCCAAGGGCGAGGCGAGATTTGTCAAGTTTCACTGGCGGCCTAAACTTGGTACGTTCTCTGTGATTTGGCCTGAAGCAGTTAAGATCAATGGAGCGGACCCAGACTTCCATCGGCGAGACCTTTGGAACGCAATCAATGCGGGCGACTTTCCGGAATGGGAACTGTCCGTCCAAGCGTTCACCGAAGTCGTTGCTAACGATTTCGATTTTGACGTGCTTGACCCGACGAAACTGATTCCTGAAGAACTCGTGCCGCTCACGCCAATCGGCAGGATGGTGCTCAATCGAAACGTCGATAACTTCTTCGCTGAGACCGAACAAGTCGCGTTCTGTCCGTCACACATTGTGCCGGGCATAGATTTCTCCAATGACCCGCTTCTCCAAGGTCGTCTGTTCTCGTATCTTGACACTCAGTTGTCGCGTTTAGGTAGCCCCAACTTCCATCAAATACCCGTGAACAAGCCGAAGTGTCCATTCGCAAACTTCCAACGCGATGGACACATGCAGATGGAAGTGCCCACCGGCAACGTCGCTAACGAGCCGAATTCTTTGGATGATGGCTCACCGCGCGAGGACCCAGCGTTAGGATTTACTAGCTACCCCGAAGAGGTTAGCGGTCAAAAGCTTCGTCTCCGACCGGAGAGTTTTGCCGATCATTACACGCAGGCCCGGTTGTTCTGGGTGTCGATGACCGAAGCGGAGAAGCGTCATATCGCCGCCGCCTTCGCATTTGAGCTTGGTAAGTGCGATCAAGTGAAAATTCGCACTCGAATGCTGGGCCATCTGCAAAACATCGATAGCGTTTTGGCTGAAAAAGTTGCCGCTTCTTTAGGGATGAAAGGCACCGCGGACAAGATCAAGCCGAGAGTTCCCGTTGGTGACCCTCAACCATCGCGGCCGCTTTCGCAGTACAGCGTTGCGCCCCAGTCACTCTCTGGCAAGAAAATTGGGTTGTTAACAACCGATCAGGTCGACGCATCGCTTTACAATGCACTCGTCAAATTGACCAAGGATGAGAAAGCAACCTTGGAAGTCATCGCACCGAACATCGGGCCAATCAAAACGAACCAAGGAAAAGAAATCGTTCCTGACCACTTTTTAGCCGGAGCGCCGTCGGTCCTATTCGATTGCGTCGTTATTGCGCCTGCTGCTCAACACGTTCAATCGCTTTCGGCCGAGGCCGCCGCGATTGACTGGATACGCGATGCCTTTGGCCATTTGAAGGTCATCGGTTTCACCGAAGTCGCAGCGATCCTGTTTGAGAAAGCGTCAGTAGACGTTAAGGCCGACGAAGGAGTTATCGATATCAGCAATAGCGACTTCGCACGCTTTGCTACCGCGGCCAAGAAGCATCGCATTTGGGATCGCGAACCCAAACTTCGATCGTAAACACACTCGATAGTCCAGCAGAACTTTAATTGGAGTAGACCTTTTGGAAAATAATCCTCAACAAGCTATCGCCATCAATGGAGTCATGATGCAGTTTTTCCATTGGTACATCGCTCCGGATGGAAAGCTATGGAATGAGTTAGCACGCGAGGCTGAATCGCTTGCAGCTTTGGGGGTTACGGCCGTTTGGCTTCCGCCAACTTACAAAGGAAATGCTGGAACGGAGGACGTTGGATACGCCGTTTACGATATGTTTGATTTGGGCGAGTTTGACCAGAAGGGTACTATACGCACAAAGTATGGAAGCAAAGAAGAATTGGTAAATGCCGTAAAACATTGTCAACGGTTGGGACTACAAGTTTATGCGGACGTCGTTTTTAATCATCGAATTGGTGGTGATGAGGAAGAATCTTTCCTAGCGACTCCAGTGAATCAGGATAACCGCAACGAAACCATCGGCGAAAAGCGTTCGATACGATCACATACTCGCTTTACGTTCCCTGGTAGAGGCGATACCTATTCCAACATGAAGTGGGGCTACCAGCATTTTACTGCTGTCGATACTGACAACGAAAACGTTGGTTACGGAGCCGTATTCTTAATCGATGGGAAAAAGTTTGACGAAGCGGTCGATATGGAGAAGGGATCTTTCGATTACCTGATGGGTTGTGACGTCGATGTCAAGCATCCGGAAGTGCAGGCGGAGCTAAAGAGGTGGGGCACTTGGTACTTAAACGAAGTCGGCTTAGATGGAGTTCGCTTTGACGCGGTAAAGCATATTGAGGCTGGCTTTTTCCCTGAGTGGCTCTTGCATGTACGTCAGGAAGCAGGTCGAGATATTTTTGCGGTTGGCGAATACTGGTCTTACGATCTCGATGCATTGAAACACTTTATTCAATTGACGGGCGGATTGGTTACGCTCTTTGACGCTCCATTGCAATTGACTTTCTCGAGAGTAAGTAAGTCGTCGCCCGACTTCGACATGAGACAAATCTTTGATGGCAGCCTGGTGAGCCAAGCTCCCGAACTCGCTGTCACAATCGTTTCCAACCATGATACCCAACCTTTGCAAGCGCTCGAATCGGTGGTGGAAACTTGGTTCAAGCCGTTGGCTTATGCATTAATCCTATTGCGTCGGGATGGCTACCCTTGTCTCTTTTACGCTGACTATTACGGCGCTACTTACAAAGACAAAGGTCGCGACGGGAACGAATATGAAATTGTTCTGACGAGCCATCGATGGCTGATCGATAAGTTCTTAATAGCAAGAAAGGAGCTCGCCTACGGTGATCAATATGATTATTTAGACGACCCCAACGTCATTGGCTGGACTCGATCAACTTCCGACGGTCAGAAAGCGTTGGTGGTTCTAATGAGCAACTCGCAAGCAGGCGTCAAAAGAATGCAAGTGCAAGCCACTTGCCAAAGCTTCAGGGATCTTACGGAGCATATATCGGAATTTGCCACGACGGATCAAGATGGCTGGGCAGAATTCCGTTGCAATGAGCGTTCTGTCTCGGTCTGGGTGCCCATTGAATAATTGAGGTGGTTCGACGTCTGGCCTAATAAAGTAAGGCGAGCGGCAGGGAAAAATCGACCACGATTCGTAGCTGGATTCGCAAGAATTCAGTGAGTTCTGAATTCTTGCGAATCCAGCTACAGTAGTTTCTATTCTGCCGGTCTCCTAAGAGGTCTTGGTCTACATCGCTCCAGGAACGGAAATTCTCGACGACGACAAAAGGATATAGTTGCGCTGAATCGCTTCCGTAATTCTGGCTTTGGACGACTTTGCTGTCAAATCGACATCCACGGCAGCAAGTTCAGCTTCCGCCGCCAAGTCCTCATCGTTGATGCATTCTCGAAACCAGCCTGCGAAGTCGTTGCGTTTCAAATGGTATAGCCAAGTTTCGTCGTCGATTCCTTGTGCAATTTGACAAAACAGAATCAAGTTTTGGGCTCGCAAATTCATGTTGCCCTGGGGACCCGTAAAGTAAAAGCTCTTCTCAGGTGCTAACTGACCTTCAGCGTACTTCCGGCGATGACGCGTATGTTCGCGGTTGCTTTTCATAGCGTGGAATCGGGTTGGCGAGTCAGAATCGAGAAGGTTCCATTGCCAGACTTCTCCTGTGGACAAGGAAGGGGGCGGCAAAAAAGGAATCGTTTTCTTCGTTGCCGATCCAAAAGCTTGAAGCGTCTCATTGGCATCGGAGCCCACAATGGTAACGATCGAGACTCGATTCAACACCGTCAGTGGAAGAGCATCCGGACTTACTGTTATCAGAATCACATTGGGCCAGTCCGTTGGGAGCAACTCCGCAGGCGGCTGCCAATCGACCGGCATCAAATGGTGAGCTTCGTCTAAGATCAACCAATGTGGCCTACCTGTTCGCACCCTCAATTGATTCAGACTTCCCAAGAGTCGCAGGAAAAATTCCGGACGATCTGGGATAGAGAGACCGGTCAGGCAAACAACGACGTTGGAACTCGGTTGCTCCAGCGCGTGCATGACTTCATCCAACTGGGGTGCTGCGTTGGGGCCACCAAGTGCGATTGCCCCTGGAAAAGACTCGAAGTCTCCTTCGGGGTCCACCAAACAGAATTGATACGAGAACTCCGTAAGTACGTCCGCAATTCTATTTGCCAGTGTGGATTTTCCGCTTCCCGAAGCACCACATATCACCATCAAATCTCCAAACGAAGGCAATAGGACAGGCCCAGCGTCGTTTGTACCAATGACCAAGTCGTCATTGCTTGTGGTTCTGCAAGAACGAAGGTCATCTTCAAGCAGTCGATCGATGAGCTCAACTACACCGGCACCGTGATCGTGCTTGAGAACCAAATCCACCGATTCCTTGAGCGAAGGCAGTGCGTTCGCCGTCGCAGCGGAGAACTCGCAGACTTTGAGAAAGGCATGATCGTTCTCTGCGTCTCCAACTCCAACCGCATTGTGAACGGAAAGCCCCATCTCCAACAGAACGCGTTGCAACCCGGTTGCCTTGTTGATGTCGGGAGGCAACACCATCACGGCTCCTTTGTTGAACACAACATTCAGCTCCAATCCAAGGTCTCGAATACAATCGAGTACAATATTTTCGTGCGGGCTCCAGGTTGCAACCACACATTTGCCGACCGAGATTCCACGGACTCCCCGTTTCACCAGCTCGTCGACGAAGGCGGTTGACGGAGTATCGCCAAGCACAATTTCGTTGCCTGAAGATGTGTCAAAAATCACCCCGCCATTTTCGGCTACAATCCAATGAAAGTAATGCAGTGATGGGAAAGTGCTCTTTAGCGAGTGCATTTCTCTACCCGTCACGAGCACGATCTTTCGACCGGAATCGGCCAGCCGCTTCAATGCTTTGATGGTCTCAGTCGACACCGAACCGTCGTGCGAAAGAGTTCCGTCAAAATCTGTTGCGAAAACGTGGTATTGCATATTATCGGCTATATTTCGCGATGCCAGCGACCGTGTAAGTTGGAAAGCGTCGCATGGCAGCAGCTCTGGCTTGGTCGCTATTTTGCCCTGGAACCAAAACTTGGTACGGGTAACCATATCCGCTGTTCGGAATCAAAGAAACGTTCCACAAGTCTGTTGCCCCACTTGCCACCGCCAGCAATTCCAAACGCATGTAGCGAGCTTGCTGCTCGACACTTGAGTCCGCAGCTCGCGCGGTCATCGAAGCTCGGGTCATGAACCTTTCGCGATCAAAGTAGCTGTTTCTGTCTTCTTCGCTAACCTCACTCGCAAGGGCTTCTCTCCATCGCCGAAGTGGAACTGCGATCGAGTCAGCAACAGACTTGTCTAGAAGAAAAGTTGGAATCGCAACCGAGCCACGGCTGGGCGTTTCAATCATGACCGCTTCGATTTCGTAGGTCCAAGGCCCCGGTCCAGACTTCTTAAGCCATTCTTCGATATCGCGAACGTCATCGATTTTTGCCTTTTCCAAATGAGCGATCGTCATGGGTAAAATATGTCGATAGACTGGATCCAATTGCGAAAACAGGACTCCACCAACATACACTTCCGCTTGTGCCCGTTTGATCGTAAGTGGTTTGAGATCAAACCCAAGAAACTCGCCTCTGATTCGTTGCCCGTCGATCAGCAACCAATTTCCTAAGCTCGTTTCACTGCGTAGCTCGGCACTTGTGGACGCGACAGACGTATCTGGGCTCTTTTCAGGCAGTTTTGGTTTCGTCGATTCGTTACCAGCGGTTGAATCAGGTAATGGTGAAAATGGATTGTTTGATGCAACTGGCGATAAACTCTTGGCAGGGTCGCCAAACTTGGATCGGACTAACGCTTGATCAGCTTCCGAGAGTTGAACTAGGTCCACTGCAAGGAGTCGATGGTCCGCCGTTCGAAGGACTACAATCTCCTTGTTCGCGGAGACCAATTCAGCTTCGACGCGATAGTGTCCGGACTTGTCCGTCCATACGTGACCGAATAGCGGGTTTAGAAACCCAGCAGTTGTCGCGATAAAAGCGATTAGTTGTAAAGAACGATTCAATGACATTTTATTTCTCTTTGCATCGAAGGGCAGCGTAGTTTATTCGCTTAGAGGTTTGCGTTCCGAGTTAGGACCTGGAAAACATACGCAATCGCCATGCCAACCAGTGCGATTATGCCTTTAGTTTCACCTAGATTTTAGGTTGGTCGCGAAATGCATCGATAGTCTTTAGATCACGGAGTCAATACGACTTTTACGCAGCCGTCACGACGAGCGTCAAATGTCGCATAAAGTTCGGGAGCGTCTACCAATTTGCCGCGATGCGTTATGACAAACGATGGGTCAATCTCGCCATTCACCACTTTTTCGAGCAAGGGCTTCATGTAGTGTTGCATGTGCGTTTGACCCATCTTTAACGTCAACCCCTTATTCATCGCAGCGTGCATAGGCACGCCATTGAGCGGGCCTGTGTATACGCCAGGGATGGAAACGGTTCCAGCTTTACGACAACACAAAATCGCTTCTGCTAGTGCGTAAGTATGATTCGACGGAATATGCAATGCTTCTTTCGTGTCATCCACAAACTCACGAATGTTCACCGCCGAGTGGGCTTCGGCTCCCACAGCGTCTATGCAGCGGTCAGGGCCACGACCCTTTGTCATTTCTTTCAATCGCTCGGCAACATTCGCTTCCTCAAAGTTAATTGTTTCGGCGCGACCTTTTGTCCGAGCCAGTTCAAGCCGTTCTGGCACGCGATCAATCGCTATGACTCGTCCAGCGCCAAGCATCCACGCACTCTGAATCGCAAATTGAGCGACGGGGCCACAGCCCCAAACGGCGACGGTATCTCCCGCTTCGATACCACAGTTCTCAGCCGCCATGTAGCCGGTCGGAAAAATGTCCGACAAAAACAAAACCTGTTCATCCGCAATCCCGTCGGGGATTTTCAGTGGACCAACATCGGCGTATGGAACTCGCAAATACTCGGCTTGTCCGCCGGCAAAACCGCCCATCATATGCGAATAGCCTAACATTCCCGACGGAGAACTGCCAATTGCTTTCGCTGCGACGTCGGCGTTCCGATTGGTGTTGTCGCAACACGAATAGAGATCCCTGTCGCAAAAGAAACACGAACCGCAAGCGAGCGTAAATGGTACCACAACGCGATCGCCTTTCTGAAACTTGGTTATTGAACTGCCAAGTTCGACAATCTCCCCCATCGGCTCATGGCCAACGATATCACCTACTTCCATTGTAGGCATAACGCCATTGTACAAGTGGAGGTCGCTCCCGCAGATTGCGGTAGCTGTTATCTTGATAATCACATCTCGAGGATCTTCAATCTTTGGGTCATCAACATTATCGACCCGCATGTCTCTACGACCGTGCCAACAAACCGCTTTCATCAGTTTAATTCCTATTGAGGTAAAACAATTAGACACCACTCGCCAATGTGCCACTCGTTCACTGTCTCCTCCTCGAGACTAAGTGATTTAGAGGCCCGGCCTCCCGATGGCCCAAACTACTCACGAACCTCTCTGCGCTACCCAAAAGGTGTCCACTGGCTTCACGCCAAATGGCACTCACTTTCGATTCCATTTTTCTAGCGGCGGGGCGCGAGCCCTCCGGTTTCGCGGCATTACATGTTAACTCACCAGACGGCTTGCGCCGTTCCGCAAATAAAGCAAGTGCCATTTGGCTTTACACGAGCGGGACCAGGATTGGCAGCTTCAGAAACGAACCTTACATTCTCAGCACTCCGTCCGGTTTATCCGGTCGGTTGCAACGTGACTAATCCAGGTTAGCGTCCCAGCAATCTACCGCCCATCAAGTTGCCGCCAGCGTTCGCGCCGATGTAGCCTTGATTGACTGGCATGCCATAGTTTCCATGGACGCCAGAATTCCCATAGCTGTTTGAACCGTAATTTGCTGCGCCATAGGTTTGCCCACCATAGGAATGCCCACCATAGGATTGCCCTGACGGATAGCCATATCCATCCGATGAACATGTCGAGCAACCCGTGTTCACTGTCGTACAAGCCGATGCCCCGCAGTTTTGTCCTGAAGCTCTACGTGCGCGACGATGATGATGCCCCGCTTCACTCGTTTCGCTAAAACCTGCAACGCAAAAGGCGGTGATCAACCCAACAATCAAAAATTTTCTCGTCATCGTTTTCTCCCTTTCAAGGAACTTTCATATGGATGCGGGGAAGATCCCGCGTTGGTCTGTTGACGATGTTTCATTCAACAAATTTGGACGATAAGCAAACGTCGTACCAGAACCAAGTGAAAACAACGATTGGGTGCAAGAGTAATGCAACTTTATGTAAACGGACCTGTAAGCGGTGCGACTTCTCATCGATCAAACTGCAAACTATGCTTGCGAGTAGGTCGATATCCCCGCAGTTTTCCATGTTGCAATCTATTATCTTTTTAGGTTAACACGACAAGGAACGCTTGGGTACGGAGTTTGCGTTCAAGTATTTTAGAGAATGGCGAGTCCACGAATGTGCGTGGCTTCCAATTTTTATTACTCAACCTTGCTTCGGAGACATATATGGCACTCACCAACCTTGCTGATCTATTCCATGACGAATTGCGCGACATCTTAAGTGCAGAACGTCAGCTGATTGAAGCCATCCCAAAGATGGCGAAGATGGCAAAAAGCGAGGAACTGAAAAACGCTTTTGAGAAACACCTCGAACAGACCATCGCTCAGGCAACTCGCGTTGAGGAGGCATTTGCAGATACCGGTAAGCCTGCACGCGCGAAAACCTGCGAGGCCATGAAGGGGTTGATCAAGGAAGCGTCGTCCATGATGGAGGAAAAGGCGGCACCTGAAGTCATGGACGCGGCACTTATTGCTTGCGCTCAAAAAGTGGAACACTACGAAATTGCGACATACGGCACTCTTTGCACTTGGGCTACTCTTCTCGGTTACACCGACGCCCTTGAACTGTTGAAGCGCAATCTGAATGAGGAGGAAGAGACCGACGAAGTTTTAACCGCTATCGCAGAGAGCGTTAATGTAGACGCAAAAGCCTAGTCGCTGTGGAAGAACTGTTTCGCTCTAAACCCACTTACCTATTGGAAATCCATTATGACGAAAAGCAATCAAACCAGTGATCACGCTGAGGCGAACATCGCACGAGATCGTTTTCGCGGTGCTGGCGAACAATTAGCGATGGCGGCCACATCGGTGAAAGAGACCGCCATGGAGTGCGGAAACCACTACGTGGCGGAACCTGCCAAAGATCTAGTTGGGATGCTACAGGACTACGCAAAGACACGGCCTGAAGTCGCAGCCGCTTGGTGCTTCGGGATCGGGCTTTTCCTCGGATGGAAACTGCGTCCGTAAACCGATCGCAAACCCTGACCTTTCATGCTCGTGCTCAGCCTGCGGTGCTTGTGCGTCTTCTCGTTCGGTTCCCCCGACGATTACGATTACGAGCACCATTTCATTGAGCACGAGCACGATTGAGGGCAAGTCGCTGACGCGTTTGCCAAGACGGTTCTAAAGCCAGAAGTACACTAAAAAACCTACAAACAACCCTTTTATGGAGAGCTACCATGGTAGAAAATCGATTAACGCAAAACCGCAGAGTGAACCCAAGTAGCGACGCGCAAAAACACTCGGAAGGCGGGATCGCCAAGGCAATTGAAGAGCAAACGGCAAAACTGCCATCAGACCTTTTTCTTTGGGCTGCCGGTGGTTCGATTCTTTGGTCGTTTGCACTTAAATCTGCAGGAAAAGACCACCAATCCTTGTTTGTAGGGCAGTGGGTTGCACCATTCTTGATCCTCGGCCTGTACAACAAGCTAGTGAAGGTTGCTGGGTCAGATCAGGTTACTCGCGGCGAACATTAGACTCCGACGAGACGAGCTCGTCCTGGGCTAGTGGAAAAACAAAAGGAAGAAAGCGAGTCGGCGGCCAAGGCCGATGTGATTTCATTAGCCGGGTACAACTAGCGAGAGGGTTCAACTTGCGATTGCGAGCTCGCATTTGAACTCTCGTCAAATGAATCTGCTAGTAGTGCCTGCCCCTTTACAAGCCATGCAACGGAAAATGCCCAGACTGCAATCCACTCCATCCAGAAAAGGAATTTGAATTGATTGAGTGTTTCTTTCAAGGACGCAGGCAGAAGAAAAAGATGGATTGCCATTAGCCCCATGCATCCGACGATCGTAAGACCTGTCGCAAAATACAGAGCGTCGCGCTGTTCGTCACGCGTTATTAGTCGCAACCCAAAATGCCCTCGAGGGAAATGATAAAGCGAAAAGATTGCGAGAGTCGTGAAGAACAGGCCTCCACTGAATGTGTGGATGTAACCAGCAATGCTGGATTGATGCAATGGATCGCTATTCGGATCGAGAGGGCAAAAAGCGACACCCATTGCGGACAAAGCGGCTAGATTACCCGTCCAGTTTTCCAGGGAGTCATACCCATGATAGCAAAAAAGGAAGATGCCCATCGCGCTCACCGCGCCCACAAAAAAATCCCTAAGCTGCGTGTGATAATAGCTGCTCATGTTTTCTTGGATCTCAATCCCGAGGACCAAGTAACCAAAAGGGCCAAGCACGAGGGGAAGCAAAAAAGCCAGCAGACCTAATGATCGTCGGATCCCCAAGTAGGACATGACGACGGAATGTGCATGAGGATGATGATCGAGGAGCCATTGCTCGTGAGTTGTTCGCGGAAATGCCACTTATTTTCTTTCTTCACCTAGTCCCTAGAAATTATGCTAACTATCGGCATCGCCACTAGTCTACAGCCGTGCTCTTCTCGTGCAAAGCGCTCCGCGCAAGCCGATCTAAGTCAGCGTCGGTAACACTCGGGAGGTAGTTTTTGCGATAAAGCTCCTCGTGAAGAATGCTGGCGATCGCTACCAAAGGTGCCGCTATCAGCACGCCGAGTACGCCAAATGCGGAGGCGCACAGGAGCATTGAGAAGATAACCGCTACCGCATGCAACTTCATTCCTCTTGCCATAATCGTTGGCAGAATGACGTTATTCTCCATGGCTTGAATCCCTATGTAAGCCAGGAGAACCCACAGTGGAGTCATCCCTCCTTTGCCAAGAGCCAGAAGTAGAGCCGGTACGGTACTTAGAGTTGGCCCAAGGAAAGGAACGGATTCAAGCAATCCTGCGATCAGTCCCAAGACCAAGGCATCCATAAATCCCAGAATCGGCCACATCAGTGCAAAAACCAGCAAACCAATCGTCAGCATTCCAGCGAGCGTGGAGCCTCCCCATGCCGGTGCGAACTTGCAAATGCGCCCCATTATAGCGGTGGCCTTTTCATGGTGCTCTGCAGGAACGAAAGAGAAAAACGCTCCGATGATTGGTCGTGGATTCATCAACATGAAAATCACGCCGAAAAAGACGGTGACGAGCACCATCAAAATCTGTGCCCCGTTGAATGCGACTTTAGTAAAATTGCCTACAACTCCTCTTAGCATCTGAGTCAAGCCACTTCGAAGATTGTTTGAGTCCGCTGACACATTTTCCGGTGCAAGGTCTGGTGACTTTTCGCGATCTTCATCCTGGTCTTTCTCCGCGGCTTGCGTGATTTCCGAATTCACTTCCTCCTGCATTCTCGTCTCGGTTCGCTTGGCATGCTGTTCCATTTTGATTAAGGGCTTTTGGAGACGCTCCCAATATCCCGGCAGAGCTTCCGATAAGTTGCTGACCGAATCTCGCAAAGGAAGGTAAAAAGCCCAGCCCGAAAGTGCGAAAATCAAAACCGTTCCAAAGACGACCGCAGCAGTTGCACCTTTTCTTCCTCCTGTAAATGTTCTTAGTCTGTTGACCAGTGGATTGAGCGCGAGCGAGATGAGCAACGTCAAAAGAAAAGAAAGATAAATCGAAGACAGCAACTCAAATGTCAGCAGAAACGCCACCATCGCTATCGAAAGCAGAATATAAAACAGGACGGAATGCCTTCTTGGGGTGGGCTCGAACGAGTTCATTTCGACCTTTCGAAATTTGTATGGCTGCTTGGGGATTTTCGTGATAGAGCAATAGCGAGGGAGCACTCGCGTGCGATCGGCAACCTAAATTGAATTCTCTATTGGCCCATTCCAACTTGATTTCGTCTCAGGATATACCGATGCTTCCTATCGCATATAAGCAAATCGCATACCGCGAGTCGTAACGAGTTGATGGCGGACGGTGCAAAAAAAGAAACACCATGAAAATCGAAAATAGGCTGCCCCATCGCGCAGAGTGATGCGCTTCTGTTCAGCTAAGGCGCATGCTGAACGCTCGCCATACATTGCCACAGCGAGAACTGTGGCAAAAGCCATTTTGGCACAAATGCTGCTTAGGATTGAAGCTGACGGTTGCATTTGCTTCCGGCAGTCCAAAGATTCCCTCGCTCACGCTTCCGGTTGGGATCACATCAACGAGCCCCTATTTTCAAATGGGCGAATTCCGAAACACTGCGCCGACGATTGGTATTGAAGGAGTTTTTAAATGAGCATATGGCTAACCACAGTTCTAGTCTCTATTTGGAGAATATTGATATGCGGTGACGACTCATTCGCAGAGCTGAAAAATCGCGATCGAACCACGATTGAGGGGGCCGCTATCTGGTTACCAGCGACGGTTGTAAGCACGCAAATTGACCAGAGCGTGTCTGACCAGGAAACCGTCCAGTGCGAAATTCTTGGCACAAAAATCTCAGGGGTATCCCGATGCATCGGAAGCTTGGTCTCAAGTATTGACGCTACTCAAGGTAGAGCTGAGATTCGTTGCGTTTTGGAAGGCACGATTGAATCTGCGAACACGGGGACAAACGGTCCAGCGAAGATCAAATCGAAGACTACAACATCGTTCACAGCGGTGAAGATCGTACAATTTGATGGATTTCAATTGACTACTTCTCCCGTAGAGTTGGAGTCGAAAACAACTTTGACGATAACGGACGTCGATACACATCTTGAGGGCACAAAAGGAATTCTTGTCAAACGAATTGCAATGGTTCGGGCTGAGACTACGAAGGAGGAGGTAAAGACCGTCGTCGAGGAAATGACAAAGCGGCGGCTTTCCGAGAAAATTGAACTTGAATTTGAGAAGCAGTTGTCTCGGGCAAATCTTGCCCTCAAAGTCTGCCATCGTTGCTTAGTAAGAATTGGAAATCGCGAACTCAGTATTTCGACGCATTGGCGTGATGAGGAAAATCTCGAGGTCGGAATCGTGTTAGCACGCCGGGCCAATTTGCCATAGTTGTGCGAGGTAGCGGAACGCGTTAGAAGTTTCGATCGCTGCTTCGAAAGCCTTTCCGGCTTCCGCTACCAAAGTGGATTATTCCGGTTGCTGGAACCGATTACAGTTTTGATTCAGTCCGGCTATCGGATGAATCATTGCACGCATCGTATTTTGCATCAGCAGGATTATTTGCATTAGAAGGATCAACTGTACGCAACTTGGTGCTATCGCCGGGTCGGACTTCACTAGATTCGTTTGAATTGGTTGATGGCACTGGCGGATTGTTATTCGAGGGTCGATCCTTTGAATTGTCGCCTTTGTTCCCGTCGTAACTTCCATAACCTGCCCGATACTGATTCCCTTGGTTGCCTTGACCGGCGAGGGAGTTCACATTATCAAAGTAGACCGCACTGCCGTTTACGCAAATATACTCTCTGCCGCTTGCATCAAAACGAAGCAGATAGACAGGACCGGTAATTTGCGATTGTCCAGGTTGTTGCATGTTTCCACCCTGCGACAAATTCCCTGACTCGATTCCTGCTCGGTTTATTGCACCCGTATTTTGATTCGTTTGTGAGTTCCAAACCTGGGATTGCCGTTGGCCAGGTTGCATTGGCTGACCCTGTTGCTGCAGCAATTGCGAACCATTATTTCCATTCCATTGGATTCCGTTCGTTTGGAAATTGTTTCGTTGCTGACTGAAGTTGTCCTGGGGAACAATGCCTTGCCTTTGTTGAGTGCCGAGCGAGGATTGCCCTTGGACCTGAGTCGACAAGTTCGAGTTCAACTGACCGGGCTGCCCGTTCGAATTGTTTTGCAAATTCGTGTCGCTCTGAACTCCTAGGTTCCCGTTAAGTCCGGACGCTCCATTGACTTGACCTTGTGCGTTCAAAGTAGATTGATTCTGAGCGTTACCCAGACCGTTCGCACCAGAATTTTGTTGGACACCGGCGTCCACCTTAGCCTGAGTACTTGGCACGACGTTTTTGAGTGTGTCTTGAATCTGATTCGGTACTCCTTGCACTTGATTTGTTGGGTTAGTGATAGTTTGACCAAACGCGCTAGAACCAAGACAAGCAAGTGCACCCGCAATTAAATGACGACGCATCGTATTTCTCCAATAGGTTTCCAAAACAGGACCTTGATATGTCGAAATCGATTACGTTTCAATTTCGACGTTAATGCCTTGCTTCAGAAGCACGTCATGTGCCATTGACCAGAATCGCCATTTTCCTCAACGAAATGATCGATGCGCAATCGCGTCATGATCAATCTAGGACACAATGGTCGAGTTCGACTCAATCGCAATCGCACCACGTTCCGTAAATGGAGTGGGTATTGATTCGAGGTCGCTATTGGCTGGGCCGCAGAGCAAGTGCCATTTTTTGTCGAAACGCGAACCGTGGCACGGGGCAATCCCAAGTGCTCTCGTTTCGGTTCCATTCTACAATACATCCCAGGTGCGGACAAACGGCTGAACACTGATGAAGCATTCCTTGTTCGTCTCGATAAGCCGCTACTTTAGGCAAACCGGAGCGGACAATTGCACCTTGACCCGGGTCTATCGTTTGCGTCGAGTCGACATCGCCACTAGTTGCGAACCAACAACAGAAGGCAAAAGATAACCATCCAATCGCTCGAAATCGCAAGCGATCTTTTCCTCATTTGCGATCGATTCAATAAGGTCTATTGCCGCGGTATGGCTCTCTGCTGCCATCCGCATTCCTTCCAAGACATGCCATTTTTCGATATCAAAGTAACGATCGTCAATTGCATTTGATAGATGCGCAGTAGTTCGTTCCGTTTGCCCGCCGCCAATCGGTCCATCATCAAGGTTGACAACGGATTTCCCTTCGCGAAGCAACAAAGATGCAGTAGTCATACCTGCGATGCCAGCGCCAACCACGCACACGTCGGTCGTAACATTTTTGCTAAGCGCTGCGGGTGAGGAAATTTCTCCTCGTTCCATCCATATCGACCTCGTTGGTTCTTGATTCGTATTCAGGACGCTCTAGTTTGACCGCCGAGGACGGTCAGGACTTCACCCGATATGTAACTTGAATCCGCGTTCGATGCAAAGAAGACGAATGCTGGAGCAACCTCCTCTGGCTGTCCTGGTCTCTTCATGGGAGTTTTGGCACCATGATTGGCGACGGCATCGGCCGGTTTTGACACCGGTTGGAGCACGGTCCAAATCGGGCCTGGGGCAACGCAATTGACCCGAATTTTCCTGTCGGCTAGATTCAACGCCAATGACTTCGTGAATGCGTGTATTGCTCCTTTGGTCGATGCGTAATCGATTAAGGTTTTGCTGCCTTCCATTCCAGTGATCGAGCCACAGTTGATAATGGTTGCTCCCTCCTGCATAACCTTCAAAGCTGCTTTCGCCATGTAAAAATAGCCAAAAATGTTCGTTCTAAATGTCAATTCCCAGTCCTCATCGGAAATGTCCTCAAGTCGCTCTTTCGTTTGCTGATAGGCAGCGTTGTTGACTAGGATGTCCAACTTGCCGAAACGCTCTACGGTCTTTTCTACAGAGGAAATACAAAACTCGGCCTTGGTGACATCACCAGGTAGCAACAGTGCGCGTCGACCTTCTGATTGGATCGCCTTCGCCGTTTCTTCGGCGTCAGACTGTTCCGCCGGCAGGTATTCGATTGCCACGTCAGCTCCCTCACGAGCGAACAGCACGCACACCGCCCGACCAATCCCTGAGTCTCCGCCTGTGACCAAGGCAACTTGATCCAGGAGCTTATCCGACCCACGATAACCGGGTGCCATGAACAGCGGTCGAGGGTTCATTTCGGATTCTATGCCTGGCTTGCTCTGCGTTTGCGCAGGCATGGCGCCCTGCGCACGGATTTGTTCCGTCGTCATACTAAGCTCCTAATGCGAGTAACCTCTTCATAGTCTCTTTCTAAAAAAATCAATGAGTCCACTCGATTCACCCAATGCATAGGGATGAGCGAAGGTCCTTGAAAGCATGTCAGCTTGATGTAATCGCCAAAGACTTCGTCGACATATCCAACTCTTCGCCCGCATGCAGCGACGACGATCATATTCTTCCTAATTTCATCTCGACAATTTGAATCGTCGTGCTCAACTTTGATTCCTGCACGCTCCAATACGAAGTTGACAGCGGTGTCTGTATATTTTGCGAGACGATCGCTCGCCGTTTTCACCATACCGGACAGCTTGTCTTGCGTAGCGATTTTCTTGGTTGTAAGGATATTATTCATCGATTTAAAACCACTTTCAGGAAACATGGTGATGGACTTGAGCGACAGAGTAGCAGGCACATTCAATGCGACGCGGCGGACGGCACATGGAATGTGCCTGCTACTTTGAAGTATCACCAACGGTTGGTTACCGGTGCTTCGAACACATACTTGTTCCGATAACGAGCCCCGCTACGACTCCGATTCCCATTGCTAACAGCAATGACTCAGCTGGTCGGTGTTGAACGGTTTCTGTTGCTGCCTTTAATCCATCTCGGGATGCTTCTTTCGCGTAATCGTAGCCTTCACGAACGGTCTCCGACGCTTTCGTAGCGAAATCGGTTGCGGCTTCTGAAATTCTGACGACAGCTGTTGCAGTCGATTCGGAAACCGATTTAAGAAACTCGTCAATTTCCTCACGCGTCTTTCCCGTCTTCTTTTGTATCACACCAGCAAGCTGTTGGATGTTGCCATTAACACCCGCTAAGTCATCTCCGGTAATCTGCGAGTATTTGCTCTTTACCGCACCCGCTAATTGATTCCATGTCCCTTGAGCTTCTTCTTTTGTCGCCATTTCTTTTAATCCTTTGAAGTTTGTAATTTTAATGTTGAATTCGCGAAACCCTCCGTGATTTCGCGATTTCAATCCCAGTTCATTCCATGCTAGCTTCGTGTGACTTCGGACGGTTCTCGAGAAGTCGAAATGTCTTCAGCGGAAGCTTCTTCGAAGACCTTCTTCGCTCTGTCAATTTGGGCAAAGGTTTCGGCATGCACTGAAATCAGACAATGCCCACCTTTGATTTTGCCTTCGTATCGCTTGGCTTCGTATTCCGGAATACCTAGACCAATCAAGGCACCCGTCACACCTCCTACAGAACCGCCGATAGCTGCGCCAGTCATCGCGGCTAAGATCGGACCGGCCGCAATTAGCGGTCCGACACCTGGAATCGCCAAGGCGCCAATCCCGACCAACCATCCCAAGCCTCCACCCAGCAAGGCTCCCGTTCCGACCCCTGCCGCTGCTCCTTCGGGAGCCTTTGTTTGGTTATCGACGGCAAATTCTCTCGTTCCATTCTCGTCCGGAGCAAGCACCGAAACGTCATTCGAATGGAACCCAGCTGCCTTTAGTCGATCCACGACCGCTGAAGCTTCGGCTGATGTTTTTACTGTACAAAATACGGCTCGCGCCATGATAAGACTCCCTTGGCTCTCGCCAAAACTTAAAGGTTTTTCTCAACTTCCAACTGGCTATCAACAGCCTTCACGCCCGCAACGTTGCGAGCGATTTCTTCGATTCGAGTTTTTTCCTCTTCTGTCTTGACCGGCCCACGTAATGTTACGTTGCTATCTTGGGTGATGATCTTGACGTTTTGTGCATTGGTCGACATCTTCGTATCGACAACGCTCTTGCGAATGCTTGCCGTGATACCAATGTCAACCTTGTTCTCGTTTTGATCCATTGGCGTCTTGGCATTCGTATCGCGATCCCGCTTATTCAAGGCAGTGTTGTCACGATCAACAGAAGTGGATGTTGTGCCATTGGTCGATTGACCACTCATGGTTGAGTTCGGTTTGTCGCAGCCGAGCAGGGCCACGCCACTAAGCAGAGTTAATGATAGATGCTTCCCAGTAATTTTCATGTTCATGTTCCTTGTAGACTGAGTATTGAAGATTCTCTGCGGTTCCCAAAAGCAAAGCGTGTGCCCAACTCGATGAGAAAATATAAATTTGCCATTTCATCGAACTTTGATTTTAAAGATCGCCCAGCGCGAATGGTCCGCGGCCAATAAGTACGAACAACGATCAACCGCCCCACTCCTTATTGAACCACTGAACGCAAGAAATTTTGGCCAGCAACTTGCTTTTTGATGCCAACGTCAGCAGATGTTGTTGCCTTAAGGAGTCCAGTTAGTGTCAGAGTGTCAAATGGAAATCAAATCGCTTATTTCGATCGTTGCAGGACTAGAATCTGTTAAAAGTAGACGACTGGCAATTAAGAAATCATGGTCAGAACAAGAGAAAGAAGTGCGTCGCCGGGATGCGATGGAAGCCCAGTTGCGTTTAGCTTCTCTGCTCGAATTGCTTAAGGCGGTGGAAGGCAAAGGTACAGAGTCGAAGCTGTGGGCTGCTTGTGGCTGGAGTTAGGCTAAATCTCAAGCATTGAAGCTGGGTAAGGAAAAGCTGATTTTGGCGTAATAGTTGCACAATACTGATTCAACGTAACGTTAGGCCGATCCTTATCGGCAAAGACTTTTTCAAAGGGAGAAAAACATGGCTGATGTAAAGAGCAAGATCAAAGAAGCGGGCAATGCCTTAGGCGAAGCGGCGAAAGCTGCAGGTGCAAACACTAAAGCCGTTGCCGGCAAAGTCGCCGACAAAGCAGCCGAAGCTGCGAAGTCGGTTGGGACCGCGGTCAAGAATACCGGCGAGGCCATCCAAAAGAAAAGTGGTAAGTAGGATCCAAGCTTCAATTCTTCACTGAAATTGGTTTCGAAAAAGAAAAGGCTCGAGCGGGCATCCGTTCGAGTCTTTTTTTGCGCCGTCGCGGTGATTTCGGCGCAAGAGTTGCGTTGCGTGAAGTATCTTGCGAGCAATTCGCTCGCATTCATCTAATCTTGTTTCTCCATTGAAAGTGAGTGAACACTATGAAAATTTCGAAAATGTGGATGTCAACCGCGATTGTCGTTAGTTGTGCAATGCCTTTGTGTGCCCAGAATCCAGCCGCACCCCAGAACACAACGTCCCAGAATCTTCATAAGCTTGACAGAACCTCGACTGGACCTGGTATTCGCGCAAGCAAACTGATCGGCATGAAGATTCAAAATTCGCGGAAGGAGAGCGTTGGGCAGATCAAAGACATCGTTGTTGATCCAGCTTCGACACGCATTCAATATGTGGCTGTTACCTACGGCGGATTTCTGGGACTCGGCGACAAGTTGTTTGCCGTACCGATGCGAGCCATCCAAGTACAGCAAGATCCGGATAGCCGTGATCGAGTTGTTCTCGTTCTGGACGTGACTAAAGAACAGATGAACGGAGCTCAGGGCTTCGACGAATCCAACTGGCCCAATTTCGCTGACGAAAAATTTTCAAGTGAACTTTATCGCCGCTACAAAATTGAGGACTATTTGAATCGCGACCTAGCACGCACTGACGGACGAGTTGATGTCAACATTGGCAGAGACGGTGTCAAAGTGAACGTCGATGGCGACAGGAAATAACATTCCAATTTTCTGACGTTTCTCATTGAACGCCAGCATCTTATGTATGTCGACGTATCAAATTCCGCAGCCTTGTCCTGCGGATCGTTAGGTTTTTCGCTACTCCCTGAATGCCTTGCTTGTTAGATTGACTAATGGATTTGTCTTCGGCAAATCCGGCAGTCGGGTGATAGTCGCGATGGGACGATTGGGTATCGGCAAGGCTAAACTTCCAAAGGTAAGCCTTTGGGATTATTTGGGCAAGGCGGTCGCTTGCGTGGGATCGACCTTTCGTCGTTGTTAGAATTTGTGAGGTCAAGGTAGGAGACAATATGAGAAATTCCAACGTTATAGATATGCCAAAGCAGTGGATTAAGTCGGTAGGCAATCGGCCGGATTATCAGCCGTTTAAAGGCGATCCTGATGTCCCACCACCTGATAGGCCTAGCCCAGGTTTGCCTTACCCAGGCGATCCACCGAACCTTCCTCCACCGTTGCAAGATCCACCGCCCAGTCCTCCCGCCCCGACGCCACCTCTGCAGTCACCAATCGATCTTAGATAAAAGTTTGGATTTTTCGACGAACTTTTCGCACGCTACCTTCGCGTAGCAATCATTCTGGCGAAGGTGACGATGGTTCGACCGTGAATTGATCCTTGTTGGGACAAGATCATTTCTTGGGAGATTTCGAGGCATTGGAATGGGCCGAAATGACTAGCGAGTTAAAGCTCCCGTTGCGGTTAACCAAGTCACCATACGATCCCGATTTGGCTACGTTTCAGGTGAACAGTGCTGGCAAGAAATCGAGAAACCTGGGGGGAACAAATGAGTAAGGCCATCGACGCTTCGAAAGATCTTTCCACGCAGCTTCCCCAACTTTTCTGCAACCAAGGATTCCATATCGAATTCCATGACTTCATCAACGACCTCGCGTTGCATATTGCTGATGCGCTGCGTGCAACTCTGCTCGACCACGGCGGTGCTCGTACTCGTGCCCTGGAAAGAACAAGATGAAAAAACAGAAAGATGCATTCGGCATGAAGACTGCAATTGCTTATTAGACCATTCACTCACTTTGCGTTCTCGAGACGAGGTAGACAAGAGATGCACGGCAATCGCACGTTAATTTCCGAATGGTCCAATGATTGCAGTAGGAGGCTGGGCGGGTACCCCACGTTCGGGTAGCCGTTTCAGGAGTCTTTTTTGCATCGGATGTGCGGTATGGCCAATGCGTTTGTTACCC
>JANPHB010000045.1:0-17803 GCA_031424235.1 Pirellula sp.
TTGGCGTCGTTTGTGGATCGTGTCATGATGATCTCGCGGGAATAGGGTTCGCTGCTGGTGACGAAGTTGCCACAAGCAGAAATTACCCCGCGAATCAAGCCCGCGCCGACTTAAACCGTACTGGTTGTGGTGTCCGCTTACGATGAGGAGCACCGCGAAGCAGCGCAGCGGCTTGCCAACTGGATGGCGTCCAAATATGAGGAAGACAAACCACTAGATGTGATCGTTGTCTGTACCGGGAATTCAAGAAGGAGCATTCTGGGATCGTCGTTGGGAAATCTCGCTGCAGCCTATTACGGATTAAGCAACGTTCGGTTTCATTCGGGCGGCACTGCACCGTCAGCATTCAACTCGCGCACGATAACAGCACTAAATGAAATCGGGTTTTCGATAGAAGCGACTGGAGTGGAGGCAACCCGTGGAGAATTAAAGACTCGCAATCCCAAGTATCGCGTAAGTTGGGGTGAGGACATGGAATCGACTGAATTTTCGAAGCACTACGCAGACGAGAGCAATCCAAAACAGGGCTTCGCTGCATTGATGGTTTGCACCGAAGCGGATGTCGGCTGTCCTAACGTAGCCGGGGCCACGATTCGGCTTTCAATGCCCTATCTCGATCCAAAATTGTATGATGACAGTTCGTTTGAGACTGCCAAATATGCAGAGCGTCGAGATGACATCGGTCGAACGATGCTCTCTACAATGTGTCAGGTTCGAAGAGCGATCGACGCCAAAAAATGAAATAACATCCCCTTAATTTCCACTGTCTACCGATATGCTCAACTATCGGATGGACTTGCCAAGGCAGTCCTCGATTTTGCGGTTGTCGGTGTCCTTCCACTGCCTCCGACTTCCAGAGACCGAATACTGGCTTACATCAATGAAAAGCGTCAGCTTCCCCGACGGCTCATAACGTGTGTTGTAGCGGCTATGAAGGAATTCGTACCTCTCTTTCAACTCGACTTTCGCGGGCTCTTCCTGTATCGCATTAGTTGACTCTTTGATGCCGAATGGAACAGTCTCTCCAAACATCTTGATCGCTGGACCAATAAGAGCGTCGTGGTGTTCACTTACAGCATACTTAATTATTGCGTCCATCAGGCGGAGTGCCCGATTGGATTGAGATCGCGAAACGCTTATGTTGAGGTTCGAATTTTCCAGTAAGTCGATGATTCCAGAATCGTTTACCTTGCCCTGCGCTAAAGTCTCTCGAGCACTTGAAACCAGTGGATGCGCACCTCGAAGTGTGTCAGCGATCGCAACGATAATCGGTGTCCTTGCTTCAGCGCTGGCTTCAATCTTGTTCTGGCTTTCCAACTCCGCATCAGATAGTTCGTTCAGCACAATCCGATCGTCAGCTTCGCTTTGGGGAAACTTCGTTTTGGGCGGCTTTTGCCCGGCCTGAACTTTCGCCCAATATCCCGGAGGTGGAAGCGGGATATCATGCTTCCTACAAGTTTTTGCGAGGCCAACATCCGAGAGTCCAAATCGCTTAGAAAGCTTCAACATGGGCGTAGTCCAAACCAGCTCGTACAGTTGCTCTCGTGTGAAAATCTTTCTTGTCATTGCCATTACTCCGAACTTCTACTTGCCGGTCTTGGACGAATCGTTAGAACCAATTATTGCCGAAAACAGCGTCTACTAACAATTATTGGGTGCAAATGTAAATGACTGAGCGATCTCAACCATTGTCGCCGGATCAAGCGGCCGACCGTATACGTTCCCAGATAAGAATCTGTCGTGAAGACATTGCGCGAGCCAAGACTCGAATTCTCAAGATGACGAATGGAAACATTGAAGCAAATGCCACAGAGTGGCTGGCTGAGCAGCAACTCGAGGTGCCTAGAGAAATCGATCTTGATCAGGCTGGAATCGAGCAGATCCTTCAGGCCATCGCTAGAGCTATCGGACTCAAGCAAGCGTTCTTCCAAGCAGCAATTGAGCTTTCCTGCAACGGATGCATTGCATTGCTTGGAGGCATTCACCGTCCGGATGTCAGAATAGGCTATCGGACATCAGGAAGCCGTGGTGGCTTACAAAATGTCTTTACTTACACTGCACCCGAGAAGATAACTGCACTCGATGCAGCCGAGAGTTTTGCTACCGACGTTGACGTTTTCTTGAACGGCACTCGTTGCGATCACATGCATGACGGAATTATCGAAGCAATCACATCATCGCTCGACTGCTTTCGCAAGGGGTTATACATGCCTGCAACTGTGATGTTGGCAGCTGCAGCAGAAGCAACTTGGACTGAATGTGGTGCCGCTGTAGCGAAAAATCTGCAGGACCAGAAACTCGAAGCATTGTTTGCCGATCAGTACTCCAGCATTAGCAAGAAGGTACTTGAACTTCGCAAATCGCTAGAAAGTCAAACGGCGAAACCAATACTCAAGTTGGCATTGCAATCCCTCGCGAAAGTTCTCGATGCTGAAGTTTGGACCACTGTCCTGCGAGATCGGCGAAACGCACTTCACTGGGGTAAGGCCAAGAGCTTCATCGCAGGGCACAGCGAAACGGCAGTTCTACTGATGGCAGCTCCAATCCATCTTGGCACTCTGGAGTCGATCCGACTCACATGCTGACTGGCCCTTAACTTTCCGACAAAAATTGGCATTAACACACTGGCTTCCGTATTGGAAATGTAGGCAACAAAAGTTGAGAGGCATCCATAGTGATCTAATTAGTGTTATACGACTTCAGAAGAATCGCACCGTTTGATTCGGAGTGAACCGTGGAATGGATTGTCTCTGAAAGTCACTTTTTTCTTGTCAAACCCCACAGTTGGGTTCGAAAACTGTTAAATTGGATTGGACATGCGCAAATTACCGAGCTACTGTTTTGGGCTTGGTTACTGACCTCTGGAGTGATTCGCTTGTTTTTTCGATTGATCCATTTGCTTATGTGCGTTCAGGTGTTGGTTTGCCCAGCACTTTGCGCTAACTGCTGCGATCATCGTGATTTAGCTCATTTCTCTGTGACGGACACAGACGAAAATGCAAAAACTTGTGATTGTTGCCGGAGTTGCAGCCGGGGCGAAATCAACAAGGAAGAAGGTAATAAATCCAATCCACCCTGTGAGCCGACGACTTGCAGTGACTGCTTTTGTTCCGGTGCGTTGCCGCCGAGTGGTGACTACGCGGATCTTTTCGACACCATGTTCTTGTTCTCGGCTTTGCCAGTTGATTGGAAAGCGATTGAAACAGATCTAAATCAAGTTCGTCCAACTAGTGATCGTGCAACCGATGGTTGCGAGCTCTTTGGGCGTGGGCTCCTGCGCGCTCATAGCAGACTTTTAATCTAGCGATTCTCTTCTTCGCTGCCAATTTGCTGCCGCTGTTAGCAATTGGTTTGAAATTCGAGTGCAGTTTTGCACGAGAAGTATGGCTGACCATTACCTAGTTCGCCAACCCTGTCATCCAATCCGACTCCCATGTGAGACATTCCATCATGGCCATTGTGTTTGATTCCGTTGTTCACAACGAAGCAGAAACTACGAAGTCTTCGCAAAGCGAAGTGCTTAACGGGTCTGTTGAGAAGCCAAAAACGGGATTTGGGGCTGCAAGATATGTAATGACGTGGCTACCAACGGTCGGCGTGTTTATTGTACTCGTCGCGATTGCAGCAATTGGACATCTAACCCATTGGAAGATTCCGAAGTTCAGCGATCTAACTCGACCGAATGCCGCGTCGACTGGATCATGGTGCGAAAGTCATGGCGTGAAGGAATCTGAATGCATCAATTGCAATCCGGAGCTCATTGAAAAATCAATCGAATTGTCATTCTGCCGGACTCATGGTGTAAAGGGATGCGTTCTATGCACGCCTTCTCTTGCGCAAACCAAGGAACCTGCTTCGATCAACGAATCGGACCGTTTGCGGGCCAAGATTGCACTCGAATTGATCCCCCGCAAAGAGAATCTAGCGACGAGTGCTTCGCCCGGTAAGCGAATTCAATTTGCTTCTTTAGAGTCCATGAAGAAGGCTGGCGTTGATGTAGAACCGGTTGAACGTCGTTCGACAACAGAGAGGATTCTTGCGTCTGGTGAGGTTCGATACGACGCGACCAAAACCGCATCGGTCTCACCTCAGTCTGACGGGATTGTACAAGGTGTATTGGTGGAAATGGGGCAATGGGTTGAGCGAGGAGAAGTACTCGCGCTGGTTGACTCCCAAGAAGTCGGCAAACTCAAGACTGATCTAGTGGCGTCCCTAAAAGAGTATCGAGTGCGAAAGGCAACCGTCGAGCGACTAACGCCGCTTGCCGGTAGCGCTGTCCCACTTACGCGTTTGCTTGAAAGCGAGAATGAACTGCTTTTAGTTAACACGAAAATGGAGTCGATCGCGAGTATGCTCTCCAACCTCGGAATTCACGTCAATTTAGAAACACTCGCGACAACCGATTCTGAAAAGATTACAGCTGCAGTCGATGAACTCGGGCAAATTGCACATGCAAATGTCAACTCCAATGGCATCACTAATCGCCGAAATCTTGTGACGATTGTAGCACCGATTTCAGGTCGAGTCGTTGCTCGAAATCTCACACTCGGGCAAGTTCTAAATCGAGGTGTTGAAGCATTTCGCTTAGCAGATACGCGAACGATGTGGCTTGAATTGCGAGTTACCTCCGAAGATGCGGCACTGGTCAAGAAGGGTCAAGTTGTACAGTACAGACCCGATGGCTCAGGAAAGGTACGAGAAGGTGTCGTTAGTTGGATTAGCACGGAAGTAGAACCGCAGACGCGCGTTGTGCGAGTTCGCGCAGAACTTTCCAACGACGAGCAGGATTTGCGTAATGAGTCATTTGGGCGTGGCAGTATTGTGCTTCGAAACGAAGCTGACTCCATTGTCGTTCCTGAAAACGCGCTTCAATGGGATGGCACGGGACATCTCATCTTTGTGCGCGACGCTAAGTTCTTCGACGATGGTCGTCCGAAGTTCTTCGTTGCTAGATCCGTTCGTCCCGGCGTTCATCAAGACGGTTTTGTAGAAATACTTGCCGGAGTTCTACCCGGTGAGGTGATCGCAACCAAAGGTAGCGATGTGCTTCGTGCTCAACTTCTCAAGAGCAATCTGGGTGCAGGTTGCACCTGCGGGCACTAAAGCGACGGGCTACCAAAAATCATGTTAACCAATCTGATCGATCTATCTTTAAAACATCGCGCTGCAGTTGTGATCGCTGTTCTGGCGACCATTGTCTGTGGGATCTATTCCCTTCAGCAATTGGACATCGACGCGTTTCCCGATACCACACCAGTGATGGTGCAAGTCAACACCAACGCACCATCCCTTGCACCCGAAGAGATCGAACGACAGATTACGTATCCGATCGAACAATCCCTTGGCGGATTGCCAAAACTCGAAAACGTGCGATCCGTTTCTAAGTTTGGCCTCTCACAAGTGGTGGTAACTTTTGAAGATGGAACTGACATCTACTTTGCCCGACAGGTCGTTGCAGAACGACTATCCATTGCTGAACTGCCCCAAGGCATTGAGCGACCAAGAATGGGGCCAGTTGCAACCGGCTTAGGCGAAGTATTCCACTATGTTTTGACTTATCCCGGAATCGATTTCAATGCTATTGCAAAGGAAGAACGAGAACGAATGCTCACCGAGCTTCGTACGACGCATGACTGGGTTGTTAAGCCTCAACTTCGAACTGTTCCTGGTACCGCCGAAATCAATAGTTGGGGCGGATTAGAGCAGCAGTTCCAAATTCGTATCGAGCCAAACAAATTGGTGGCAAGGGGCCTGAGCTTTGAAGAAGTTTCGATTGCGATCGAAAAAAATAATCGAAACGTAGGTGGAGGCAACATTGATCGAACGGGTGAAATGCTGCTTGTCCAGGGAGTTGGTCAAACAACGAACATTACGCAGATTGGCAACATCGCAATCAGGGCCTTGGATGGCGTTCCGATTCGCGTTCGCGATGTTGCGTCGGTTGAAATTGGCCATGACATTCGCAGAGGTGCCGTGACTGCCGATGGCAATGGCGAAGCGGTGATGGGGCTCGGATTCATGTTGATGGGTGAAAATACGCATCAGTACACGCAACAACTTAAAACGAGACTCGCAAACATTAAAGAAAATCTGCCAAGCGGTATGGCACTGATCACCATGTACGATCGAACTGAATTGGTTGATTCAGTGATCGATACAGTTCGAAAGAACCTATTTGAAGGTGGCTTGCTTGTCATTGCGGTGCTCTTTCTCTTTCTCGGAAATCTGCGTGCCGGATTGATTGTCGCTGTCGCGATTCCACTCTCAATGATGTTGGCATTTACCGGGATGTGGCGATTCGGGATTACTGCAAGTTTGTTGAGCTTGGGTGCACTCGATTTTGGTTTAGTTGTCGATAGTTCGGTAGTGATGGTAGAGAACTGCGTTCGTCACCTAAGTGAAGGCAACCCGAACAAGCGATCGCGATTGGAGAGAATTCGCGATGCAGCCGTCGAAGTTCGCGGTCCAACTATGTTTGGTGAACTGATCATCATGATTGTCTACTTGCCAATTCTGACGTTGGAAGGAATCGAAGGCAAGATGTTTCGTCCGATGGCATTGACAGTTGTCTTCGCATTGGCTGGTTCAATGGTCCTTTCGATGACATTAATGCCTGTTCTTGCAAGCCTTTTCTTGCCGAAAACGATGAGCCATACGGAACCACTTCTCGTTCGAATTCTCAAACGTGTTTATCGTCCAATTCTACATTTCACAATGCATCAAAGATCAGCCGTGATCGGCTTTGCAATGTGCTTACTTTTGGCTGCGTTTGGTTTAATAGCGCCAAACCTCGGAACGGAATTCATGCCACAACTCTCCGAAGGGGCAGTGGCCATCAACGTAGTTCGGCTAGCAGGAACACAGTTGGACGAGTCGTTGAGATTCAACTCGCAAATGGAACGCCAGCTTCTAAAATCGTTTCCAGATGAAATTGCACATGTTTGGAGTCGCATCGGATCGGCAGAGATTGCGACAGACCCAATGGGATTGGAGCTTACCGACCTCTTCATCACTCTCAAACCGCGCAGCCAATGGAAAGTTGCGAGCACTCAGGCTGAGTTGACGCGACGCATTGAGGAGTCGCTGCGTGATTTGCCCGGCCAACGATTGGCCTACACTCAGCCCATCAAACTTCGAATGGACGAGTTGGGGACGGGGAGTCGCTCAGACATAGCGATCAAACTATATGGCGATGATCTTGAGGTGCTTTCGAAGAAAGCCGGCGAGATCGAGCAGGTTCTACTTCGTATTCCAGGCGCGGCGGATGTCGGGGCTTCCCAACTCACAGGACAGCCGATGTTGCAGATCAAACTCAGGCAAGATGAGATTGCACGTTATGGAATCCAAGCATCTTCAGTGTTAGATGTGATTGAAATGATTGGAAACCGACGTGTTGGAGACATAGTTCAAGGACAATTAAGGTTTCCGCTTACATTGCGATTGCCTGACGAAAATCGAAGCGATCCGGATCGCATCTCTGCAATATCGATCCCGACTTCAATTGGTGAGCAAGTGCCGCTTGGACGACTCGCGGATGTTCGAGTTATTAGTGGTCCATCACAGATTGCACGCGAGTGGGGACAACGTCGAGTATCTGTATCGGTAAATGTTCGAGGCCGCGATGTAGGAAGCTTCGTTGCAGAAGCCCAACAACGAATTGCAGAAAGCGTTGCGATGCCGTCGGCGCGGTATTATGTCAAGTTTGGTGGGCAATTCGAGCACATGATCCGTGCGCAACAACGTCTCTTGATTGTCGTTCCCCTGGCGTTGTGCATGATCTTTGTACTACTCTATTTGACCTATGGAAATGTGATCGATACATTGCGAGTATTCACTGGCATTCCCTTCGCTTGGACCGGCGGGATCTTAGCCTTGTGGCTTCGCGACATGCCATTCTCCATTTCCGCAGCAATAGGATTCATCGCGCTTTCTGGTGTGGCCGTACTGGATGATATGTTGCTGGTATCCTGCATTCGGCAGTTGCGCGAGAAAGGACTTTCACTCGAAAAAGCAGTAGAAGAAGCTGCAATGACAAGGCTTCGCCCCGTGCTTATGACAACGTTAGTCGCGGCGCTGGGATTCGTGCCGATGGCTTTTAGCGAAGGAGTCGGAGCTGAAGTTCAGCGTCCACTCGCCACAGTCGTGATTGGGGGAGTGATCAGTGCGATGGTGATGTCGCTACTGGTATTACGTGTCCTTTACATGGTCTTTCAAGGATCATCCGGACAAGCACATTTGCCTAATCTGCCTTCGAATGAAGGCTGCGAATTAGATCAAAATGGTCGTGCCACTGTTGGTACACCTATTAGTTCACCGGAACCAGTGCAGACTGGCTTCCAAGTTGTTAGTTGATGTTCCCATTCTTTGGAGTGTTTCAATGCGTTTGCTTAATGGAAAACTGTTGTTGGCGATTATTTGCTTCGTGGCGTGTGGAGTCGTGGGTTGCGGAGATAGCAAAGCCCCCGTGAATACTGGTTCAGCCAAAGCGTCAGCCAATGAACATGCAGGTTGGTGGTGTAGTGAGCACGGTGTACCCGAAGAAGAATGTGCTCGCTGCGATTCTTCTTTAGTTGCAGGGTTCAAGGAAAAAGGGGACTGGTGCGAGGAGCACGCACGCCCTGAGTCGCAGTGTTTTAAGTGCGATCCAAAGAGATTTGATAAATTCGCAGCGAGATATGAAGCAAAAACAGGTAAAAAACCGTCGACGCCTACCGAGTGACTTCCTCGCTTGTAATGGGATGAAAGATAGTCCGGCGGTTCTGAGGGCGTTGGTCCGCTGGCTGTTTCGGCGTTCGAAACCCAATTGAGATTCTCCAGGTACAGTCGAAAGAAGGTCGAAATCGGCCAAGTTGTCCTTGATAAGTAAGCAGCAACTTTTATGAAATTGGCGAGAAAAGCCTTCGAGTCAATTCGTCATCGCCCAGCGGTTTGTTGCTGAGGGTTGGGCGAGTCGTACCAGCAACCTGCGTTTGCGGAAGAGTCGAATCTCGGTAACAACCGATATCGCCCGGACTACTGGGCGTATCGATGTACCGCAATCGAAAAGAATTGGTGAGAAATATTGAGCAAACGATGCGAAGGACATTCGGCTTTTCGAATCCAGCACTTAGTAAGGCGAAACTACAGATTACACCGGAATCTTTAAGCATGAGCAGAGGGCCAGGTTGTGATGACGGTTGTTCCATGGTCCATGTTGCTAGAAATCGAAACCGTTCCACCGTGAAGCTCGACAATACTCTTGACGATCGAGAGCCCTAGCCCGTGTCCACGCAATCCAGCTCTCGAACTATTTCCGCAGAAAAGCCGATCGAAGACTTTCGGCAAGATTTCAGCCGGAATACCGCACCCACTGTCTTTCACAATGATGTCGACATATCCGTCTCTCGCCTCGGCATTTAACGCTATGTGGCCACCGCATGGCGTATGTGCAATAGAATTGGTAATCAGGTTACCGATGACTCTTTGAAAGAGCGTGCGGTCAACGATCAGTTGCAATTCAGAACTGGCTACCTCAAGTTTGATCCCGACTTCTTCGGCAGCAACGTCATAGAACTCTTTTATCGTTTCAAGTTCATTTTTCAGTCGTACCGACTCACGTCTTAAACTCGCTTGCGGCTGATCCGATCGAGCCAAAAACAACAGGCTGTCAACTAACCGCGACAGTCGGATCGATTCTTCCAAACAGGAACCCAGCACATCTCGATACTCGTCATCAGTACGACTCTTTGTTAAAGCAACTTCGACTTCTCCTCTCAAGTTATTTAATGGCGTTCGAATCTCATGTGCGATGTCACCCGAAAAACGATTGATTTGTTCGAACGATGCCTGGAGCCTATCGAGCATGCTGTTAAAGGTCGTAGCGAAATACTTTAACTCGCTCGCGTAGGCAGACGAGCTTAGCCGCTTATCCATTCGGCCAGCACCAAAAGTCGCCGCCAATGAAGACAACTCCTTCAATGGACGAAGGCCCAGTCTCGCGATGACAATCCCACCTGCGGCACAAGTCGCTGTTGCCATGCAAAGAATCAAATAGAGTTGCTTTCGGTACCGAGAAAGAAAGTTCGACTCTTGATCTCGATCGAGTGCAGCTTGGATAAACATTTTTTTACCCGAATTGAGACTGGTGACTGCCGTTGCGACTTGCCATCCAAGTGTTTCTTCGGTGGGCGCAAGTGTGACCTTGGAATTGAATGGTGGCCACGGGACATCGTCAGCTCCCTGCATCGACGCAAGAACTCTTCCATCTGCGTCCAGCACACGCATTACGATCCGCAACGGTGCCAGTTCCGGCGATGATTCGGTCCAGGTAGCGGCCAGTTCGGTTACGGCGGTTGAATGACTGTTCAAACGCACTTCAACGTCTCGCAATCGAGCAACCAGGAATTCCTCGTCTTCGCGATCGAGGTGTGAAACCAAAACGTAATAGGAGTAAGCAGTCGTTGAAGTGATTACCGAAAAGGCTAGGAGCGTGTACCACGTCGTCAACCATGTTGCGAGCGACCACCGACTAGCACGACTATTCACGGACTTCAAGGACATAACCAGCTCCGCGAACGGTGTGAATCAACTTATGCTCGAATGGATCGTCAACTTTTAATCGAAGTCGACGAATATGGACGTCCACCACGTTAGTATCGCAATCAAAATTCATGTCCCAGACATGTTCTGCGATGAGCGTTCTTGAAAGAATCTCGCCGGTTCGACGCATCAAGAGCGATAATAAAAGGAATTCCTTTGGCGACAGCTCCAACTTTTGCCCCATTCGCGTCACTTTTCGTCGGATGAGATCCATACTGAGGTCACCCACTTGAAGCTCTTCTGGTTGGCGCGAAGTTCCTCGACGAAGTATCGTCCTGATTCGCGCCAAGAGTTCTGAGAACGCAAACGGTTTGATCAGGTAGTCATCGGCTCCTAATTCTAACCCGCGAACTCGATCAACAACGCTGTCACGGGCAGTCAAAAATAGAACCGGAATGGCATTCCCCGATGAACGTAGCTCACGAAGTACCGACCATCCATCTCGACCTGGGAGCATGATATCGATGATGGCGACATCGAACGTCTGCGACATCGCCATCTGCAATCCGTTTTCGCCGTCGCGAGCTATGTCCGCGATGAAACCTTGCTCATGCAGGCCCTTTGCAAGATAGGATGCAGTTTTCGGTTCATCCTCAACAATCAAAACACGCATTTCGTCCCCGAACGACAGGTTGATCTTCCAAAAACCCGATTGTACTCTCAGTTCGGCGGGTAAGACGAAAATGACAAGACTGTCATTTCCGTGTCATCCTCGTGAAATCTTCTTCTGGTACGCTTTAAAAATGCTGTTCAACGTGAACTTCCAAACGAAAAGCCATTGTGAAGCCAAGTCAAAACGTGGATCGCAAGAACCGAATATTCAACCGTCCAGGCTTCACGCTTATCGAAATTCTCGTTTCTATCGCGATCATTGGCGTGCTCGCAGGTTTAATACTACCGGCCGTACAGCAAGCGCGAGAAGCTGCGCGGCGCATGCAGTGCCAGAACAATCTCAAGCAACTCGGCATTGCAATGCAGAATTATCACAGCAGCTTTCGCAAATTTCCTCCAGGTTACATTTCGAATGTAGATCGATTTGGCCGCGAAATTGGAAGTGGGTGGGGTTGGGGAAGTTTAATCTTGCCGCAATTGGAACAGTACCCACTGCACTCTCAAATAAACTTCAGTTTAGGCATCGAACATCCATCGAACGTCAACGCTCGACTTCAAAAAATACCGACGTTTTTATGTCCATCCGATGCAACAGCGACGCAGTGGAAAACAGTAAAACGAGACCCGACAACTGGAGTATTTCAAACAGATATTTGTGAGGTTGCACCCGCCAATTATGTCGGTATGTTCGGGACCTTTGAGCCGGGGGTCGATGGAGATGGAATGCTTTTTCGAAATCAACCGCTCGGCTTTCAAAGTGTCACGGATGGTTCGTCTTCGACGCTCCTCATTGGAGAGCGTGGGTTTCGACTAGGCGAAGCAACTTGGACAGGTGCTGTGACCGATGCCGTCATCGTTCCCGACGGAAGTGACGGAGTTGGTTCAGGTCCGCCCGAGTCGGCATCGAGTTTAATCTTAAGTCACTCCGGCGACGGATACAGCCCCGGCGACCGTCGTTCGCATGTCAACCAGTTTTTCAGCGAACACACTGGTGGCGTGCAATTCCTATTTGTCGATGGTCACGTAAGTTTCGTCAGCAACTCCTTGGACTATCAAATCTATCAAGCGTTGACAACTCGTGCGGGCGGGGAATCCCTCTCCGCAGATTACTAAATTGGTTCGTTTTTCCGGAAACTAAAATGAAGAATTGCAGACTGCTATTGGTGTTGTGTTTCAGCGGATTCGTCGGCTGCGGAGAAGGACTCGAGAAGACGGAAATGGTTCCGATCGACAAGGTGCCAGAGGTCGTCCTAAAAGTGGCGAAAGAGAAATTGCCAAACGTCAAGTTTGACACTGCTTGGACAGAAAAAGAGGGCACAAAAACGGTCTACGAAGTTCGAGGTAAGTCGGCTGATGGGAAAACGCGTGACATTAAAGTGTCATCGGATGGGACCGTCTTGGAAGTAGACTAGTGCAAGCCAAAATTCCTCTCGGTCATTCTGGATGGAGAACTGGATTGCTTTTTGCTTGGGCAATTTGGTGGGGTGGTTTAAGTTTTTACGCCTTGTTCGTTGTTCCGATCGGCACCGAAATTGTCGGTGGCTTCGAACAAGGGCTCATCACGCAGCGAGTTACGAATTGGCTAAATGCGATTGGCGTAATCGTCACTCTAGGGTTCGGCGTCGACGTATGGCTTTGTGAATGCAACCGGTCGATGATAGTGACATGGCTGCTTGTTACAATTTCCGATTTTTATCAAGTAACTATCTGGAGGTCTGCCAAGGGCCATGCGGTGTTAGACCATTGGTTGACGAAGTGGCGCAGCGCGTTTGCCCACGATCACTAACGCGATGATAGAAAGAATCGCGAAACCAGATCCCAGCAACAAAGCCGCCGGGGCACCAAACCGGTCCCAGAGAATTCCGGCACTTAAACTTGCAATCAGCGTGGTCAAGCCAGTGAGCCCATAGAAGAGACCCATGGCCGTTCCACGGCAATCGCTAGGGGCGTGGTCGGCAATTAACGCTTTCCCTACGCCCTCGGTCAGTGCCATGTAGACACCGTAGATCGCCATGAGCGGCCACATGCCCCAAGATTGTGAAACTGGTAACAGTGCAAACCCGGCGTAGACGCAGGCGTAAATGACCCAGCCGACGATGATGATTCTCCAGCGACCGATGCGGTCACTCAATGCACCCGCAGGATAGGACAATAGTGAGTAGAATAGATTATAGAAAGCATAGACCATTACTACGGCCCACGGCGAGTAACCCAGGTCGCGCGCTCGAAGCAGTAGAAAAGTATCACTGCTGTTCGCAAGCGAAAACAAAACTAAAACTCCTAGTACATACCAATAGGATCTTGGCAATCGAGCCCAAGCTTTTGTCATGACCATTGTCGTGGGAGATTCTGACTCTATCGACTTGGTAACACTACCAGATGGCATTGAATCTGTGACCTCCGTTTTCCGAGCCTCAGACTCTTTCACCATGAAGGTCAAAATGAGGGATGCAAATCCCAATACGGCCCCGACGCCAAAGATTGCTCGGTAAATCCAAGCCGGCGTTTCGATCGTCGAATTCATTGCTTCCCCCGAAACATTTGATTGAGGCGTGCCTGTAAGCCACCACAGTAGAAAGGCAGAGAGCAGCACTCCGACAATTGCACCAGCGGTGTCAAATGCTCGGTGCAGTCCAAACGCTCGTCCGCGCTGCTCCTCTGATACTGCATCTGCAATCAATGCGTCGCGGGGGGCACTTCGCAAACCTTTACCAAATCGATCAAGAAGTCGACCGCCAACTACCAAAGGCCAAAAGGTCGCTAATGCGATGATTGACTTGCCGACAACCGGTAATCCATATCCCCATCGAATCCATTTGACGCGACCTCCTTGGCCTCCCTTGCGATCGCTTCGAATGCCAGCCACTGCCGACATGATGGCAACAATGAAAACAGCACCACCTTCCATCACTCCCAATTGCGTTTTGGATGAACCCAGGACGCTAATCATAAACAGAGGCAATAGCGGATACACCATCTCACTGGAGACATCCGCAAAGAAGGAGACCCAGCTCAGGATCCATACGGAACGTGGAATTTTCCGTACGCTCGTTGCGTCTGATTTGCTTTGATTTTCTAGCATGAAAGGTTCATCTACGATCCTTGGGGAAACTCGATTAGTGTATTTAAGCTTTGAGGGAATTCGCAAACAAGATTCCGCCTTGTACCGCGAACAAGCCAAAAGCCAGGCTGCCAAGCATGTAGATACTTGCAGCAAAACTCTTTCCATTATGAAGCAACTTGTTCGATTCCCACTCAAACGTTGAGAAAGTCGTGAATGCTCCTAAAAAGCCAACCGCAATTGCTAAGCGAAGCTCTTCGCGACCAATCCACGACGTCGAATTATTGGATTGGCTCTCGCTCAGAAACGACATGATCAATCCCAAAACGAAGCTGCCGCTCACGTTGATAATTAATGTTCCGAATGGATACTCTGTTCCTAACCATCGTCCGACCGCTAGATGAACCATCCATCGTGAAACCCCGCCAAGCGCCGAGCCGATCGCGACCAAGACAATTTGCACGAATGGTTGTGTCATCAGTATCACTCCGCTTTATTCACTTCTTGAATCCTAAGATCAGTACCCCAACGCCGACTAACGCGATCCGAAACCACTCACGCATGTTCTCCCATGGCTCAACGATTTCGATTCCTTCTGAAGCTGGTGGTTCCCATTCAACGCCGCAGTGCTCACACCAACATGTTTTTCGCAAATCCATCATTTTTTAGTACGCAAGAATAGCGGTACGGACATTCCAACAAACCACTCGGCAGCCGTAATCCAGAGATAGATTGCGTGCTGAGAATAGAAATGGTTCGGTACCGACTTCTCCTGAAAGTTCATTTGGCTGGAAAGCATCGAATGTGCAATCAATAGAGCAACGGTAATCGTCGCGAGAAGTACAACTACAACCCAAGACGCTCGCTTCTTCCGACAGAAAGCATCAATCGATAAGGCAAGAACAAACAAAATGGTGATGACATTGTGCCACAGGGTCACTTTTTGAGTTATAAATCCCTGCTCGACACTACCAATTTGCTCTGTACCGATAGGGACAACCACGATCGCGTAGAAGCTTAGCCCACCCCACCACATTCCCCAGGATATCCATAAAAAGCTTTCCCATGTTAAGGCGAGTAGTACCGATCTTTCCTTCGCGATTTTCTCCAAAGCTGGTTTATTCATTCTTCACCTTTATACGACTCGCAATTCTAGTTTCGCTTAAGACAACTGAACATTGTCTTGCTGATCGGCTTTTTCAATTGCAAAAAACGTCCCTCCAAACATGTGCGCGAAAACCGGGAGAATGAAAAGGTTCAAGAGCGTAGACGTAAACAATCCACCTAAGATCACGATCGCCATCGGGCCTTCAATTTCGCGCCCCGCTTGTTGACTACCCAATGCTATTGGCATAAGACCCAAGCCCGTTACCAACGCTGTCATGAGGATTGGTCCTAGTCGTTCGCGGGCTCCCAAAAGAATCAAGGAGATGCGATGTAGGTCTGGCTTTTCGGTGGCTAAGTGCTGCCAATGCGTAACCATCATGATGCCGTTTCGCATCGTGATTCCAAATAATGTCACAAACCCTACTAGCGAGCCGACATTCAATACGCTCCCCATCCAGTAAACACTTAAAACGCCTCCGATCAATGCGAAGGGCACGTTGATCAGCACCAATAAAGTTGCCATGTAGGAGCGGAGCGCCATCCACAGTAGCATTATGATAGCGAGCATCGCGGCAATTCCTGAGTATAGCAACTCAGATTGCGATTTCTGTTTGGCGATATGCTCCCCAGTCACTTCGATGTGAATTCCTTGCGGTAACTGAAGCTGCTTGAGATTTGATTCGAGATCTGTGACAAGTGTCTCGACATCTCGTCCATAGGCGTCGCAGGTGATGGTCCGAGTGCGGATTCCGTTCTCATGTGTGACTAAGAATCGACCATCATTCATAAATACGTCTGCTACTTGACACAATTGCACGCGTCCCTCGTCCACTACAGAAACCGGACGAAGAGGATTGGAAATTGCTGTACTGACTATGCGTCGATCCTGTGGGACCGTCAGCCATAACTGCTTGATCAAATCCGGATTATTGCGAGATTCCGGATTAAGAATTGCCGCGATGGATATCACACGGTTGCGATCGTAAATTTGGCCAACGATCGACCCTTGATAGGCGGCGTGAACGCTTTCGACGATTTCAGCTGGCCGTAGGCCGTACAATGCAGCATCGTCATGGCGAACTCGAACAACGCACTCTGGCTGTCCATCTTGAGGTTCGACGAAAACACCTTGGCTACCTGGAGTCGAACGCATCACTGCGGATACTTGCTCGACGACGCGATCCACAGCAGCGAAATTGGACCCTTTGACCTTTACCAAAACAGGCGCAATCGATCCCGACAAGCTATCGTGAATGCATTCAGATAGAAAGGTAAACGCATGAAAATTGTTTCCTGGAAACTTCTCGGGTAATTCCGCAAGTAGCTGCGCACGAAGTTTCTCAACATTCGCACTTTCTTTGAGCGGGACCTCAATCTCGCCGTACTCGATTCCCCAAGTGTCTTCCCCTTGTTCAGCGCGGCCAGCCAGATGGCACACGTTGGCAACCCCATCTATTTCAAGTAACTCGCGTGTGACTTGCTGACCCGTGCGGATATTCTGATTGAGGGATGTGCCCGCCAATGACTGCATATGAACGATTAAATGGCTTTCTCGAAGCTCTGGAAGGAACTCGCCTCCGAATCGAAGCGACACGACAACCGCTACACCGAGGGCCGCAACTACGCCCACAATTGCCAAGACTCGCCAACGAATCACGAACTTCAAAATTCGTTCGTATCGTCCAGTGCTCACTTGCAGCTGCAGATGGCGCGTCGATCGCGGCCAGGACCGATTTCCAATGGTTCACTGCCGATTCATCCAGCGCTACTTGTGCGCGGGCTCTTGCAAGATTGGAAGATGCGACATCCAACTCAGTACGGGATAAAACTTCCTTGGATGCAATACGCTGCAGGCCCTCAACGATCCGTTGGAGTGATTCGACCGAGTTGCGATCGCTAGGCAAGCGGGACTCGGCATCGAGCAAACGACTTTGCAAATCAGCTCGTACCTCTGGCGAATTACGGACCTTGATTTTCCCTAAGACTTGATCCGGTTTTACCTCCGATGCAAGTTTTGGCCATGTTTCATCGGTGTCTAACTTGCCAGCAGAAGGTGAGTAGATATCAAAACTCGCGTTGGGGTTGATGATGACTCGACCGAAGACCTGTATTGTCGGTTGGTAGACAACCAATTTTGCGAGCGTCGTTTGAATGCCGATCCGTTCGATCTGCTCGTTGGATAGCTCAATCGAATGCTTTTTTGACGGCTCTATTGCATTTCCAGAGGGCTTTGCCAATTCGTCGTCGTCGACATTTCTTTTGCACCCACCTAACGTGATGAGAAATATGTAAACCAATAACAACACTAGACCTTAAACAAGCGAACGCTTGTTTGTCGGAGCCCCATTTTTGCAGCGCAGCGGTGACCGAGCCAGCGGGGCTGGTTTGATTTTTCTATTTTAGGCTGCTTCATCTTTTTTCGGTTTCTAACTTGGTTTGGCGTTG
>JANPHB010000046.1:0-28665 GCA_031424235.1 Pirellula sp.
TTGGCGTCGTTTGTGGATCGTGTCATGATGATCTCGCGGGAATAGGGTTCGCTGCTGGTGACGAAGTTGCCACAAGCAGAAATTACCCCGCGAATCAAGCCCGCGCCGACTTAAACCGTACTGGTTGTGGTGTCCGCTTACCTTAGTTTCACTTCAAAGGCGCAATCCAAATCATTCGTCGGGCGATAGAACAGTTCCAGGTCGTCAAACATGGTTCTAAACCCGACCGTCAAGAACGCTTCGTTGATCATTTTTTCAGCCATCAATCTGTCGCAGATAGAAGTCCAAGCACGAAAGGTTAGACCGATTTTCTTGGCTTGGAAAATAGGGGAATAAAACCACAAATCCATGACCGCCGAGTGGTCATGGATTACCAAGTTTTCGAGAGAAGGAGGATTTCTCAGCGCACCACAGAGATCCCCATTTTCACAATCTTCGTCGAAAGCAAACTCAATATCGTATCCTTTGCCGTTGCGCATCCGTTGCCGCACACTTTGAAGAATTCCAGATACTTTTTCGGTTCTGAGGGGTTGAGAATAAAAGAGTATTTTGTGGTTTAGGATTTCTATCATTGCAGCTCTCAGTCAGTCTTACCTATTTCGAGATTCGTCGCGTGGTGGATCGGCTGGAAACGAAAATAGCGACATGACGTCTGAAAAGGGCAATGTTGCGAACCCAGTAACCACGTCCAATGCAATTGGATCATACTTTTGCACTTTCATTTGCAACGCGACAATTCCCATCAAATATCTCTTGGATCTTGCATGCTCGAATAAAATCGTCGACCGATTCTTTCGAGATTTCGCCGACGTAATCAACGACACCAACTAAACAGCGACTGTCATTTTCTTCGCATTGAAATGAAAGAGAAAAAGTCGGATCACCTTTGGCTTTTCCGAATTGCGTGAACGCCGGAATGAATCCTCTGTAGGACGGACTCCCCGAATTTAGAAACGCCTTGGTAACTATTAAATATGATGGCCGGCAGATTGGCAATATCTATCAGAAGTCCGCTTCCTGGTTATTGGACAAGCGTCGACCATGGAGCTGCGTTTGGCGTCGATTATTGTGAGGGAGGATTCCAGTCGCCATTGTGGTCTCCTGTGAGCTGGCGCCCGTCTTTGCATGCTCAAGGTAAAAGTACTTCAATTCGTCTGCTTTATTGACGAACATGTTCGATTTGGCGACTGCGGACGTAAGTTCGGCGGTGTTGGCGATTCCACTTTCCTCAATTTCGACGAGTGCCGCAAGCAAAAGTGGCACATGAGTTGCAGTTGTTCTCTGTTCTCCCGAAGTTCAATTTCACCTCTACGTTAGGTTCATTATGTTAAACAAGAATTCTTTGCTCGGCGGCTTTAACACCAAGTTTGTCGGTAAAATCAGCGCATTTGCGGTGGTCGCTATGCTTGCCAATAGTGCATTAGCCGATCAATTTACTGGCCATCAAAATGGACGAGAAGTGGTCGTGCACACCAACCCGATTCCGGTTATTCTTCACCGGTTGGTTCCCCCCAACTATGGCCGCCACGTAACGATTCGGGAGTATCAAGCCACGCGTCGGTCAGTTCAGCCAACTGGTACGACAGCACTAAACAGGAATTTGGCCAGAGAAGTCAAAAGCAGGCCGTAATTGGACACTAGAGCATTTTGGGATAGGAACCTGCATTGGCTTTATGTTGTCTTCTTGACGCTCTAGCATCCCGGTGGCGTGTACGCAATCGTCGCGGAGCGACGCGCGACAATGTCGCCCTTCGCTACGCGAAGGTAGCGTGCGGCAAGTGCTCTAGGGTCACTAAGCCTTTGAGAACCTTCACCATTACTTGACCACACGAATGAATGGACGCAACCACTTTGACGCAGACGCTTCACGACAATCGGCAGCCCTTAACCTCGACGCCCGACTGACCCATCGACGAAATCGTTGGACGCTTGAGCGCTTTGCGTCGTCAGTCGTTGGAGGCGAGAAACCGACTTCAGAAACCAACCATTCTGCCCAGTCGCGAGGCTCTTGCCCGAATTGTTGAAAAACTGGCGTTTACGCAAATGCGACTATATTAGGCAATGTTACGATCGGTTCGCAAGCGATCATCGGCGGCAACGTTTGGATTACCGAAAACATACCGCCTAGGTCCCGAGTATCGCAGGCTAAGGCACTGCTGGGAACGTTTGCTGGCGTCGAGGGCATTTGAGCGGGTGATTGATAAAAGGACTGCGTCTTCCGGAAAAGGCAGCGAAGGATGATCTACCTGCGTTTCAACTCACCTGGCAAATCACGGAGCCGGTCAATCTCGATAATTTCACTGAAGTACCAAGGCTTGTCGGTGTTTTTCTTAAATCCGACGCATTTCGCTGGATACTTCACTCCGTCGACTTCTTTCCAATCACTGAACCGGTGAATATCGCTTCGCCAATCTATCCGAACTAAGCGACTCTCGGCCTTGTCGAAATAGATTTCCATTGGCGGCGTCACTGATCCGCTGACGCGCAGCCCAATAGCAGGCTTGTTCGACTCGACGATATCCGGAATCACCTCCAATTTGGATGCTGGATCAGTCAGTATTCCAAGAGTCCAAATTCGCATCGGGGATTTCCTGGTAATTGTTTTGGGATGCTACCCAATGTAGTCCAATCAAGAGCGTGTTGCAATCTGGACGGTGGGGACGTTCGTGTTGATAGGACGTTGGTAATATTCGCTACGCGATTTCAAATTCTTACTGTCAGACGCAAAGCTTCGTTCATCCGTTTGTGGCTTTGCTCAGTGGGGCTTTTTTCTGCCGCAAAGTCTGCTACGCTCAAGTCTTTTCTTCCGAGTACATTCGCAACGAACTTACCAAAGTTTATCGACATGCCAAACAAAAAATCAAACCGCCGCTCATTCATAGCCACCTCGACTTTAGCAGTTGCAGCAGGTTCATTGACATTGCAGAGCGAAGCCGCTGCTCGAAATTACGCTTCGGGCCAGCAGATGGTCAGTGGGCAAACGGAAGCTGCCGAGGTTGGCAATCAAGTACTTGATAAGGGAGGAAACGCTATCGACGCTATTGTTGCGGCTGCCTTGGTTGCAGGCGTTGTGGCGATACCGTCGACCGGAATTGGTGGATACGGTGGGCATCTCATCGTCGGTGGATTGCCGGGTGGAAAAGTCTCTGCGATCGATTTGAATACTGCTGCACCCGCGGCAATGCGAGAAACTTCATTTCGAGCCGATGAGAATGGGAAAGTCAAAGATGGCGTCAACAATCACGGTTGGCTATCTGTTGGAGTGCCTGGCGTATTGGCGGGTTTGCAAAAAGCGCTCCACTTATTCGGCACTCGCTCTTTTGCTGATTCTGTGCAACCTGCGATTCGTTATGCGGCAGATGGATTTGCAGTTAGCAAAGGTCTAGCAGCCTCGTTCAAAAGTGCTGAGAACAGATTTCGCCGCGATGTAGGCTCGGCCAAGTTGTTCCTTTCTCAAGGTCATTCAATTAACGAAGGAAGCACGTTCCGCAATCCTGATCTAGCCAAGCTGCTCGAGTCTTTAGCGGAGAGCGGCAACGTCGCTCCTTTTTACCACGGCGAGTTCGCTCAACGGATTGCTGGTCAAAGCCGAGCCAATGGCGGCTTGCTAACAGCTGAGGACTTTGCAAATTATGAGGCTCACGTTGTCGAACCGCTTTCGATCCAATGGAATGGCTTTAGCGTTCACACGCCTCCTCCGACATCCGGTGGCTTAACCGTTCTTCAAGTACTTGCGATCCTAAATGCGCTCGGATGGCCCGACAAAGTTCCGTCACCCGAAATTGCGTTGGTCGAAGCGTTGCGGGTAGCGTGGTCCGATCGCTTGATATCCCTGGGAGACCCAAATTTTAATGCGATCCCTGTGGACCGTCTGCTATCTTCCCAAGCCGCATCTGCGGCGGCAGATCGGATTCGCGAAGCAATCCAAGGTGGCGCACCACAAAAATTAAAATCCGATGGACGTACTGCAGGCGGTACGATTCACTTAAACGCGACGGACAAAAACGGATTGACTGCTGCGTTGACGTTCACGCATGGCGATGGTTTTGGTTCTCATGTTACAGCCGATGGCCTGGGATTGCTAATGGGACATGGTCTCTCGCGATTTGATCCTCGTCCAGGAAAAGCGAATTCACCTGGGCCTTCCAAACGTCCTTTGCACAATATGTGTCCAACATTGGTAACGCGCGGCGATCAAGTTGTCTTGGCCGTGGGTGCAACCGGTGGTCGACGGATTGTGAGTGCTGTGACAAACGTTTTAGCCCGCTATGTCGGCCAAGGTGAATCGTTGGAGCAGGCGACACAACATCCGCGATTTCACACCGAAGGCGATTTAACGCTTACGGTGGACGCAAACTTGCAAAACGTACAAAAGCTGGTTGCGTTTGGATATCAAGTTATGGAGAGTTCCGTTGGATCGTTTAATGGCCTTGAACGTAAACCATCAGGTGAGGTCATTGCGTCCAAACGATAGTGGCTCTGTTAGCGAAACGGCGCAAGCCGTCCGGTGAGTGACCAGTAAATGCCTCGAAACCGGAAGGCTCGTGGCACGTTTGGATTGCCGAAACTATCCCGCCTAGGTCCCGGGTTTCGCAGGCAAAAGTACTGCTGGGTTCCTTTGCCGGCGGCGAAGGGATCTGGAAACGACTGAAATTTGTCCATCACTTGAGATCCAACTACGAGTCCGTAGAGTATCCAAATCGCAACGCAATCGTTGCGCTCAGTCGTCGGGATTTGGAGAAAAAGATGAATTTTCGAATACATCGTGGTTTTACTATCGTAGAACTGCTCGTCGTCATAGCCATCATTGGAATTCTCGTCGGATTGCTTTTACCCGCAGTCCAGGCGGCAAGGGAAGCTGCGAGAAGGATGCAGTGCGGGAACAATCTCAAGCAAATCGGGTTGGCTTCGCTGAACTACGAGTCAGCCCTGAGGCGGCTTCCACCGAGCGCCTGCATCAATCCGAAAATCACCACGAACGCTTCCTGGAGCATTCACGGTCGACTGTTCCCATATCTCGAACAAAATAATCTTGCCAACCAAATCGATCTCAATCTGAATTGGTCGAATTTCCCAGTCATCAATGGCTATCGCGTTCCGACCTATGTTTGCCCTTCGGATCCGAAGTCAGCGACTCCTCGCGACACGAGCGCGACCGGCAGCGCCGTGCAGTTTTTTCTGTACCCGACGAATTATGCATTTAACGTTGGCACTTGGTTCGTCTATGACCCTGCAACCAACCGAGGCGGGGACGGCGCTGCCCATCCCAATTCCGACTTTAGAATATCTGCGATCACCGACGGGTTGAGCAATACGTTGTGGTGTTCTGAAGTACACGCTTGGCAGGCTTATACCCGCAACGGAGGACCGCCATCCACCGCGATTCCAAATACACCGGCCGAAGTCGCCGTCATCGCAAACTCGGGTGTTAAGGATCGTATTTTCCCAGATGGCACCGGCAGCGGACGTACGGAATGGACAAACGGGCATTCGCACCATTCCTGTTTCACCGTAACCCTCCCTCCGAATACCAAAGTGCCATTTTCCTTCAACGGAGTAAACTACAATATCGACTACAATTCTCGGCAAGAAGGCAGTAGTACCACTGCTCCTGGATACGCAGTCTTGACCTCGCGAAGCTGGCACACGGGTCTAGTCCAAAGCGTCTTGCTAGATGGCTCTGTTCAAAGCTTCAGTAGTTCCATTGACCAATCTGTATGGCGAGCACTGGGAACTAGGGCTGGTGGCGAAGTCACCAACAACGGCTTGTAGGCTCGGCGAAAAGGGACCAACTTCGGCACAAATGGAATCAAAGTTCCTTGCCAAGTAATTCTAGTGTTTCTTGTTGACCACAAGTTTACATTTCCAAAGCGATTACAATGATCTCTCGGAAGTGCCGTTACTAAAAACGTGGTCATTCGGAGTCCTACATGAATCCTATCGGATTTGCTTTAAAGCGCCCTAAGACCATCATAGTAGTCCTGATTGCCTTGGTGATTCTGGGGATGGGCGTTGTCCGACCGAAAGGGGTAGATGACTGGCTGAAGACACGCGGGATCGAACTGCCGATTAAGCGGATGGCCATCGATATTTTCCCAGCGTTAAATCTGCCAGTGATCTATGTCTGTCAGCCGTATGGCGGAATGGATCCAGCCCAGATGGAGGGTTTGCTGACCAACTACTACGAATATCATTTCCTCTACATTAATGGCATCCACCACGTTGAAAGCCGCAATGTACAAGGAACTGCCCTGATGAAACTGGTCTTCCATCCGGGTACCAATATGGCGCAATCGATGGCGGAAACGATCAGCTATGTCAATCGGTCGCGAGCCATGATGCCGCCAGGTACTGTTCCGCCATTCGTGATGCGGTTCGACACTGGAAGCGTTCCAGTTGGCTACCTTGTGCTTTCTAGTGGGACAAAGACGATTGCCGAAATTCAAGATCAGGCGCTCTTTAAGGTTCGCCCCATGTTTTCGTCACTTCCCGGCGTTTCTGCACCGCCTCCGTTCGGAGGCTCCGCGCGCAGTATCGTCATACGAGCCAACCCTGATCGGTTGCGTGCCTTTGGTCTATCTCCTGATGATGTCATTGGAGCACTCACTAAAGGCAACGCCATCAACCCTTCCGGCAACGTTCGATTGGGCGATTTTTTTCCTGCAGTCCCGTCCAATGTACTCGTGAAGGATATTCGCGACTTAGGGCAAATCCCGCTCAAGACTGGAACGGAAACGGTTTATCTTCGAGATATTGGAACGATTGACGATTCCGCAGATTTGACAACTGGATACGCGTTGGTCAACGGTCGGCGAGCTGTGTACATTCTCGCTACCAAGCGTGCAGATGCCTCGACGATGAACGTCATCAACGAGATCAAGACTGCACTTCCTACAATGCAAAAAGAACTGCCCGACGATATTCAGGTCGCGTTCGAGTTTGATCAGTCACCCTACGTGACACGTGCCATTTCGAGCCTGACCACAGAAGGAATCCTGGGAGCATTTCTTACTGGACTAATGGTTCTGATTTTTCTCCGTGATTGGCGAAGTGCGTTGGTTGTCATCGTAAACATCCCTCTTGCCATCCTCTTCTCCATTGTTTGTCTCTGGCTTACTGGTCAGACCATTAACTTGATGACACTTGGTGGACTAGCTTTGGCGGTCGGAATCCTCGTCGACGAAGCGACCGTCGAAATCGAAAACATTCACACTCAGATGGGTAAATCGAAGTCGATCGCACTCGCGGTTTGGAATGGGAACCACCAAACAGCCATCCCGAGATTGTTGGCAATGCTTTGCATCCTTGCCGTTTTTGTACCAACGTTTTTTATGCAAGGAGCACCAAGAGAACTGTTTTATCCACTCTCGCTGGCTGTTGGCTTTGCGATGATCGGCTCTTATATCCTTTCCAGCACTCTCGTTCCAATCCTCTGCATCTGGCTATTACGTCCTGCGAACTCGCAAAAGGACACTGGAAGTAGGAAGTTCTTTCTCACTCGTTCGTTTGACTCGGCTCTTGAGAAGATCATCGCGCTTCGATGGATCGTTCTGCCTGTTTACTTCGTAGCATGCGGGATGTTCATATGGATGACCGTGAGGCATGTTGGTGTCGACATTTTCCCGAAGATCGATGCAGGCGAGTTTCGCTTGAGGGTTCGGGCACAAGACGGGACACATATCGATGTGACCGAGAGACTCGCTATCCAGGTTTTGGATTCCATCCAAGAAAGTGTCGGAGCCAACGCAATTTCGCTAACTCTAGGATACGTTGGGACTGTGCCCGCTTCGTTTCCAATCAATGCCGTGTACCAATTCTCGCGAGGTCCCGAAGAAGCGATTCTACGCGTCGCCTTCAAGCCACGCTCCGGAGTGGACACAGAAAAGCTGAAGAGTGAACTACGAAGCAAGTTTGCATCGCAGTTTCCAAACACACGATTCTCTTTCGAACCATCCGATATCATTAGCGATGTGATGAGTTTTGGCTCTTCCACGCCGATTGAAGTTGCTGTGCTCGGAGGCTCGATCGCGGAGAATAAGGATTTTGCCAAGAAATCCCAGCTTGCACTTCAATCCCACAAGCGACTGCGCGATGTTCAAATCGTTCAATCCCTCGACTATCCGACCGTGGACGTGCGCGTTGACCGCGAGAAATCGGGCATAGCGGGTGCAACGATGGACCAAGTGGGGCGTTCTGTCTTAGCCGCAACTTCATCAAGTCGTTTTGTCGTTCCAAATTACTGGCCCGATCCCAAGACCGGCATCGGGTATCAAGTTCAGGTGGAGATTCCACAGCCAGCAATGAAATCCCTAGCCGATTTGGGGACAGTCCCTGTGCTCCATCGAGAGGGATCGCCGCTCCTTTTGAGGGACATCGCGCAAATTACACAATCCACGATGCCAGGCGAGTTTGATCGCTACAACATGAAGCGCGAACTATCCTTAACGGCCAATTTGGAAGGTTCTGACCTCGGTAGTGTCGCAGGCGAGTTAACGAAGATTCTCGATGCCGTTAAAAAAGAAGACGACGCAGCCAAGGATATCTTGGTCCAAGCGGGAGAGAAACCCGGGCGAATAAGCTACGAGATTCGAGGACAGATTCCACCGCTCAAACAGATGCTAAGCGGCTTGGGAATTGGCCTGGTACTAGCAGTTCTTGCCATCTTCCTGCTCCTCGCGGCCAATTTTCAATCCTTTCGTTTGTCGCTTGTTGCGATATCGACAGTACCTGCCGTTGTCGCTGGCTCTGTTTCCATGCTTTGGCTGACGGGGACAACAATCAATATCCAATCTTTTATCGGTACGATTATGGGATTGGGGGTAGCCATGGCAAACGCGATTCTGGTCGTGACCTTCGCAGAGCAGAGGCGAAGATCGGGCGAAGATGCCCGCGTTGCCGCGCAGCATGGAGCAACGGATCGACTTAGACCTGTGCTTATGACGAGCTTTACCATGCTTGCGGGCATGTTACCTATGGCCATTGGATTAGGGGAGTCGGGACAGCAAACTGCCCCGCTAGGGCTTGCCGTTATCGGCAGCCTTATCGCAGCTACGTTTTCGACTTTGCTGATACTGCCCACAGCATTTGCATGGTCACAATCAGGAATTTCCATCAACTCAGCGTCTTTGCATCCACTGGATCGAGAGAGCGCGGTGTACGTCGATGAATCCATCAACGCAGAATTCAAATAAGTCCATGTTGAATCAAATCAGAAAAATGTCGCGTCCTAGTCTGCTCACAACACTGCTTTGTCTCGCAATGGGTTGCAACCAGTCGACCACGACCGAGAGCGTTACAAGTTCAGCCCAGAACCCAGCGCTTCCCAAAGTTGCTACAGCAAAAGCCAAGCGAATGTCACTTGCGCAGAAGACCGAGCAACCAGCCAAAATTGAAGCCTACTCCATGACTCGCATTCATGCCAAAGTGAACGGGTTCATCGAGCAAATCCTGGTCGATATTGGAGATCGAGTTTCAGGCCCAAAGAAAGATAACAATGGAACCGTGATTGAGGCGGGGCAATTGCTGGCGGTGCTTGTCGCCCCGGAACTTTCCGATGAACTCGCTCAAAAGCAAGCCATGGTTGCACAGGCGGAAGCGGATATCGATCAAGCCAAAGCCGCCGTCGAAGTATCGGAATCGTTGGCGGTATCAGCAGATGCTCATGTCGTAGAAGCCTTTGCCGGCGAGAGAAAGGCAGAGGCAGAATATCAGCGATGGAAATCGGAAGCGGATCGAATGAACACGCTTGCCTCAACCAAGACCGTTACGGCAAAGCTCGCCGAAGAGACCGTTCAGCAAATGAAAGCTGCTGACGCAAACCGCGAAGAAGTTCAAGCGAAAATCCAATCCGCAAAAGCCAAGCAAAACGAATCTAAGGTCGCAATTACGAAGGCAAAAGCAGATTTAAGATCCGTAGAGGCAAAACTGAAGATTGCGAATGCAGAGCTGAAGCGTGTCGGGTCCCTATGTGACTACATGCAGATTCGAGCCCCTTACTCTGGAATTATTTCGTCAAGGAATTTTGATCCGGGTTCGCTTATGCAAGTCTCCCAAACAAGCGACGAAAACCCGCTCTTTACCATCGTCCAAACGGAAAAAGTACGAGTCACTCTCAACGTTCCTGAATCCGACGCGCTACTCGTCAATCAACAGGGAAAGGCGACGATCAAGGTTCCTGCGATCAATAATCGAATCTTCGAAGGCAAGGTAGCTAGAACGAGTTGGGTGCTAAACGCAAGCACCCGTACGCTTGCCTGTGAAATCGAAGTCGCAAATGATGACGGTACTCTTCGACCTGGCATGTATGCCAACGTTGAACTCGTTGTTGCCCAGAAGTCAGATGTTCTCGCGATCCCTCGTTCCGCCATCGTTCAGCAGGATGGCAAGCCGACTTGTTTGACAGTCGGAGTCGATGGCACGATCGCGCGTCGACCACTTCAGATCGGAATTCTTACCACAACAGATGCAGAAATCGTCAGTGGTCTAGACGGTTCGGAAGATGTTATCTCTGCGAATGCTGGCGCTTTCAAAGAAGGTCAAAAAGTCGAAATGACAGCAAAGGCAATAAAGTAAAGCTTAGCGATTGTATTGGTGCCCTCAGTACTTATTTGTCGCGTCCGCCAATTTCATCCGCAAATCAGGAACCGGCCGCATATCTAATCCGATGAGTAGACTAGGCGGAATCGGAGTTTACGCCCACCGCCCGAGTGTATCGTCCTGGAAGCCATAGATGGCGTGAGCAATGCGTAACAACCTGTATATCGGACTATTGATTTCTTCGTCTCTGGTATTGGGCTGTCGATCGACGCTGCCACCTCCCAAATATGCAGTAGCATCTCCTCCTGCACCATTGCGCACGAACCAGATCATTGCGTCTCCAGAGATTCAAGAAGTCATTCAGGCATCTGCGGACCTAGTTGTTTCGGCACCGGAAATTGAGTTGTCGGAAACTCCAACTCCCGAAACAATCCCCCAGCAATCAATCGATCTGACGACAGCGTTGATGATGACGACTGGGCAAAACCCGCAAGTGGCCTTTGCTCTTGCACGCATCGAAGAAGCCTTAGCACAAGTCGACCGAGCAAACGCCCTCAAACTCCCTTCGCTTCGTGCAGGGGTAAACTACAACAAGCACGAAGGAAGAATTCAAGATGTTGCCGGTAACGTGATCGAAACGAGCCGAGGATCGTTTTACTCTGGGCTAGGAGCCAATGCGGTTGGGGCAGGTTCGCCTACAGTTCCTGGGATCGTCTCTCAGTTTCATTTCGCTGACGCGATCTTTCAACCCAAGATTGCGCAGCGTACGGCTTGTGCGAGACAAGCCGGCGCGCTTGCAACGACAAATGACCAGTTGCTCGCCACTGCGATCGCTTATACGGAGCTAATGCGAGCTGAGCAAGAGCTATCGATTGCTAATGAGATTGTTCGGCGTGCCGAGCAACTCGAAAAGGCAACCAATGAGTTTGAAAAGGCAGGCGAGGGCCTGGCTTCAGACCATGACCGAACGCGAACTGAATTAGCATTGAGGAAAATAGAGCAATCGCGATCGGAGGAAGCGGCTTCGGTAGCTTCGGCTCGATTGGCGGAGATAATTCGATGGGACTCCAATCAGCGTTTGGTTCCTACCGAACCTCAGCTAGTACCGATGGAAATTGTCGCAGATAAAGGTACGCTTCAAGAACGGGTTGCGACAGCCCTAACCAACCGACCTGAACTCGCAGAGTCGCGGCATCTTGTCGGTGAAGCAGTGGAAAGGCTTAAGCGAGAACGCAATGCCCCACTCGTTCCGAGCGTGCTTTTAGCTGCGAGTTATGGCGGACTCGGGGGCGGACTTGGCAGTAACCTGACCAACTATGGTGATCGGTTTGATGCAGACGCTGCGGCCTATTGGGAGGTCCGTCAATTGGGGCTTGGAGAGCAAGCTGTTCGACGCGAAGCCCGCTCGAAAATTACGCAAGCTCGGATGCGAGAAATGGCAGTTATGGATCGAATTGCTAGGGAAGTCAACGAATCTTCGGCCCAGGTTCTATTTCGCAAAAAGCAAATTGAAGCCAGCAAGGAAGCGGTTCAAGCGGCCATGGAGTCCTTCGATAAGAACTGGGATCGGATACGTAACGGCAAAGGCTTGCCCATCGAAGCCCTTCAATCGATCCAAGCTCTCTCTGCAGCCCAGCGCGAATACATTCGCTCGGTTTCTGATTACAACGTGGCTCAATTTACTTTGCAACGATCGCTTGGATGGCCTATCAGCGAGCATGCATCGGGTTACTAAGGCGAGCGGCGGAATGAAAACCACCGTAGCTGGAACTAACTGAATTCTTACGAATCCAGTTACGAATCGCGGCGAACGCAAATCCAACTCCGATTAGCGGACCAAAGGATAGATCACGATACCTAGGATGGCTGCCGCAAGCACAACAATTGGCTCTGGTAGTTTCTTAAAACGGAGCAAAACCACAATGGTCACTAACAACAATCCAATCTTGGGCCATTCGGGAGTCCAGTCGATTGTAAAAATGGTTCGCCGCCCAAGCACGACGCATGAACCTGCAATCGCGCCGACAGCCGCCGCTGTTACGCCATCGACGAAGGCAACAAGGCTCGGTCGCTTGCCATATTTTTTGAAGTAGGGAGCCGGAATAATAGTGAAAAGAAAACAAGGCAGAAACGTTGCGAGAGCTGCGACGGATGCTCCCAAACAACCAGGACCAAATCCACCATCCCTTCCTGTGACGATATAACCGATAAATCCAACGGTAATAACCACTGGCCCTGGGGTGATCATCGCAACAGCCACGGCATCGAGAAACTCTTGGTCGTTGAGCCAAGCATACTCCTTGACGACTCCACCATAAAGAAAAGGGACGATGGCTAGGCCACTTCCAAAAACGAATGAGCCTGCTTTGGCGAAGAAGATCGCAATTTGAGTCAGCAACTCACTAAGCGGCGCCTTAGCGGAAGCGATCAGCATGAACGGCTCGATCGAAACACTGGACACGGTCGACTTTGTCTTCCGCCACCATGGAACCCGAGTCGAAAGAACCAAGAATCCCGCACCAAGGAAAAGCAGGATGCTTTCGTTCTCGGTGATGATCGTCGCAATCGCACTGACCAAGTAGATCGCCCAAAGGAGTTTTTGCTTGCCGAGCGTTTTCTGTGTGAGTTTATAAGCACTGATCGAAATAATGCCGATGACGGACGCTCCGACACCATAGAATACCGCTTGCATCCATCCTATCCCGCCAAATCGAAGATAGGCCCAGCCTAGGGCAAGTACCATCAGGAAAGATGGCAGCACAAACGCGGTGCCAATAACCGTTGCACCGAGGACCCCATAATGAACGTAACCGAGGTAAATCGCGAGTTGCGCCGCCAGTGGTCCAGGCATCAGTTGCGCTAGAGTCAATCCCTCTTTGTACTCCGTTTCCGATATCCATTTTCGATCCTCAACCAGATCACGGTGCATGTATCCGACTAAGGCAACCGGCCCGCCGAATCCGAATGTACCGAGACGCAAAGCGTATTTTGTCAGCTCGCTGAGTTGGTAGCAGGGTTTAGCGGAAGAATCCGTCAAGATTATTGTTCCATCATTTTCAATAGATTTACCTTGGTTACGCCAATGTAGCCTATTTGATTCGGACGTGGAACCCACATGCAATCCAACCCGAATGGCGTTGAATTAGTAGGTAGTGGAATCTCGTAAGAGTTCTTGAAGTGCCTCAAGCTCCAGGAAGTTTTACAACTTCCGCTACGAAGTTTTACAACTTCTGCTACGAAGTTTTGCAACTTCCGCTATCTTTCCCAAGTTTCCACTTGCTCATGGTCAATGATCGTTTTGTCGTTTGATTGTAAGTATCACATGCCAGAAAGGCCGTGGCCGATTCGTCTTGAGCTTCGGATACCGATTTTGATTCATAAACAACTCTGACTCCGTCTTCGTGTGCCTTGGTCGCTAACAAGTCTAATAGATAGGCTCCGGTCGGCAGGAAGAGCTTCTTCATTTGATTGCAGTCTCGTCGATGCGATTTACTTCCGAGAATTGGAATCGCGTCGCGGCCTCCTAAGACCATCCCGACAAGCCTGCGTTCAATGGCCGTTGTATACTTGGCATTCGTGTCGCTAGGATCGTTCTCTCCCTCCAATGCAATTTCTTCCGACCATCGTTCGATGCCTCGGACATAATGCCTTTCCAGTCGATCGAGCCCTGTATTGCAAATGCCTTGCCAGTCTTCAGGCAACTCCAATCTAGTGGCAACCTGCGACTCTAAGGGAACGGACGGGAGGTTTGCGATCGCTAGTAAATCGGCGCAATGGGGGACGTCGACTCGCACGCGAACGAGGCAGCGAAGTTGCAAGCGTGGACACCTTGCTATCAGTTCTAAATTGTGTCGGTACACTAGCTCCGACGAATCGATCATGATGCCAAGTCTCCATGGTCGATCGGAGCCCTCAACACCGACCACGACGGTTGCCCCGTGCGATCCCATCACAGTGGCCGTTAACGAGACCACATCCCAGCCACCAGGGCGTTGTTCGTTGGGAGTGCTCAACCATGAGAACACCCTTTCAAGTTGAGAGTCGAGTGAGTCAGCTAATCGACCGCCTGACAAAGGTTCGGTCAGCTCCCGTTTCGCCGTCGCCCAACGAGTTGATTTCCCCTTGCCAAGGCGCCCATCCTCCGAGACTGTTAACTCTTGAACTGCGAAGGTGCTTCGACAAAGTGCTTTTGCCTCCATGGTTATTCCGCCAAGATCAATCCCACCTCGATACGCTTGACGAATAAGGCTCGAGTCCCCTGTCCGCAACTCGTTCACGGTATAAAGTCCACCTTTGTTTGCGTCTTGAAGGTAAACGCTGACTCCCGCAAATCCACTGCGCGTCAAAATGGGCTCTGCAAAGATTCCGTTCAACTTGCGAACGTCGAGGCTTTCGAAGACTCGTCGCGATTGTCCGACGATCCACTTGGGAACGGACGATTGGTTGAGCAGCGAATGGCAAGCGAAGAACGCAGAGGCAACATCCTCTTTCAGGGTAAGCGAATCCGCTTCGTCCGATTGCTGTCGAAAACGTTGTACTCCTTCGGCGATTCGCAATACCGTATTGCTGAGCGCATACAAATCCGATGCTCGGCACGAATGCCCGGCCCGCAACAAGCCTGATTGCAAGAGGATCCCCGCATTGCGTGCACCGACGCGGAGCAACGCAGAAAGAGACTCCCGAACCAAGATCGCAGAGGCTCGCATAGCATCGGTGACTTCCACCGTTCGCGTGTCAAACGCAGGATCGCTTGGTGGGCTCGAATCAGCACTCGAAGGCTTCTGAGGAGCAAGTTCCTCGTTCGCCTGACTATGTTCCAGGGGCAAGCTGCTGCAGCATGCCAAAACATGAAAGCACTTAGGAGACATCAAACAGGAACACGAAACATCTTCCAGGCTCGTGAGGACACCGTTGTGAGACTGAAGTCGAACGGTTTCTTCATTCGCTTGAATTGTCCACGCGTTTTCGTCGTAGTTCCAATTCCAAGATTCCGCCACGACAGGCTCGCTGTCAATTCGTTTGCGAACGCGACCCGGCGCTTGTTCAACGAGCTGCGAGAGAAAAATCGGGCTGATCTTAGGCCACATGGTTCCGATATCGATTTGTCAAATTTTCTTAACTTACCCATAACACAAATGCGAAGTGAATTCGTTATGATACTACAAGTCATTCGTGAGATGTTGCGCCCCCATTCCTCTCTGTACAATCCAAATGGCAAAAACGAAAGTACCCAGTTCAGGATCCACTGAGAGTCCTCAGACTTGGATCGATGGTCCGAATTCATACAAATTAGGACTTCAGAATGGCAAAGTCGTTTGCCAGAACGCCAAAGGCAATCAGCTTGCTACGTTGCCTGCGGCCTTGAAAGAGGACCCAATCACGGATCAATTGCAAGCCTTAGCGACATGGTTAGATGACCATCGCATGGAGTGCCTCCATACGGTAGAACGTTGGATGCTTCGCTCGCTGATTATTCCGCGACAAACGCTCATCGAGGTCTGGCCTGATCCCGATTGGCGAACAGCCCTTGAGAACATGGTCATTGCCCCTTCGACTGGCAGCGGCAAAGTGGATCGTGAACAGTATGGCCTGCTGAAAAATGCGGACACCAAGAAAGGTGTTGGTGTTATCGATGTTGATGGCGAATCGAAATGGCTGAAGTCACCATGCGTGGCCTTTCTCCATCCGATCTTGATCGGCGAACTGGAGGATCTTCGAGACTTGGCAAATGATCTGAGCGTCGTCCAGTCGGTCGAGCAACTCTATCGCCCCGTCTTTCGACCCGCAAAAGAACAGCTCCAACTGAATTCCATTCGCGATTACGAAAACGGTGAGTTCGAGCAGCTGAATTTTGCCTTGGGCGTCAGCAAGAGGCTTGGCTATCCCGTGCGAGGCGGCTACGCCACCTGCAAAGTCTGGGAAGGGACTTCGCCATTGGAAGCTCGCTTTTACTTGGGAAGCGAGTCTCCCGAGAGTCCAACCTTGACGGGCGATTTGATCTTCGTGGATAACAAACAACAAGCCATCGCCATTCGCGATGTTGGACCAGTTACCTTCAGCGAAGGAGTGAGAATGGCATCCTCTATCTACGCAAAGCGCAAAGTTGAAAAGAAAGAAGGAGCCGAGTCATGAGCAAAGATTGGACGCTTTCGCAACTGGATGCAGGTGGATTGGTGGGGCTCGATGCCAAGGTCGATGAGAAGTCGACGGAAACCATGGTCGCTCGAGCCTATGGGGCACCGGTTCTCGGTGACCGCGTCATCATACGATTGACTTCCGAACGGCTTGTACCTGCAGAAGATTTGTCGATGGAGTTTCTCGGGCTGGAAGGTCGAGCCATAAGCCAACCGATCGCCAAACAGAACCGGACGGCTCTTGAGTTCGGCCATTGGGCGTTGATCCACCAACCGAAAAATGCCAAGTACGCGCTCGACCTCGTCAAGCGCATGAAAGCTGCGGAACGCAAAGCCGTTTCGAAAGCAGGGCATGCCTGGGATCTTTACGTCGCGATGGCGGAAGAACTCAATAAGTCGGTTCGCCACTTTCTTCCAGCGTTTTGGGAACAAGCGGCACGGGCCTATAAAGAACTAGGAAACACCACTTACGCTGGTAGAGCATTAAACAAAGCTCTCGAAGCCGAACGCGTTCACTCCTTGGATGTCGATCGCGAACATCGACGAGACGCAATCCTCGAGTTCACGTTGAGCGGTTGTCTCTCAGGCAAAGCACTTACTGACTACGCTAAGGATCTTGAACGGCAGTTTCCGCCTCGCGAGGCCTACGAGACATATAAGGATCTCGTCATTCGCAGAACGCTAGGGGGCATGGCCCCGATCGCTAACGCCGCAAGCGACCTAGCCAAAATGGCCAAAACGGCCAAACTCGATTCGGATGCCGAGATCGAGGAAGTGCTTCAAGCCATGATCACTTCTCCAGCCATGTCGCGTGCACCGTTTCCGTTTTGGAAATCGGTCAAGAAGCAAGTTGGCAATATTGTCGCTCGTAGTCCTTCGTTTGCTGTTTGGCTACTAGCTCACACGAATGCAGCCTCGTCTTATCGAAGCGAAAGCCCTGTTTGGGAGTGGCTCGATTTGCTTGAAGACTGGAAGGTACTTCCTTATCTTTCGATGCCGGCAGCGAAATTTCCTCAAGATGTTGAAATACCAGGAGGAAGAGCTGGATGGTTTTCCCGAGTCGCATCGGTCGAGTCGTCTCCAAACAAGCGGGTCTTTGAGTTGCTTGAACAGATGAAGGACGTCCTCAAAGAAGAGAAGCAACCCATCCAGCTTCACTGTGGCTACCACGGACATATGGATGTCGACGTTCTCGACATGGTTCTCGAGCTTGGACTAGATGTCGCGATGCCTAAAGGGCTAATTGCATTGAATTTCGATGGTTGGTATCGGGAAGTCATCGACCATCCCCGTCGGAACTCTCAATTGACTCATGTTTGCAGCGACGAGCGATTCAGAACAAAACTCATCGAACAGATTCCTGAATTGGTCAAGTTTCATGGAGATCGGAGCAAGCAAAGTTGGGGACGCACACTTCCTGCGAGACGCTCCTTCGAAGAGGCTGCGGCAGAGCATGAATCCATCAAGAAAGTTTGGTGGGAGTTTATCGATAAGCAGTTAATCTCGCTCGAAACCGGAGCGCTGGCTGACTTTGAAATCGCGGAAGAAAGACTCGGTGGATCCTGCCGCCCCAAGACGGCACAACAGTTTCCAGAACTTGTCGAACGCTTGAAAAAGATTGACTTGGGCGAATGTCTTTATCGCACGTTGGTTGCAGGCGTGATGGACGAGTACGGCTGGGAAGAACTGGATCGAACCTCGCAGGGGAATAGTTTACCGAGTACATCGAGACGAGGAGACTCCAATGTTTATTGGGCATACCCCTTCGTTTGTTGGCTCCAAAAGGACTCGGTGCATTGCGTCTCGCCAACCACGTCGACCAAGAGTGAGATTCTCTTAAAGAAAGAACAGACACTCCTATTTGCAATTCCAGTCGGTTCTCAATATGCCTTTGTCTTCTATGACGGAGGCGCAGGTTGGAAAACGTTTTTACGATGGTCATCCACTCCCAATCAAGAACACGAACAAACAGGTAGCATCTACCAATATCGGTCTGGTTTGGAGGCGCTCGTCCAAGTAGGTACGGACGGTGTCTTCTGCGGCCAAAGAGTTTTTCGCGAGGGGGATACCGTCGTGCCGCCTGCCATGACGAATTGGTTCCACGATGGGCAGCGGTTCTGGCGACTGACGGACGATAGACAAGCTGGAAATATAGATGATGGAGGCGGTACCGTATCGGAAATCGATCCTGTCACGGGCAACGTGATTCGAGCGAGCGTTCCCCCTTTTTTTGAAGAGGCGTTACCTTCGGGTGCTTCGATCCATTGGCCACTTTCGTATCTGTTGCCGAAACCAACTCAACCAGGAGTCTCGCCTCTCGGTGAGAAAAATGGCTTGCTAGGGATTCGATGTGTTCGCCGAAGGGATGGCGCCATGGAATCAACTGGGGTCGATGGCCGTAGTTGGGTATTTTCAAAGGAAGAACAACCCACAGGAGGTTTTTTGGCAGCTTTGGCAATTATCAACAAGCCTGCCTCCGATTCCTATTGGATCCTTGCCAACGATGGTCGACTCATCGATTCGGCAACTCGAAAAGGATTCAGTTTGTATCAAAAGGAAAAGTACTTTGCGGGAACGGCCTGTGAGTTGCCGATTCGGTTCATGCACTCGTTACGAGTGCGTTGCGAGAAGTCCTCGCAAGCATTGCGATCCTTCACTCGCTCCGATGCCGACAAACTCCTCGCAGCAGGTGAGGTCGAGCGCGAGGCACGTCGCAAGAAAGAGGATCCAAACAAGCCTGACCCTGAACGCGATGAGGCAACACGCGTCGTCTCTAAGCAATTCCCAGCTGCCCCAGCGCGCTTGGTTCAAGGAATCGCACGCATCACGCGTGTTGCGGCCGATGAAAAGGCCGTGGTCCAATCGCTATTAAAACGGCTCGAGCCGCCAGAAGGCGACGCAGCAAATGCACCTTCGTTCAATGACGACATAGCAAGTCAAGGATTCAAGGACATCGTCTTGAATCAACCCCAGAATATCTCTACTTATTATTCTTCAGGTTCGACTCTCGGGTCGCACATCGCCAACGTTGCCAAGTACTTTGCTGGGCATGAGCTTGAAACCCTACCCCGAGCACAACAGTTCTGGTTTTCATTGCTCGAAGACTTGCCCGCGGTTGTGTGGCAGTCTTTTTGGAAAAGGGCAATTCGCGAAGACGTACCGACCGAACTTAAAGAGCGAGTTGCGGGCGCTTGGATTCATTCGCTGAAGCTGATCGCAGAGACAGGCATCTTGGATTTACCAGGCTCTTTTGGCCTCTTTCGCGGCAACTACGATGAGCAATCGTCAAAGCTAGAAAATGAGCTCCGCGAGAAGTTGGATTCGAATCGTGAGGCATTTTTCTCGGAAGGGCCCGCTCGCTACATTGCCTATTTGCATTACGCCTATCCAAGCAATTTCATTTACTTGCTTGGCTACAACCCGAAAGGCGAATGCAAAGCCCCGAAAAAACTTGCTTTCGAATCAACCCAAAAGATCGAAATGAAATGGAATCGAAAGCAAGTGATAGGCTTCGTCAATGCGTTATCCAAACTGGATTCGCTGCCGCTGCCTTCGATCGAAAAACTTAATGATGCGTCCACCCGCTTGGGCCTTCACCCGATCGGAGTGGCACTTCTTTGGATGGGTAACGTGCGAACAACGCCCTATGGGCAAGAGAAACTCACCAAGGAGCTACGCGAGTTTTATGGTTGGAAGGTCAAAGATATTCAAGTTGCCTTACTCGAGTTGCAGTCCGTTACCATTCCTGACAATCTGTACTCCAATTGCCTCAAAGACCCTGCGTATCTTCTTACGAAGGCTGGGCACAATTTTGACTCGATGATCAATTCCTTGGCAGAGGCTCGCCGTGCGCTGCCAGCCTTTCCGCCCGAAATTAGCAAAGAGTTGGATCGAGCCTTTCCTCGTTATAGCGGACTGCCTCTCAAGGAGTTTAATGAATTGATCATGGCTCCGAAGGAAGCCGAGCTACTCAAGTTGCGCAAAGTTGAGTTCAGACTTCCGATAAGACAACGAACGTATGGCACTTTAGAAGTTGAAGTCTCTCCAACACCCTCGTTCGATCTGACACGGGCCTTCAACAGGGTGGACAAAGGGATTTCGATCATCAACTACGGATTGCCGGTTGGACATCCAGTCCGTCGTCAATTGCCGCAAGTCATCGAGTCCATCCGTACATTTCTCGATCAGCCCGACAATTTGTTGCCGATAGGTCAGTTCTTTATTGCATTCGATCCTCAAAAGACGAATATTGAGTCCGTCATTGGAAATCTCGCCACGACGATGGGCAAGTTCGAGAAGGACTCAAGTAGTATCTACCGTTGCGTGACAGATACTTTTGTCTTGGCAACTATCCCACCCAACGCATTTGGGTATTTTTACACGTCGAAGTTGAAAACACTCAAAGACCTGCAGGCTCTCAAAGGAACACTTCAACCTGTTTGTCAGACCGAATATTACGATTACAGCATGTTGACTCCTCATTTCGCGGTAAGCATGCGATCCGATGGAATGACCGGCCTAATGGAATGCAATCGCAAACCAAAGATCGAAGATGGGCTCTGGGAACAGTACCCACTTTATTCTGCCCCTGCTTTGGTAACCGAATGTTCGAAGCAATTGAAAGTGGATGAGATGGCTGCCGCCCTCTATCTACAAATCCTTGCCTTGCCGGACCCAACTTCGGCCAATCTGAAACTTTGGAACGTATGGAATACAAAACAGATCCAATCTTCCGGTGCAACGCTTTTGGAGAAAGAACTCTTGGTCGAAGCCAAACGAGAACGAGCCGGAAGAGAACTATTCTTGCCAGGCGGTTGGGAGCCACTCAAAGCACCAAACTTGCCGATCGAAACATGGAAGCTTCCGATGTTCGGATATGAGAACACCGAGCAACTTCGCGGAGGCATGGCTGAGTTTATCGCGTTCGAAGGTCCCATCGCATCGTTGTTTGAGAATGCATGGAACCGTTGGAAGGCTGGGGATGTTCCCGCATACGCAGAAGCTCCGACCAAATCCAACAAGAAGAAAAAATAACCATGGCTAAGAAATCTGCAAAAGAAGCTGACGAACCGACGATCGCAACGTCGAGCGATGAACCCGTAAAACAATCGATGCAGTTACCACCTGCAGATATTCGATTTGAAAGCGAACTAGCTGCATTGCGTGCGGCGGACACCAACGAACGGCCTGACGGTTGGCTCCTATCACCACAAGCGGTCGTCGACTTTATTTGCGGAACCGATGGCCAGAAAATTGGAATATCGAAGTCACAAGCAATTGTCATTGCAGAAAAATTCGTCGGCCCACGAGATTTGATACAGCGGTGCGTTGTCACACTCGCAGGTGAGCGTGGGCTGTTGCTAGTCGGTGAACCGGGGACGGCCAAGTCGATGTTGGGCGAACTGCTGGCGGTCGCAATCAGTGGAACGAGCGGGTTGGCCATTCAAGGTACTGCAGGCACGACCGAGGATCAAATTCGTTACGGCTGGAATTACGCCATGCTGCTCGATCGAGGCCCAACCCCCGAAGCCTTGGTCCCGTCCCCTGTCTATCAAGCGATGCGATCTGGTCGGATCGTTCGTTTCGAAGAAGTCACTCGCTGCTTGCCCGAAGTTCAAGATAGTCTCATTTCAATCTTGAGCGAACGTCGCATGATGATCCCCGAACTGCCGGAGGAAGCATCCAGCCTCTTCGCAAATCCTGGTTTCAACGTCATCGCAACCGCGAATTTGCGAGACCGTGGCGTTTCCGAAATGTCGGCAGCCTTGAAACGGCGATTCAATTTCGAAACGATTGCGCCGATTCAAGATGTAAGCCGAGAGGTCGAGTTGGTGTCACGACGCGCAACTTCGATATTGACCCACGGCAGTCGTTCGATACCGGTCGACATCGCTTTGGTGCAACTTTTAGTTCAGATCTTTCGCGATCTCCGGAGCGGACGGACTGCGGAAGGTTGGCAAGTGCAGCAACCCAGTACGGTCATGAGTACTGCCGAAGCGGTAGCCGTTACCGCCGCTATTCTTCGCGAAGGTGCCTTCTTCCCGTCCGGCTTTGATCCGATCTCACGATTGCCTGGTCACTTGCTCGGTGTCGTGATGAAGGATGATGCCAAGGACCGCGAACGATTGTTGCACTACTGGGATGGACCCTTGAGACGCCGAGCCGAAGCCGGCAATCCACTTTGGAAACGCTTGAGCGAACTGAGGAGCCACATCGAGGGATGAGCGAAACACGTGAGTTCGATTTCCCTAAGCAGATGGATATGCTCTCCGAGTGTCGCGAGCCGTTGCTCGTCGGAGTGCGCCACCATTCAGCAGCGATCACGCGAGCTCTCACGCCACTACTCGATGCTTTTCAACCCAAGAGTATTCTGCTTGAGATGCCATCCGACTTTTTGGATTGGATCGAGCATCTCGCGGACGAACAAACCGTTGCACCCGTGGCGATTTCGGCGGCCGATCCGCATGGGAACATTTCCTTTTATCCACTTGCGGACTTTTCTCCCGAGTTGGTCGCAATACGATGGGCGAGCAAGCATCATGTCCCAATCGTACCGTTTGATCTGTCAGCCGGCGCCCAAGTCGTAGCGTCTAAGATAGAGAGACTGGAAGAAGCTATGAAAACTTGGATGGACCACCAGCATTCGGGTGCACAGCAAGCGAACGAGCCAGTATCGCATTCGTCCTCGTCGAGAACCTTGTTGCAAGCTCTATTGGCTCGGACTTACTCGGAAGATACTGGGCAACTTTGGGAACGTTTGATCGAAACACCAGGTATGTTGGGCGGCCCCGAATCCGTTCGGCGAGCCGCATTGCTGTTTGGATGGGCCATTCGCGAAAATAGTTCGAACATTCAGCTGCGCGATTTGCTGCGAGAATCGGCGATGCGTCAAGCGATTCGCGAAGCACCAGAGCATAGCATTGCTCTGATCGGATCATTCCACGCGAGCGCTCTATTACCGTCGGTCCTTGCAGCTTCCAAGGAACACGATCGGTTTGTACTGGATCTGATCCGAGAAGACATGCAGACCGTGGGTGTTTCGCTCGTCGGTTACAGTTTCGAGCAATTGGATGAACGGAGCGGGTATCCCGCGGGTATTCGTGATCCCGTTTGGCATGATCGAATGGTCGCATCGGACAATTACGGTCAGATGGATGTAGTCGCAACCAAATTGGTCGTGGACATTTGTCGAGCGATGCGTGTTCGCGGGCATGTAGCGGGAACTCCCGACGCGACAGAAATAACTCGCATAATGCGAGATCTTGCGAAGATTCGTGGACTTCCCATGGCAGGGCGAGGCGAGCTGATCGAATCCATTCAAAGCTGTCTCGTGCATGGGGAGTTGCATGGTCGCGCCCGCGAAGTGGCTCGCGCGGTCGAGTCTGTCCTGATCGGAAATCGAAAAGGGAGGGTGACCGACAAAGCTCCGAGGTGTGGGCTATCGCTAGCGATGGACGAAGTGTTTCGTTTGCTCAAACTACCCACAACGGATATCAAAGAGGTCCGGCTCGATGTGTTGCGAGACGCGAGAGATCGGGCCCGAGCCGTGGTGTTGAGGCAGCTTTGCGCTGCCAATATTCCCTATGCAAAACGAGTCGATACGATTGAACAAGGCAATCGTGAGAATCTTGTCGAGGTTTGGGAAGTTGGATTCCGTCAAGGCACCAGCGCCACGATCGAATCGGTTTCACGCTATGGCGTGACCCTTCCCCAAGTTGTCGAAGGGATTCTCCAACTGCGATCACCGCGTGAAGGGACCGACGAATGGACGCCTACCTTATTGATTCAACAATTCACAACCGCATCCGAGTGTGGTTTGCATGGTTTGACGCGCCGGGCCATTGAACAGCTATCGGGTTCGTTTCTTAAGTCAGCAGGACTAAGTGAACTCGTAGAAGCTGCGTCGCGAATTGGACGCATTTCTGCAGGTCATGTACCAGGTCTTCCGCAACCAAACCAAGAAGAATACGCACCTTTCCTGACACATTTTATTTGCGAACATTGGGTGGATCGACTCGTCTTGCTCCTTCGAACTTCGCTGGACAGACTGTTGGGACTGGTCGGTTCGAACGAAGCTTCCGATGTCGTGGGACTTTGCGAACTGGGCCATTGGTTGCGAGGCAGTGTTCAAACAATCGCATCGATGGCTTCCGATCATCAGCAACTGGAGGTACTGTACCAGGGACTGCCACAATTGATCTCGTGGTGCCATCAGACATTGACGCGTGGAAGCGATCGAATGCGAGGTGCCTCCATTGCTATGCTCTGTTTGCTTCACGAGAAGTCGTCAACGGACCTCGCGTCGTTGGTGGCTGGTTGGATCGACGATGCGTGCGACCAAAGTTCGAGAGCTCGCCTCAAGGATGCGCTTGCTGGTACGGTTCAAGTGCTGCTGCCGATGATGCAATCGGAACCGGAATGGTTAAGTGGCATGCAAGAAGGCCTTCAATCGATGAGCGATGATTACTTCCTTAAACGGCTCCCGTCGCTACGAGGAGCTTTCCACGAGTTTTCTCCGGCCGATCGCCAGAGGATTCTCGATGTTCAACTAGAGATGATCACAGATCGCGGCACGGAATTGTCGCTTGGGAATTTGTCTGACGAAGGCGCTGTCGATGTGGCCGAGACCTTGGCAATTCTCCGCGAAGCCGATCTTGCTGGTCAATCGGCGGTGCAAGCGATGTTTCCAAATTTGATAGTCAACTTCTCCCCTGAAACTCAACGCGAATCCTCTGTAGGCAATAGCACAGACTCGAGTCCTTCATCCGTTTCCCATCAATCTATTTCCATCGCCGATCGTTGGCGCATGGTCATGGGAGTCCCGCCTGAGCCAAAATCGCGAGGGAGCCAAGCGGCGAGGAGCCTCGATCATTTGTACGGTGAGGGCAAGGGCGAGGGGGCTCGTTCCGGTCTATCCAAGCGACGACCAGGATCAGGTGGAGGAACAGAACAACCTGTCCCAACGGCCGCCGAATGGGCCGAGGACTTGGAATCATTGTTTGGCTCCGATATTTGTCAAGAAGTGCTTGGAACCTCAGCGGCTTCTGGCAATCTTGGAGCGCTGACCGCGTTGGATCCGGATACCGTCGTTCCTAGCATGGAACTTCTGCAGCAGGTGCTGTCGTTGGCTGGAGGCACCTCGGAGTCCAAGACGCAACGGCTTCGTCAAATCGCGAAACGCATCACTGAGCAACTCGCTCAGAAGTTAGCAGTGAGACTACGTCCACACATCCACGGTTTGTCGATTGCTCGACCGACTCGGCGTCGCAATCGACGCTTGAACCTTGCCAGGACAATTCGCGGTAACCTAGCCAACGCAGTCCGGCGCGAAGATGGCCGAACGACTATCGTTGCGAAAGACCTTATTTTCAATTCGGCATCCAAAAGAGAAATGGATTGGCACCTTACGTTTGTCGTTGACGTATCTGGATCGATGACTTCATCGGTCGTTTACAGCGCTTTGTGTGCCGCGATTTTCTCAGAACTTCCGGCTCTCTCGATTCGATTCTTGGCGTTCAGCACTCAAGTGGTGGATCTCAGCGGTCATGTGAGCGACCCATTGACGCTATTGCTTGAAGTGCAAGTCGGTGGCGGTACGCATATTGGCCTCGGATTGAGGCATGCACGTGCAGGTCTGCGAGTGCCATCTCGATCGATGGTGGTCTTGGTGACGGACTTTGAGGAAGGGGTTTCGACGGGTGAGATGATCGCCGAGACTCGAGCGTTGGTCGAGGCAGGAGTGAAGTGCATAGGCTTGGCAGCACTCGATGATCAAGGTGTCGCGCGCTTCCATCAAGGCTGCGCGCAAATGATGGCTTCAGCAGGCATGCCGATCGCGGCCGTCAGCCCAGAGAAACTGGCTCGATGGGTAGGCGACCAAATTCGAGGAGTCTAGTTCCGCACCCGCTCAGTTGAATGCTTTTAATGAGGCGGATTCGATTTCCTCAGTGAGTATCTCGTTTCGCCGTTCCTCCTGCTATTTCATTTCCCGCACATGTTTGTAGGCTGCTTCTTGCATGAACTTGTTCGCCGCTGGAGTATTGGTGTGCCCGGACAAGACATCCGTATGCAACGACTTGGCCATCGACAGCGCATTGTATGCAGCGTACACGCTGGTTGGCGGGCAAGTGACGTCGACAAAGCCGACCGTGACCACTGCCCCTTTGCACTTTGCGACCAAGGCGAAGTTGACACAATCAAAGTAGCGAGCGGTTTGCAGGGCATTGACATTGGGTTTCCCCCCGTCGACAGGTACAATCTTGGGCCAACCGCAGATTCGATCGGCCTCCATTCCCGTATGATCGCAACCTGCTGGTACTCCAGCACAAATGAACGTCACGCGCGGATCGATGCCTGCAGCCGCGAACGCTTGGAATCCTCCTTGGCTACTGCCGTAGACAATCACGGTCTTTCCATCCCATTCTAGTCGACTTACCAGGAAATCAATGGCTCGAACTAGTCTCAGAAACATGCCTTTGAAGTAACACGTGTCACGGTCTTCGCGTCCGATACTTCGGTAATCCTTTAAATCGCTTGCTGCCAACTGTTCGTAAAACTCAGCGGGCTTTCCGTTCGGAATGCCATGCGCGTTGATATCCATGGCCAACATTCCGCCTTCTTGTTTGGCCCAATAGGTGCTTCCCAAGTTCGCGCTTCGCACTCCCGCACCGTGCACAAATAGAATCGCGGGAAGCGATTTAGGCTTAGCGTCTTGTGGAACGCCAAAGTAGCCCGACACCGGAGCACCGAGGCAGTCGACTTGCACGTCGAACGTATCGACTCCCTTGGCTGGCGATTCTACCGGAGTGAGCTTGGACTGAACCGGAACAGCGGCAAGTAACGATTTTTGAGCTTCCCAAAACGCTTGAAAGTCTTCGGGGATTTTCATGCTTGGTTTTAATTGCAACGGATCAAAACCAGCGGAAGCCAAGGCGGTTGTTTTGCCTATGGATGCGCGAAGCAGCAGAAAACCAGGTTCATCCAGTTTGCTTTCCAAGGTCGCTTTGCCATCTTTCAATTCTACCGTCCGCTTTGATTGTGGCTGGACACCATCTTTGGAAAGGTTGCAAACAATCGTTCCGTCGCTGAGCGGTTTTCCATCAGACTTCGCTCGGATAGAAAAGGTGACCGTATCCCCGACTCGGTAAATCGCGTCCTCGCGATCGGTTGCCGCTTTGAGTTCGATTACCGCGGTCGCTTCTTGCGAGATGGCAGCACTTGCCTGCCAGGAAAAAAGCGAGACGAAGGCAAAGGTGAAGTGAATTAAGGGTTTCAATCGTGCGTTCATGAGAATCTCGCAGTTTTTGGTAGGAATAATCGCTAGGATGAAGAGGGCTGGATTCTTCTCTATTCTAAGCAAGTTGGCAGGAGTCTTTGGCACTCACTTTGCAATTGGTTCAGGCAATCTACTGAGCCGCGGGCGCTAGCGGCGTTACGGTTTTCCTGGCAAACACGGTTGTCGCGGCTAGCGCCCGCGGCTCAATTTGAGCAGATTGATTGCCATTTACCTAACGCCAAACGGCGAATTGACCAGTAAAACACTTGGCAACGTGCTTAGTGAGGTTTGGGGAAGAGAGTTCAGGAAATTGGCAAATTATTTTGGCAAGAACACCAAACAGCACACCGGATTATTGCGTCTAATTTTGAAAGCGATTGCTCTAGTCTAGTTCTGTCCATTCATTTCTTTTCATTGCTATCAATGAGTCACCATTCACCGCTAGATTTCGAAGGCATACGTCGGCGGGACCGAGACGCATGTGAACAGCTTGTTCGCGAACATTACCGTGAGGCGTATTCGATGTTACTTCGGTTTGTTAAGAATGAGCGACCGTCTAGGAATTAGGCAATAGAGCCTATTCGAAAATTTTAAATTTTTCGAACTCATTCAGTGCTCCTCAGGGGCTCTGCCCCCGAACCCCCGGGATTTTTTTAGGCATGACGCCGAACATCATTTATTGATTTGTGTTCAGCGCAGCATTAAGATAAGCACCGCTGG
>JANPHB010000047.1:0-24742 GCA_031424235.1 Pirellula sp.
CGCAACGCCAAACCAAGTTAGAAACCGAAAAAAGATGAAGCAGCCTAAAATAGAAAAATCAAACCAGCCCCACTGGCTCGGTCACCGCTGCGCTGCAAAAATGGGGCTCCGACAAACAAGCGTTCGCTTGTTTAAGGACTAGCACTCCTTTCTTCAGCGGAACGGCGCAAGCCGTCCGGTGAGCGACCACTATATGCCGCGAAACCGGAAGGCTCGCGCCTTACCGCTACAAAAACAGTAACCCGTCGCGTATGCGAGGAACTACAATCAAAGTCCTCGCTCACGCTTCGGGTTACCAAAACACAATCAAAGTCCTCAATCAGGCGCCTTCTGCAACGGCTTGCCATCTTTGTGAAGAAAGCATCAATATTCGTTGAGAGCCCCCAAGAGATTGCGTTCCATGTTAAAAATAACGCTTTCCAGCCTGCGTAAATCGACCTCCAGAAAACACCTCGCAACACACTATGCACACCTTCCGATTATTCTCCTCCGCGATGGCAATCGCATTTGCCTCAACCGTCGCTAATCAAGCCATTTCCCAAGAAACAATGGGAAAGAAAAACCCCATCCGATGGCCAGGAATGCAGAACAATGGTCAAACGCTGCTCCCAAACGGGTGGTCTTTGCGACCTGCCGGCGAGCAAGTTGATCTTGGCGATTTCCCAAGCCACATGGAACTTTCGCCAGACAGGAAATTTGCTGCAGTTCTGCACTCCGGTTGGGGGACACACGAAGTTCGAATCGTTTCGCTTGAGAGTAAAAAAGTAACTTCGAGCGTCGTCATCGATCAGACTTTCCAAGGGCTCCGATTCAGCGACGATGGTAGCAAACTGTTTGTTAGCGGTGCCGAAGATGAATGCGTTTATGTTTTTGCTCATCGCTTTGGATACTTAACCTTGGATCGCAAAATCCAAGTCGTCGATCCCAAGGAAAAGTTTGTTGTCTCTGCTTTGGCTAGCCTCGACGACAGCAAGAAACTTTTGGTTTGCGGAATGATGGCCAGCCAACTTGTCGTCATCGATACTGATACATCCAAAACAATCTCAAAGCTCGAGTTCCCGGCTGGAAGTTTCCCTTTTGAAGTAGTTATTGCCCCCGACAAAAAGCGAGCCATGATCAGCCTTTGGGGCAAGTCCTCGGTGGCTGTGGTCAACCTTGAGTCCATGACCGTCGCGGGCGAATGGCCAGTACGAAGCCATCCAACGGAGATGGTCTTTATCGACGAAGGAAAGCATTTGCTCGTCGGATGCGCTGACGACAACTCGGTCGTCTTGCTTGAGACCGAAAAGGGGTCATCCAAAGAGGTCATACATACCTCGCTGTATGCGACGAAGAAGAACGGCAGTACGCCAAATAGTTTGGCCGTATCGCCAGATCAGAACGTATTGATTGTTGCCAACGCGGACAATAACAACATTGCCGTTTTCGACATCCGGGAGCGAGGCAAGTCAAAGTCGCTTGGCTTTATTCCTGTCGGGTGGTACCCGACTAGCGTTCGTTTTGCAGAGGGTGACCAAAAGATTTTGGTCACCAATGGCAAAGGACTGGCTTCCCGAGACAATGCAAAAGGCCCGAATCCTATGCGCGAGCTTCCAGCCTCAGTGCGAGAGTACATCGGCGGTTTGTTCAAAGGTACCCTCAGTATCATTTCGTCGCCGGACCCGATTCAAATGATGAAGTGGACCAAGGACGCGTATGCGGTTTCGCCTCTGAAAAAGGACGAACAACCCAATCTCCAAGAGTTGGCAAAGGACTCCGCGATTCCGTCCAAAGTTGGCGAGTCGTCGCCGATCAAACATTGTTTCTATGTGATCAAAGAAAACAGAACGTACGACCAAGTCTTTGGCGACATGAAACAAGGCAACGGCGATGCGAACTTGTGCATTTTCCCTGAGTCGGTCACACCCAATCATCATGCCTTGGTCAAGGAGTTTGTACTTCTCGACAACTTCTACGTCGAAAGTGAAGTGAGTGCCGATGGCCATGAGTGGTCGATGGCAGCTTATGCGACCGACTTCGTCGAACGAGTCTGGCCGCTCAACTATCGCGGTGGCAAAGGCAAGATTGGATATACATCCGAAGGTGGCTATGAAATTGCCTTTCCATCCAGCGGTTACATTTGGGACGCCTGCAAGAAGTCCAACGTAAGCTACTTCAGCTTCGGCGAGTTTATTCAAAATGGACCGCTTGGCCAGCCAAGCAAAGCGCGAGTACCTGCCCTCGATGGTCACTATGATCCGATGTTTCGAGGATACGACTTGGAATATACGGACGTCGATCGGGCCAAGCGGTTTGCCGAAAAAATGGCTGAGTTTGAGCGGGATGGAAACTTGCCACAGTTTATTATTATTCGCCTTCCAAACGATCATACGTCCGGAACTCGAGTGGGCAAACTGACACCGACCGCCATGGTCGCCGACAATGACTTGGCACTTGGCCAGTTGGTGGAAACGATTTCCAAGAGCAAGTATTGGGACAAGTCGGCGATTTTTGTTGTGGAGGACGATGCCCAAAACGGTTCAGACCATGTCGACGCGCACCGAACGGTAGCCCTTGCGATCAGTCCTTACATCCGAAAAGGAACGGTTGATTCGACCTTGTATTCGACTTCGAGTATGTTGCGATCGATGGAGTTGATTCTTGGTATCGAGCCGATGACGCAATTCGATGCGGCAGCCAATCCAATGTACGCCAGCTTCGGCAAAACTGCCGACGTAAAGCCGTTCAAGCATGTGCCAGCGAACGTGGACTTGAACGCAACCAACACAGCGCTCGCATGGGGAGCAGCCGCGTCGGAGACTTTGAACTTGGCCAAAGAAGACGCGGCAGACGATTTGCTGCTAGGAGAAATTGTTTGGAGAAGCGTACGCGGCCCCAATTCGCCGATGCCGCCACCAGTTCGGGCTGCATTTGTCTTTGTCAACGATACAGACGACGAAGAGGAAGAGGGAGAGGAGGAAGAAGAAGATGAAGATGAAGACGAAGAAATGAATGAAGGCGTGGAATCGCAAAAGGTACCCAGCGAAAAGTAGTTTAGGCTAGCCCAGTTACGACTAAATCATCTCAGTCGACCGAAACGAGTAAGTCGGGCTTGCCCGACTTCGCCCCCAGTCGGCTTGTCCGACTTGGGGCGAACGGTTCGTCAGATCCGACCGATTAAAGTCAGAGTATCCCAAGCCACCCTCCCTCTGGGAGGGTCGGCCAGAGGCCGGTGAGGGTGAACTGAATTGAATGATTGGTCCTGGCACTTCGCCCTCCCCTCGCTTTGCTCGACCCTCCCAGCGGGAGGGTGTCACTGCACCGGTCGTTCTCTCGGGCTGCAAAATGAGCTAGACTTAAGATATTGACGCGGTCACAATTCCACCTCTCGATATCATTGCGACAAGCTGATCCATGAAATCGTCCAATCCGACTTCAAGGCGACCTTACGATTCTGTTTTGACCGAAATCGCGGAATATGCCGGTGGCAAACACGATTTTGGCTCAGAGGCGTTCGATACCGCCCGATGGTGTCTTCTCGACAGTTTGGGCTGTGGACTATTGGCTTTGCAGTATCCAGCTTGCACGAAGATGCTTGGCCCAGTCGTCCCAGGAGCTACCTTTCCAACTGGGGCTCGCGTTCCAGGCACAGCTTGGCAATTGGAACCTGTCAAAGCCGCGTTCAATATAGGTTGCATGATTCGTTGGCTAGATTACAACGACACCTGGCTGGCCGCCGAATGGGGGCATCCGTCCGACAACTTTGGCGCTATTCTTGCATTGACCGATTTTCTAGATCGCAATCCGGACAATGTTTGGCAACCCGGTCGCGAATGGACGATTCGCGATGTGCTCCATGCTGCCATCCAAGCGTATGAAATCCAAGGTGTGTTGGCATTAGAAAACGGGTTTAATCGAGTTGGCCTCGACCACGTGTTGCTGGTTCGCATCGCGTCGACCGCGGTCGCTTGTTCGATACTTGGCGGCTCCGACGAGCAGATCGCCGACGCGGTTAGTTTGGCTTGGCTGGATGGCGGTGCTCTTCGCACTTATCGGCATGCCCCCAACACGGGTTCTCGCAAAAGCTGGGCGGCAGGCGATGCAACGCAACGTGCGGTTCAACTAGCGCTTTGGACCATGACTGGCGAGATGGGCTATGCCTCAGCCTTGACCGCGCCGCGCTGGGGTTTCAACGACGTGGTCCTCAAAGACAAGCCGGTCGTGATCAGTCGTGAGTTCGGTAGCTACGTGATGGAAAACATCTTGTTCAAAGTCTCGTTCCCCGCTGAGTTCCATGCTCAAACGGCCGCGGAAGCCGCTATGCAATTGCATTCCCATGTCATCGACAAGCTCGATTCGATTCAGGAAATTACGATCCACACCCAAGAATCGGCGGTACGCATCATCGATAAAAAGGGCCCGCTTCTTAATCCCGCGGATCGCGATCACTGCTTGCAGTACATCGCTGCAGTGGCCATGCTGCATGGAGACTTGACCTCCGAGCACTACGAAGACATCGCGGCCGCTGATCCTCGCATCGACGCCTTGCGAAGAAAGATGGTCGTTATCGAGGACCCTCGCTACACGAAGGACTACCTGGATCCCGAACTTCGTTCGATTTCCAATCGTATTCAAGTTCGCTATAGCGATGGCACAGAGACAGAATCATTCGAAGTGGAATTCCCACTCGGACACCGACGTCGTCGCACCGAGTCGCTTAAGCCTCTAGAAACGAAATTCCGCCAAAACGCTAGGACTCGTTTTTCGGAAGCTCGCGTCGATGCCTTGTTCAAGTTGTTTGAAGCGAAAGAGTCGCTTCTGACGATGCGAGTGTTTCAGTTTATGGACCAATTTGCAGAGACCAATAACCCATAAGGTACAACCCGTGACTACGTTGCGAGAAATTGCCGATTCGATCCAACAACAGGAGCAGATTCTGTTGCAAGGTGGCGGTAAGTCTGGTTCGGATCGGCAACGAAAGCTCGGCCGTCTGCCTGTTCGTGAACGATTGTCGGCGTTGCTTGATCCGGGACAACCGTTCTTGGAACTGGGGCTTTGGGCTGCCTACAAAATGTATCCAGACTGGGGCGATGTGCCTGCGGCAGGTGTGGTGTCGGGGATTGGCTGGATCAGCGGTCACCCGTGCATGATTGCGGCTAACGATGCGACCGTCAAAGCAGGCGCCATGTTCCCGCAATCGGTCAAAAAGATGATTCGAGCGCAGAAGATCGCTCATCGCTTGCGATTGCCTATTGTCTATCTGATGGATTCGGCGGGTGTATTCCTGCCCTTGCAAGATGAGATCTTTCCCGATGAAGATGACTTTGGTCGGATCTTTCGCAACAATTCGGTCCTTTCGGCCGATGGCATTCCGCAGTATGCAGCGGTCATGGGTAACTGCATCGCCGGTGGGGCCTATTTGCCTGTGCTGTGCGACAAGATATTGATGACGGAGGGGAGCCAACTTTGTCTGGCTGGCCCGGCCTTAGTGAAAGCCGCGATCGGTCAAACCGTGGATCCGGAAGAACTCGGCGGAGCCAGCATGCACTCGCAAATCAGTGGCACTGTTGACTTCCACGAAAAAGATGACACGGATTGTCTGAACCGACTGCGTTTCTTAATCGCATTGTTGCCTGATCCGCCGCCCCCACATTCTGATTACAAGACAGAACGCAGTATCGACGACGCGTATTCGATAGTTCAAGCGGACGGGAGGGGCGAATACGATGTTCGCGACTTGCTCAAGTGCATTGTTGACTCTGGAAGCATTCAGGAGTTCAAACCTGACTTCGGCCGAACCGTCGTTACCGCCTATGTTCGCATCAATGGTGTACCAGCTGGCGTCGTCGCCAACCAGCGCAAGCGTTCGACCACGGCACAAGGCGAAGTGCAAATCGGTGGCGTACTATACGGTCCATCGGCTGAAAAAGCGGCTCGATTTGTGCTGGATTGCAATCAGACTCGCATTCCTCTGATCTTCATCCAGGATGTTCAAGGGTTCATGGTTGGCAAACAAGCAGAACAGTCTGGTATCATACGATCAGGAGCACAATTCGTTCACGCGATGAGCACCGCCACTGTACCGAAATTTACCGTCATCGTGGGCAGTTCGTACGGTGCTGGCAACTACGCGATGTGTGGCCGCGCATACGATCCCGCTTTGATCCTTGCTTGGCCTAATGCACGTTACGCAGTCATGGGTGGCAACCAAGCCGCAGATACGATGCTAACCTTGCGAATTCGCGAAGCGGAAAAGTCGGGAAACAAATTGACTCCGGAAGCGATCGAGGAAATGCGTGATTCCATTCGACGCATGTACGAGGAACAGACCGACATACGTTACGGAGCGGCCCGCGGTTGGGTGGATGCGATCATTGCACCTCACGATACACGATTGTGGTTGTCTTCAGCACTAGCGATTGCACCACGCGTGAGCGAGAAACACGCACGGGTAGAAGTGTGACCAACACCAACGAACGAGAAATGATTCGGGTCGGAAACGCGCAAGCCTTTTGGGGAGATAGGCCATCGGCCGCAGTTGAGATTCTTTCGCAAGAGCCAGAACTCGATTATCTCACGATGGATTATCTGGCCGAAGTCTCCATGTCGATCTTGGCCTTGCAACGTGATCGCGATCCAAAGCTTGGTTATGCTCAGGACTTCGTTGAAGTGGTTCGAAGCTTAGCGGAATACTGGGCGGCTGGCGGAAGGTGTCGACTGATCGCCAACGCTGGAGGCCTCAACCCGCTTGAATGTGCTCGGGCTTGTATTACCGCTCTGGAAAAGGCCGGGTGTCGTTCCATGAAGGTCGGTGTGGTGGCTGGTGATGATGTGTTGCCTGCCCTGCTCGCGAGTGATTCTAACTCAACTCAGTTTCGAAATCTGGATTCTTGGGAACCGCTCACTAGTGTCAAGGATCGCTTGGTGACCGCCAATGCGTATTTGGGTTGCGATGGAATAGTGCAAGCGTTATCAGCGGGAGCGGACATCGTCATCACCGGCCGTGTTGCGGACCCATCAATGGTCGTCGCACCGTGCGTTTACGAGTTCGGTTGGAAGAACGACGACTGGAATCAACTGGCCGGTGCGACCGTCGCGGGCCACCTGTTGGAATGCGGTACACATGCGACAGGCGGAATTTCGACCGATTGGCTCGATGTTCCGGACCCAACGCACCTTGGATTCCCAATCGCGGAGATCCATCGTGACGGTAGTTGCACGATCACCAAATCGGAACTGTCAGGCGGATGCGTAACTCCAGCAACCATTAAGGAGCAACTCATCTACGAAATTGGAAACCCTGGAAACTACTTGAGCCCCGATTGCGCGGTTTCGTTTCTTTCTCTCGAAGTCGAAAGCATCGGAATCAATCGAGTTCGAGTGAGTGGGGCCATCGGAAGCCCGCGTCCTGAAACGCTTAAGGTAAGCGCAACCTACCGCGATGGCTATCGTGCAGCAGGGACGCTCACTTTTTTTGGTCCGCAGTCGGTCGTCAAGGCCCGTCGGTGTGGTGATATGGTCCTCCAGCGACTTTGCGAAGCAGGCGCAGTTTTTCGTGATTCAATCGTCGAGTGTTTAGGCAATGCCGAAAGTGTTCCCGTCGCAAATTTGATGGAAGCTGGGTGTTCGCATTACGAAACGGTTTTGAGGATCGCGGTCGAGTCTGAGAAAAAGAGCGATGTTGAGCGATTTTCGCGAGAACTAATGCCTCTGATCACAGCAGGGCCGCAGGGTACGACTGGGTATGCAGAGGGGCGACCTCGCGTGCATGGGGTGATCCGTTATTGGCCGTGCCTCATCGACGCGAAACTTGCTCGTCCAACATTGCAGACCTTTCAATCCGTTGATACTATTGCGACTCGCCTATCGACCGCAGTTTGGCCGCAACCGGAAAATTGCTTCCCTCAGAAACCAGCTTCAAACACTCTGTACAGAAAGCCAATCGCGGTATCGGAGGCCAATTGCTTGTTGGATGTGGCGCACGGCCGGAGCGGCGACAAAGGGACCGGGGCAAATATCGGAATACTTGTGCGGTCCATGCAAGACTATGATTGGTTGAAGCAGTGGCTAACGGCTGAGCGAGTTTCACAATTCTTTGCCCCGATTGGAGTCACTTCGGTGGAACGCTTTGAAATGGAAAATCTCGGCGGACTCAACTTCGTGGTAAAGGGGATTTTGCGACGCGGGTTGAGAAATGACGCGCAAGGCAAGGCGCTTGCTCAAGCTTTGTTGTCGATTCCATTGCGATAGCACCAACTACCGAAATTGCTGTCGCCCCATAGCGATAAGTCCAAACGTTTCAACGGACAACTCGGAATCGCTCGCAACCATTAATACGCGTTCTATAAACCCCTTGGTTACCCGATTCGCAGAAGCAGCGATTCCGATGAACAGAAACGGAACCCAGATCGCATGAACGATTTGAAAGGTCTGAAACACTTGGCCGCGTACCGCCGCGTTTTCTGCCGGGATGACTAGATACCACACCAACAAACCGACTCCAATCATGGTCGGCAATCCGATGAAGAACAAAATCAACATCGCGACTTGTCTTATTCGTTTCATCACTTCCGTTTGATCGATGATGTATCGAACGCGTGTTTGTTTTGGAGAAATTTGCTCGAAGCTAAAGTGCACTTTTGAGAAATAAAGGGCAATCGGAAGATTGCACATCAGTGGCCCGTATCGACTTACCCAAAGCTCTTTTTCCGATATCTCATCGACCTTAAAAAGGGAATTCAAAATGCCTAGCGATTGCCGGCGAAGAATTTTTGGGATTCGTTCCAAAAGGTCCTCTTTGGAAGCGTCACAAATAGTTTCCCCAATGTTGCGACCAAAGCCACCTTCGCCTTGTGCACCCCACTCGGGGTTCTCAGAACATCTGCCGATTCGCAATGCGAAGTAAAGGGCGATGAGCCAAACAGTGAAGCCCAACAGCATGATTGCGACAAAAATATTGATCGCGACGGCAATTGACATACTATGTTCCCATTCCTCAGATAGTTGATCCTCGTTATCTCATTTCACCCCGTTTTTCGTGTTAGTATAACGAAATGAGAGTTCGTCGTTTCGTGATTCTTTCGGAAGGCGTTAGCAAAATGGCACTCAGCTAGCGGTACGGCGCTAGGGGCTTGTTGATTTAAGATTGACCCAATGCATCTCGTTTAACAGTTAGCCGTAGGCGTACTGGCATGGCGCGTAGTACGCCTTCGGCTAACTGTTAAACGACTGAATCAACAAGCCCCAAGCCATCCCGCGGAACGCCAGAAATACCGCAAAACATGAAAACTCTTGCGCCACTTGGTCTGAAAAACACCAACATTCGTGCTTAGAATCTGAGGTGCAGCTTCCTTACTCCTGTGGGCGAAGGCTTAAAAACATTCTATACTCGGGTTCGCTTGGAAAGCGACATCGGTCTGCCGCCACCAACGTCCGAAAGTTGATCCCCTCCTCAACGGCAATAACATGGCAACCAACTACGATACCGAAGTACCTTGGATCGATGGCTTAACCATTGGAGAAGTGCTTCGCGAGACGGCTAAGAAGTATCCGGCGCAGGACGCAGTCGTATTCTGTGGTTCGGGATATCGGATGTCGTGGAGTGCACTCGACGCCGAGGTGGATCGCGTGGCTAGTAGCTTGCTTGCGCTAGGTCTGCGCCGCGGCGATCATTTTGGCGTTTGGGCCACGAACGTACCTGAGTGGGTAACGCTCCAGTTTGCGACCGCTCGAATTGGTGCCGTTTTGGTCACGATCAATCCATCCTACCGAACAAGTGAACTTGCGCATGCGGTTCGACAAGCCGACCTGTGGGGCTTGGCATTGATCGACCAGTTCAAGACGACGGACTATTTCGCCTCTTTACGCGAAGCGATACCGGAACTGGCAATGCATGCCCCAGGTGAACTCCATTGTTCGCAATTTCCGAAGTTGAGATGGGTCCTGTCTCTGCGGGGTGAGACTCCTACTGGCGCGATCTCTTGGCATGAACTCCTGGCGCGGGCAGGCACGGTTTCGTCCAAGCAATTGCAAGCGGCGGAACGGCAACTGAACTGCTCGGACCCAATCAATATCCAGTACACGTCGGGAACGACTGGTTCGCCCAAAGGTGCCATGCTTTCGCATCGCAATATTTTGCTTAACGCATATTACGCGGGCCTGGGGCAGCAATTTACCCATGCGGATCGCATTTGCATACCAGTCCCGCTATATCACTGTTTTGGTTGTGTGCTTGGCACGCTTTGCTCAATTGTGCACGGAGCAACGATGGTTTTCCCGGCTGAGAATTTCCAAGCTGCAGCGACCCTGCAAGCTATCGAATCTGAACATTGCACAGCGGTTTATGGTGTTCCAACCATGTTCATCGGCATGATGGAGCATGCTGACTATCCCCAACGCAATCTAACGTCCCTCAGAACAGGAATTATGGCCGGCAGTCCCTGTCCGATCGAGCTTATGAAACGTGTGACGAATGAGATGGGGGCTCACCAGATGACGATCGGTTACGGTCAAACCGAGGCATCACCGTTGATTACCCAAACCAAAGCGGACGATTCTTTGGAGCTTCGTGTTGGAACCGTTGGGCGTCCGTTACCTGGAATCGAGGTCAAGGTGATTGATCCGGAGACGGGTGTTACGCTTGGTGACCAGCAACCTGGCGAGCTTTGTGGGCGAGGTCATGATGTCATGATTGGTTACTATAACTTGCCTGACAAAACCGCCGAGGCGATTGATGCGGAGGGTTGGTTACACACAGGTGACTTGGCCGTTCGAGAGCCAAACGGCTACTACCGCATCACCGGCCGCCTTCGCGATCTGATCATCCGAGGTGGAGAAAATGTTTATCCGCGGGAGATCGAAGAACTTCTTTATCAGCATCCTGCCATTCAAGACGTGCAGGTCATTGGGGTTCCAGATCGCAAGTTCGGCGAAGAAGTGATGGCTTGGGTGCGGCTTCGAGAGGGTACCACAGCTACCCCTGACGAGTTAAAAGCCTTTTGCAAAGCAAGTCTCGCTTATTTCAAAGTGCCTCACTACTGGAAATTTGTGGACAGCTTTCCGATCACTGTTACCGGTAAAATTCAGAAGTTCAAAATGCGCGAGATGAGTATCGAAGAGCTAGGCCTGCAAGCGGTGGCTAAGATTGAAACGGCTTAACACTGGAGCCTGTTCGCTTTTTCTGTCCTGAGGCGAGTTCTTGCACGTCCTCCGGCCAATAGCAATAAGATGTCACGGGTTCGTGCGAGAGTTCGGAGGCAGTGACTGATTCTTCGCCTTCGCCGCTACCCCTGCTATTCAAGAAATTCACAACGACAAGCACATCCAACGGCGACAAGAAGGCATCGTTGTCGGTGTCTATATAGAGTGGTGGATTGAAGGGTGTTTGGAGTGACAAGTTTCTTAAAAAGTCGACGTTTAGCAAATTTACGATCGCCAACACATCCAAAGGCGTAACGGAACCATCGTTGTCAACATCATTGCCATTTATTGGATTGTGCCAGAATAGATCGTCTTCAACGATACGCAAGGCTGCTGCGCCGACGGATTGACTATCTCCGCCAGAAATGATGACGGTTCGATCACCGTTGTAGATCGCATTGTTGACGACGGTAATAACGAATTCGGCGGATAGCTCTCCGCCAGGAATCGTGACTGTATTTGGGACGGTAGCGGAGGAAGCGTCGTTGGAGTTTAGCTGAACGGTTACTGGCTGCGACAGTGGAATTCGACCGCGTCGGATCGTTGCACGTACGGTGGATGCATTTTCAGTTACAATTGGGGCCGCCAATTCGATCGGCAATAGCTCGACGACCGTTTTGCTTGCCGAGAATTCGGAAGAGTCGCCATTGCTGCTCGTCGACATCGCGGAAACTTTCAGCCCGACGTTAGTAGAGACAGCTGTCGATGTTAGCCAAACTCCTTGCCCCTGCGCATTTAGTTTCACCGCCCCGGATCTTCCTACTATATCTTTAGCGTCATGCTCACCGTCCGTAGAAACATAGGACTCAACTTCTTGTTTGGACAGTGGATCGCTACCGAAAGTACCAACCACAAGTGTTTGAATGCCATCACTCGCAGCGTACAAGACGGTAGGACTATTGATGAGATTGTTAGGCCCAGAATCGAGATCGAGCGGATCGTTCGGAGTCGTAAGATCGTTGCCTAGATCAATCGGTATCCCCTCGTTTCCGAAAATAGAATTCGTCGAAATTCGGTTTCCCGTGGAGCTCGAACCAGTAACGACAATTGCGCTCTTACTATTGTAAGCGATGGTGTTTCCGCTGAGTGGGGCTCCGATGAGGTTGTTTGGGGAATCGTCAATTCGGATACCACCAAGCGTGTTGCCTAGCGCTGATTGATTTGCAGCGAGACCGATCGCGTTTCCAAAGATGCCGTTTCCGAACGAGCCTTGCTCGATTCGAACACCATAGCCGGTATTACCGCTGATTTTGTTCTGCTGATTGCTGAGCTGGCCACCTATTAAATTGTCGTTCGCGCGACTCGTTAAACGAACGCCACCGGAAACGTTCGGTATCGCTTGATTGCCCGAGGCGTCTGTACCTATCCGATTGCCGCTGACATTATTGCGAGCTGCTTGGAATTCAAGCTGCACGCCGTACTGGCCATTGCCTGAAATCAAATTACCGGCACTTGTATTGGCAGCGGAACTCGCTTTCGTGCCAACTGTGTTATTGAAGGTTTGAGTGGAGAGCAAGACGCCCGACAATCCGTTACGAACACTGGCTAACCCATTTGCACTTGTGCCAATATAATTGCCGGCAATAACGTTTTGGGAACTTTGAAAAGCAATCGCAATGCCGTCCATCGTATTACCTGATACGACATTCCGTTCGCTGCTGTCAAATAGACCGTTGTCGTTGGTTCCGACGACATTTAGGTTGGAACCGCTTTCGATTTGAATGCCACGTCCCGAGTTCGGTAGCGGTTTATCGCCACTAGACGTCACTCCGATATAATTCCCACCGATCGCATTGCTTGCTGATCCAAAAATCATGACTCCATTTCTGCCATTGCCAGAAATCACATTCCCTTTACCTATCCCATCTTTAAGGCCGATCAAGTTATTGGATGCGTTATTCGATACCAAAATCCCGTCAAAGCCATTTCCCAGTAAACCTTGGCCTTCGGCAGAGCCACCGATGGTATTCCCGGATACTTGATTTTGGGTCGCTTGATCGATCCGTACGCCGCTTTGCAAATTTCCGCCGATCCAGTTCCGTTCCAATTCGTCCGATGAGCCATCGCCATTGGAGCCAATCAAGTTACCCGATGAGCTACTGAACGTACCGGGGCTGTTGTTGTCGATCAAGACACCATTTTCCTTATTGGCCAACGATGCTGACAGATTTGCAGCAAGTCCGATGATGTTGCCCGCGACGATATTGTTCTGAGAGGAATTAATCCGAACTCCACTTCGGCTGTTTCCCGAAATCAAATTTCCTTCTTGGCTGTCATTGAGTCCATCGGAATCAACTCCAACGATGTTCCCATTTGCATCGCCGCCGATCACGATCCCTTCCAATTCATTCGGAATGGCTTGATCTCCGTTTGGGTTCGTGCCTATTTTATTGCCTTGAACTTTGTTCCCAGTGGCCGCAGAGCCAACGATTCGAATACCTTCGACTAAATTGCCCGAGATCACGTTTCCCTCGGTTGTAGAACCGCCAATGACATTACTAGACGAATTGGAAATTTCGATTCCAATAAAGCGGTTGGCTTTGGCAGTGAGTCCGGAATCAATTCCGATATAATTGCGTGTAATGTAGTTGTTGCCTGGGCCACTAATAAAAATTCCGCTTGCAGGGAACGAATGAATCGCCAATCCAGAAACAAGGCTATTTCCTCCCGCAAGTTTCAATCCGTAATCAAATCCAACGGTACGTTCTCCGGAGAGTTCGACGATAGGTTTTCCGGCAAAACCGGGCTGCGTGGTTGCGTCGATGGTCAACGGTTCTGTTACAGTAGGTAACTCGGTTAATAGACGAATAATGGTGTCATTTTGCGGCAACGCAAATTGAATCACGTCTGGCCCCGGAGAGAAGTATGCGTTTACAATGGCTTGTCGTAAACTCCCCGGCCCATCGTCGGAGGAACTGTCGACGGTCAAGGTGGCTAACAGCTTGCGGTCCTCGAGTTGTTCAAATGTTCCAACTCGTTTGGTCTTTGGCTTGGAAATAGTTGCACTTTTCCGCTTTCTAAAGAACATGAATCACTTCCAAGCCATAAGTGAGGGAAACAATTGTTTAGTGGTACATCGATGTATTGAAACTTGAGAAAGTTCCATCATAATCGAGCCGTGGGAGGGACGGAAGCTTCGAACGACGGCCACGAAAATGCAGGCTTTTAGACCACGAAACGTTGGACTACGGCACAGCCGACAAAAGTAGCAGGCACGCTCCGTCGTGCCGTCCGCTGCAGTGAATTGACAATATTTCCTGGTGAAGGGCACATGGAATGTACCTACTACATTGACTTTTGTCGGCTGTGTCTGGCTACGGCACTCGGAGAGTGCCTGCTACTTTGTGGTCACGGACCTAGAAAGGTCGATTCGAGTGCTTGCATGGCCTGGAATCGTTCTACTACCTCGGGCGTAGCCATTCGAGGCAAATTTCGCGCAAGCACAATGCTCTCCATCGTGTGAACCAGTCGCTTGAAGCGGACATCTCTCGCCTCTGCGGCTTCTGCCTTGTCTCTCGAGGCTTGCCGATCAACTTGGCCTTTTGAGTAGGCTTCGAAACTTGGCAACTGCTTTAACTCGCCTAAAATCGATTCCCCTTCCGGTCCTTGCAACCAGTCCAAATCTTTCCACTCTGCAGGGTCTGACAAGTCGGGCCAACTTTCCACAATTTCCTTTTGGAGCGTCCGCATTCTCGAATTCCGACCACCTCGACCAACTTGTCCACCAGGTCCGCCCGCCGGACCACCTGGTCCCGCCGGACCACGGCGTCTCGGTCCCAGTCTGCTTTCTTGGAAGACTCGGCCTTGAGCAAGATTCTCTTGAAACACTTCGGTAACAGACAACGCCATCGAAAGCTCCAACTGTTTCGCCAACGATTCTAGCGTCAAGCGTTCGGCCGGGGTTCCAAGATTCGCGACGTCTTGAAGCGTTCCGGTAAAGTATTCCAAACCGAGTTCACTGTCCGCCCGGTCGTCGGATGACGTACTATCTTTGATGCGAGTAGACTCGTACCCTCCGATTCGACTGTAATGTCGCAGCAGGATATCGCTACTCTTCAGCGGAATGTCGATTGTCTGACTTGACCGTACCGCGAACGCATGCGCTTCAGCCAAAGAAACGCGACCGTCTTGATCGCAGTCCACTCCCTCTGCTTGTTTGCCGGTCCGGGAACGTCCCATAAACGAGCCCCAGAAATAGCTGCTGTACTCTTCGTCATTTTCGATGTCAGGTCGGCAACCTGCAGCCGGCAAATCGAAACGTTGTGCAAAAAATCCCACGCGAACAGCGCTGGCAAGACCATTGCTGGGCTCTCCACCCTCGAAAATAGTATTGGCAAATCCGCCGCAGTAGCATTGAGCCATCACCAACACGACGGGGATGTTGCTCGGAAGCTGATCAAGCCATCCTGTAAAGGTTTTCATGCTGATCGGCTGTTTGCGCCAACATGTAATGGAGGTGTTCATGGAGTCTTTGCCGCTGGCTGGTCCTCCATGCGCAGTGACGTACACAATCAGCCGATCTCCTTCCGACAATCGTTCGCGGATTTCATCCAGACCACTTCGAATCGATTTGGGGCTTATCGGTCCACGCACGTTTGGCACCTCATGGTTTCGATAAATCAGTTTCGGTTTGTCGAGTGCAAAAACGGACTCCAGCAACGCGATAGCTGGTGAGGCCGCTGCTGACTTGGGCAACATGACTTGCAGATCTTCTTGCGCATCTACGCCATCTGCAAAGTAAACATGATTTTGAGCAGTGCTGGAAAACCGTTCCTTGACCACTTGCTGGAAGAACAAAACGTTTGCCTCGAGCGAAGCTTGATTTCCGGCTGGTTCGTATCCGCCTCCGATGGTAATGACATAGTCGTTGGCAGATACGATACGTTCAAATCCAATTGCGGCCAACAAGCACGCCAAAAACCAAAAACAACTTCGGTGGTAACACATTGGATTTTCCTGAATAAGCCTTCGGCTGACTTTGAAACGACGAAATCAGCAACGGACTATTTTTTTGCGGAGACACAAAACAAGTGTTTGTCGCCACGTATAAACAGTTCATTGCCGACCGGAGACGGGGTTGCGTCCACTGGCTCTCCAACTGAATTTTTCGCGACAAGACTTAGCTCGTTGGCGTCCTTGATCACGACAGTCGTGCCATTTCTATCTGTCAAAAAAACAAAACCACCTGCGGCAACGGGCGACGCGTAAGTCGTTTCCACTCCAGCGACTCGGCTTGCCATGTAATGCGGCTTGCCCGTCTTGGCGTCAACACATGATAGCTGCCCGGATTTGCCTTTGTAAAAGTAAATACGCCCGGAGGAGAGAAGCGGTGATCCGATATCGGGTGTATCGCGATTGATCGTCCAAGCCACATTCTTAGTTCCTTGGATGTCACCCTTACCATCCATGCGAAACGCGCCAAGGAATGAGCCACGATGACCGCTTCCCACGTAGGCAAAATCTTGATCGGCTACCGCCGAGGCTACTGGCCGCTCCGTCTGGCCTGCGCACCGCCAAAGTTCCTTACCTGTATCGAGGTCATAGGCCCTCGCGAACTTCTGCCCGTTCATAATAACTTGTTTCTTGCCGGCAAATTCGGCAACTAGAGGAGTCGCCCAGCAAGTGGGTTCGTCGCGCGGAGTCATCCAAATCGTTTCGCCTGTTAGTTTGTTCAGGGCATAGAGCGCCGACTGACCATCATGATCCCAAGGTACAAGAATCTTGTCGCCAGCAATCGTTGGAGAGCTCCCTTCGCCAAAGGTATTTCGAGTTTGCATTTGGCCGAAATCATCTTTCGACCAAACCAAGTTGCCGTCCATCGTATAGCAATAGAGTCCGCGCGAGCCAAAGTGCGCATAGACATGCTGACCATCGGTGCATGGAGAAGCGGACGCAAATCCATTGGTTTCATGCGTACCTTCGTGTGGGGTTGCGACCACAGTTGTTTGAGACCAGCGAATCTCCCCATCCTTTCGATCGATACAAAAAATGACGAATTCCAACGTTGGGATTCGCGTCGCCTTGTCGGTCGGAACGGCGGTGGTTACGAAGACCGAATCCTCCCAAACCACAGGCGAGCCCGAGCCGCGCCCTGGGATGGCTACTTTCCATTTGATGTTCTCCGTTGGACTCCATTTCGTTGGAGGGTTCGCGTTCATTGCGACACCGTTGCCTGTTGGACCTCGCCAGTGCCCCCAATTGTCGGCATGAGTTAAAGGAACGAGGCATAGCCATGCAAGCATACTGAGAACATTCTTCTTCATTTTGGATTCCGTTTGAGTTTGCAGTCGGACCGGATTGGTATTGTGTTTGGAGAGGTTATTTGGGAGATCGGATTTGGCAATTCTAATGTATTTGAACTTGCCGCTACATTCCGTATTGAAATCAATAAATAGCGAATGCAAATTCCTGTTTTGCGAACCTTGTCCTTGACGATGACGTATCATCCAATAGCGCTTTGCTGGACGAATTCGAGAACGACTTGGAAAAACCCCGAGCGAACTCCGATCACCCTACCAAAATCGCTGGGGCTTTTGAAAAGAACGACCGTTTTCAACCGACCCTCCTTTTCACCTTCTCGGTCCAAAACCGCACTCTGGAGCGCCTATCATGTCCGTTCGGAACTTGATCCAAGGACGTTTTCCTTGGGTTTATTTTAGAAACCACCCACTTCGGGCTGTAGGACTTCTGGTCCTCATTCTAACGGTAACAGCAAGTGCCGCATTTGTTTACTTGCGTTCCAACCCTTCGGACGAGCAGGAGTTTCTCGGAAGATTTCATGGCGGTACGCTTTTGATCGCTGGCGGCGGTGAAATGCCTCCGATCGTCAATCAGCGATTTTGGGAATTGGCTGGTGGAAAACGCGGGCGACTCGTGATCATTCCGGCGTATGAAGCGACCCGCGGAGACACCAAACGTCTCAAAGAGGAATGGCGAGGCTGGAAATTCTCTTCGATGCGCGTGATCCAAGCCGGAAATCGTGATGTCGCCGACGAACCTTGTTTCTCAGACCCCATTTCCAAAGCGACCGCGGTCTGGTTTAGCGGCGGTGAACAATCGTGGCTGGCCAACCTCTATGCAGGCACCGAAACAGAAACTCGCCTTCAAGAACTTCTCGATCGAGGAGGAGTCATCGGCGGTACATCTGCTGGTGCCGCCATCATGACCAAGGTGATGATCGAGGAAGGGAAGTCCACCCCGAAGCTTCGCCGCGGCCTAGATCTGCTGAAAGACTCCGTCGTCGATCAACACTTCTTTCGCCGAAACCGAATGCAACGACTTGCTAAGACACTGAAAATCGAGCCCTCGCTCATTGGCTTCGGAGTCGACGAGGGGACCGCCATGGTGGTCCACGTTTCGAGCGGACGCATCGGTGTTCTCGGCAAATCCTACGTTATGGCCTGCATACCTGAAATGGACTCGGATTCATTACGAATGGAGGTACTTATGCCAGGAACCACAATCGACATGGATGGTTTGCGGGGCGTGGAAGCGATTGTAGACGACGAAACCGAACCGACTTAAGCTGGTTGATCACGTCGTGTGTGGCATAGGCCTCCAGCGCTTCCAGCCTGTGAAAACATTGCATAGGCTAGAAGCCAACTGCTTTCAACATCTTTACTTTGCTAGTTCCCTTAAAAACGCGAGGGAGGCCGAGGCTCCTGCCGAGCCTACGACGCCACGGTTCGGCAGGAGCCTCACCCTCCCGAGTAACAAATTGCTTGTCGCCCAAGGCCTACAAAATCACAATCGGTTGCAACGGGATGCAGAGAAACGGCAGCACAAGCGAAACGGCACCTATGATTTGCCTCGGGACTCCCAGCGATACATTGTCGTTCCGACTAGGCGGATGAGTCACTCCCATGAGCGGAATCAGCAATACCATCAAGATGAACATCGGCTGCTTGAACATGATACTGGTGTATATCACGTAAGCGATACATGCGAGATATGCGATCCAACAGACAACGCGTGAGTCTCTTCCCAAGAGGCCATAGATCACATGCCCTCCGTCCAACTGGCTGATCGGCACCATGTTTACGCCAGTGATCAGGAATCCGACCCAAGCTGCCATAAGCATGGGGTTCATCGAATCGTTGCTAATGCGATCCATTTTCACCACGGGCTTCTTCACTTTCACATTTCCTTCGGTTGCCACCCGAACAGGAACGACTTGAGCGAGAGCTTGGACGACAATAGGTTGTCCGAACTGCATGGAATGACTTCGTGTTTTGGGAGGCTCGCCATACATCAGCCCCATAACCGCGAAAGGGAGGGCAAAGACCAAACCAGCCAAAGGGCCAGCTAGGCCGATATCAAATATCTGTCGCCGATCCGCTTGATGACCGTCCATTAAAATGACCGCACCACACGTTCCGATAGGGCTTACTGGAAACGGAATGAAAATTGGCAAACTAGAACTAATGCCGTAGAGGCGGGTGGCAAAGTAATGCCCTAGTTCATGAGCGCCGAGAATGATGGTCAGGGATACCGAGAATAGAAGACCTGGAATCCAGTTGGCTAGAATGTGCCGTCGAACTTCGAATAGGGAGCCGCGGGAAAATGCCGTCTCAAGCAACTCCATTGGCGACCAAGCCGCTAGTCCGACCCAAGTCATCGACGCGAGCGTTGCTAAAAGCAAAAACAGAGGAACCCTCCAGCGCGACCGTGCCCTCCCTTGAGGAGGAGCTTCTTTGGTTTCTTCGGCCAGGAATTCGTCCAGGCTAAGCCCCAGGCTTGTGAACGCTGCTTCTACTTCGTCCGCACGCTTGGAATCGGATTTCATATAACTCAACGAGATCTAATAGGTTAGCAAACTGACGACTTGGTGCGGTGCAAGCCGCGAGCGTCCGTTTAGGCCGCTCAACTCGATGCAAAACAAGCAGCCAACGATTTCGACTTGGATATTCGAAAGCAACTTGCAGCATGCCTCGACCGTTCCGCCCGTAGCCAACAAGTCATCCACAACCAAAACGCGTTGGCCAATGGAAACTCCGTCTTTATGCATTTCCAACGTGTCGCTGCCATATTCGAGATCATAGCTAAACGAATGCTTGTCGTGCGGCAGTTTCCCCGGCTTGCGAACCGGCACAAACGCCGCACCGAGCTCGATCGCAAGCGGGGCGGCAAAAATAAATCCGCGAGCTTCAGCGGCAACGAGGCTGTCAATTTTTTGCCCACGAAACGGGTCAGCCATTCGGGCAATCGTCTCGCGAAACGCGTCTGTGTTTCCCAACAGTGGTGTGATATCCCGAAACAAAATCCCAGGCTTAGGGAAATCAGGGATGTCTCGAATGAATTTGGTCAAATCCAAAGAAGGATTGCGTTGCATATCGTCAGGACTCTCGGTCGCAAGCGTACAAGTTCGTTGCTTGTACTGTGGCTAGTGGGAATTCGCCAAATCGGCGACGGCCAGATTGTAGCAGCAATTAAGCTGCGCTTCTAGCAAGGGCAGCCGGCCTCAAAATTGGCAATCCACGCCCGGCACTTGAAATCCCCAACTGCTCCAAAACCGCGTTGACCACCATCGGATAGGTGAGAGCATGCATGCAATTCGTGTGAACCAACGGGCAGGTTTCCTTGCTGCAGGGCTGGCAAGCCATCGGAACACTCAAGATTGTTTCCGGGCGATTGTAAGTTCTTGTGATCTCGGGATCCATCGAACCGAAAAGACTAATCACCTTTTTGTTCATGGCGACGGCCATATGTCGCGGCCCGCTGTCTGTCGAAACAACCACACTCGCTTGTTCGATTATGGCTTTGCTGAGACTAATCGGAATGTCTTCCTCCTGGCCCATGCTTTTGACCAGTGGGTGCTCTGCTCCAAACGCAATTGCGTTAGCACGCTCCCTATCGGCCGGCCCGCAATGCACAACGACCTGCATTCCGTGCTTGGTCGCAAGCTCTTTGGCGGCGCGGCTAGCGTGCCCCACAGGCCACAATTTCGACGCGGCAGCCGCCGAGGAAGTGTTGAAAAGGATCGTTTCCCGATCCCAATCGAATTGAAATTTGGAATAGAGATCGCGAGCAAGATCGCGCTCTTGCTCGGAAACAAACAGTTGCATGCGGCGGTCACTGGCATCGCAGCCCAAGTGTTTGGCAATATTCAGATAGTAATCGATGGCTGGTTCTTTGCGGTGGTCTACCGTTTTGTCTCGTATCGCTATTGGATCAGTTAAGAGCAACCCCCTACCGTCTTTAGCAAAACCTACGCGACGTTTGGCACCGGACAAGTAACCGATGAGTCCCGCGGAAAGAGAATTCGGCAATAACACAATCATGTCAAACCGGCGACTCTTGAGCTCCGCAACCATCCCGCGCCGAGACAATGTCTTTGAGCTTTTGGACCTAGGCTTATAAACCAAAGTGGAATCTACCCAAGGACCTCCCTCGAGAACCGCGACCGGCGCATACCGCCCAACCACGCAAAGCTCTTCGATTTCTGGCATCCCTTGCCGAATCGCCCTAATCGTGGGGGTCGACATACAGGTGTCACCCAACCAAGTTGGAAGTAAGATAGCTACTTTCATGATGGGCAATTCTTAGGAGATAGGTAATTGTCGCGTCAATAGAGATACGTCGCCGAATAACTTTCCAAGCAATTGATTGAGCATTGACGATCCCTTAGGTAAGATTTAGCGGCGTCCGATAGCACCGTCAATGCTGTTTTAGCTAGACTTCCCTCCTTAAATTCCCTCCACCTCACCTTCCCGAAACAAAACAATGAAACCAATCACACGTAGAAGCTTTGTCAAGGCTGCGGCAGCCACGACCGCCATTGCAAGTTTACCCAACTCAACGAAAGCCTTTTCACTTTCCAACGACGAGATTCGCTTGGGTTTTGTCGGTTGCGGCGGGCGAGCTAACGAACACCTTGGCGTTTTCTCGAAACTGGAAGGGGTGAAGATAGCTGGCCTTTGCGATCCAGATTCTCGCAACGTGGATTCTAGCAAGAAGTTCGGGCCGGACGCAAAAGGCTTCAAAGATCTTCGAGCCATGTTCGACGACAAGGAGATCGACGCAGTCGTCATCGCAGCATGCAATCATTGGCATTGCTTAGCAGCCATCTGGGCCATGCAAGCCGGCAAAGATGTCTACGTGGAAAAGCCCTTGTCGCACAGCCAATGGGAAGGACAGCAAACCATCGCAGCTGCCCGCAAGTACAATCGCATTTGCCAAGTTGGAACTCAACAGCGATCCGATCCAATGCAAGCCGAGATCAAGAAGTTTTTGCATGAAAACAAAGCGATTGGCAATATCCTCTCCGCTCGGGTGAATCGCTACGGCGTTCGCGATTCGATTGGCCTGCGATCTACCCCCTTAACCATTGACTCAAACGTCGACTACAACCTTTGGCTTGGTCCAGCCCAAGAGAAGCCGCTTTTCAGAAACAATCTTCATTACGATTGGCATTGGGACTGGAACACGGGCTCAGGTGAAATGGGGAATTGGGGCGTTCACGTGTTGGACGATCTTCGCAACAATGTCTTCCTCGACAAAGTTTCTTTGCCGAAACGAATCTTTGGTGGCGGCGGTCGCGTCGTTTGGAAGGATGGCGGCGAAACACCGAACGTTCATTTCGTTTACTTCGATACCGGCTCGATTCCGGTTGTGATTGGCTTGACCAATTTGCCCGCTTCACCGGACAGCAACAAATCGCCGAAGTGCCCAGGGCCTGGCAGCGGCTACATTGCCTATTGCGAAGGAGGACGATTTGAAGGTCAAAGAGGTAATGGCGCTGCTTATGACACAGACGGAAAACTGATCAAGAAGTTTTCAGGCAACAGTGGCGGAACTTTGCATCAAAAGAATTTCTTAGAAGCAGTGCGAAAACGAGACCGGTCGATCCTCAATACCGACGTTCAGGTCGGACACGACTCGACGGGCTGGTGCAATTTGGCAAACATAGCGTATCGAACCGGCAAAGCGTTCTCCATGGATGCGGCAGCCAAAGTCGATGTCAAAGAATGGACATCCCTGGTTGATGAGATGAAGCAACTGATGGGAGCCTATTCCTTGACGATGGAAAATGCTGACCTCAAGATAGGCCCGATGCTAACCATTGACTCAAAGACGGAAAAGTTTGTTGGAAGCGATTCGGAAGAAGCGAACAAGTTCCTAAAACGCGAGTACCGCGCGCCGTTTGTCGTTCCCGACGTTGTGTAACACGTTGCGTTGCGATCACCAGGTGGGGCTCACCTGCCGGGTGTGACCTTTTTGAAGTGAAAGAAAAACTCTTGACTCTCGCCTCGAACGCTTTTCGGGGCGAAACCAAATGACTCAATCCTAGGTGCATAAACCAATGAAGCTTTGGACTCGAATGACAACGCCGTGGAGCTGCGGTCTTCTTTGCGGCTTTTTTTTCGGCGTTTGTATTTCAGGAGCCACAAAGGTCACCTACTGGCTGTCTGCTCCGATGGCACATGCGCAAGAAGCGACTAAGGCCGCACCTTCAAAAACGTCTGCTCAAGCCATAGCCCAGGAGTCACCTCCGTTCCGGGGGCTAGACGCCAATCTCTTTATGCAAACTTCTGCCGAGTATCGAGCATGCTGCTTGCAAGCGTTCAACTTAGCCGACAGAGTTATTAGCGACCGCTTGAAGCAAGCATCGCAACCAGTATCCGACAAACGCAGTGCCGTCGTATTCGATCTAGACGAGACCGTTTTGGATAACGGTCGCTTTCAAACCAAGCAAATCCGCGATGGGGTTGCGTTCGAAGCGGGCCGCTGGTCCAACTGGGAACAAAATGGCGGTAGCGAATTGGATGTCATACCTGGAGCAAAGCCGTTCATTCAAAAGCTCGACTCGCTCGGCATCGAACGAGTCTACATCACGAACCGAAACGAGTCCTGCCACGCACAGACATTGGAGGCCTTGGGCAGGCTCGGGATCTCTGTTCCGGCCGACCAACTGTTGTGCTCGAGTGAAGCGACTGGTACCAACAAAACGAAGCGTCGGGAGTCTGTAGAAGCTCGATTCAATGTGCTTGTCTATATCGGTGACAACTTGCGGGATTTCGACGAAGTATTTCGCTACAACGAACAAGCGGGTATCGATGGCCGAAAGAAGCTAGTCGATGAACGAGCCGAAAAATTCGGACGCGATTGGATAATCCTGCCCAACCCCGCATACGGCGAATGGTTGAAGCCTCTAGGACGCGGCGAGGCAGACGCTAACCAACTGTTGCCAAGGCTCTAAGCACATCTATCCGTCAATTAGCCGGTGGGCGCTAGCCCCGGTTTTCTAAAGTTTCTCGACATTCGTCGAGAACCGCGGCAAAATGGCCTTAAAGAATTCCCGCGTGGTCTCAATCTACGATGTGCGGTCGAGAAGCGAACGAGTCAGTGTCGCACAATTGTCCTCAATTGTAGCTCTACTGAATGCAGCCGAACCCAGTATCCTCGATCCCGGTCTCAGTCCACTGTAAGCGGACACCACAACCAGTACGGTTTAAGTCGGCGCGGGCTTGATTCGCGGGGTAATTTCTGCTTGTGGCAACTTCGTCACCAGCAGCGAACCCTATTCCCGCGAGATCATCATGACACGATCCACAAACGACGCCAA
>JANPHB010000048.1:0-51084 GCA_031424235.1 Pirellula sp.
CTGGCTGCAGCAGACTGGGAGCTGAAACGGACACTTGTGAAGCTCCTGGTAAAGCAAATTGAAGTTCACGTGGATGAAATCCGAATTGTATATAAGGTACCCCCAAACCCTTTTCTCCTTCCCCCCGCTAACCGGGGGGGGCTGCGACATTGTTCGTCGCGTCAAGCCCGAGCCGGACAAAACGACAAATATCAAAAGTCAATATCGGCAAAAGTGACCAGCCAAAATTCGCACATCCCCGACTCGACGATCGAAACGTTCCCCTTACGCGTACTTTCCATATCGCATGTACCACAACAGGCACGCAATGGTTTTGGCATCCGTAATTTTCTTGTCTCTCAATTGTCGATCGACTTCCGCCCAGGACAAAATCGTGTTGTCGATCTGCTCACCAGCTTCCCGGGCGGCTTCCCCCAGCGTTAACCCCTCAGCAACATAGAAGTGCATTTTCTCGTCCAGGATTCCTGGCGACATCGCAAAATTATGAATATGCGTGAACGTCTCCGCTCGATAGCCCGTTTCCTCCTGCAATTCCAAGATTGCAGTATCTAGCGGACTAAGAGATTTATCGAGCGTCCCAGCTGGCAATTCCAAATGCCAACGAGTGATTGCGACTCGATACGTGCGAATCAAACAGACATGAGCGGCGTCGACCAACGGCAGAATAACCACAGCCCCAGGATGCCGCACGATATTTCGGACTACATCACAACCGTCCGGCAACCGTTCGTAAACTTCTTCGACCGCAAACCGCTTGGCTTGAAAGAGTTTTTTCGGCGGTCTATTCATTAGCTAGCGATACGCTTTTGAGTGTCGTCGAATGCGGCTTCTTCAGCTTGACGATATTGCATTAGAAATGCGTCTTCCGGCGTGTCTTCGTAAAAGGATTTGAGGACCCCCGTAGCCCGAAAGCCAAGTTGCCTGAAGAAAAGCTGAGCCGCCAAGTTCGTTTCGCGAACTTCGAGAACGATTCGGTTGCGACGTTGATACGCTAGCTTCGACACCAGCTTTTCAACCATCGCGGTCCCTACCATTTGCCGCCGGAAATCCGGATGGACAGCAAAAGACAGAATGTGGATTCGGGTTTTGTGCAGCTCATAGATCATGAACCCCGCAACCTCCTCATTTCGTTCTGCAACCATCCCAATGCAGTCTCTCTGGCGAAGACAGCGAATGAACTCCTCTTCTGTCCATGGAAACTCAAAGCTCTGCCCCTCAATGGCAAGCACAGAAGGCATATCGCGGCGAATCATCCAGCGAATGTGGACGCATGACTGATCAGATTCAATGCTGGACATTGGGAAAGCTTCCTTACAAGAACGATCGCTTTTACTTCGTTAAGCCGCAGCTCATCCTCGAACCGCGATGAACGGACGGTACCAAAGGCCAGCCTTGAAACCAAGATGGGTTTTGAAAATGTGCAATATCGTTAAAAAACACGAACACACACCAAAAGGACACTTGGTATTTGAAAAGGCAAGCCATGCTCAATTTGCAGGCAATACACCCAACACCCCTCTTGTGAGGTAATGCCTGCATTTTGAGCATTGCTATCAAATCGATGCAAGTCCTTGCTGTCATTCGTTTTACAAAGACCGCATTGACAGCTAACCCAGTATTGGACCGCTTCAACGCGAGAGTGCAACACTCCCGCCGAGCGAAACCGATCGTGAAGGATGCAGGCGAGACGGTTAACTGAACATAGCTGCAATCCGAAGTAGACCCCCCAGTAATCGCCAAGGAACAGGACCCGATCTTATGAACTTCGAAAACAACACTTCCGTTTCGCAACCGACTGAACAATGGCAAATGCCTGCCGAAGCTCGCCCAGCCGCAAAGTCCGCCTCGTCCCGAATCCGCGACAAGGCAGCGGACGAAGCCGGAGAGAAGCTCGCGGCCGAAATGAAAGTGTTTAATTCCGTCGCATTGGAACTTAAGGCAAAACGAGATTGCTCGCTTTCCACGAGCGAAAAATGCCGGCTTGTTTTCGAAACAGCCACAGAGCTTTTTGGGGTCGCCCCGACCTGGACTGCTTTCTACCGCGAGACGCTTGGCGGGGACGGTGTATCCCGAGCGCTTTTCACCGAGGCGGAAGAAGCGAGGGAATACGAAGCCAGCGACGAACACTCCAAGGTCATGGAAATGCTTACTGTACTTCGATCTCGCGATCTACCTGAGAACGACCCACACGAGCAACAACGAATGATCACGGTGCGAATCCCCAAGAGCCTTCACGACTCCATTTGCGACGAAGCCAATGCACTAGCCGTGAGCGTAAACAAGCTCTGCATCTCCCGATTGCTCCAAAAAGTTGACCTATCGATGATTCCTTCGTCGACACAGAAACGACGAGGACGCCGCCCCGGATCGGCCGGAACGAAAACCGCAACAAGCGATGTTGCCGATTCCAGCGGACCAGAAGTTGCGTAGAACTTCCCAAATCGTTGCGATCGAACACTCTTTCAAGCCGGAGCTCTAACTCAACCCATTACATGAGCGGGTGAAACCCCAAAGAGAATTGCCACTCCCGTTTGCTCCGTCATTAGGGTATGCTCCTTTAAGCCTGGGAGGAGCATGCGATCGCTTTGTGTCAAAGCAAAGAGGAAAGTCCGGGCTCCGTAGAGCAAGGTGGTCGATAACGTCGACCAGTCGCAAGACTAGGGAAAGTGCAACAGAAAGCAAACCGCTGAGCTCGCTCAGTAAGGGTGAAACGGTGGGGTAAGAGCCCACCAGAGCCCAAGGTGACTTGGGCTGCTAGGTAAACCCCACCTGGAGCAAGAACAAACAGAACGACATGCGCCGGCTTGCCGTCGCATAGATTGCTGCTCGCAATCTCGTGCGTTCGGGTTGATCGCTCGACGCCACAAGCAATTGTGGCGCTAGATAAATGATCGCAGCGCGAAAGCGAACAGGACCCGGCTTACGCTCCTCCCAGGCTTTTCTTATCCCTCGCATTCGCAGGCGAATCTCTTGACCGAAGACCCGAGCCAGGAATGCACGGCGCAAGCGAGTCTTTCTTGACGCGATAACGCGAATCGCTCTTGCAGCAATTCATTATTTAGCACGCATCGAAACCGTCTTGCCTCGCATCGAAAACAATAACAGCGAAAAACCCAATCCAACAAACGCATTTTCGATAAAGGTGCCACACCAAAAACAAAAAGGTGCCGCCCCTCGAATCACGAACGCAGTCGCTTTAACAACGAAAAAAGGCCAGTCACTAAGACTGGCCTTTTTTGATTTTCGTGAGGATTTTTTAAGCCCTAAACCTTAGCGAGCAACATCCGAATCTAAAGGCTGCGCTTCGGTCTTGACCATTCTTGCAGTCGTGCCTTTAGTCAAGCTTGAAGCGACCCAGTTGATGTATCCGAAATCCGCTTCGCTTAATCGCGAAAGAGGGACGGTCGTGAACTTGCCATTTTCCTTCATCAGCTTAACCTTGTCAGCGTAGATGACTGCCAAACGAGCCTTGACCTGATAAGCCCCACTGTTGTCCACCCACTGACGAAACTCGGCGCCGTTGAAATCAGACGAACGTGTGTTTGCTCCAAGACCAAACAAAGCGTCCAAATCATCTGCTGGAGCCTTGGTATCCTTAGACGCAGGCTCCTCGATTGCCTTCTCGGTAGCCTTGTCTGAGGGTTCTGTCGACACAGGTTCTGGAGTAGCGGCTGGCTTGCCGAACAAGGAGTCGATGAAACCATCGTCGGAATTGGTTACAGCCGCAGGAGCGGACTGAACGTCCGTGGTGATTGGCTTACCAAACAAATCATCGATGGATGCGTCTGCAGGAGCTGGTGTCGCAGTTGCGGGTGCAGCTGGCTTCGAGTCAAAGAGGTCATCAATGCTTGCATCTGCCGCCGGCTTCGCAGGCGCGTCGCTTGCCGCTGGTTTTGATTCGGTTCCAAAGAGGTCATCGAGCCCTGGTTCCGCTGTCGCCGCTTTGGCTGGAGCAGGTGTATCGGTTTTGGATTCGGGACCGAACAAGTCATCGATGGAAGCGTCGGCTGGTTTAGGCTCGACAGGCGTTTCTGTTGCCGGAGCTTCTACTGCCTTCGGTTCCGAATTGAACAAATCGTCGAGTCCTGGCTCTGTGGCTTTGACTTCAGCCGGCATCTCAGGTTCGGGAGTGACTGGCTTTGGTTCCGAGCTAAACAAATCGTCGACAGTCGCTTCCTTGGGAGTTGTCGGTTCCGTTGGGGCCGGTTTGTCACCGAACAAATCGTCCGCATCGGACTTCGGAGCCGTATCTGCCGCAGCCGGTTTGTCGCCGAACAAGTCATCCAGATCGGACTTCGGAGCGGGCTTAGCGGGCATTTCAGGTTCAGCCGGTTTTGTAACTTCCGGCGCGGCTCCAAACGGATCGCTGTCGGCAGGCACAACGGGCATCGGCTCCTTTACCGGAGGTTCACTAAACGGGTTCGCGTCAGCGGGTTTCTCAATTGCTGGCTCGACAACAGGTGCTGGCTTCTCGACAACAGGTGCTGGCTTCTCGACAACAGGTGCTGGCTTCTCGACAACAGGTGCTGGCTTCTCAGCAACAGGTGCTGGCTTCTCAGCAACAGGAGCTGGCTCGACAACAGGTGCTGGCTTCTCAGCAACAGGAGCTGGCTTTTCAGCAACAGGAGCTGGCTTCTCAGCAACTGGGGCGGGAGCAATTCCGGATGGGGCAATCGTCACTCCGGATTCCATTGGCATGGAATCGCAGCAAGTTGGAGCAGGCTTGGCACACGGAGCTGCGGGGACGACCAAACAACTTGGTTCACACGAAACGACAGGCTCGCAGGTAACGGCTAGTTCGCAACAATCTGGAACCACTTTGCAGGCGTCTCGGTGCAACAGCCGATCCATCCATCGTCCTGCAGAGACAGGACTGAAGGTGACGAGCGTGCACATTGTTGCAACCATCGCCAGTCGAACCCAATACGTGAACGGCTTGGACATGAACCAAACTCCTTAGTAGGAAACACTGCAAAAAATCGGTAACGCCGGCACATCCGGCAAAACAGCTTAAATCGTAATTGACCCAACCATTACCTGCAAGGAATTTGTGGTGACTGGGCAAAAGCGAACGCTTCGGCAAAATGGAACTTCGGAAGTTCCTGCGGAAGAATCTGTTACTCAATCCTCAAATCCTTTAGATTCTCTAGAATCAATGTTGAAAACTCCGGAATTGCCGTCTTTCCGCGTTTGAACATTTACCCCAGCTCCCCCCCAACATGGCAAATCGCTTTCTAAAATCACTTCTGGGAAGCTGGTCCCTCGAGCGGAAATGCTTGCTATTCTTGGGATTGGCGCTACTCGCCTCGCTTTTGCTGGCATTCTACGCAGTCCAAGTGCTAGCTTCGCAGTTGGTTATGGAAACCACTCGGCGATCCGCAAGAGACTATGCCAATGCGGTAATCGCCTGGAAGCACATTACAACTTTCAATCCAATCGCCGATAACCAATCCTTGGGAAAGCTTTCCAGCGAGCCTGCTCGAGCACAGTCGAATGAAGACCGAGCGAAAATCCTCGAGCTCCTCCGTCCCTTCATGCTTCCTTCCCGATATGAATACGAGATCCTTCGCATCGACGATCTTTTGGAGCATGAATCTCTTTCCGCCCCGTTCGCCAAGGGGACCGACAGGGAGCTTGTCAATCGTGTCCATGCACGGCTGGCCGAGCTGGACAGCATCGCAGAGGAGGCTAAGCGGACACAAGAAAAGATGGGGACCGGTTCTCCAGATACCCCCAATTCGATGAATCCTCTCGCGAATGCCAACCCCACAAAGGCATGGCCCCCAGTCACGCGCCCTTACGCTTACGAAGAAGCTCGATCGTCTGACTCGGTTTATTACTACCACCCCATCTCGTTTGACAAAACTTGCCTTCGCGAATGTCATGCTGCTTTGCCAACTTCGGCGGCTGTGCCAACGACCCCCTCCCTGGATCCATTTCGTGTCATCAAGGTGAAAATGCCTTACAGCGAAACTGCACTTTGGAGCATGTGGACGTACTCTATCCTCACCTCAATTGCGATATGCACTCTGGCATTATCCCTGTTTTTTATCCACTGGGTCTTGAAAAGACTTGTGATTCGCCCGCTAAGCTACATGAAGCACGTCAGCGAAGAAATCACTCGCGGCGATACCAAGCTTCGGTTTTCTCTGGATACCGACGACGAGTTCCATGAACTTTCGGAATCGTTCAATCGAATGCTTCGGCACATGACAGAAACCCAAGAACAACTTCAACTGGTCAACTCAGAAAAGGACCTTCGCGTTGATGATTTGGCCAGGGTCAATTTGCAGCTATTTGAAGCGAACCGACTCAAGGGTGAATTCCTCGCAAACATGAGCCATGAACTGCGAACCCCCTTAAATAGCATTTTGGGATTCAGCGAAGTACTCCAAGGATTTGAGTCGCTTACCGATAAACAACGACGCTATGCCTCGAACATCCAAAACAGCGGACGCTTGCTCTTGGATATGATCAACGACATTTTGGACCTTGCCAAAGTCGAAGCTGGGAAAATGGAGGTTCGCCCCACTGAATTTTGCATTCTCTCGGTGATCCATGCACAATGCGAGATCGTAATGAAGATGGCGGAAGACAAGAACATTGATCTAAGGGTCGATTCAAGTCAGTCCGAAATGCGAATCCGGCAAGACCAAGGCAAAGTCCAGCAAATACTCACCAACTTGCTGTCCAACGCCATCAAATTCACGCCGGAGGGTGGTCTGGTTACGGTTTTTTGTGAATGGCAGAATACAGACGAACTGCTTTTGTCTGTCTCAGATACGGGAGTCGGGGTGGCCGCAAGCGATTATGAGATCATTTTTGAGAAATTCCGTCAGGCCAAGGGAGTCACAGGAAACGACGGACTCACTCGCGAGCACTCCGGTACTGGACTTGGACTTTCTATCGTTCGCGAGCTTTGTCGGCTTTTGGGGGGCGACATCAGCCTAAGTAGCCAATTGGGCTGCGGAAGCACATTCCGAGTCGTTTTGCCTGGTGTTTACCGCGATCCGAACTCAACCGAAAGCCCAAACATAGCGATTTAGAGAGCGATAAGGACTGGAAGGTTTGTAACGCGTACTTTATTTATCGGCCAAAAAAGTGATAATGCTTCTTTAAACGCTTTTCGCAACTTCCCCCAACCAAAGCTTCTGCCTCGCCGATGGCAATCACCTACAAAGATAGCGGTGTCGACCTCGAATTGTATGAACAGTCGATGCAACGTTTGCCTCGCCTCATGCACCGCACTTTCACTCCACGCGTCGTCCGAAACGATGGCGGATTCGCTGGCCTTTATGCCCTCGACTTCACCAAATCGCTGTTTTCACGCAATTACCAAGATCCCATTCTGGTTTCCGGAACCGACGGGGTCGGCACGAAACTGAAAGTGGCCATTAAAGCCGGCCGACACTCCACCGTTGGCATCGACTTGGTCGCCATGTGTGTCAACGACGTGCTATGCACGGGTGCCGAACCGCTCTTCTTCCTCGATTACGTGGCCATGTCCAAGGACGATCCAACGCTCCTAGAGTCCATCGTCCAAGGGATATCCGATGGATGCATCGCCGCCGAATGCAGCCTTCTCGGCGGCGAAACGGCAATTATGCCAGACCTATACCAGTCAGATGACTATGATCTTGCTGGTTTTTGCGTCGGTGTTGTCGAGAAGAAGAATCTGATTACAGGCCGTGACATAGCGCCGGGGGACGTGATTCTTGGGATCAACTCCTCGGGGGTCCACAGCAATGGCTTCAGTCTGGTGCGCAAGGCAGTCTTTGAAAAAGGTGGCCTCTCGATCGATAGCGTCGTTCCTGATCTGGGAATGACGGTTGGTGACGCGCTTTTGACCCCGACGCTGATCTATAGCAAACTAACCCGCACTGTTCTGACTCACTACAAAGTCAAAAACGTCGTACACGGAATCGGCCACATCACGGGCGGCGGATTGCTTGAAAACACCGAACGTATTTTACCTCCCAATGTCGACTTGGTCTTCGAACGCGGTTCCTGGCAAGTGCTACCGGTTTTTGATTGGATTGCCAAGCTTGGCGAAATCGCTCAAAGCGAAATGGAACATGTGTTCAACATGGGCATCGGTTTAGTGCTCATCGTCAGCCCATATTACGCGGCCAACGTCAAGGCCATGGTGGAGTCACAGGGTTACAACTGCTGGAACATCGGGACCGCCCAAGCTGGAGCAGGGAAAAGCCGCTACGCATCTTGAGCGATCGATTGATTGTGAAAATGTTTGCCGGCGCCCGAGAACGCGTCGGGGCTGATTCCGTCGAGATCGAAGTGGAACTTCCTATCTCTGTGCAAAAATTGAAAGAAGCGATCGCGAGTCAATTTGAATCTGCCAGGTCTCTAATGGAGTTCAGTCGGATCGCGGTCGACAACGAGTTTGCGGCCGATTCCCATGTCATTGATAGTATGCAAAAACAATCTGTGATAGCATTAATTCCGCCAGTTAGCGGCGGATAGCCGTCACGCATACCAAGCAAAGCACAACCACCATGAGCCAATCTCTGAATCAGATTCTGTTTGAACAATTGGATTCGATCGTATTGATCGATTCTCATTCACATATCAATCCTCATAGTCCGACATCCACATCGCTCGCCGATCTATTGGGGTATCACTACTACACCGAACTCGCGCACTCCTCTGGCATGCCAAAGCACCTCATCGAGGAACCTGGCATCTCCCCTCGCGAAAAAGTAGGACGGCTTTTTGAATATCTCGGCAATATCGACAACACGGTTCAGTGGTCCTGGTTCGTCGAACTTTCCCAAAAGCTATTCGGATTCCAAGGAGACGAAATCAACAAGTCGAATTGGGAGACAGTTTATGACCTAGCTGATTCCAAGATGGAACAACCGGATTGGGAATCGCAAGTGCTCGCGGTGAGCAGAGTGGAGAAGGTTTTCTTGACCAACGACTTCGATGATCCTCTCGAAGGCTTTGATACCAAACGCTATGTCCCTTGCCTCCGAACCGACGACTTGGTCTTTCATTTAGCGCAGCCCAAGGTCCAAGAACGCCTCCATGCCGCGTCCGGTCGAACCATCCGAACCCTTTCGGAATTGAAACAAGCGATCGATGTTCTGTTTATCCGCTTCAAAGAACGAGGTGCGAGAGCTTGTGCCATTTCTTTGCCACCTTGGTTCACCCCGAAGGCTTATTCGGACCAAAGTCATGTCGCACAAGTTGCCTTGGATGATATGATTCAGTTTGGCACCGATGCATCTGAGACGCACAAGAGGACCATGGCCGAATGGGTTTTTTGGAAGATCGCGGAATTGGCAGAAGCCTACAAGCTACCCTTTGATTTGATGATCGGTGTCAATCGAAGAGTGTACCCAACAGGCGTGTTCCAAGGGCAAGACTTGTATGATTCCCGGGTCTCTTTGATCCAGTACGCTGAGCTTTTCAACGCATTCCCGAACCTTCCGTTCCCGATTTCGGTCCTCGCATCGGTAACGAACCAAGAGCTAGTCGATTACGCTTGGATTTTCCCGAATGTTTTGACGCACGGACACTGGTGGTATAGCAATACTCCCAACTATATCCGGCACGATCTTCGAGGACGCATTGAGGCCATTCCCCGAAACAAGCAGCTTGGCTACTACAGCGACGCCTACAAACTTGAGTTTATCCATCCAAAATTCCGAATGTACAAACAACTTCTAGCCGACATTCTCGCTGAGGACTTTTGTCAGGGGCGTGGCTGGTCAGAAGAAAAAGCCATCGCTTTGGGACACCAGATCTTACGCGGCAATGTCGAAAACGTATTTGAATGCCAGAAGTGAGTTTTAAGTTATCGGTTGTCAGTTGTCAGTTATGAGCAACTCAAAAACTGAAAACTGAAGACTCACAACTGAAAACTACCCCTCACTCTCCAAGAAAAAAAATCGTGAAAAAGGTCGGACTAGTCGGATGGCGTGGAATGGTCGGCTCAGTGCTGATACAACGCATGACGGAAGAAGCTGATTTCTCCCAGTGCGAGCCTGTATTCTTTTCCACTTCCAATGCCGGCGGCTCTGGCCCTAAGATCGGTACGATGGAGACGGGTGAGTTGAAATCGGCCAACGACATCTCCGCCCTAGCCAAGATGGATGTCATTATTACCTGCCAAGGAGGTGACTACACCAATGAAGCTTATCCAAAGCTCCGCGCAGCAGGTTGGGCCGGCTATTGGATCGATGCTGCTTCGTCGCTGCGCATGAAGGACGATGCCATTATCATTCTGGATCCCGTGAACGACCGAGTGATTCGAGATGGCATCGCAAAAGGAATCAAGACGTACGTGGGTGGCAATTGCACGGTCTCGTTGATGTTGATGGCGATGCATGGATTGTTTCAGAACAATTTAGTTCAGTGGATGACCAGCATGACTTACCAAGCTGCATCAGGGGCAGGCGCAAAGAATATGCGTGAGCTTATTTCGCAAATGGGAGTCGCTCATCAAAGCGTTGCTTCACTGCTCGACGATCCTGCTTCCGCCATTCTCGAAATCGATCGCCAAGTCGCTTCGACCATTCGATCTGAGGACTATCCGATCGAACAGTTTGGAGCACCGCTCAACGGTAGCCTGATCCCGTGGATCGACAAGGACTTGGGAGACGGACAGAGCAAAGAAGAGTGGAAAGGCCGAGCTGAAACCAACAAGATCCTGGGGCTTGCGCCGGATACCATTCCAGTCGACGGATTGTGCGTGCGCATCGGTGCTATGCGATGTCATAGCCAAGCGTTAACGATCAAACTCAAGCAAGATATCGGGTTGGACGAGATCGTCGACATGCTCGCCAAAGCGAATCCCTGGGCTAAAGTCGTCCCCAATGAAAAGGCCGCGTCGCTGCAACAATTAACGCCGGCGGCAGTCACAGGTGGTCTAGATTGTCCGGTTGGCCGGCTTAGGAAGATGCCTTTGGACCCTTCGCAACCCGGGTTGTATTTGTCGGCGTTTACTGTTGGCGATCAATTGCTCTGGGGAGCAGCCGAACCGCTTCGAAGAATGCTTGGCATTTTGCTATAGGCTGAGTCACTCTCCCTCCGGGAGGGGCGGCCAAAGGCCGGGGAGGGTCGGCCAAAGGCCGGGGAGGGGTGATGCGATTTCCTCCCCTCGCCCCGTTTCGGGGAGAGGGGAGCAAAGTCAAAAAGATGGGGGTTCTCAGAACAGCGAAGCGGGTTCCGCTTTAAGAAGCTTTCTAATCGCGAGGAGCCCGGCGAAGGTGCACATGAGCAACGATAGCCCAAACACTCCTGCGGCCCTCGGCCACGTCATAAAAGTCGGAATGCCAGATAGGCTTGATGTAATCTGGTAGAGCGCCATCGTGGTCAAAAAAGCTGGGAAGTAACCTGAAAAGGAAAGTAGCCAGGCCTGTCGCAAGACGGTTTGAGCAAGATAGCTCGGTGGATACCCCATGGCCTTGAGCGTTGCATACTCAGGAAGCCGACTGGCGACATCGGTTGCTAGCACCATATAAACGATGGCTGCGCCGATGATAAAGGAAATTGCGACTCCCATCGAAAAGATCATTCCGATCGGAGTTTCATTGAGCCAGCGTTTTCGTTCCCAAAGTCGCTGCTCTTCCATGGTCAGGATTTGAATGGCCAACATGGAACTCGGATCCTTGCTCGCGAGCCAGGCATCGATCGAATCGCGAACGACGGCGGGGTCTTTTCCGGGTTTGAGCCGGACAAGTCCTAATGAGGCTCGTTTTTGGACATCGATTAGGGCCCTTTGGCCAAACGCAACATCGCTAACCAGGACTGCTCCGTTTGTGGCAAGACCTGTTCCAAGCTTGAAATGGCCGACGATTCGCGTGTTTTTGCCTCCCATATCCGTCTGTTTTCCAACGTCAGCATCGGAGAAGTGTTTGCAGTCTTCGGGCCCATATTCCGCCCGCGTGGCCCGGTCGACCAACATCGCGTTGGGGTCCTTGAGCAACTCAACCTTCTCATCCAGTTCCGCCAATTGAATCACTGGCCGATCCAACTGCATTCCCATCATTCCGACTGTTCGAAACGAGCCGTCGGGCGGTGCAGCCGTGCATCCTTCGTTTTTGACTGGGTTTTGCCAGCGATGCAACATGATAAAAAATGGGTCGACACCCTCCACGTCGGGATGGGAGGCAACCATGTTCATCCAGGCGCGGTCGATGGTCCGCGGTTCATAAAGATGGACATAATCGGGAGAGCGGATCACCAAATCGCCGCTCAGTTTCCCGTAGACGATGGTGGCCGTATTGCCGACGGCCCCGCGAAACCCAAGCTGCATGAAGATCAGGAGCAAGGCAAAGGCGACGCCCATCACACTCACAATCGCTCGCGTCGGTTGGCTGATGAAATTGAGTAGCGAGATCGGTGTTCTGCGAAAAACCTTCGACAACAATTGATTTGCCTTTACTTCGTGGCTTGAGAATCCTGTGGAATCTATGACAATCATAGCAGAAATCAGTTCACAGCCGACAAAAGTAGCAGGCACGCTCCGTCGTGCCGTCCGCCGCTCAGTAATTACCATGATTCTTGGTGAACGGCACATGGAATGTGCCTACTACTTTGACTTTTGTCGGCTGTGTCAAATCAGTCAACGTACTCCGGGAATTCATTTTGGCATCATTATCACGAAGCGGCGTTTTTTCCGACGGAATGGACAGTCGCCTTGCTCGATTTAGCGAAAGCATCTCGTTCGATCATCGCCTGTACAAGCAGGACATCCGCGGCTCGATCGCTCATGCCAGGATGCTCTGCCGTCAGAAATTATTGGAAGCTGCCGAATTTGAGGCGATCGAGCGAGAGCTTTTGGATATCGAAGGGGTACTCGATCGGGGAGAAATGCCGTTCAAGATTGAGATGGAAGATATCCACATGCACATCGAACAGACGCTGATCGATAGGCTGGGTGATGTAGGACGAAAACTGCATACGGCTCGGTCGCGAAATGACCAAGTGTCCACGGACATACGTTTGTGGGTTCGAGAGCACTTGGATCGCGTGGATTCGCTATTGCTCGGTTTACAGAAAGCGTTTCTCAGTCGATGCAGCAAAGACGCTGGAGTCATTATTCCAGCTTACACGCACATGCAACGGGCTCAGCCAGTTTTGGCAGCTCACTATTGGCTGGCGTACATGGAGAAATTAGAGCGAGATCGAGGTCGATTGGCGGATTGTCGCAAACGAGTGAATGTCAGTCCCTTGGGCGGAGCAGCGGTGGCAGGAACAAGTTTGCCAATCGACAGGCATTATTCTGCTGAGCTTTTGGGTTTTGAGGGAGTAGCTGCGAACAGTGTGGACATCAGTAGCGACCGCGACTTCGCCGTTGAATCCGTCTTTGTCCTGACGATGATTTCGGAACACTTGAGCGGTTGGGCTGAGGAGTGGATATTGTGGTCGACGACTGAATTCGGCTTTATCAAACTTCCGCATGCATTTTGCACCGGGAGCAGTATCATGCCTCAAAAGGTCAATCCGGACACGTTGGAATTGACGCGAGGCAAATCGGCTCGAGTGATTGGAAATTTGCAAACATTGTTGGTGCTCATCAAAGGTTTGCCGTTGGCGTACAACCGGGATTTGCAGGAAGACAAGCCGCCTCTTTTCGACTCGTTCGACACGGTGATCGCATGTTTGGAATTGGCGATCCCCATTGTCGCGCAAACGGAGCTTTTGCCGGAAGTCATTTCAGCCAAATTGGATCAAGGCTATCTCGATGCGACGGCGTTGATGGAGGGACTGATTTCACGCGGAATGCCTCAGCGAACTGCACATCATAAAGTGGGAGCGCTGGTGGCAATTGCCAAGTCTCGAAAAGTTCCTCTCCTGGAACTCACGGACGCGGAGATCAAATCGGTCGATGAAAGCTTGGATGGCTCAATTCGAAAGACGCTGGGTGTGGCAGGAGCAATCCAATCGTATAGCTCTTACGGCTCCAGCAACCCAACAAGAGTTGCAGAACAAGTCAAAACCTGGAAAGATCGATTGGAAGGCTAAAGGCTAAAGGCTTAAGATAACTGATAACTCAAAACTAAAAACTAAAAACTAAAAACTTACCCCCATGCGTCCTAATTTCGTTTACTTTGATCTTGGCAACGTATTGCTTTACTTCGATCACAATTTGGCGATGCGGAAAATGGCCAAGATTGCTGGTGTTAGCGTGGAGCAAATGCGTGCGTTGGTTTTGGATGGGACGTTGCAGACCGAGTATGAGACGGGTTTGATTAGCAGCGTTCAGTTTGTATCACGCATATCGGATGCAATTGGGCGAGAATTGGATATGGCCGATATGTTGCAGGCGGCCGCGGATATGTTTATCCCAAACACGCACATTCTGCCGGTTTTGGAACGGGTGCGCGACTTAGGAATTCCGATGGGGTTGCTTTCCAATACGTGCGAAGCGCATTGGAATTGGATTGGCGAATTGAGGTATCCGCAGGTGCGAGATTGGTTCTCGCCTGTGATTCTGTCGTACGAGGTCAGGAGCATGAAGCCCGATGCGCACATTTACAGCGAAGCTCAGCGCCACGCGGGTCATGACGCATCCGGTATTTTCTTCACTGACGATCGTGTCGAAAATGTAGAGGCTGCTCGCCAAGCTGGCTGGACGGCGGAAGTGTTTGTCAATGCAGATCGATTGATGGAAACCGTTGCACGCTGGAAGTGAAAAGGTTCGAAACCGATGGGAGAGCGAGGCTCCTGCCGAGCTTGGGGCTGGTTGACTTAGTCGTTTAACAGTCAGCCGAAGGCGTACTTGCGGCTTTGACAGTACGCCTACGGCTGACTGTTAAACGAAGTACATTTAGACAAGTTTTGGCGTGAACTAATTAGGGCCGTTGACCGGCAGCCAGTCCACATCCACTCGGGCTAGGATTCGGTTGGATAAATTCCAGAGGTCCGACGATGGCATCCAAACTCGATCCATAATGTCACTGAGCACGAGTTGTTCGCCTAGACAGATTATCGTTGGTTTTTGGCAGCGATCGCTCGAGATCAATGCGGCTTTTCTTTCCACAATCGTACCTCTTTGAATTGGGTCCAGCTTCTCCGCAACTTCTATCGGGACGAGAACTACATTTCGTACGGCGCCTCCGAACTCGACAAAGTAAGGTCTCGAGGAATCGATTTCGATTTCCAGATTTCGTTTCTCTGGACTCGTAGCACTGCTGTTTGAGTTTGACGTGGAAGTCAGTTCAAATTCGGTAGCGACCGATTGAGTCTGAGCAGGCTCAGCAACGAGAACCGTATTGTTGAATTCGGCTGCGCTTGGTGTCCCTTCCTCGACGACGACAAAGTCCGCAGCACACTCCTGAGGAACTTGAACGGGCAAACAAGCCTGCGATGCTGCATCAAGTATGGCATCGAATGATACATTCACTGCATTTTCGGTCTTCGACTCCGGAACGAGGGCAACCTTAAGTCGACCGCTCATCAATTGCTGGATGGATTTGCGTGTTTCCTTGCTTGCCGCGTCATCGTTTTCCGACTGAAACAAGGCGGACAGAAAAGAATTGGCCTTTGGCGAGTCATTCAGTTGCACCCCAAGTCGTTTGGAGAGCTCATCGACCCAATTGCAAATTTCCGAATGCAGCAATTTGCATTCGTTGATCCAAAGGTTTTCGATGTAGGACATATGTTCGGCCAATCGACCAAGCATCTTTGCGCCCATCGAATGAAATCTAGTCTCCAACGCCATGGCATGCAATTGTTGCTCAAATTCGGTTGTCGCATTATTCTCGTCGCGATACATTTTTTCAAGAAAAGCGTCATGCTTGTCCGCCAGCTTTTGCGACACTATGTTCAGCGAGTTCGCATTGACGCTAAATTTCGACCCAACCGAACGCACCAGCGGTCTTAGATTAGCCCAGGCAACTGGGTTGACTAGCCAACGCCCCGTTAAGCAATCTGCAAGAGTTTCCTGCGTATCGTTTACCATCGCAGTGATCGACTTGACTGCATCATTGATATCGAGAGCGAGTTGCTGGCATACATGCTCGATATCTTCACGCTGTTCGATAGTGAGCGTCGAATCGACTTGTGGCTGTTCCTGCGCCGACGCTGTCTCATCTCGCGGCTTTTCATCAAAATTAGGAACTAATCGAACCATACACTGTCGGACCCATGCCTGGGCTGTCCAATGATTGTTTCGAAACATGTCTTGAACGAAGAAGTCCATTTTTTCAAGCGTTTTGGAATCGACGCTCTTTGAGTGCGACTCACTTGTTTCCTTGTCCGCAAGTACTTCATTGATGGCCGATAGCCAAGGCAGAATCGCGCGCATACAAGCTCGGCTCGCAGCGTCGACGTTGTCGCAATCGGAAGAGATCATTACGGATTGCGAGTTGACTGCCCCCAACCAAGGCGTCCACTCTTGATCGATTTGGGTATTTTCCTCAGCGTTGGTTTCCTGTCGAGTCTTAGTAATACGGTCTCCAAGGTCGGTTTCGGAGCAAGCCCAAAGGTATTCCGCAACCTGAACCGTTGTCGTCTCCCAATCCGAGTTGATTCCGCATTGTCCTCCATAGATCAACGAGACAAAGTCAAAAGGGGGCTGGTTGATCGCTTTGGAAGCGGGTAGCTGATCGAGTTGAGGATGCAATCCCTCGGTTCGGAAATAGTGGTTGATCTCCGTTAAGCAAGCAAGGGCAGATGCAGTTGTTAGGTCCGAGGCGGCGACTGCGTTTTGGGTAGCGCATGTCAAAATCAATTCCGTATTGATCGTGATTTCGAATTCGGCAGCCAATTGCCGAACCATAAATCCAATTTCGGATGCAATGGCGCTGCCTGTTCCGCCATGCGCAGAAGCGACGATTTGAACATTGATTGGTTCTGCATCGAAGGCATCCTCGCCATTGCTTTTTGCGACTTCTAAAATCGATTCATGCAAAGCATTGAAAACAGCCGTCACATTGTCCAATAGGGCAAGCATTCCAAGGGGGCGTACTCCTTCAGTCTTTAGGGATCGCGGAATATTGTAGACCCAACGTCGGCTTAGTTGAGCGAAGTCGGCTTCCGATTGGCGGTAGTATTGAGGTGACTTGAGCGGAATCAAAACCGCTGCATGATAAGGTAGTCTTGCTGCTCGCTCTGGCGCCACTGCAGCTTCGATGGTGGCCTGGTCGGTATCGATCAACAGAAATCCAAGCTGCTCGGCATTGAGTTGCAAGGGGCTTGACTCAAGCAGCCTATCTCGCATCAAAATCAGAGACTGAGCCCCAGTTGCACCGAGACCAATGATCAGTGTTTTTTTGGGATTGTTGCTCGGCTTGGTTTCGATGGACGAAGCCTCATGGGACTCCTCGGAGCTACCAAGTAACTCAGGCAATATCTCAACACCTCGGGAACGAGTGGAAGGAGCGACCGGACTTTGAGTGCTAAGCTCCAAGGGCCCCACGGATTGTTTGCGATGGACCTGAAACTTCCCGCTTGAGGCGCCGGCGGATCGCTGAGGCGTACTTTTGTTTGCCGACCGATTGACAACCTTCTTCTTGCCTATCGCTCCGTCCGCTGAACCAGCGTTTGCCTCATCCGGCTGGGACTGCACATGCTCTAAGGCATTAATAAATTCTCGGCAGTCGCTGAAACGCATCTGAGGCTTTTTGGCGAGAGCTTTGCTTAGGATTGGACGCTCAAGCAGTGGGATAGCCTCTAGATTCGGCGCCTTGTGAAGATGCTCATTGGCAAGCTGAGCCGTCGTCCGTCCGCGAAACGGAAGCGTACCTGTAAGTAACTCCTGATACACGATTGCCAAGGAATACTGGTCGCTAAATCGACCGGGACGCCCATCAAACATTTCGGGAGCTGCATAAGTCGGAGTCAACCCTCCCATCACCGAAAGACTATTCGACTGAATGTCCTTGATTAGCCCAAAGTCCGCTACCTTAACGCGGTCGGCGACCAAAAGCAGATTTGCGGGTTTGACGTCCAAATGCTGGAGATCATGTTGTTGGCATAGAAAATCCAAGCCATCTGCCGTATCGCGCATATAGGCAAGCAGTTTGTCTCTTGAGATCCCCACAAAGCCCTTCTGCCGAATCTCAACATAGCGATCGTGTAGTGACCCCTGAGCCAGCTCAGTAACAATGATGAGCTGTCCCTCGATGACTTCGATTCTTTCCAATGAAAGAATGAATGGGTGATTCACCTGCCGGATGCGCTGTAGCGATTTGAGCTCACCCGCTGCGCGATTGCCGTCAATATTGCCATGAACAAACTTGATCGCCTTCTTAAGTCCGCCAGGTGCATCAGCTAACCAAACTTCACCGTAGCCACCCGTACCCAATTTGTCCCGAAGCACGTACCCAGGGATTGGTTCAAATCCCGCTTGAATGCTTGCTGCTGTCATTACCATAGGAAATCCCTAGACTCGTTCGCTGGTTGGTAGGTTGGTGGACTGAGATTCGGTCGCGGATGGTAGACGCGTTGGCCGAGGAGTCTGGGTGAGAGGTGGGAGCTGAGTGTTGGGGTTAGGACTTGCGACCTGCATGGGTGAAGTTCGTGGGGCGTTGAGTGCGAGGTCTCCAGCCATATTGCGTGCTAGCTGAGGGACGCTCTGCGGAGGCAAAGCCGCAGTCAATGGATTGGCACCACGAAGCATTTCTGTGCGCTGAGGCTGGCTTCGAAGGGGTTGGCTATTCTGACCTTGCAGTGGCCCCTGCACAATTCGGTTGAGCGAGGATTCTCCCGCATGAGCGGTTACACTCGGCCTGCTAGGGGCTGGCACATCCCAGCCTACAGGCTTGGACATCATCGAGGCTGAGGACTGCATGATTGGCTGGTTGCCAAAGTAATTCGTACAGGCAAGGTCCAGAAACTCCGGACGCAACTCGACTCTTTCGCCGCGATAAGCACACAGGCAGGTGACTTGATGCAACAAGTCGCGAGGGTGACATCTTCGTAACGGACGTCCGACGTTGTGATAATGTTTTGCAATCAGTTTTTCGATGACATCTGGTCGCCATGGAACGTCAGATGCTTCAGCTGCTCGCTTAAACAAGTCCATAAACTCTTGAACGCTTGGATCGCCGATGTTGATTTTGAATGGAACTCGCCGGAGAAACGCTTCATCGACCAGCTGTTCCGGCTGGAGGTTGGTAGAAAACAAAATCGTTTGTTCAAAGGGAACGCAGAATTTTTTGCCGGTGGGAAGATTTAGAAAGTCATGGCGGCTTTCTAAGGGCACGATCCAACGATTGAGAAGTTCTGCTGGAGCCACGCGTTGACGTCCAAAGTCATCGATGAGCAAGCACCCACAATTGCTCTTCATCTGCAGGGGTGCTTCGCACGTGTTGCTTCGGGGATCGTGTCGAATTTCAAGGTTATCGAGTGTCAATTCTCCCCCCACAACGACCGTGGGTCGACGAATGCGAAGCCAGCGGCGATCGTGCTCCTGGTTTGCTATAATGCCAGCTGCGCCACTCGGAGTATTCGAGGCAACGTGATACGAGGCGTCAAAGAGCTTGATAATCATTCCGTCTTCGATGATCGCATGAGGAATCCAAATCTCTTGCCCACGACAATTGGCTAAGCAGCGAGCAAGCGTTGTTTTTCCGTTTCCCGGTGGTCCATACAGAAATATGCCCGAATTGCTATTGATGGCTGGGCCCAAAAAATCCAACCAAGATGGTTCAAAGGTCACTCCATCCAGTGCTGCCTTGAGTTCTTTGCTTGTTATCGGCTCAAAGTTGCTCGCTTGTGCTTCCACGCTGAGTACATAGTCCATGAGCGGAACAGGCGCCGGTCCAGTGTACGATGCGGCCTTCTGATAGCTTTGCGCCCGCTTTTGTCCGTTTTCCGTCAGACTGTAATAAAAATCGTTGAGTGGAGCCGGTCGAGCATGAACGATGAGTTGGCGAACTCGCAACTGGGCTAGTTGTTGCTCTACGATTCGAAACGGCAATCGTACCCGATCGGTCATTCCTCGACCGGTTAACGTTCCAATGGAAAGAAAGGTCTGCAGGATCAAAGACTCGATCGCCATTTCGGATAGACCGCATTCCTCAAGCGTCTTCGGTTCGTAAGGCCAGAATGCGTCTTCATTCAATACCGCCGGCAAGCCTAGGCCGGTTGAAGAGGATGTGTCTCGAATACCAAAAAGCGGTTGCATGAAAAATCCCTCATAGCCGGGCGAACGAACAAATCTGCATTGTCCGCGTGATCGTCAAAGCCATTGACCATCCCCACGGTTGTCCGCGTGTCATCGGCACAAAAATACCTAGAAGAATGAATGCAAATGGAAAGATAGAGTCGATAAGAACAAAATGCTGGCACAAAATAACGAGATTCGCTGATCGTGCACAATTTGTGGTCTAGAGTACCCAGTTGGGCTCGGAGTCTCACTAAACAGCGTCCAGCAATACAAACGTCAAAACCGATTCGATCGATTTCCAATGGCAACGCCGATGAACAGCGATATCGCCCAATACCATAAACCCATTTCGACTGGTGCACGTCGCCCCTCGCCCGCCGAAACCAAAACGGTTTGGGTATTGGCGTCCGTGAGCAACCAAGTTTCAAATGCACTCACCGTCGTCCACCCTGTTCCGTTTTCCATTGGGCGAAAAGCGGGCTGCAGTCTGCAATTGCCTTCCAAGACAGTGTCCAGCCACCATGCCGATTTGACGAACCGAGACGGAAATTTGGTTTTGATAGACAGGCAGAGCACGAATGGAACCTATGTCAACGGACGCCGCCTCACAGATATGGTCATTCTCAAAGCAGATGACTTAGTTCAATTCGCCGATATGGCCTTCCGCGTCCGGTGCGATGACCATGCGACCGCGTCGAACACGCTAGCCGAAGATGTATGCGATCAAGCGCTGGCGTTGGTTCAATTTGACCGATTGATGGAGAAGAGACTTGTCACTCCGTTCTTTCAGCCTATCGTCACGATTGATGGAGCTACGAATCTCGGATATGAGGTATTAGCAAGGAGTCGAATGTTTGGGCTTGAGACGAGCGCTGCCCTCTTCGGCGCAGCATCCAAACTCAATTTGGAAACCGAACTCAGCCAAATGTTGCGTTGGGAAGGAATTCGCGAAGGCATGGCATTGCCGGGAAATTCTCGAATCTACGTGAATACACACCCGTTGGAACTGGGTAAGCCAGGGTTGATCGAATCGATGGCACAGGTTCGCGAGATGACCGCTGAACTGCCAATAACGCTCGAAATCCATGAGTCAGCCATTACCAGCGCTGACGAAATGTTCGAACTGCGAAATCGTCTGCGCGACCTGAATATACAAATCGCTTACGACGACTTCGGCGCAGGTCAAAACCGACTTGCAGAACTATGCAACGCAGCACCAGATGTCCTAAAATTCGATATGGGCTTGATCCGCGATATCGATAAAGCTCCACCCGAACGAATCAAAGTTCTAAGTTCGTTGGTTCGTATTGTTCTCGATCTCGGGGTCGTGCCACTGGCCGAAGGTATCGAAAACGAAGCGGAAGCGAAGGTTTGTCAAGAACTTGGCTTCACCATGGCTCAAGGCTATTACTTTGGCCGGCCTGCACCACCAAGCAAGTTCATGGAATAAATTCCATCTTCGTTGCAATCAATATAGGGCAATTAATTTAGCGCAGAGTCGCAAGGGCGCTGAGAAACCCAACCTTGCGTCATTGCGACTCTCCGCCTCTGCGCTTTCTTCTCAAGAAAAGGAGATCAAAAGCATGCATGAAAATGAAATCAGCAAATTGATTCTCAACGCTGCGATCGAAGTTCATCGCACCCTTGGTGGCCCTGGGCTACTTGAAAGTGTTTACGAAGAAGCATTGGCATGGGAATTGTCGCATGCCGGTTTAGTCGTTCGGCGACAACTGGAAGTCCCAATTCATTATAAAGACCAGTTGCTAGCAACTCCGTTACGCCTCGACTTATTAGTTCATGATTTAGTCATCGTCGAATGCAAGGCAACGTCCAAGTACAACGAGGTCTTCGAAGCTCAGGTTTTGACCTATTTGCGTCTTATGAAACTGAAACTTGGTTTAGTGATCAATTTTGGCGAACGATTTGTGAAAGACGGATTTCACAGGGTTGTGAACGGCTTGTAATTGGAGTCGGAAAATAACAAATTTAGCGCAGAGTCGCCAAGGCGCAGAGACGCTGAGAAGCACATCACTGCGTCATTGCGACTCTCCGCCTCTGCGCTAGATTTCCCCGCGATTTATTCTCAAGTCCGCCATCAAGGTGGGTCGTATCCACCCTGTGTAAAGGGATGACACCTACAGATCCTTTTCGTTCCCTTCCATATTCCTCGAAGCACACCGTACTTCTCGATCGCCTCAATCATGTATTGCGAGCAAGTGGGGAAGAAGCGGCAATTGCTTCCAAGCAGAGGGCTAATGGCACGTTGGTAAAACCGCACCATTCCAATGCAGACGGCTTGAACGAGTTGAAAGAGTTTCCGCATCGGCAGTGCTAAATTACTTATTGGCGTTGTATAGGGGAGATAAACGCATTCTGCTTGTCCGACGTGGAGCTGGGTACGGCAACGGGGCCAAGGCAGATGCCGAAACAACGCTAGGCTGCTCGCCCTGCATTCTATCATTCGATAGGATGATCGGGGAAATGCGATTCTGGTCAGCCACCTGAAAATAGGAAGCGGTGATGGTTTGATTTGCGTCGGCCGGCTCTTGGTCCGATGCCATTCGGCTCGAGTTGTACCAGTGATTGGGTACCTCCAGGATTTTAGCAATTTCGGGTTGCCTGCAAACTTCGCGTAAGTGATCGACTAAAATACTGCGGACTTCGAGGATAGCTCGCGGCTTGCTATGAATGTCTTGGTGTTTCGACTCGACGAGGATTTCGGAAGCGACATCGTCCATATGAGCGCTCGCAACACCAACAATACCATCACTCAGTTCGGCTTCGCCACCAAACCAGTTGCTTTTTTGGACGACGCCGATGATGTTGTGGTACTTGACCCACGGTGCCCTACGGGCTCGCAGCATCGTCGGAAAAATGGGCGATTCAGGGCTTAAAGAATCAATGCTGGTCGTAGTTGTCACCAGTTCGGTGTTGCGAAACAAATTGGGATTTTGTCGAATCAAAGAGTTCCCAACGTCCGTAATGCTCCTTGGCAAAGTAATGACTTTGCGAGCTACCCAACGCGTATAGTCGTTTGCGTAGTTGCTGCCACGATGAGGAGTCCCGATCGTAACGACTCGTTTGATGGCGTTGTTGGGATGAAAGAAAAGTGCAGCCGCAAGTCGCTGGCGTTCCGCTTCCTCTCCCTTTACTTTTTCGAACGGTTCGTCGCTAAGAATATGCCAAAATTCTTCGCCACTTTCCAGAGTTTGCAATCGTGACACGAGGCCTCCCATACTGTGCCCCACCAGGACCATCTGATCCAGTACAGGGTCGGACATGCTTGGGTCGAGGGTCCGTCGAAGCTCAAAAAGGTCGCTTCGCATTTGAGTCGCGCTGATCCAAAATGGTTGACCTGTTGGATACTGATAGAACCAAAATTGATAGTTGCGTCGTAGTTCTTGGAAGGACCTGAGATCGTTGAACATAGGCATCCAAGTCAGCGGGCTGGACCAAAGACCATGCACCATTACCACCGGGATGCGATTCGGGTCATAGGGCTCGAGCATGTAGATACCTCGCAGTTTCTCCGTCTTGTGCGGGTCTACGAGCCCAAGCGTGCTGTTGGTTTGCTCGCGGAATTTTGGGTTATCCAAGAAATAGGCAAGCGGCGTACTTAAATCCGACTGCAAAGGCACCCGGCGGGCATTCAAATCGATATCGGTGGAGTCAAGTGGATCATGCAGCTCCAGAACGCAGGGGTGGCGGTGCTGGGAATCTCGCGACGCATGCACAGTTGGCGATGTAACGCGAAGCAAGGCCGTTACAGGAAAGGAAAGCCCCTCGGGATAAAATTTCTCGATCGGTCCTTCTCCTTCATGCGATCTTCGAACTGCGATCATAGGAACCCCAACGCCATAACTGACATTGGCGGATTGGAGACCTTGCACTTGGAAGTCGCTGCAGAACTTCAGCTCCTCGAAGTCTTCGTCATGCCATTTGCCACGAGACACGACTTGGACATCGTAGTTCTTTTTGGAAGTTGTGATGCGATAACTATTCCCTGGACGTAATTTGCCTTGTTTGCTAACCATACGCAGGGTGGACTCAAGAGCCGCGTTATAGAGATCGCAGGCGCCCCGAAATTGGGGATCATAGGGATTGCGTGAAATGTCGAGCTCTGGACAAAACAGATAGAGATAAGCGTTACTCACCGACACCGTGTACATGTCCAACGCTTGGCCCTCGCGATTTGCTTTTTCTGCTTGTTTGCCGATAGTGTAGGCAAGCTCGGAAATCGCGTAAACTTTTTCAGCCCCCTTTTCGTCCATTGCTAGCTCTTGCAACTGGACAAGGCAATCTTCTGGATCGCGTTTATACGCATCCAAGAGTGCGTAGTGACGCAAAAGAGTCGTCGTGCGAGCCGTGACTTGAGGCCCCGATCTGGAAAGCAGATTCAAGGATTCCGTTAGCGGGTTTATTGGGTTTTGACGAATTTGAACGTACTTTTGGCTCGCGCAGCCGGCTTGAAGCAACGTGAGTAAGACCAGAAGAAAACGAAATCCCCAGAAGGTGCGCAAACAAGTGTCGTGCGCTCCTATCTGTCGTTCGATTTCGCCGATTTGGTCCCTCAAAAATGCCATCTATCCCATCGATCTCGCCATAGTGTTTCTCTTAAAGAGTCCGGCACAATACGTGAGTAGGTTCATAACAACCATCCGCAGTTCCAAGCAATGGCAGTCTGGCAAGGCTGGAAGATTGGGTAAGAGAGGGATGTTGTTTATCGTCCCAAGTCCCGTCCTAACGGGAGCAACGCTGTTGTAGCGAAACTCGTCAAGAGTTTCGGTCGTTTCGCCGATGCAGCCGAAAGTCTTGACGACTTTCGCTACCCAAAATACTGCGGCGCAAGATGCTTCACAACGTTTCAGTCCTAGCGACCCTCGTGCCCCTAAGAATCGCCTGACATGCAGCCATCGCAAGAACGCTAGCTAAGAAAACCGTGGCAGGAGCGCAGTAGCGATCGATGGGTGGTTCCACCAGGATGACGAGTCCCATTTTGCAGATTGCGTAACCTAGAGCCAACCAGACTATCGTTTGGAACTCGCAGTCGTAACTGCGTATGCATTGACGCTCAGGCCTTACAAGCTTCTTTCGCCAATTCCAGGCGAATGCCAAGAGCCACATCGGGATCGTTACGATTACGATGGGGTTTCGGAGCGTAATCTCGATCGCACTCCGCACAGAACGCTTTGCGGCTTTGGCAAGCCAGTTTAGATAAGACGTCGGTTTCGATTTCAAGACTTGACTTGAGAGTTCCGCCATTCGTAGGTTCATGATTCTCGAATCTCCGCCGTAGAGTTCGACAGCCGCAGGTACTGCGATATCCCAGACCATTGGGTTAAATCGCGTTTCCATTTCTTCGTAGGTAACTGTCGCCTCCCATTTTTTCGCTTCGCGACGTTGCAAGATTTTTTCCGCTAACGGTTGAACTTCTGCGGTCAACTGGTTCATCGAATCCCTTTGAATCCATTGACCGGCGATTCCGATGATGTTGTAGCCACCAAAGGATACCAAGCCAAAATGCCCCACCAGCATCCATCGCAGAGCGCACCATGCGACGAACGGAACAGTGCCTGCTACGGTCAGGCCTACAGCGACTCTCCATGCGTCGCGATCTTCCGGGTGCAGCCATCCACGCGCGATCCAGCCTCCGACCGGCACAAACGCCAAGAGGAAAAGATAGGAAGGCTTGGTTTGATAACTGAGAAATGAAAAGAGAGATAGACCGATTAGACTTCTGAGCCCCTTACCTTTGTGCACAACGACAAGCCAACACGAGACCGTCACGACAGAAAAGGCTTGCGCAAGCAAGTCTGGAGTTAAGATTCGGCTGTACTCCAAGACCAATGGACTTGCAAGAAGGGGTGAAGCGGCTGCTAGTGCCAGCCAGTGATTCCAGCGACAAGCGAGCAGCGTAGATAGGAAGAAGCCAGTGGATGCGGCCGATACGAAGTACTGAAACCACGGGATGAGTCGTTCCGAGCCGTCGGCTGCCTCAAAAAAACGCAAGACGCTCGGGTAAACAAACGTTCGTTTGTCATTGAGCGCGGTCGTAACCGAATCGAAGGAATAATCGCGATAACTTGCCGTATCAACTTGCGGCATTGCTTCAAATTGCCCAAACCAATGCAAAAAGCCGGCAACGACGACAACTTGTGTTAGAAATAAATACCAAACTCGGAACTGCGAATCCTGCATGTGGTCGCTAAGTCAACTTTGTAGTGAAAGTAGTCGGGGAAGGGCAACGATATGCCTAATCCTACACAAAAAGGCACCAGGACTCGGTAGACTAGCAGCATGATTTCGTCAACGAAGAGCACTTTGACGGTCGTGATACCGGCTTTGAACGAAGAGAAGGCTATCTCGGCTACATTAACCCGCTGCTTAGCAGTGTCAGAAGCTTTGCGCAGCAATGCAGGACTTCAGGCCGTGGAGTGGATCGTCGTCAGCGATGGTTCGACAGACCGAACGGTCGAGATCGCTCGATCCTTTCCATCCGTGACCGTCATCGTTTTGGCGACCAATCAAGGTTACGGAGCCGCAATTGAACAGGGATTTGAGGCAGGGAAAGGTGATCTTCTTGCTTTTCTGGATGCGGATGGCACGTGCGACCCGAGTTTCTTTGAAGGGATGTGCACTCAGATATTGGATGAAGGGGCAGAAGTCGTTCTTGGCTCAAGAATGGGGCCAACAAGCAGGATGCCGCGGATTCGCCGAGTTGGGAATTGGCTCTACGCGATTTTGTTGGGGTTTCTTACTGGACGAAGTGTAACCGATGCAGCCAGTGGAATGCGAGTTTTGACTCGTGATGCCTGGCATCAACTGCAACCACTTCCGTCCGGCCTGCATTTTACCCCGGCCATGAGCGCCAAAGCATTAGTGACCCAAATGCGGATTGTGGAACTACCGATTCCCTATGCCACACGAATTGGGGAAAGCAAACTCAATGTGGTGCGCGACGGGATTCGATTTCTATCGGCGATTTTGGGTGGTCTGCTCAGTGTCCGTCCGGACCGGTTCCTCGGCCTAATTTTTCTCGCCTGTGCAATCATGACTGCCGGCCTTGCAGCTTTCCCGGTGGAGCACTATTTGCGCAATAAAAGCTTAGAGGAATGGATGATCCACCGGTTCATCGCTTGCTTAGTCCTGAGTTATGCCGGCTTTACTACACTGGCAGGGATAGGAATCTCGCATCGATTGGCCAGTCTGGGGCCGTTGCGGAAACCGACCGATTCCTTTTATGCGAGCATTGCAGCAAAACTCTTTGCGCCTATTCCGTTGGCGGTTTGGGGAACCGTTTGCATGATGCTGAGCGTCGCTTTGATCTGGGACGGACTACTTGAGTATTTGACCAAACGCACAGTGAATCTGCACTGGTCAAGGCTAATCGTGGCAGCATTTCTGATGTCGACTGTGTTCCAAGGATTCATCACGGCGATCCTGCTCGGAGTGATTAACCTATGGGTTGACGCGCAACGGACGCTTCGATCCGCAAAAAAAATTACCGCGCCCGAAAACTTGTAGGTTGGATTAACGAATAAGACCCAGGGGGTATCCGCCGATACTGGGCTTCTGGGGAATTCGAATCTGGTCGTTGGAGTGGCGCCGGCAAATCCAATTTTTCACGCTCTCTGCCTGATGAGGGCGCTTGCATTGGAGCAGACGGGACTGCTTCGTATGTCCCGCGGTCACTTGGTGATGTCTGGGAAGACTTGCTGGGCGGATTGAATGGCTCAAAGTTCAACGGAGTCGGCGACCATTGTGGTGTACTTTGTGGTTGGGATTGTGGCTGAAAACTGGGCTGAGTCGTCGTCGGAGCCATCTCAATCGACATCGTGTTCTGCATTGGGTAAACCATGTGGCTTTGCAACGCCGGAGCAGCAATAGGCTCGGCACAATAACCTTGGTTGTAAATCGGCGAAGATACTACCGGTTGCCTACCAACCAGTCGATTGCTTGGTGGTAGGGTTGGCGAACCATAAAATGACGAGATTGAATCCCAGTTCTTTGATTGTCCGTTGGGAGTGCACCGTCCATCCTTACAAGCGTGGTAGCCGTCGCTATAGCCAAACCCAAGATAACGTCCGAGGTAATTGATCGAGGAGAAATGTTGAGATGGCAATTGGGCCAGGGAAATTCCCGGAATCAAGCATACAAACGCTACCGAGAGAATTCTTGCAAACATGATCATGTCGTCCTTGAAAGATCACTTCCGTCGCAGTGCTTCTAGGAATTCCGTTTCCACCAAAAAGCGACTGCCTGTCTCCGCTCATTTCGAGACAAGACCTTTGATCGTCAAACCAGCTCTGATCTGTTTAGAACGAAAGTGTGAACATGCCCTTCCATGGCGATTGTTCTCGCAATATCGGGTTTAGGCAAATTGTGTTGCCTCACATTGAATCGGAATAAACGGAATCATCTGCAAACTTGCTGCATCCGTACTAGTCGCTTCAATGCACCGTCGATCGCCCCGCACTGCTATTTTCCCTTAGACGCAATACCTGCAAAAGGACCTTCTTGGTATTGAATGCCACCTCCCAATTTGTTTTAGAAAGCAAAACTAGTCTGTTCAGAAGCGCAACAGTTGTTTCGCTGAAATTCGGATAACTCCGATTCAAGCGAATTCACCGCGATTGGACGATACATTACGATTCAATTTAAAGGTCTACCGTGAAAGTACTTGTGGTTGATGATTCAGGTGTGATGCGCAAGGTTATCGTACGTGCTTTGAATGCAGTAGGCGTCAAGGAATGCGTCGAAGCCGCCAATGGGCTTGAAGCACTCCGAATTTTCCAAACGGATCGATTCGACTTGATCTTAACGGACTGGAACATGCCCGAAAAAAACGGGCTCGAATTGGTCCAGGACATCCGCGCTATGGGTGCGACTCTCCCGATTATTATGGTTACAACAGAAGCGCAAAAAGGACAGGTTGTAGCGGCGATACAGGCCGGTGTTTCAGACTATCTCACCAAACCTTTTGACAATGATGCTTTGAGAGCCAAGCTTGACAAGTTCGTTGCCGTCTAACCCCATCACCCCCGCAAATATCAAGAGGTTACTGTGTCCACAATTCTCGAATCAGAAATCCAAAGCGTTTATCTTCCATCGTTTATCGCCAGCACCAAAGCCATTTTCAAGACGATGCTTGGCTTGGAAATCACCATTCAAGCGTTCGATAAAGCCGACGAATTTCAACCTGGACATGACGTAACTGGAATCATCGGCCTTGCCGGCTCCATTGAGGGAACTATCGTTGTCAGCCTAGAAAAGGAAGTAGCCTTTGCTGCCGCGGAAACTTTTATCGGTGAACGCCCGACAACAATCAACGGCGACATTTTAGATTTGGTTGGCGAACTGGCCAACATGATTGGCGGCGGTGCGAAGGACCGGCTCAATATCCCGGGTGTCATTCTTGGGCTACCGACCACCGTTAGCGGAAAAGATTACAAGATCTCCTTCAAACCTGACGTTGAAATTGAGACGGTTCAATTCAAGTCACCTTCTGGCTCCTTTACAGTCCAAATTGCTATGCGACAGCCAGCCTAGTTTCTGGCAACGTGCAGCGGAATACACTCGAAAGTAGAACGATATGAAAACGGAAAACATTGTTCTTCATGTTGATGATGACCAAGCGATGCTGGACATTGTCAGGATGTCGCTTCAGAAACGCGGTTACAAGGTCATTTCCATTTCAGATCCGATGACGGCCTTAAAAGCGCTCGCGGAATGCGCCGCACGCGTTGTCATTCTAGATATCGATATGCCCGGTAAAGATGGCTTGACTTTGCTCAAAGAAATTAAGCAACGCGATGCAGGCATCCAGGCAGTTATGCTTACCGGAATGGTTTCGATGGGAACTATTTTGCATGCAACCGGACTCGGTGCACAGGAATGTGTCTTTAAGCCGGTAAAAGAATTGCGAGAGGTTGGAGATGCGGTAGATCGCTGCTTCGCCAACATCGAACGCTGGTGGTCTGCACTTCGAGAGTGGATGGAACGTAGAAGTGAAATACCTGCCCCCTTGGCAGCCCAAATATTGGGTTCAGAGCCCGACGTCGTAGGGCAAGCGGCAGTTAAGGTCTAGTGTTCCTGTAGCGTCAAAGTGCGAGCACTCACCGAACGGCCTGCGGCTCGTTGATTAAGTCGTTTAACGGTCAGCCGTAGGCGTACCGCGTTCTTTTGGCAGTACGCCTTCGGCTGACTGTTAAACGCTGTCCTCCATTTGGCTATCGCCGTTCGGCGAATCGGGATTTCACCGAAAGTGTTTTGACGACGGACATTGAACTATTCACGAACGTTTAGTTCTAGCTTCCAGCTCTGCTCGCTTCGTGTGCTCTTGCACCAAAGTTCAAAGACCCCCAGTTCGGTAATTCGGCTTTGGAAGCGAACGGGTACGACTTGTTCTCCTTCCGTTGCAGCAAGCTCCACTTCCAAAGGGGAAGTCTCTATCAATTCCTCTTCGTCCCAGCCTCTGAGATAAGTTCCCGGCTGATCCTGCTTTCGCATTGTACTAGAGAAAAAGCGAAATCGACCGCGTTGGCCGACTTTGAGACCGACCTCGCGACTCTTGACGTCGGTAGAGGTCCCCTCTTCCATCCCTTGAGGAACAACGCACAACGCTTGAAGAGGTCGAGGCATGCCCGGGATAGATGGTCCTGAGGTTTCGATCCCTACATAATAGCTGCGTGCCGTACCTCCCCGAATTCGAATGCCACCCTGTTGCTTCGTCCAAGCGTAATAGGCAGCACCGCATGCGACCGCTTGATCGAGATCCTCGACGCCCCCCAGAACGACCGGAGCTTGGCCGTCATCGCTCCATGAGGCCAGTGTTTGAAGCATGCGTTCTCGAAAAGAATCCGAATTGAAAACACCACCGTTGAAAAGCAAATGCGTCAATCGCATCGGATATTCTCCATCCGCGATCAGGTGGTCACCCAAGAAAGCGCCGACGTGCTTCGTGATGGCCGTGTCCGATTCAAACGGTAGTCCGATCTCCTGAAATCCACTGGTTCCATCTCGTTGCGTTCGCTCGTCGCGAGCAACCAACGGAAAGAAACCATCGACCAAAGTCGTTTCGACAAGGTGTCGTTCCAGCTCAATCGAAACGGTTCCGCCAATGAGTTTGCTACCTCTTCCCAGCACGTTCAACGGATACGATGTCGGTGCCGTGGCCCCTTTTAGTAACGATTCCTTCGCAAGTCGGCAGGAGTGCCATAGCGAAACGGATTGCCATGCGTTGAGCTTGGTTCCTTTGGCTGCGAATTGTTGGGACGCTACGTGGGCTAACGTCAAATCCATATTGTCGCCGCCGACCAACAAATGATTACCGACCGCCAAGCGATTCATGTTCAACTCGCCGTTCTCCGATTGAATCTGGACAAGGGTCAAGTCGGTTGTTCCGCCACCCACATCGCAGACCAAGAGCACGTCATTCTCACGCAGAGACTTGCGCCAGTTCTGTCCATGCGCATGAATCCAGTTGTAAAGAGCCGCTTGCGGCTCCTCCAGAAAGCGAAAGTCCGATGGGAAGCCAGCTGCCATGGCCGCCTGCTTAGTAAACTCGCGAGCCACCAAATCAAACGAAGCTGGAACGGTCAGTACAACTTGTTGGTCAGCAAACGGGGCATCAGGAAACTCGGCATGCCATGCATCCACGAGATGATTCAAGAAAGCTGTTGTTGCAGCGATTGGCGAAACCAAAGACGTGTCAGCTTCGGACTCCCATGGCAAGATCGGCGACTGTCGATCGACGCGGGTATTGCACAGCCAACTTTTGGCCGCGGCTACAACACGGTCGGGTTGTTCGCTTGCGATACGACGAGCATACTCGCCAACAATCCCAACCCCAGGTCGAATCGAGGGAACTTGCAACGCGGGATCGTCAGCCGAATTCGTCAAGTACAAAAAAGAAGGCAACGACAGACGCCGCTCGACTGCCCCAGGTGCGACCAATTGTGGAATCGGCAGGACCGCGACCAAGGCTTCGGGTTCAGCCAGCGGAGCGAACGCGAGCACCGAGTTGGTCGTTCCTAAATCGATTCCGATACAATACGTAGAAGGCATTTCAACAAGCTTTGGATGGGGGATCGCAACTGCATCACTGCGATGCAATCGACGATTATTGCGACAAATGCCTGTTGAGCAACTCCCAAGCTGCGATCTCGCGAGCCCCAGCTGTCTTTTCGATGATGATTTTGTGCCGAACGAGCTCTCCTGCGATCTCGGACGGGTCGAGCATATGCTTTCTGCTGGCAACAATCGCCAATTCCAAAATGCTATGCCGAGCCCGATTCCACCCCCAAAAAGGCCGATGTTCGTCTTGCCGAACGAGGCTGCAATTGGCAATCGCCCGTGGCTCCGACACATCCCAATTAGTGACCGCCAGCCCAAAACTTCGGCAACTCAAGTCCAAAACCCAACCGATTTCTTCATCAAATCGAGCCGCAACCAGCTCAGAAATCTGCTCGTAACTTAACCGAATCGCCGATTCTGCCGACGATTCCGAAGCAGATTCCGATGGGTTGCAAAGCCCAAGCACGGCTGCCGCCATCAACAGCGGATCATCGACCACATGAAAAACCGCTCGTGAGTGATCGCGTAGATTGGCAAACGACTGCGAAGATTGAAAAGGTTTGAGCGTCCAGGAGGTCAACGCCATGTCCACATGCGGCCCAATCGGTGAAACGTGCATCGAGCCGTCCACATTCTCTGTCGTAAGAATCCCCTCAATGACCATGGTTAGCAATTGATAAGCGTTAAGCGATAAGGTGTAAGCTAGTATGTGTAAGGGCGTAGCCCAATCAACTTGTTACTCGGGAGGGTGAGGCTCCTGCCGAACCGTAGCGCCGCTGGCTCGGCAGGAGCCTCGCCCTCCCGAAGCCTTTGACTGCCCTTTAGCCTTAAGCCTTAAGCCTTCCCCGCCTCATACATATAGGGATTCAAGGTCGGGTCGTTGTACATCTTCATTTGCCGGTAAGTGCGGTGCCGCTTGGTTCCCGCGTAGATGTCAGCGAGCAATTCTTCTAGCGACTGAGCAAGGTCTCTTTGTTGTAGCCGACAGATAGCCAGACGCATATTGACTTTTTCGAAGTGCTGTTGGTCGACGTCTTTTCTGGCTAGCTGCTCATCGAGATGGAAAACTCGAAGCGACATAATCGAAAGTCGGTCGATCGCGCTGCCTGGCGTCTCGGTATTCAGTCTCGCCTCAGCTTGATGCTGTATCGACTTGCTCTCCAAGTCAGCGGTGATCCAATCGTCGACCTTTTCGATCCAATCGTTACGGGCCTGATTGAATCGGTCGATATTTCGCTTGACCTCTGCAATCTTTGCATCGGTCACGTCACGACTCCTCGCGATGTCCTCTTCATGCCATAACAAATAGTTGAACTGATGTTGTTGGCAAGCGGTTGCGAAAAGGGAGGTTACCGTTCCATCCGGAGCGAACGGATTGGAGATCGGTTCCACGTGCCATCGGGCAACGCAGTCGACTTGCATTTGGACGATATCCTGGACGTTGATCATGATGAACATCTCGAGTTAGTCGTTTAACAGTCAGCCGAAGGCGTACTCTGGTTCTTTGAAAGTACGCGTACGGCTGACTGTTAAACGAAGGTTCTTGTAGCAGAATTCGTGAGAATTCTGGCCGCGTGTCTTGATTGCAAAGCGTCTGAATCCTCACGAATTCAGCTGCATTTCTCAATACAGTGCAACTTCAAAACTTGCGAGTCGGGTTACCAATCACACTAGGCTGCGCGAACAGCGCGGCAGTTTTGAGCCCATTGAATCCAATCGGATACTTCTTCATGGTCCGGAACACTCGCTCCTCGCAGCAATCGTACGCCCTGCTTGCTGCTCGCAAATCGAATGACTTTGTCCAGCAACTCCGTTGGGTCGCTCGCCGCAACCTGCTCAGCCGATGTCAATCCGCTTCCAACGATCATCTGAGCATCGTGTCCTCGAAGGTTCGGAATTCGACAAACGAGTAGAGCCTGATGTTGCCATTGCAGAATCGTTTCTGCAGAAACCGAACGATCGCCAAGTTGCGTTGCAACACTTTCCGCATTGACGGCGACTAGATCGCCAACGGTTCGCAGGTTGAACGGGGCAAGTCGCTCGGCCATCTTGGGGCCAATGCTTGGCGCGTCGACAATTGGGCTTTCAATATCCAGATAGAATTTCCAACTGGTACGCTGCGGCGCAGAGCTTTGCGAGCCAGAGCTTTGAGAACTAGCGTTGCGAGAACGAGTTGCCGAAGCGGACGCAGTGTCGGTGTGGCCAGCAACCGCTCGTTGTGGCCGATCGAATTGTCCGGACGGGGTGCGTTCGGAGCTCCTTTCGCTCGAACGGACGATACGTGGTCGCGCCTCGTAATCGCGAGGGCTGGCATCATTGTCTCGAGGTCGAGCTACATAATCCGAATCGCGTCGGACTCGGCCCGTGCGTTCCCGGTTCAATCTCGCTCGATTGGCTCGATCGCGAACGGTTCTTCGCTCCGATCGAATCGAGACGACTTCTCCACGGGTGCGATTGCTCAACGATTTTCGCATGTCGGAAATCCAGTTGCGAATCCGAGCCACTTCAAACGAGCTAGCGCTTCGCAACAATTCTTGGCCCGTAGAACCAGTCAAGAAAGACTCCACGCGATGCACCAACTCGGCTGCTGGCAGACTGCGCAAAGCGTCCGAGCGATGGATTCCGCATCCGACCAACACTTGAGCGTCAAACGCTCTTAGACCAGGCGTACCGCACATCAGTTCGGCAACGCGTTGGATTTGGTCCAACATGGCGACATCCACTCGAATCGACGAACTCAAATTACCAGTCGAAGCTCGCAGCAGATCTCCTACGCGATAGACTCCCACCCCATTCAGCCTACGCATCATCTCCTGGGAAACACCAGGGGCGTCTTGTACCGTGTTGTCGACATGCAAGTAGAAGCGGCGTCCCGACGTAGATGGATCGCGTGATGTTTCGTAGTGTGCGTTAACGAGCTTCGCTCCGCTCGGCAACCACCAAGAATGGTTCGCTTGTTCGTTAGCCAGGCCAGACAGCTGCTGATTCAGTTCTCGAATTTCCATTTCTGGAGAATCCGCATTGAGAATTCGCAACGGCCGAGCGTTACGATCGCTGGCGAAAATTGCGGATTGATCCATGCTTGGGTGCATGCCGAGTTCGCTTTGGGTATCCATCACGAAATTGGGACGTGCGTAGCGTAGCACCTCTACCATACGCGAGACCGTACCGCCGTGAGCGGCGATTCGGCGAGCGATCTGTTCGTCGCTCGTCGAGATCAGAAGCTGTCGGCCATCTCGCGAAAAACCTGACAAAACGTGCAAAATTTGTTCGAGTGACTCACCACGGAAAGTTCCAAGCGAGTCATCCAGCAACATGGGGATTCGGCCTATTCGCGGAACGGCTACTTCCGCGATCGCAAGTCGGATGGCGAGATCCACAAGCTTGCGCTGGCGATTGTTTTCGCTTGGCAAATGGTTGTCGTAATACTCCTTGCGATAGCCAAGGTCTCCAGCCCGGGCACCATAAGTGGACGCAATCGAGTGTTGATTGAGATACGATGCTTCGACGGCCCAAGGTGGGAGTTGACGAGAAGCACCCGAGGTGAGTTCGCGAAGGTACTTTTCGGCCGCCGGAATCAACGAGCCTTCGATGGTACGTCGATAAGGAGATCGGGTTCTCAAGTGCGATTGAACTTCGGCGAGTCGACGATGCGATTGAGCTCGGCGATCCCAACGTCGCAGCATTTCTTCGGCATGTGCGTGCTGCTGTCTCAGTTGCGCGTCATCCCAGCGTTTAGCTGAAAAAGGTACTTGTGAGGTCGTGTGAGTTGAATGTGTCGTGGGAGTTGTATGTATTGTGGAGGCTCTGCGACCTTCTGCTTCGACGGTTGCTTGTTCTGCAAGCAGCTGGTCAATTCGGTTTTGCAATCGCTTGCGCTCGGCGACGAACTCGTTGCGATCCGACGCCGACTTGGCTTTGTCGAAGGCCGCGTTGTGCATCGAGACGTTGTTGAACAGGTGCGTTCCGGACTGAATATTGAGGCTATCGCGATGTTCACTGAGTTGCGAGTTGGCTTCGTTGACCAACGAGTCTTGTTGCAAAGCTCGAAGGCGAGCGATTTCCACTTGAATGGTAACGAGCCGTTCATTTCCAGGGGTTGCGCACGGCTGGCAACAGCGATCGGCCTTTTCTGCCGCTTGTTGGTTCAGGGTTTGAACATGCAACAGTTCCGAAGCGATTCGGTCGCGTTCAAGAGACCACCAAGCTCGATCGTGATCCACGCTTTCAGAACTGCGAAGTCGATCCAAGAGCTCCTGCTCTTCGGCCTTCAGGCGCTGATAGCCTTCGTCCAATTCGCTTTTCGCAGCCGAGTGAACACCGAGGCGACTGGCAGCCCACCAAAGTTTTTCAGGGGAAACGGTGCCGAGGGGACTGCAAAAAACCATACCGAGGATATCGCCCCGAAGTTCGTCCCAGCGTCCGTCGTGCTCGTCCCCTTCCCAAAAAATGTTTCCCAGTCCACGAACTTGATCGCGGTCATCGGCATGAAGAGCCCGCTGCGATGGGTGCAATGGTGAATGGACAAATCGGGAAGGCAAAAGCGGCGATCCGCCCGCGTAGGACATCAAGCGAACGTGGCCCGTGGCATCGGCCCACTGCATCGAGCCATCGATGGTCTCGGCTTCTTCGTTGTAATTAAGCTCGTTGGACCAATGGCCGCGAAAGAGGAGTCCTTTGATGAAGCGGCTCATGGCTGCGCTTCCGGCAGCGGCCGTTGCGTAGATCGCGTTCACACCGCAGCCAAGTGGTCCAACTTGCAAGTGCTCAGCGGAATTTTTCCGGTCGATATCCATTCGAATAATGTGCATACTAGGGCTCCTCCCTCACCATAATTCCATTTCAAGGCGACCTATCCATCAGGTGCGCCGTGGGTCAATGAGGAGCCTAGCACAATGGCGTAGACTAGGTAAAGAGCAGTTGACCAGGAGATTTAGCAGGAGTCGCCCCCTTCTCCGGCTGACTGTGAAACGAATTTTCATCGAAGCTATGCTTCATTGAACTACATTGTTGTTAATGCCGGGACACTGCAGCGGGTCACCATATGAAATACAACATAAAAGAGGACTCAAAAATGCGAATTCCAACCATTCGCGGGATAATCGACCGTCGAGTGCTCGCTAATTTTCGTGTTGACGCAAAGGTTTTAACCAAACTCTGCCCAGCGCCTTTTCGACCGCAAACGGTCAACGGAGTCGGCATGGCTGGCATTTGTCTGATCCGTTTGAAAAACATTCGCCCCAAGTTATTGCCCTCATTTTTGGGGATTTCCTCCGAGAATGCCGCTCATCGCATTGCTGTCGAATGGGATTCGGCCACTGGAGTGCAATCAGGCGTCTACGTGGTTCGACGCGACTCTTCGTCACTTTTGAATGCGTTAGCTGGAGGCCGGATATTCCCTGGCGTCCACAATCGAGCGAGGTTTCAAGTCCGTGAAACGGAACAAGAGTACCATATTGCAATGGATAGCATTGACGGTTCCACTCACGTCTCGGTCGATGGGCGCGTCACTGACGACTTGCCCGCGAACTCCATTTTTTCGAATCTGAAAAAATGCTCACAGTTCTTTCAGGACGGGGCGGTTGGCTACTCGCCTGCCAATTCTGACGGAAAATTCGATGGGATGGAGCTTCGAGCCTTCCATTGGCACGTACAACCGCTCGACGTGACCAATGTGCGGTCCTCATTCTTTGACGATCGCAAGGTCTTCCCAGAAGGCTCGGTTACGTTCGATAACGCCTTGTTGATGCGAGGAATTGAGCACGAATGGCATAGCCGAGCGTCTCTCATTCGAGAGCCTTTGTGCTGTTCAGTCGGCTAGGAAACTGGGCGTACCAATAGGCCGTTAGAAGTTCGGGGGCCACTAAGTTTTGGGCGAGTCGATTTTGTTCTGTTGGATTTACAGCAACACAATGAGCCAGGCCTTATGATTTTTACTCCCCTTCTCCTCCCGGGGAGGAGAAGGGGAGTTAGACTAACAGGCGTTCACGGCGTTATTCGTTGGGGGCAAAAGTTGTGCTTGGTCCAAACGCCAAAATAGCAAACTTTTAATGCCACAGGCTAACCTTCAAACTTCTACTTGACCGGTAAGACACGTGGAACTGTTTCTTCCAAGCCTGGATATTGCAACCGTGTTGCCCCTGAAATGGTACACTGACTTCTCCAATTCCATCCCATGCAAGGTCCCGCCGTCAATGCAATGACAATTCCATCGATCTCCGACTTCGAAGCCCGCGACGATTCGAGGCTAGAGTCCATCCAATCAACGACGGAAACTAATATACTTGCCAAAGAGCAAGCGTCGGGCGGTTCAACTAAATTCCCCATCATCGGAATCGGCGCTTCCGCGGGTGGGCTCGAAGCTATTTCGCAATTCCTCACCGCCGTGCCGATTAATAGCGGCATGGCCTTCGTGGTGGTACAACACTTGGATCCAACTCAAGTTGGACTACTACCGGAACTCTTGCAGCGCTGCACCGCGATGCCCGTCTGCGCAGTCACCGATCAGACTCAAGTGAAACCCAACTCCGTCTATGTCATTCCACCTGACCGAGACATGTCGATTCTGAACGGTGTTCTCCACCTGTTAGAGCCGATAGCAACCCGAGGCCTGCGACTGCCAATCGATTTCTTTTTTCGCGCATTGGCTGACGATCAACAGGAACGTAGCATTGGCGTCGTGTTGTCTGGGATGGGAGCTGATGGAACGGTCGGCTTGCAGGCAATCAAGAAACATGGCGGCTTGACTTTGGCGCAAGAGCCCAAGTCCGCAAAGTTTGACTCGATGCCGATGAACGCGATAAATGTTGCACATGCCGACATGATCGCCACGCCCGCTGAAATGCCTCAAAAAATCCTTCAGCATCTAAATCGTGCTCCGGTTTTTTCCTTCGATTTTGGGATTAAAGAAACGGAGGCCAACGGACAATTCGAAAAAATCATTCTGCTGCTTCGAAGTCATACTGGCCACGATTTCTCCAAGTACAAACGGAACACGATCTATCGACGGATCGAGCGCCGTATGGCGATCCACAAGCTTCTCGATCTCCCTCTTTATGTCCGCTATCTCAGAGAGAATCCCGCTGAAATCGATTTGCTTTTCAAAGAATTGCTGATAGGCGTGACAAGCTTTTTTCGGGACCCGGAAGTTTGGAGTCATCTTCGAGAACTCGCGTTGAACGAACTTCTTGAGAACCGAACGACAGGACAGGCAATACGAGCTTGGGTGACTGGCTGTTCCACTGGCGAGGAAGCTTATTCTTTGGCCATTTCAATCCGGGAAACCATCGAGGCAAGCAAGTCAACCAAACAGGCGCTAATCCAGATTTTTGCTACCGATCTGGATTCCGACGCAATCGATAGGGCGAGGCAAGGTTTTTTTCCGGAAATCAGTTTGAGCGGTATCTCCGAAGAGCGTCTGCTTAAATACTTCACAGAGGAACCTAGCGGCTATCGGGTCAAGAAGGAAATTCGTGAGATGGTGGTCTTTGCCACACAAAATGTCGCCATGGACCCGCCGTTCACCAAGCTGGACATTTTAACTTGTCGAAACCTCATGATCTATCTTGGGGCAGAGCTCCAGACAAAACTGCTGCCCCTGTTTCATTACAGTTTAAATCCAGGTGGCACCCTGTTGCTTGGAAGTGCGGAAAGCATTGGTACCTTTACCGACCTCTTCGCAACATTGAATAGCAAGTCTCGAATCTTTCGTAGACTGGAGGCTCCAACCCGGAGCAGAGTCATGGACTTCACCTCCGCAAATCTTCCAGCCATCGTATCGAACTCAGTTCCCGCAGATTACACCAAGCCAAGTGATAACTTCCAGTCGCAAGCTGAGCAATGGCTGCTAAAGCACTTCGCACCGGCTGCCGCCATCGTCACCGACCAAGGCGACATTTTATACATTAGCGGCCGCACCGGTCGTTTCCTTGAACCAGCGGCTGGCAAAGCCAACTGGAATGTTTTCGTCATGGCCCGGGAAAGTTTGCGCTATGAACTTGCAAGCGCCTTCCAAAAAGCACGAGGACAAAAAGGCCCTGCCATTGTGCGATGCCTTTATCAGTCCAGCGATACAGAAAGCAGCTTAGTCGAGCTGAGTGTTCAATTCATCGATGGTTCTGGCTCATTGTCAGGTTTGGTCGTTGTCGTCTTCAATGAGTTGACCAGCGCAATCGCCATAACCAAGGACACGGGTTTGGCTACTCAATCGAATGACAAACTATCTGACCTAGAGAGTCAGCTTCAGCAGGCAAAAGCGGATGTCCAGCGAGCCAGAGAGGACATGCAGACCTCGCGAGAAGAACTCACTAGCATGAACGAAGAGTTGCAGTCAACCAACGAAGAACTGCAGTCGACCAACGAAGAGCTGACCACATCCAAAGAAGAAATGCAGTCGCTCAACGAAGAGCTTCAAACGGTCAATGCGGAGCTGCAAGCCAAGCTAGACGAGCTTTCGGCGACCAGCAACGACATGAAGAATTTGCTCAACAGCACTCAGATTGCTACGGTATTTCTTGACAACTCGTTGAAAGTTCGTCGGTTCACCGAACACGTTACTCAAATCATTAAATTGATTCCGACCGACGTGGGGCGGCCTGTTACCGATCTTGCGATTAGTTTGCTCTACCCAGAACTCGCCGCTGACGCAGTCGAGGTCCTGCGAACGCTGATTCCGATCGACAAATCGCTCGTCTCCACGGATGGGCGTTGGTTTGCGACCCGACTAATGCCCTACCGGACGCTGGACAATCGAATAAGCGGCGTCGTAATTACCTTTACCGACATGACTGTCGTGAAAAAGCTGGAAGCGGAACTCTACCAACAAAAGAATAAAGTCAATTGACAATCGATCCCGTACCACAAGTACCAGTTGGCGATCCCATCGCTCTGCGGCAACTTGCCGAATTCGCGCTGGAGACGTTTCCAAATCTCGCTCCAAGCCCGATCATGGCGGACAATTTGGCATTGCTGCATGAATTGCAAGTTCATCAGATTGAGCTCAAGATGCAAAACGATGAGCTCGAATTATCAAATTCCAAACGCCAAGTCATCCTTGACCGCTATACGAACTTGTTCGACTTTGCACCCATCGGATACCTTGATCTGAATTTCAGTGGGCAAATCCTACTGTCGAATCTCACGTTCTCAAAGTTAGTCGGGATAGCAAGAGCCGACTTGCAGGATCGTCGTTTCGGTCTGTTGGTCGCCTCAAGTGACCGAATTGCATTCAGTGACTTTCTAATGTCCGTCTTTGCCTCTGACCTGAAAAAAATCTGCGAACTGAAAATGGAACGGGACTCGGGAGCCCCACTGTTCCTTCGCCTTGAGGGGATCCGGTCCTTCGACACGCAAGAATGTTTGTTGGCCGCTATAGACATAACGGAGCGTAAATTGACAGAAGAGTCGCTTCGGCAATCGCAGAAAATGGAAGTGATTGGACAACTTGCTGGCGGGATCGCCCATGACTTCAACAATATCTTGACGGTGATTACAGGTTACGCTTCTGTGCTGCTAGCTGGCACATCCGAAACCGATCCAACGCATCGCCCACTCAAAGAAATTTGCTCAGCCAGCGCCCATGCCGCCTACTTGACGACTCAGTTGCTTGCGTTCAGCCGTCGACAAGAACTAAAGCCAGAATCAGTCGACTTGAACGCCATGGTGATCGAAAACGTCACGATGCTCAAGCGATTGATTGGGGCACGGGTCAAGATTGACTTGTCGCTCGAACCAGCATTGGATCGCGTTTGGGCGGAAAGAGGCCAAGTTGCCCAAATACTCATGAACCTCGTGATTAACGCCCGGGACGCGATTGCAGGCGAAGGCACAATTTCGATCCAAACCAGCAACGCAAAACTCAGCGAAGCCCTAGTTCCAACCGGCTCAACGATCCATTCCGATGATTTCGCTTTGTTAACCGTCTCCGACAACGGCTGTGGAATGACGGAAGAAGTGAAAAGCAAGATCTTCGAACCTTTTTTTACGACCAAACCTGAAGGGAGTGGAACTGGGATCGGACTTGCGACGGTCTATAGCGTCGTTACAAGATCTGGCGGGCACATTAAAGTTTCCAGTCAAGCTGGGGCTGGGACGGTCTTTCAGGTTTACCTTCCCCAGCTAAAAAAACCATCTCCATCCTTCCGTCCCTTGAATGACTCTAATGCAAATTCGATTGGGAGCTTGAATAAGGCAGCAGGCGAGATCATTCTTTTGGTGGACGACGACGATGCCGTACGGATCATGACCCAGTCCATACTGACAGAGGCAGGCTATTCGGTATTGATGGCTTGCAATGGGAATGAAGCTCTGGAAATCGCTTCCAATCCGAAACTGGCAATTGATTTAATAGTAAGCGATGTTGTCATGCCAGGTTTGGCTGGCCCCAAATTGGCTGAATTGGTGCGGCAGGTACGGCCAGGAATCAAGATTGTAATGATGTCGGGCTACATCAAGGACCCGAACCTTCGCAGCGGCATGTCTCAGGAGGAGCTAAGTTTTATCCGAAAGCCATTTTTGCCTGAGGAATTGCGCTCGAAGGTCGCGGCAGAGTTGCAGAGAACGAAAGAAAATCGCTAGCTTGCGCGTTTTTTAGCTGCACGATTTTGATTTAGGGGCAAAGCCCCGGACGTTTATATAGCCCAGCCTGAAGGGCTGGGTCAAATCAAGCAAAGGAATTGATAGGGCCAACGGCCCGGCAGTTTGCTTCAGTTAGAGACGTTAGCCAACGAACGGTCGGACCTTCGGCCCTAAAGATCATTTGCATCGAATACCCAGCCCGTTGGGCTGGGCTATGTAAATTGCTGGGCCGTTGGCCCGGAAGCACAGAAAACATGCAACTTCAATACTTGCGCGTCGTGCTAAACTAGTTTCATGTTGCAAATGGCCCAAGAAATTCGCTCTGCTTTTGCAGGCAAGCCACTTTGCCAGGACTCGTTGCATGTGATACTGTAAGGTTGAGTTCTTATTCTCAACGACGGCCGGGACAGCACCCCGACGCTACAAACCATTTTTTCAACACATCTACTAAACCGTACCATGAAAAACGCAATTCAAAGTCTGGACCGGTACAGCAACTGGATCATTGGTGCTCTTTTAATTGGGGTTTGTGTCCTCTATTTCAGCCAAAATCAAAACAGCGGTCGCAAAATCGAGGCCTCCACGGACGCCGAATTTCAAGAGGTGGTCGTCAAAGAAACGCGACCTGTTCTTGTTAAGTTTGGAGCCACTTGGTGCCCACCGTGCCGTTCGACAGATACAGCGTTGGCTAAGTACGAGGACACGTCGTCAGGTGACGTGAAAGTCGTGATTTTGGATGTGGATTCCAATCCGGCCTTGGCGCAACACTATCGAGTTTCAAGCATTCCTCACCTCTTTATTTTTCATAAAGGGAAGGTTGTGGATGAACGTGTTGGTGGTATGGACACCGAAGAAATTCGCGGTTGGTTGAAGTCCAATGAGAAAAGTTGGAAGAACTAAGGACACGTTTTCAGTTCATTCCGAAGCCGCACCCGGCAGGTGCCCCCAGATGAGTTAGCCGTAAAGTAACTTGTAGCGAAACTCGTCAAGAGTTTCGACCGTGTCTGGGAAGAAACCGAAAGTCTTGACGACTTTCGCTACGACCGTGGCTCACCTATGTTCTGTTAACGTCTGCGAGGCATAGTGGACTTTCGGACGAACCACCATATACCAAGTGTCCCCAAGACTCCAATAAGTACGGTGACCGAGTTCGCAATGTTCGAAATCAATTTGGCCATGCCATTTCCATCGCTATCCGCATTGCCCAGCTTAAGCGAATCCAGCACCACAAGCGGGCCGCGTTGACGATGATTCTCACCAAGTGATTGCAGAGTCTCTTGCGTTTTGTAGCTCCAAAACCGATAGAACCAACCAGCCCCTGAAGTTTTCAGACGTGGATACCAAACATGCTCCAGTTTTGAATCAGGGTCACTTGCAGAGCCTTTCGCGTTCAATAGCCAATCAGGAATATCGATTGCGACGCATGTGACCGGATACTCTTTATGGTAGACCACTGGTTCTTTGACTTTGTCGTCTCCTTTGTCGCCGATGTCTTCGTATTCGCGATTTCCAATGTCGGCCATTGTATCCAGTTGATAGTACCGATCGCTTCCGAGAATCGCAGCCATAGCCGGGTCGTCAACAGAAACTCGCGAGACTCGAACGATCCGCATGTTCATTGCAACTCGTTCCATCGCAGGCTTGATCGACTTGCGCGACTTTGTCAGCGAATCGAGTACGTTTACGATCGACGGCTGTTTGGCCACCGCGTCCATCGGCGACGCAACGTCCAATGGCGACTCTTTTGCAATTACCATCAAGCGATAAAAAGGTTCGATCTCCTTCGATGAAAGTGGTCGGATAGGATCACTTTGCAACTCACGAACTTGATCCAGCCAAGCCAAATCCCAATTGCGATCGAACAGGAATACCAATGGTTTCGAAATCGGCGGCTTCCAATCCTGCGCCTCACCCATTGCACGGCCATTCGCCTTCTTCCATTGAATAGCACGAGTCCAACCATAAGAGTTTCCGCCGATCAGTCGCAACAGGTCAACTTGGCAGGGTTGCCGAATCTCTTCCAATGGGTTGCCATTGGCTTGTTTCCACGCGGCCGGAACCGCAGCGGAAAGAAAAACGATGGACTGAGAGCCGGTTTCAAATTCGCATCGATAAACATGGGCCTGCTCAAGCAAGCTCGCCAATTGAGCACTGATTGGAAGGCGAGACACTTTGGTCACGATCCCAGGCAATCGGTTGAGCGTTGCCACGTCGGCGACTGGCCACTCGGGATTTTGCTCAAGTAGCAAATTGATTTCAGGGACTAGTCTTTGCATTTCGAAAATGGGTTTGGCGACGCCGGAAGCGTCTTGCCCATTAAAGCCTGATTCGAGTACTGCATCATCCAAACCCAATACGGATTGCTTAAGACGAGATTGGATGTTCAAAAACGGGGTGCGGGTATCGATCGGAGGTTGCCAGCTTGTGCGTTCGGACTTTGGAGTACGCGATGTCAAAAACGAGTTGGTTGGTAATATCTCGTTCGAACCGAATGGCTTGAGATAGGCCGCAAGCAGCAATGGGGAAACGTCGCCACCGCGTTCCGACGAGTGGGCGATTCGTTTGAAGAAGACGCCTGTGACAATGACCTCCGTGCCAACCTCGACTTTGACATTGCTGTCGATGTTTTCTAACGGCACATAAACGCAGACCGGCTGGTTGCTGGTCTCATAAGGTCTGAGCCAGACGACTTGGTACTTGGTCGTTCCAAATCCAGCTTCAGAGACAGATGCAATCGAATCAATTCGAGCGATCGAGCCCTCAAAACGAATCGGGCGAGCTCGAAGCGAATTGCTATTGGACAGGAGTTGCGAAACTTCGATCTTCGGAAAATGGTTGGAAACAACTTTTTTTGAAGCCAACAACTCGCGAAGAATGCCTACACGTTGCCAAGTACGAACGAAGGGAAGTCTATCGACACCGCCCCAATTTGAATTATCCACAACCTGCTCAAGCAATTTTTCGTCAAGTGCCAATTGTAATCCGCGAAAGAATTTTCCTTGACCAAGTACGATCAGAGATGGATCGGCTGGCTCAAATCCCTGAAACCAAGCACCTTGTCTTTCGAGCTGGTGCGCAAAGTCCGTGCTAGGAACTGTTGGCGAAACGTCGCTCGTATTGGTGGTACTAGAAAGTTTTGTTGAAACGTTTTCCGTTTCGATCTCCGACCATTTCGCGACTTGCGTTTGACATTCGAGGTACCAATCGCGAACGCCATCCCAAGGAATCGAGCGAATCTTTGCCGCATCGACTGGTGACTCTTGGCTCGGTTCCGGAACGGGCTCTTGAAAGAGTTTGCGTGCCATTGAACCGACCACGGTGATTGGCGCTTTCTTGAGCAAGGCTTTCCAAATTTGGTGATAGGTCTCGACCGTATCGTCGCTCGCTTTAAGCGGAACAATGTCCAAGATGGCAGGATCGATTTCGCTGTTTGCTACTCCGACTTGGGAAACAGCTTGACTGCTTGTTGGCGGGAGCGAGCTTGATGCCTCATCGAGAGAAGCGTTAAGCCCGACTTCGGAAAGTGCCTGGTTTTCGTTGGGTAATAGGCCGATGGCAATCGCAACTTTTTCGACCTTCTTCACGTCCGACGTTTGCTGAATCAGGATGAGGACCAGTGTCAGCAGGACGAGCAACGAGGCCACTTTTCGCATGCCGCTCGATCGCTCAAGTGCGCTGGCCTTCGTGCGACTTTGACCTTGAACGCCGTACCATCGTTGTCGCAAGTTTCTGGCCATGGTTATGGTGTCCGAACACTCTTTGCAAAGAATTTACGAGCTGTTTCGTGGTACGGAAGTCCCTGCCAATTTGCCGCAAGCTCCAACGCGATCAATTCGTCGGCGGCGGGCGGGCCGCCATAAATCGCTCGGAGTGTCTCGTCGACGAGTCGGGCTGAGGCGTCTTTTCTAGCAACCAGCAACGCTGTTGTTCTCAGAGTCGTGATTGCGTTTTGAGTCGCTTCACCGTATGCCGTGTGAGGCATTTCGAAGAAACGAAACATGGGCTCTTGCAGTGCAAGGGACTCGGCATTGTCGATCGATAGCAATCGGTACTTCGAGTCCTTGAGCAACTCACTGATTCCTTGATGTCCCACTTTGGTAACCGCGATGACTACGTCGGCCTTGTGAAGCAGATCACGATGTGTCCAATCGCTCGCAATTAAGTTGATGTTGTCTGGTGTGATGTCGAAGTGTTTTAACAACCGAGTCGACGTTTGGTAGGTGCCCGAGCCATTGGCCCCCATCATCACCGTTTTGCCAGCGAATTCGGAAATATGGTTGATGCCAGAATCCTGTGTTACGAGAATGTGGACCGCTTCGAAAAACAGTGGAGCGACCACGGATACTTGGTCAGGTTGGACCGAGGACTCTTGCATCAAGGCTAACTGAACTTTGTTTCCGACAAGTTGCGTCAGATTGTCCAAAGAGCCGTTCGTCGCGATCACATGTGGTTCCCTGCCGCTACTTTCGTGAAGGCGATTCGCAAGCTTGCCCGCAATCTCAAAGTACATACCGCCGGGCGCTCCTGAAGCAATGGAGATATTGCGAGGCATGTTGGAGTTTCGGAGGTATTCCATCGTTTGGCCACCTGCAAGCCAGATCAATGCGATGGCGAACATGGCTCCAATCAATAGATTTTGTGCGATTCGTTGGGACCGGGTTGGCTCAATGTTTCTGGTGCCTGTCAGTGCAGCCACTAAGGGAACGTTTGCCAACCAGTGCTTGCATCTTCGGAAAATCGAAGGGGGTTGGGCGGTGATGGGAATCCCTTGATAAAACCGATCCAAGTCATCTGCCAGATCACCGGCGGTGGCATAGCGACGCGACGGAAGTTTCTCCAAGCATTTAGTTACGATCGTTTCCAAGTCGGAGTGGACATTGGGATGACTTTGACGAACCTTGGGGGCAGGTCGATGGATCACTTGCATGATCGTTTGCAAGACCGAGTCCGCCTGAAACGGAGGTTTGCCGGTGAGCAATGCGTAGAGAACGGCTCCGATGGCATAGACATCCGTGGAAGCACCTTGCTCTTCGCTTTTCCCTGCAGCCTGCTCGGGAGACATATAGCTTGGTGTTCCTAGTGTGGCACCGGTAGCCGTGAGCCCTTTGTCGGACCCCATCTGCTTGGCCAATCCGAAGTCGGTGACCACGACCTGATCGGTTTCATCGATGAGCACATTCGCCGGTTTGAGATCGCGGTGAACAACACCTTGTTTATGGGCATAATCGATGGCTCGAGCGACATCGCGCACATAGCGAACGGCGTCTTTCGGGCTCATTGGCCCGGATGCGAGTCGCTTCGCCAGGTCGGTACCTGGAATGTAGTCCATCGAAAAGTAATGGTGGCCATCGCATTCACCGCATTGGTAGACGGTTACGATGTTGGGGTGGGTCAGGCTGGCGGCGCTTCTCGCTTCGGTGTGAAACCGGTTGACTTCGTCCTCGCTAGCCAAGCAGCCAGAGCGGATCATTTTGATTGCGACCGGGCGCTCCAATTGCACTTGGAACGCACGATAGACCACGCCCATGCCGCCACGCCCAAGGACTTGTTCCAATATGTAGTCGCCGAAGCGGTAAGGCAGAATGGATTGGGTGTTGCTGGTGTTAGCCAAGCTGGTCAGACTGAAGTCCGATTGGTTTTTGGGCGGGGGCAGAGTCGATTCGTCGGAAGAAATCGAAGCCGCTCGATCGTTACTTTGGTTGCTGTTTTTTTGTGGAGCAATTGTTTGAGCGTACGGATCAGCATCGCCAGCCGGTTGGTCTGGAATTTGCAGTCCATTTTGCGACTTCGCTGTGGAGGAAGCATTCCCCAATTCGGCGAGCGTTGGGCCTGCCATGCTTTCGATCAAGTCGGCTGCATCGAGAAGCGTTCGCAATTGAGGAGCAATTTCTGGGTATTCGGCGAGAAATGCCTCCCGGTTTTCGATTTCCCCAGCATCGAAACGGCGCATAAAATCAAGCAGAGCTTGATCCAGCTTAATCTCGGTGCCATCTTCTAACTCATCAGGCATGGTGGGGTCGGGTTCGAAGTGAGCGCATTTCAAAAGCTTAAGGATACACGACTTTTTTCGATTTTTCAGCCGTGACTTAACCGTCTGGTAAAATTAGACGAACGAATCACAACAGGCAAATCGGGTTTTGCCGTCCATTGCACTTCAATTACCGAAAAAGACATGACTATGTCCAGTACAACAACGTTTCGCGTCCTCCTTCAAAAAGAACAGTTGGTTTTTTCAGCAGCCCATTTCATCACCTTTGCCGGGGACATTTGCGAATGCGTGCATGGCCATAATTACGGGGTTCGAGCCGAGGTGGAGGGCCAATTGGACGAAAATCGGTATGTGATTGACTTTATCGCCTTTCGCGATTCATTGGCTGAGCTCGTGAAGCAGCTCGATCATCACATGCTTTTGCCGACCAAGCACGCAATGATCCAAGTGGAAGAGGAAAACGAAGAGGTGACAGTGCGATTTCGAAAAAAGCGATGGGTGTTCCCTCGAGAAGACTGCATGCTTTTGCCGATCGTCAACACAACCGCGGAGGAAATTGCTTGGTGGATGGCGACCAAGTTAAAGGACAAGCTGTACCCTGAGATCGGGTCGCGACTCAGCATGTTGGAGGTAGGGATCGACGAAAACCACGGGCAGTGGGGGTATTGTCGATTGCCCTGGATTGACCAAAAATAATGGCTGCGTCGAGCGGATTAGATTTGTTGTTCAAGAATGGTGTGGGTGGTCGACTTTGATCGATGCCCCGAGATGTAGCAGAGCATTGTGCTTGCTCGACTCGGAGGTTGTACTGGTTTCAGCGAACCCTTCCATCCAAACAGCGGTAGCTCCTTGTGTCTGAAAAACCGAACGGCATAGTCAAGGCTGCGGTCCTGCTCATGGCTCTTGAGGAGGACGATGCTGCCGTTTTGTTGGGCAAGTTGCCGCCTAAGCAGGTGGAGTTGGTTTCGTTGGCGATTGCCCAACTGGACAACATTTCCGGTCAGATCCAAGAAGAGATCATCACCGAGTTCTTCGGTGGCGAGCCGAGTTCGCTTGGGCATTCTAGTGGCGGTCTGGATCGTGCGAAGTCGTTGGTTAAGAAAGCGCTGGGCAAAGACGCGGCGGACATGCTTTCGATTTTGCAGCAGACGTTAGAGTCGCTGCCGTTTGGCTTTTTGCAGAAGGCGGATCCACAAAATATTTTGTCGTTCATTATGGATGAGCATCCGCAAACGATTGCGGTGGTGATATGTCACGTGCCAGCTGCGACGGGAGCTGCCATTCTTAACGGACTGCCTCAGCAGAAACAGCTTTCAGTCATCAAGCGGATTGCAGGCATGCAGCAAACGAATCCGGAAGCGATCAAGGAGATTGAGTGCGCGCTTGAGGTTCGAATGTCCCTCGTGATGAGTCAATCGTTCCGCAAGGCTGGTGGAGTTCCTGCGGTGGCAGAGATTTTGAACGTAACCGACCGTGCGACCGAACGCGTTGTATTGGAATCGTTGACCAAGGACAATCCGGAGTTGGTGGAAGAGATCCGAAGGTTGATGTTCGTGTTTGAAGACATCCAAAAGCTTGCGGACAAGGATATTCAGACGATTCTGAAGAATGTCGAGACGAGCCAGTGGGCAATGGCGCTCAAGGGAGCAAGTCAGCAGTTGCAAGAAAAGGTCATGAAAAACATGTCCACGCGGGCTGCCGAAATACTCAAGGAAGAAATTGGCTTCCTAGGCCGAGTCAAGGTCAGCGACGTCGAAAGCGTTCAGCAAAAGATCGTAGATATCCTGCGAACTCTCGAAGAATCCGGCCAGCTGCAACGTCCAGGAGCGGACGGCGAGGAAGAGTTCGTAGCCTAGTAGCGCACGCCGCCCGGCTCACCTTGGGGTCGCCCGAGTGTAAAACGTTTGTCCTCAATCGTTTCTGAAGCCATATGCCAGCCGCGGGGTTTTCCCGCCTTATCGATTCCGACACAAAACACAAAAGGTGCCTGGCAAAACAAAAAAGGTGCCTGGCACCTACTTGACGAGGATTTTCGTAGTTCTTATTGTTTTGAAAAGGAGATTTTGATATGCCTCGTACGCCACGTGCTGAACAGTTTGACCCGAGCAAGGTTTGCATCGTTCATTTAATTCAACGTTGCGTTCGCAAATCGTATTTGACCGGATTCGATGAAACCACGGGAAAAGACTACTCTCACCGCCGTGAATGGATCCGCTGCCGTATGGAACGACTGGCTTCGGTCTTCGGGATCGATCTCCTGACCTACGCGATCCTTTCAAATCACCTTCATCTGGTCGCTCGCACCAGACCCGATGTCGTGCGGGAATGGTCCGACACAGAAGTCGCTCTTCGCTGGCTACGA
>JANPHB010000049.1:0-2505 GCA_031424235.1 Pirellula sp.
CCTACCAGTTCGATGTGATCGCGAGTGACGGAGCTCTTGAAGCGACGCAGCAGGTTACGCTAAACGTTGTCGCCGATCCGATAACAAAGACCCGCGTCAGTGGCGTTGTATTGCAAACCAATGGTCAGCCATTAGCGAATATGAAGGTTGAAATCGGGTCGGTGCAGGGACTCACTTCGGCTAACGGTTCGTTCACGCTCGATCTTGGGTCAGGTGCGATCGTCAGCGACACGCTTAAGATTCGCGGCGAGACCTTCTCTGGGCCGGACAGCTATCCTTTCATCGGCGAGAAGTTGCCATTGCTCCTCGAACACGATGTGTATACTGGCGCAAACAATGTCATCAGCCGTCCCATCTATCTTCCAAAACTGGACATCGCCAATGGCAAGACGATCGACCCCACTAAAGATATAACCGTCACGACTTCGGCTATTCCTGGCGCGTCAGTCTTTGTCAAAGCCGGCACGCTCATGAATCTTCAAGGATCGCCGTTCACAGGTGTCCTGAGTATCACTGAGGTACCCCGCGATCTGACTCCGGCCGCGCTGCCTAAAACGCTCTTCCCCGACCTCGTGGTCACGATTCAGCCGGGCGAAATGGTCTTCGCGTCGCCGGCACCGATGACCTTACCGAACCGCAGCGGTTGGGCACCGGGGACGCTGATGGACCTCTGGTCGATCAATCCAGTGACGGGCCAATTCGATGACGTGGGGGACATGCGCGTCAGCACCGACGGCACCACGGTCGAAACGATCTCCGGCGGCGTCCGCAATAGCAGTTGGCATTTCGTGGTGCCGCCGCCACCGGAACAGAAGAACGATCCACGGAAAGATCCCTACACCCAAGATAAGGACAAGAAAAGCGAAATGAGCGAGTGTCCGGGCTGCATTGTGGAAATGCATTCCGGCGCGCTCAAAGAAATGCATGAGCTGCCCAGCTATCAGTCGCTGGGCGAATTGCGGAGCGTTAAGCTGACGTACGATACGGAGAGGCTGTGATTTTATCCTCGAAACGCAGTTCCCCCGTGGAGCTGAGGACTGTTTTTTGAAATTACGTACTCGTTGTCCCTCGCATTCAAGTCCAGTTAGAAGTTTTGATAACTCCTATTGGCTTCCAATCCATCCGTTTCTTGGATGATTGCATCGTTTTTCTTGTTCGCTTATGCCAATACCTTCAATCCGATCATTCGCATCAAGTTGTGAGCCAGTGCGTATAACACGCTAACCGCTTGTACCTTCTCAAGTCCTCGTACACGAAACTGTGTTAGACCTCGGTTGCGGAATTCTGCATTAACGTACTCGGCTATCGAAGGGCGCTTTTTGTATTGGTCTTTCGCTTCCTGATTTGCCATCCGTTGCCTAAATGCGAAGCTCTCGTCCGTATCACGTCTCTGACGTGCGTGTGGATCTTTACCCCGTCTTTTCATCGCGTCTTCACTGTGAATCGGTGCAAGGACATGGCTCCCGTTTTGCTCCACCGCTGTGACTTGATCTACTCCTGGAAAGCCGCAGTCAACCATGTAATTGCCGGGCGCTTTACCGTAGTCTTTTTTGATCTTGGATTGCATCGGTGCCATTTGTTCACCGTCGTTTCCTGAGTTCGTTACCGTCACTCCCAATATCACTCGAGACTCGCCATCGGTTGCCAACTGAACGTTGAACGCTGGTCGGTAGCCTCCATCACCCATCTTCATCTTTCGAGCATCGGGGTCGGTTGTACTTGTACGCGCTTGTTCGCCAGTTCCCTTGGCTCGTTTCTCTTTTTCAGCTTCGAGTTCAATCACTTGCTTCAAGGCATCTTCGGCTCGCTCAAGCTGCTCCTTGGCAGCTCGCTCACGCGCCGATTGTTGCTGATTTGTCGAAACTGCATCCTCTGTCTCTAGCACTGATTTCACATGCGATTTGGCTGTTTCAATGCATCTCTCCAAGCTTGCCTTGCGGCGGAATGAGCTACTACCCGCATGTGCACGCACTCTCATTCCATCCTGAGCCACTGTATCGAGTTTCACGACGCCAGCATGAAGCAGCGATGCGACCGACGTGACCAACAATTTTTCAAGGAACTCTCGGTGCTCGGTTCGGAAATCACTTAGGAGGTGATAGTTGACACTTACCCCTCCGCAAATCCACATGTAGGCTAAATCTCGTTCGGTGAGACGGGCAAGTTCACGTGCACTGCTGACCGATTCGATCGTCGCATAGAGCCATAAAGCTAAAAGGATTCTTGGATCGACAGCATCTCGTCCCGCTTTCCCGGGAACAGCCTGGATCCGTTGATAAAGCGGCTCCAAGTCGAGCGACTCAACATACCGCCATACAATTCGGACTCGATCGTCGAGACGAATAAACGTCTCCAACGAAAAATGTCGAAATTCGTCTTGGCTACGTTGAGGGCGACTGACTCGGACTTGTGACTCTGCCGATGGTGGTTTGGTGCTCATCGACTTGTTTTAGCGCAACAAGAATTTCACGCAACCATACAAACAAAAAAATCACAGCCTCGGAG
>JANPHB010000050.1:0-72444 GCA_031424235.1 Pirellula sp.
AAAACTCGACTTTGGTTACCTTCCAATTGGAATCAAAGCCCAGTAATGCACGATAATGTTCAGTGGTTAATTCGTTCATCCCAAAAGGATACCGAATCCACTGTGTTTTCAAACCTACCCACTAAAATTGGCGAAGAACCCGAAATCGAGATCACTTCGATTTGAATGTCGTTTGATTATCTCTGCCGCTGGACTGAGGTACCTCGTGTGGTCTGATCCTGCGATCGCAGACTGCAAAGAACCAGCTGCTGTCCAAAATCTTGTGAATCGACCAAATTGGTTGTATTGGCTACGTTCTATTTTTGGAACCATGTAATTCGTCAAGAAAACAAGGTTTAGCGTCTTAAAAGCTTCTCTTTTCAAAAGCGAAGCCACGATGTAAATGAAAGTTTCGTATGCGAATTGCTGATGTCCGTCGAACCATGATTCTTTCCAACTGGATTGATCACTACTTCTGGTCCTAAGCTCAAGTATTCGCTCAAAAAAATTAATAAGTGATTCGCTGAATTCATCGGATGCATTGGATTGACTTTCGATCAGAACCCAATCAATGATGAAGTCACGGACTGGCACTAGTTTGCGACATACATTCAAAACAGCCTCTGATTCCGGATTGCAGTCTGGAGCAGTCTTTATCCTAAGTTGATCAGCATGCTCGAAGCACTCGTCATGAAATGCCTGTCGATGCAACTTCAAGTTTGGTCTCGAATTTAGGATTGCTTGCTGGAGAAGATTAAATGCAGATCGAAGAGGTACAACTGACAAGTCTTGTTCGTTGTCTAGAAGAAATGCAGGTGTTTTTCCGATTGCTGGCTTTTTATGCTGGGGTTTTCCGTGTATCAGTCGAAGCAGATCTTCCCAATTTTTATTCACATTCTCGTCTGTTGAGAAATCGATGTACTTTCTCGATTTCAAAAAGACCGGGAGATACGGCGTGCGGTCTTCTGAATACTCACATACGATCGGTATGAACTTTTCTTGAGTGGCTTTCTTGTAGACCTCGCTAGATATGATCTGAGACTCGGTACCGACGCCCGTGTCGCCAGTTAATCTTGAATCGGCTTTTATCGCGTAAGCCCTATCACACATCACCAAGACCTTGCTGACTTTTGGATCAGTAACCATGCTTTCCATAAATGCGTACTTGTCGTGGCCCTCCTTTAAGTCGTAAAAATCAAGAATCACTTCGACTCCTTGACTTAGAAGCATATCGGCCCAGTCTTTGATTCGATCTTTGTGTGTCTGGTCTGTCCAACTGTAGGAAATGAAGACTTTAGGTTGATTGGTGTCGGTGGATTTTGTATCGTCAGTCATATTGCCTACGAAAAAAGTTGGGCGATTGGAAATCCAAAAGGATTGACTATTTGAACACGAAATTTGTCTTGTTGCCAGTGGAGAATCTTTTGGCCAACGGAGGTTTACCCTCGCTTCCTCAAACTAACTGAATTTGCAGCCGCTTTCCTGAGCGGCTCCCCGAACTTCCCAAGGTGGCCATAAACTTTCGCGACCATCGCGATGTCTGAGTGATTCAGCAGCTCGGCAACCTGAACAATATCCACACCGGCCAGGAGGGAATCGGTCGCAAAGGTATGGCGATAGGAATAAGCGGTAACACTTGATTCGATTTTGAGTTTGGTTTTCATTCGCTCGAGCCTTCGAACGATTCCGTCCTTTGTCCATGGCAAACCCTGCGAAGTCAAAAACAGATTTCCCGATGGTCTCGCCGCCATGAGTATTTTGATTAAGGTTGCCAGGCAAGGAGAGGGTCGGACAATCAGCTTGCGTTTTGTCTTCTTCGAAGTTTTGTGCGTCGAGAAAACCCATTCTCCATTTTCGTTGACATGCCAGGCTGTGACCTCCCGAACTTGGATCGGTCTAGCGCCTGAATTCCATAGTGCGATTAAGACCAACCCAAACGGCCGCGATCGTTTCTGAGTACGAGATTCCAGAACGAGACTCTTGTGAATTTCGTAAGAGACTAGGCTATCCCTAGGTTCTGGTTCCTCGAACCGAATGGACAACACATCCGAGGTTGGGATAAGCCCTTTTTCGATCGCCCATCGAATAGCCCGTTTGACGATCTGGCCACCATCCCGCTGGCGAGCCACCGACCAGGTTTTTTCATCTTGTTTAGGCGAGGACATCCAGGAGAGGACATCATCGGCGGAAACGTCTCGAGCCCGTTTTGTCGGCCCAACGTCAATGCAGAACGATTTGCAAAGACTGGTTATTTTCTTGTATCGCTCATCCGAAGGAGTCTTTCTTTGGATTGCCAGGAGAAATGCCTCACAGATCGCCTCGATGGTAGCGTCGGGCGAATCGTATTCGGCCAGCTGCCGCATTTTCTCCCAAATTTTGAAGGCCTTATCTTCGTCAGGATCAAGCCGGATAAATTCACCATCTGGCCCCTTAACGTACCAGCATTTGGTTTGTCGTCTGAAAAACGGTTTTCGCATCGATGTAGCTCCTTGTAGAAGCTAGAATCTACGGATTGATGACACGTTTGGTCATGAGAGATAGGATTTTCAGAAATTCGCGGTGCACAAAACGGTGCACAACGAAACCCCTGGAAGCCAAATCGATCATCTGATACAGTGTTTCCGTTGCTGCCCCAGTAGCTCAGTTGGATAGAGCGCGGCTTTCCTAAAGCTGAGGTCACAGATTCGAATTCTGTCTGGGGTACTCAATACTTTACCAAGCGATTTGCAGGTGAAAGCCCTTACCTGGCTGTGTGGCCAGAGCGCTGTTTTGAAAACCCGAAACTCGGTATTTACCGGATTCGGGCTCGAAAGGCACTATCTGAAAGGGCATGGGCGATGGTTCGAACCCCCACTTATCGGCTTCACAAACCGTCTGGAAAAGCAGTCTGCACGCTTGGCGGACGCGATCACTACCTTGGCGTTTACGGTTCGCCGGAGTCTAAGAAGCTTTACCGTAGGCTTCTATCGGAATACTTAGCCGTTGACGGTGACGTCAAGAAAGCAGGAAACGAGAGTTACTCGATTTCCCAATTGATTGCTGCATTCCTCCGCTTTGCCAAAAAACACTATGGCGCTGACAACACGCAATTCGGTCATTACGGAAGATTGGGAAACCGAATCAGGAAGATCTATGGTCCGACAGTTGCCGCCGAGTTTGGATCACTGCAGTTCAAGGCTATTAGAAATGAAATGGTTCTTGAGGGTAAAGCGCGATCCTACGTTAATGAAACAATGAAGCGGCTTGTCCGGATCTTTCGGTGGGGAGCTGGTGAAGAATTGGTACCGCCAACGATCGGCGCCCTACTGCGTGAAATCGAACCTCTCAAGCGAGGGCGAACCACTGCCAGGGAAATGGACCCGATCTTGCCTGTCGATGATTCCTTAGTCGAAAGGACGATTCCGAATTTACCTCCCGTCGTGGCTGATATGGTTCGGTTACAAAGATTGGTGGGATGCAGACCGTCGGAAGTGTGCTCTATCACTCCATCCATGGTTGATCGAACTCTCGACATTTGGGAAATCAGATTGTCCCAGCACAAGAACGCCTGGCGTGGCAAGTCGAGAACCATTTTTGTCGGGCCCAAGGCTCAAGCCGTCTTGGCTCCATATCTTCTGCGAGCTGCTGAAACATTCTGTTTCTCGCCGGCCGAATCAGAAAAGAAGCGAAGACAAAAGGCACATGACGAGCGAACGACTCCCCTTTCCTGCGGCAACAAACCAGGGACTAGAAAGAAGCAACGCAGTCAAGGATTGATCCCGCCGAAGTGTGGCATTCACCCTGGTCGTAGGTATACGCGAACATCGTATGCTCGAGCGATAACAAGGGCCTGTCTTGCATCGATGCCAGAAGAGCTCTCGGAATCCGAAGTTCTGAAATGGAAGAAGCTGAATTGCTGGTCTCCGAATCAACTTCGTCATACTTTCGGCACCCAAATTCGCCGCGAATTCGGCCTTGAGGAATCACAAGTTTTGCTTGGTCACTCATCAGCCGATACGACTCAAATTTACGCGGAGATCGACGCTGAAAAAGCACGAGTGGCAGCAAGGCGGATCGGCTAATGAACGATCGCAGAATATCAATCGAGGCAATCGAACTTGCAACTTCAGAGGCTATTGTTGCTGTGTTGAAACGATATGGCATCCAGGCGAATGGCTTCGCGCTCAACGCTGCAGATCGAAGCGCTCAGGAGCTCGCCGGCCAACTCAAAACGATGGACGAAGCCGGTACTCTTCGACTGAATGAAAACCAGAAGGGTCGACAATCGAAGCGACTTTCGGCACAATAATCTCAACTTTTCGCCAGGGGAGTAGCTACCCCGTGTCAACTTGGCCATTTTCATAGCCTTTTGAGAATGGCCAGGTTGGCAGCGAAATCTACACAACAAAGGCATTCTGAAATGAGCACTCCATTAAACATCCAGGTTGCGACTCGATTGATATCCGAGATGCAATTGCTCGAAGTGTGGCTTGCGGCAAATCCGTCGCGAGAAACCACGATCGCCGTTGAACGCACAATCATCGCGTGTGAATCGCTTCTTGCAGTTCCTTTGATTGGTCTTCGTACAAGTCAGCTTGAGTTTGCGAATGCTCAATCCAGAATTGAACGCCTGAAACGACTCATTGAATCGGGTGAACATTCCTCAAATGAACTCAACGCACACAAAATCCAAATTCGTAAGTCGGTTGATGCGTTACGAGAAATTGCAGCTCGGTGGAGTTCTTGGGCGGCGGAAAAATCAAATGCAAAATCAAGTGACGACACCACTGTTTTCACTTCGGCAGCAACAACAAGTTCTCCGGTAGCAGTCGATCCAGAGGTTCTAAAAGTTGCAGAAATGATCAAGCTTGATATGCAACTAGAACTTGAGGGGAAATCGACTCGAGACGCTGAACGCAAAACGAATTACCATCGAATTCGGTCTAAGAAGAGTGATAACCCAAATCTATACGAAGCTGCTTGCCAATTGCTGAGTGAGATGGAATCGAACGAAAACAAAAAACCAAATGTCGATTCGCTTAGAAGTGCTTAGGAGTTTTCTAAGCACTCCAAGACTGTCTTTGTTTTCGTTGGCTATCATGAAAAATCGCTGATAATCAAATCTAAGCAGTCTCTTTTCGATTGGCCCCCTTAAAGATTGGTGCACTTGCGTTCCGCACCAAATTTAAGCATACGAGGTTAACCAATCATGAGTCTTATTCTGCAAAACAATGAACGATTTTTACCGCTTTGCGATGCGTATCAGGCAGTCACCGGAAAACGTCCAACACTCTCGGTACCATGGCGACACAGCCAGTACGGCATTCGGGGAGTATTTTTGGAATTCGTTAAATCAGGTGGAAAACGCATGACATCCGTTGAAGCCGTGCGAAGATTTTTCGAAGCTCAGACTAAAGCCGCAATGCCAGCCAAATCGGGTGTGTCGCAAGGAACGATTCAGGCCGATGCCGAGATCGATCGATTGACTCAACCGGCGAAAAGAGGCCGGAAGAAAAAAGCGGTTCCCGCGGTCGCTTAGTTGCGATCAGTCCAGGCATGAAAAAACCTGACATGTGAGTTGAGGTCCACGTGTCAGGTTTCGATTGTTGTTTGATCGTTGCCGAGGTAAGGCATGCGATCGCATTGTGTTTTCTCGTCAAAAAAACCACATGGAAGTATTATGTCCTCAGCAACAACAAAATCAATATCGCATCAGAAGAAAACAACGAAAGAAATCGCAACTGAAATCAATGACCGCGTTGCACAGCTCGGAACGGATATCGTCTTATCCGACATCACTGGGCATCCCGAATGGTTCGACGGCAGTAAGATGCCTTGCTACAAATGTGGTGGGACCGATCGCCAAAATTACAACCAGAAAAAAAATCGGTTGTTTTGCAATGTTTGCAACAAAAGCGGGTCCGATGCCATCGATGTGGTCTCTAAGGCACTGGGACTAAGTTTTTATGAAGCGTCGAAGCGTCTTGCGTTTCATCCCGGGGTGGGGTTGGAACATCTTTTCCCCGATCGCTCAAACAACCGACAACGTTCGACAGTCAATAGCACCGACGCTGTTGTCGCCACTCCCCAGCCAGAAAAACCCGTTTCGTCCGAGCCACCAGCTCCCGAAAAAAACCTCGTGCTCCATGGCCAAAACGATGCCATGGCAACAGTTTGGTGCGCGATCCACAAGAAAGGCATCAAACCCGAAGCACTTTGGGCGTTTGACGCACAGTTCGCAACCTATCGCAAACGATACCCAGTATTTGCCATTCCGATCCGAGACCAAACAAACGAAACAGTTGGATGGTGCCTATACCATGCTACAGGCAAGGAACTTCCGATATTCAAAGGTTCAAAACAGCCAGTCGATTGGCGAAAGATCAAGATCACCTCTGGCAGTAAACCAGGATGGATCGGACCAATCCCAAAACCTACCGATCAAATCATCTGGAAAACTGAGGGACCATCATGCGCGATGGCAACCTACTCGCTTGGACTCCCAGAGGGTCATTCCGTTTGCTGCAACGCATTCGGAGCTGAGGAAAACCCAGCAACTACCCCCTGGATGCTCGAGCGATTTCGAGACCCCGAGGAAGTGTTCGTTGTTCACGACTCCGACAGATCAGGCCAGCGCGGAGCAACTGAAGTCACAAACGAAAACGGTACACGCCGTCCTGGTTGGGCCCCAGCGATCGCCAATTTCGCCAAGCAAGTCCGCAATTACGTTCTGCCTTGGCCAATGGTCGACTCACATGGCCAGGACTTGCGAGACCTCATTATCCAAAGACTTGGCGAAGGCCTTACCGACGGCGAAATCTATCAGACCGTTTTGGCCAACGCTCGACTTGCACCCGCAGTTAAACCAATTGCCATCAAGCTTCCAAAAGGAACTTTGTCAAACGATGTTGCTGCAAATTCAAACGCCACTTTCGAGGCCCCGCCGGATCGGTTTTGGGCTGATGATCCACACAGACTCGCTAGGTCTAATCTTGAAAACTATCGCAACATGCATCGACGAAGCCTTCGGTACTTCAAGGAGGTTTGGTACCGATACGATGATGGATGCTACTCTGAAATCAGCAACGATCACTTGTCATCACGATTGACGCATGCAATCGAAAAAGAGTTTGAGCGAGTTTGGAATTTAGAGACCGAGCAATACAATCGCTGGCTAAAATCAGATGCGTTCGACGAATCGAAGGATAAAGGTCCACCAAAACAGAGGAAAACAAAAACGCCCTTGGTCAAAGATGTGGTCAACGCAACCAAAGGGTTGTGCATCTTATCAGCAAGCCAAAAGATGCATGATTGGGTGCATTCTGAGCAAAGCGTAGAAGGATTTTGCGTTGCAGTTCAAAACGGAATCCTAAATATTTCCAAAGCGATCCAAGAAAACCCACCCGACAAATCCGAGATCCTGCTCAATCATACACCGTCATGGTTTTCAACCTCGAAACTGTCGTTCCCTTTTGACGAAAACGCAAGCTGCCAAAAATGGAACGAGTTCCTAGAGGACGTATTCAACAACGATACCGAGTCGATCGATCTACTCCAAAAATGGTTCGGCTACTTACTAACGCCCGACAACAGCTTGCAGAAGATTCTGTTCGTCATCGGAAAAAAGCGATCGGGAAAGGGCACGATCGTCCAAATCATGAAATCGCTGTTTGGTCAAGCAAACATAGCGACGCCTAAGCTTATTGACTTCTCGCGTGACTTTGGACTTCAATCGCTTACCAACAAGTCAGTGGGGATCATTGCCGATGCCAGACTGCCGAAGCGCGCCGACGAAATTGCGGTCATGGAAGCACTCTTGTCAATTAGTGGCGGGGACCCTCAAGATATTCCTCGCAAATTCAAGGACACACTTAGTGGATATCAACTGCCAACGCGGTTTACGATTTTTTCGAACGAAGTGCCAAACTTGAAAGACTTCTCAGAAGCGTTTGTCTCACGATGCATGTTTCTTTCGATGCCAAACACCTATCTTGGGCGCGAAGACCTTGGGCTGCTTGATCGCCTACGCTCCGAGTTGCCTGGAATTTTGAATTGGGCAATTGTCGGACGTCACTTACTAAACAAATCAAAACAGTTGATACAGCCAGCGAAGGGTGCAGTACTGGCGGAATCGCTTAAGAGTCCGGTATTGAGATTCTGTGAGGAGCGTATCGAATTCACAAAGCACGAAGAGGACTGGGTTGATACCAAAGAATTCTTTCACGTATGGGAAAACTGGGTAGAAAAAAATGAGCTCGACTGTCTCGGCACCCCGCAATCTCTAGCCAGAAAACTCAAAGGCATCAAACCGGATCTAGCTACCGATCCATACAGGAAAAGCACTACCCAGACAGGGCTACGATATGTCGGAATGAAATTTCGAGAAGCGAAGGAAATATGATGTCCAATCGTCTGTCTCGCGAATCCAATCGTCTGTCTCGCGAATTGTCTCGCGAATTGTTACGCGAAACCAATAAAAAACCCAACGAAATCTTGGTTGTCTCGCGATGTCTCGCACATTTGCAAGGATACACGTATAGCTTCGCTAGGATAGGAGGGGAGAGGAGGAGGAGTATAGGTAAGAGAGACATGCGTGACAGCGATATAGGACTAACCATTTGGACAATTCGCGTGACATGCGAGACAGCTTGTGATTTACTTGGTGAATCGGCTTTTAATCGCGAGACAATTCGCGAGACAGACGGCAAGTTTCGCGAGACAGGCAGTCATCGGCCAGCATCCAGCCGATTTTTCGCGTGCAATTTTTTCGGTCACTCTGATCGAGAACGTTTCCGTCCAAACGTATTGAGCCAACCAACGAAATCGTTGGTATGTCGATTGCTGGCGATGTGCAATCAAGTAGCGAATTGGATTCGCCAAGCGATCGTCAAAATCCTGGGCGATGTATCGCGCGGTCCATCCAATCGAACGTTCTTGTTCTCACTTCGAAATTTTTGCTTGTCGACTGCGGAATTGGTCGTTTTCCGACCAGTCATCAAAAATTGCACAAGAAAAAAATTTCTTCACGAGAATCGATTCGAAAATTTTTTGTTCATCGAAATTTCTGCGTTCGGTCGGACTGGTCGGGTTGGTCTTACAGTCGAGCCGTTCAGTTGGTCACCCCCTGGCAGTGTTCTCAAGTTTTTTAAAGGTTGCTTTTTATGCCAAAAATTATGCCAAGAAAAAATTTCCCGATAGTCTCCATCAGTGGCCGGAAATTTTCTGTCTCTCAGCGCGGTTTGATTGATCGGGACCCCATCGCAATCGATCGACCGCCGATCGAAGCTGAGACCATGCAAGCGATGACAGCGCTACAGAACTGTCGGCGCTCGACCCATCCACTGGTTCGGCTCTCGGAAGTTTCCATGGCCATCCGACGGCGATACGGATACATCAGTCCAGGTGCACTGTTGGTGGCACTGCATAGGCTCCAAATCGACACGAGAAGCCTCTCCCGGTCAGAAGTCTACGTTGGGGTCGATGCCGGCTGGATTGAGGATCAGCGGCGTCTTGATCGCTCATCGGTCCCGACTCTCAAGCGCGCGTTCATCCAACCGGTCGAGAGGGACCAATACTCTCATTCTTGGCAGCTGATGACGATCGAAATCCCGGGCCGCGGTGCTACCGACGTCTTTTGGTTTGATGAGGGGGAATCATGATCCATAACACAGTCAATCGAAGGAATCAGAACCCACATTTCACCTCGCTGGTTCGAAAGGGTGAAGCAAAAATTCGCGAGTTCGCCAAGCGGTATGAACTTCCTATTGTTGAGATCGATGGAATCATCAGGCCGGTTTTAGGGAGCGGCTTATGGAATCCATTTTTCTTCTTAATCGACCGCGATGACGATCGCGATGATTTCGATCTGGATGTGAGCGTTGGTTTCGGTCATCGGGTTGGCCCAGATGAGCGTTCTACAGCCATCGCGGCCGAATGGCTTGCAGGCCTCGACTGGTCCGACGAATCAGACAGGGAATGGACGCATCCTTGCCAAATAAAAGACCAGTTGAAATGTCGACCAGGAGCTTTGATTCTTGCGGCCAATCTTCTTGGAATCGATATTCGGCATTTTGACGCTTGCATGATCGACGTTGAGGTACTGATTCCATCCAAAAGCTTTCAACCACAAAAACGCCTTCGGGCATCTTCAAAACGTTTACCAAAAGGAAAATCAAATGGCTGAACAGCTTCAAGACAACATTGAGCAACCGCAAGACGACAATATCGGGGAACTGATCGATCCGGATGCGATTTGCTACTTTATTCACCCTGTCACACGGTTACCATCCAAGGAGTTCAACTGCCGAACAACCATCGATCTTCTTGGCGACATTTGGTGGATCGGGACGGCGGAAGTAGCTATTGCGTTTGATCAGCTAGAGCGGTTCCGAGAAGAAAGTCTGAAAGAAAGGCTTTTCACATTTATCGTTCGAATCAAAACGAAGGAATTTTCCGGCTATGCCAATGTGGTCAAAACGTTGGTCCAGGATGAAGTGGTAACGATCTTCTTTAATGGACTAACTTCAACGGATTCTGCTTGCTAACCGGATGCAAAACGACATGGATGAAGCTACCGAAACCTCGCAACCCGTTTCGTTGTTCGACGCTGATCGAGTTGGTCAAAGCTTTGGATTCGTCCCGCGGCCAGCATCGATTGCGACCGCAGCGGCGCCGGGTTCGCTCGAGAAGTTGGAGATCCTTCGCGATCGAGTTGCGAACGGGGAGGAACTTTGGCATCCATCCGACCGAGTCGACTTTCACGGAATCTCCGGAATCAGTCGTATGCCATTCCGTCGGTATGAGGATTGAGCGATCCAGGGCAATGACCAAACCCATTGCGTTTAGGAAACGAGGTGATAGGATTCGGCTAACGGCTAACGCGGCGGTAAATTTACCGCCGCGTTAGCCAATAGAACCTTTGGGACAAACAATAGAACCTTTGGGACAAACAGCATTAAAGCGAATTGGCGTATTCATGGGACGCGGAATATCAGAACACCAAAAACAAATCCTTGGTCTGGGTGCACTAATCTCTGACGTTGCTGGAAAAACACCAGGAATCGAAGGAGCAGATTGTGAGACTTTCGACGTTATTCCGAGCCTTTGCATTCATTATGTTTGGGGAATCCCAATATCTGATCGCCTTCAATACAAAGCTTTGCATTACGAACTGAATGGTTCTGTCTATTTTCGCAACGGCTACGAAGCGGACAATCCAGGCTGTTTCGATATGTCTCAACCTGGAGTCAATGCAGCGAAAGTTGCTGCGTCAAAAGCAATTCGCAGATTGTGTGAACGCAACCTACTTCTCGAATGTGACGGACGTGGCTATCTAATAACCTCTGACGGATATGCATTAGGTTCATTGCACAAACCAACAATTCCAGAGTCGGTAATCAAGCAGTACTTGGAGGCACCGTCTTATAGGCGTCTAGGGTTGAGGCCTCATAGCCGCCAAAGGCTTCGCCCTCGTCGAAACAGTCAATCCTGAAGATCCTGTTGCCTACGTACTATCGCTCAATTTGCATCGTCGGCACTTATCATCGGCTCAGTCTGCAATGTGTGCTGCTAGGGCGCGTCAGATTTATGTAGACCAAGCCACGGAGAGGATGAAGGCCGGTGGTGGAGATAAGAAATCGGGTAAGGAAAATTTACCTGACCCGATATTAGACCAAGGTCAAGCCCGCGACAAAGCCGGTAAAGCCTTCGGCGTCTCGGGCAAGTCAGTCGACCACGCAACCCGCGTTATCGAAAAGGTATTCCAGAACTAGCTAAGGCTGTCGACGAGGGACGTATGGCAGTGAGCGCGGCAGCGAGTCTAGCAACTAAGCCGAAAGAAGTCCAAGAAAAAGCAATTGCTGCCCCGATTATTTCGAGAGGCGAACAAACGATATCCCCAATCCAAGACCTATTGCGCCGAGCAAAAGTCCGCAAAGCAGCATGTGTCCGGGTACAAGACTTGAGCGTGCTGGACTATACGGCTGTCCAATCAATGCAAACCCTCCGAAAAATGCAAAATGATGCGCGGCGAAATAGCCGACAACACAGCCAACTGCAATTCCAATCGTTGTTGTTAAAACAGGCAACAGTAGTGAAGGGCCAGCAAGATTTTTTCGTACTTTAGATTTGTTGCGAGATACGAATTCTGGAATTGACTCGGGTTTGATCGCTGAATGTTGTACAGGCGGTGGAACGGGTGTTTGCAGCGGTGGGGGTAGTTCAGAGGACGGAGTGTTTCGGAAAAGTCCTTTAACCTTTGATGCAGGAAACCAGTCTGCCATCCCGTCCTTCCAAACCAAGTCGTTCGGTTGGATGTGTCCGATGTCCGCAAGCTCTTTTAGCTTTTGGAGCGACACAGGTCCTGCCTGTTGTCCCTTAGATATGTAGTACCAGTAAGATTCCATGGATCACTAACTTTTCTTGACGAATTTGTAATTATGCCGGTTTGGGATCAGTTATCCAAGAATCTAAAAGACTGAAGTCTGAATTGCAACATTTTTCAATGATTTCTTGGCACCTTGATTGGTTACAGCTCGCGACTGGGTGAATGGCCATTAATGAATGACCAAACTTTGCCGATAAACTAATTATCCTGGATTGGATCAAAGCAATTCACCAACCATCACCGACCATCAAATTCAAAACCGAAAGTGCAAACACCGTGGGTAGGCCAGCCAAACCAGTAGACGAATCAACGTATGCAGGGCGCTTCGCAGCTCGACTTCGCAAGCTTAGGGAAACTGCCGGCCTGACTGGTGAGGAAATGGCCGATGCGATAACCAAGGCTGGCTACGAATGCCAAGCACGCAATTACTACCGAATGGAATCCGGGAGAGAACCTTCGTTAAATGTGATCCCCGCGATAGCTAAAGTCCTTGGCATCAAACCCCGAACAATTTTTCCCGATTCCTAGTATTGACCGTTTTGGTCACAACTGTACAATCGTGCCTAGCCGGAAAAAAAGTGGCCTCGCGATGCTAGTAACATCCGAGGCCGTGACCAAAACTCAGTTGCGGAGTCTTAGTGATGGAAAGTCTAGTTTGTCCAGATTGGGAAACCAAGTCCATATCCCACAAATGGCAGGTTTCGTTCAAATCAAAGCCGGGGAAGCGCTGTCGAAAATTCAAAGTCTATCGGTCTGCAGACTCAGCAGCTCGAAAATCTGATGAGCTATACGCCCGCGGAATTACTTGCAAGATCGAACCCGTTTTGACGGATTTCTACATCGTCAATGATGATGGCCAAATTGTTTTGGTCCACGCAAGAATGCATACGCTTGATGCTGCAAAAGTAGCCTACGACTATGCTGGCATACAACGCGTTAGAGGGGTCATGCTCTGGCCTCATGGAAGCTCGTTTCCAAAAGATTTGCGAAGTCGGGTAATCGTTGCAGACGGGGAAACGGAGGTGGTATCGTGATCGCCAACGCCAATACATCCTTCGCAGACCTAAAAAAGAGCTCCATCACCAGTTCGTCGAGCCAAACGACAGCGGGTACCGTCGGTACGAATGTCGAGCCGATCAAACAAACGATCGAGGTTTACGTCTCCTGGTTGACTGAGTCGGGCAAGTCCAATTTGACAGTTCGTCGCGCCGATCAGCTGCTTACTGCAATCATCTATGATTGCATGGGTTGCGATTTCGTTCACGAATTGGACCTTGCAATCACGGAGCAATTTCTTGAGCATCAGGAAGACCATGGCTATGCCGGTAAGACCATACGAACGCAAATTGCTGAGTTGAAGCGATTTTCGAAGTGGCTTGTTCACAGCGGTCGAATCAAGTCTGATCCGATCGCAAAATTGACGGTTGAAGTCGATGAAGCCGAGTCCGTTGATCGAGCTCAATTGAGATTTCAAAGATTGTTCCGAATGATCGAATACGTCGCGAATAACCGGTTTGGTGTGACCATGGTGGAAATCAACAAGCACTGTTGCGAGATGGCGCACGTTTGCGAACGAACAACCAGGCGGGATATCGAATTGCTGGTCGCCATCGGAGCGTTTCGTAAAGAAGCGCGAACTTGTCGATTGGATGCGATCGTGATCAAGTTGAATCCGTTCAGCCGATTATCCCAGTTGGCTTCGAAGTAACACTTCCAGGGTTTGGGCCCATTTTTCAGGCCAATCCATCAATCTGCCTCCCGCTCGAGTTCTTTCGCAGCGGGAGGCTGGACAACTCCGTTTAGGAACAATTGTTCCTGAATTTAGGCGTCCACTGTCCAGAACACCTGTCCAAAAACCTCTGGAATTATGCGCGGAATTATGCGCAAACGAGTCCGAATTATGGCAACCAACGTTGAACCAGGAATTGAATCAGCCCCCGAATCCGACCTGCTTACAATCGCCCAACAATCGATCGAGTCCAGTCGGCGCGCAGTCGAGAAGCTGATTGACTCCATTCCCCGGGAAGATCAATTTACGCTGGGAGTACTCGGGCCAATCTTGGCGGGACTGAGGGACATGGAACGAGAATTGGAGACTTGACTGGCTTAACCCCCGTTCGTATAAATGCATCGACCAAAGAATGATGCAATGATAAGCGATCAAAGAGCACTCAACATCAGTCTACTTTTGTAGCAGTAGCAGTCTACTTTGCACCACTTATCGGCCCACTTGGGCCAAACCGGAAATGAAAAGAGCCCTGCAGAAACGCGGGGCTCTTTTCATTTGTCTTTGCCTCCGCGTTTGCCTGGGCGGTTCGTTAATTTCAACAAGCAATGCGAACAGCTTCTAAAGTCTTCAAATGATTTGGGGCAGCCATAAGCAATGTTCCAGTATCTGCATGGTCTGCAATAAAGCTCTTTGCTTTCCCCCAGTGAAGTGTGTTTCGACGTTCTCTAAGAGCAGTAGTCCATACCTCAGCATCAGCAATCTGATAGCGAGTCCTACCTGCACTACTCAGAAGAGAAGGGTTTTGCTCTAGGATTTTCCGTAAGTCCGAAGCTACTTTTGCAATTCCAACAAATGGATCGTTCAAAGTATTCAAAAGTTTTGAGTCGCTTAGATTCTTCGCAACCGCCAATCCGCATTCGTGCCAAGTTGCCTCAACAGCCGCAAAAAGCATTGCGATTGATGGAAGATAAAGGCCACGTCGAAAGCACTCAAGCGACTCTTGGACCGCGTGAACAATCCCTTCATGAAGTTCGTCGCAGTCGACGCCGTTTAAGAAGATGTCTGCAGTAAATGGTTCATTCGCCTTAAGGCGGAAGAGTTTGGAAGGATATGGGAACGTGAGCAATGGAGATCGAAACGTGACACTTCCGCGTGAACCAGAATTGTCATATTGTAGATTCGGAGTCCATTGTTCTGTTTGTCCAACAGAAACAATAAATCCCTGAGAAATTAGCTCCCATGCGGCCCGATAAAGGGAAAGACGAAGGCTGTAGGCATTCGCAATTGGGAAGATCGCATTCTCGCAATTGTCTGATTCAGTACAGATTGATTTTGGTTCAGAGACCTTGTTTTTTTGTAGCCAAAGTTCAGTCAAAGGCTTTAGTCCCGTTTCCGTGGACTGCATGATCCAACTTTTGGCACGAGAAACGTCTTCGTTCGTAGTAGCTATTTTTGATTCGATTAATTTAGAGGCTTCGTCTGGCGTCATATTGGGCATGCTCAAAAAGTGGCAGGGACATTTGGTTAATTTGGCAATTGGCAGCTGATGCTTAAAACCAAGCTTTCTTCTCAACGGAATACTTCCGATGGAACTCGGCATCGGAGCAAGAAATGTAGGTGATCCCCTCGACAATCCCGATAACGATCATGACGAGATAGCCCAACAACGGTAAAAACAAGAGCGATCCGAAAATACCAAACAGGCTAACGCAAAGCATGATCGTTGCGCTTTGGTTCAGCCCTAGAATGAACTTGTGGACTCCGAAGCCTCCGAAGAAGATTGCACAAATACCGGCTGGAAGTTTCTTAGCAACGAACTCGGAGTATGGCGTCGATGCCTTTGGAGTCGATCCGGGATACATTGGAGCCGGTGGCAATTCCGGCGGAACCTGACCGGGGAACAATGCTGATGCGGGCTTCCAGTCGGTCAAACTTGGATTCCATAGGAAATCGCTCGATGCGATCCTTCCGCTGGCGATGCCTTGAAGTACTTGCTCTCTAGTGAATGGTCCGAATCGTTCTTGACCTCGAGCTACTTGCCAGTTTGGCTCGTCGATCGCGGATTGAACCGGAGCCGCTTGGGTTGTCGTCGATTGGGCTGCAGCCGTCTGTACCGGTGGCGAATCAATCACTTCCTGGATGTCTTGCCCCTCCCGAATGTTGTCTGGGACGGGAACGCTCTCACCGCAGCCAGGGCAGTTGACATACGGTTTACGGCCGGAGTACTTCAATCGTTTTTGGCAAGCGTGGCATTGGACGACTGTTGCGGTCTGGTCTTGATCGGGCATGTTATTCGTTTGAAAGATGGTGGGCTAAACGTTGGGCGATAATCAGGTTGTTAACAATATCGACTAGCCAAAAGCCAAAATCAAGTCTTGGGATTGACCTACTAGCATTTTCGGTTTTTTCGCGATATGATTTTTTCGGGCTATGGACGCTGAGGGGCAACTAATCCAAATCCACAAGATCGAAGGATCAACCCATGGCAAAAGCCAACACCTTATCGTTGTCGTTCATTCTTGAGCGATTCTCTCGTCTCCAAGAAGCCGTCAAACAATGGGAGAACGACAACTCTCCCGAGACCATTGCAAAATGGGGCATCGCTGAAATCAAAGTTGTCTCCGATCGACTTCGGAGCGAAATCGAATTCTTCCTTGATGGGACCGCCGACGAAGGAAAAGAAGTTGCTGTTGATGCTCGCCCGATGATGTTGGCCATCGATACGCTTGCTTTGGCCTATGTGGCATTCGTTCGAGAGGCGGCGTCTTGCGGTGCACCTCCTAAGCTTGATGGGCTCTGGAATGCATACAATCGAATCGCGGAAGTTTCGACTCAGAAGTTCACGTTTAGCAAGCCTCAATCTGTTTCGAGCCTGATTAAAGCTGGGGTAACGTTCTCGCAAATCGCAAGTATTTACGGGTGGATGTGTGAGGACGGAACGCCCGACGGTGCTAAGGTTGCTGAGGAACTCGAGGCTCCTGGAACTCACTACAACCCAGAAACGTGGGTATCACCGGCTATTGCATCGCGATTGAAGACAATCAACCAAGATTGGTCCCTTCGTCCAAGCAAGCGAGCTGTTTCCTATGTTCGACCAGAAGCCGAAAAGCCGAACAAGGATTGGGTACCTCCATCGATAGCACTGATGATCCAAGCAGGAGCTCCACCTGAGCAAATCGCAAACGTGCATGGAATCACGGTTGATGATGCGAGACAGCGGATTGACGCAGCCACAGAGGTGGAAGAAGCCAAAAAAGCTCTAAGCCTTGACGTCTCCAATAAGCACGAGTCGACAGCCTCATCATCAAGCGGCCAGCTCGCTGGTGTTTAGATCATGGCGTTAGTCGCGAAGCATCAAGACGGATAGCTTGATACTTGATGCTTCGCGATTGACCCATTTCCATCTTCTTCAAAAATCCAAACCAGACCAGTCGACATCGGAAAAACCGAATCGGTTAGGCCAACAGCCTGAAAGATTTCGTTTCCATGTCTCGACCAAAATCCAACGCTAAGCCCGTCAATCAGATCATTGCCAACAAGGAACGATTGATTCCTATCTTGGCTGCAGTGAAGCTCTTCCCGGTTGTTGGTGGAAAGAGCAAGAGTCTCGTTTCCATCTATCGATACATAGCGCGGGGCTGCAATGGCATCGTCTTGGAGTCGATAACCGACGGTGGCCGAATCTACGTTAGCCGTCCAGCTGTGAAGAGATTTCTCGAAGCGATCGCAACCGCTCGAGCTGGTCGATACTCCACCTCCCGGGAGGAAAAGCCCGGAGCCATGCCGTCCAACTCAACCAAGCCATCATTCAAGCCCTCTACCAAATCACGCAAATCCTAAGGAGTTTTCCCCATGTTCATCTTGAAGTTATCGTTAGCGCTCGCAGCGACTCAATTGGCAATTCTGGCCATCATTTGGTGGAGACTGAAGCATCGCCGGCGGGACACGCGAAACGGCCTGTTTCGATTCAACGATGGAATCAACAATCGATCGATCGACCCGATTGCAACGTTGCTCGCGCTCGAGGGCCACAAAGAGCTTCTGTTGCACATCCATCCCAATCAAGCGAGAGAGGGTATCCAAAGCGGAATCCGAATTTGTGTGGATGCGATCCAAGCGTCGTTCGGTGTTCTACCGTATACCGATCCGAAACTACCAGGGTTGACCGTTACCGAAATGCTCAACCTCCTGGATGCCTTCGTGTATTACTGCAACACGCAAAAAAAAAGTTCCGACACATCGCCGATGTCGCAAGCTACTTCGGAGGAATCAACGTCGAGCACGTCCACCGATGCAATTACAGCCTCTTTGTCGGGCTCTGGCTCAATCGTAGCCGGTCAGCCGCTCGCCAATCCCTTGCTGTGAACCAGGGTGTTAGATCGGCAATGCCTGGCCTCCTCGGACCGATGCCAGAGGGATGGTTTTACGAGGTCTGCGATACGACCGAAGAAGCGATTTACCAGTTTGAAGTTAACCGAACGTCAACATAATGAACCTCGAAACCCAACGACTATATTTGCTATACAAATCTGGCTCCACGCGCGAAGGTCGCAACAATTCCAACCTGTTGCAGTTGGCTAAATCGATCGGTTCGGACTTGTCGGAATCCGAATTTGAATCTCTCGCGACTCAAGTTTTAACGATTGAAAAGCAGTTCAATCGGGTAACCCAAAGCAAGGAATTCCAGGCGGCACTCTGGAGTCTACCTGATGAAGCCAAAGCGAACCGAGAGTCTTTTTTTCGACCGATCCGAACGAAGGACAACAAGCCGATTTATAGCGATCCCACCGAGACCCCTGAGCAGATCGCTGAAAAACTGAAGTCGATGGGGCCCGGCGATGTGAAGCATAGCTCGCCACTTCGAAACGCGTGGCACGCTGCGCAGTCCGGTGAACTTGGATCGTTGATCGACCCAACTGATCCAGATGGAACGCAAGCCAGATTCAAAAACATTCCCTACGATTCGGTTGCCAATAATCCAATGACTCGGGATGCCTGGCATGCGGCCAAAAGCGGGAAGCTTGCCGAGCTGCTTCGGAATGGTGATCTTTGGCAAGCGTCGACCGATCCGCAAATCTTCCAGGGGGAGGCAAAGAAATTCGGGCCCGACCGGTCGAATTTCAGCAGTCCGATCAAGTCGCTTATGGAATCGTCCGACCGCGGGGAGCTCGAGCAGCGAATGGAGTTGAGTCGAAGGAACTTCTCACGCAACGAGCCAACCCACCAAATCTATTCCGATCCGGTAGATACGGTGGTCAAGCGGCTTTCGTCGAGCGACAACAGCCAGTGGAAGCAACACTACTTCCATTCGCCTGGCGTTGATGCAAGCCACTTCCCGGAAGGCAATTCTCCCGATCATGTTCGCAAGTACGTCAGCGACATGCGAACTCGACATGAGAGAAACGTTGGCCAAAAGCTAGTCGACTACCAGGTGAAGAACTATTCGTCGCCCAAGCGATCGGCGGTCCATTCCCCGGTAAGCCCTACAGCATCTTCGGTCGCCTCGTTTTCCGATATGCGAAAGAATGTTGTCAGCGGTAGTCCCTACGATGGAAAATCCGCAGCGGAGATAACCAAAGAATGGTCGAATCCGGATCCAGGAAGTTCACCAAACGGACCATCAGGAAAGCAATCACCTGACCCACTTACATCGATGGGCGGTTCTGTTATGGACCGGATTCAATTGGCTCTCGATGCGATCGGAGTTGTCGAGCCAACTCCATTTGCCGATTTGACGAATACCGGAATATCACTGGTTCGGGCTGCCATGGATCCTGAGAACGCTGGCCAACATCTAACAAACGCTGCTATCTCAGCAATCGGAGTTGTTCCATACGTTGGGGACGTTGCAAAGTTAGCAAAGGGTTATGGCAAAGCTGGCAAGGCTGGAAAAACGGTTGGCAAGCAGGGGCAAAGCCTCCTGGACCATGCTTCATCCGCACTCGGTAACAAAGCCTACGGTGGAAACTCTGGATCTGCCGGCGGGACTGGCGGAATCGGAGGCGGTGGCGCTGGGAATGGTGGCAATGGAGATGGCGGAATCGGAGGCGGTGGAAGCGGTGGTTTGATTCCATTTGGTCCACCTCCTGGCAGTCCTGGTTCGAGCAGTGGCTCATCGATCGATTGGAGCAAGCTATTCGGTTCGCTTTCCTCAGTGGTCAAAACATCTATCGATCGATTCAAGCAGCTCAATGACTGGATCCACAAGTCAGCCGAACAAGGTCGAATCCTGGTTGAAACGAACCGCAAGTACGCGATGTACTCGGGTGAATTGAGTTCGGCCTATATGAAGTACGATGCGGACTCCGAACGAAGGACGATGAACGAAGCTGCTTATCTCGGGCCATCGGCGGCCGCTCTGGCAAAGGCTCGATCAAAAGTCGAAGATGCGGAAAGCTATGCAAACATGCCATCGCAACGAACGCAGAACAACGTTCTGGCGAAACTAGCTGAAATAGACGCATTGATCATAGAAGCAAGGTCCTATTTAAGAGCATGGGACATGACCCAAAGAGGACTTTATATGTTTTTCGATGCGTTTAAAAAACAAGACGACACAGCAAGGAATCCTTTCGAGGTTTCATTGCGAGAAATGAACGTTGAAAACAAACCTAAAGTCAAGAGATTACCAGCGGACGGAGACATGAAAAAATGAGTGGTACACATGTTTATTCAAATGGCGTTTTGTTGAGAGATTGCGAGACGCTGGAATTCAGCCAAGTAATTGAAATGGATGAGTCGCAAACTCACGAACGATTCATGAAGACTCGAATAACGGTCGCGTCAACGCTGATCTCAATATTCAGAAAGGGGGAAAGTACTCCGCTTTCGGTTTCACAGCAACATCGGTCGACAATTCGCATCCCTTCGATCTCCGACGAGACAATGGTGGGTCGGGCCGAAGAGATTATGCAATTGTTGAGCGAACCAAGAAAAGACTTTTGGTACGCGGTGAATGGCGTTGCAGATCCTCAAACTGATCCAGCTGTGGTAGCTAGTCCCAATCCGCCAAGGGAGGATCGGAGCGATAATAGTAGCTATCGCCTATTCCTGGTTGCGACCGGCATTTTGCCAGCCTCTGGCGATTCTGAATTTGTCCAATTGCTAGACCAAAGCTTGACCGTCAAGCGGGTTAACGTGCTTGACGCGAACAACGGGCCAAAGCCGTCTGGGATTGATATTCAAAAGGTTTATGGTGGAAACGTCCTACGTGTCCAAGCTACCTTTGAGATTTGCAGAGTACTTTCGAAACCAGTTACCGACGACAACGTTGATCCTGGCTATGATGCTCAGCAAGTTCGCGGTGTGATAAGCAACACTTGGAGCGTAGTCGATGGCCTCGATGACGATGGCGCAGTGACTCACACTGTTTCCGGCAAGCTGTGCGTCAAGGATCAACGGTACAAGGCCAACGCAATGCGAATGTTCGCGTTCCCATTGGCTTTCCCGTACGCTCGATTAACGAATCGTCAACACATCGTCGACGAGACCGGCCTAGTACTTCAATACAACTACCAGTTCAAGCACGCTGGGGCAGCTCCACCGGCTGGAATCCGGAAATACGAAGCAACTTACGGTGAAGAAATTCGGGCGGGCTCGAGTCCGGTTCAAACCGCTTTTATGAACGTCAAAGTCATGGGTTGGCATGATCAGTCGCTAAGCGTTCCAGTTGAGGGGGGCGGTAATGTTCCTGTGCCAGTACTCGCCCGGGAGCAGGTGCAAAAATACATGTTGCTTCGAGGTCTCTACACAATTCTCTGGTCTCGAATTCGAGGAATCAACAAGCTTTGGGATCCAATTCCTGGGCACAAGCCGAATACTGTCAATCTCGTGCGCGCGATGGTTCTCGAACGAACTGGACTCCCGCAAATGGAACTCCGGGTTGAGGTGAAATACACGGCGCAGGATGACACAGAGTTCCACAATCGTTTGACGAACATGGGATTGCCGATCGATATTGCGGGTTATGATCCAAGATGGTGGCCAATCGATAACGAATGGGGGCGATTGCCAAATGGAAGTGGAGTCGCTGGGAATCAAGGCGACAAGGACAATCCCAACTTCGCGATGCCCGCTTATCCGTATGCTGAATCAGGCGACCCGACTAAATCAGATTACTTTACTGGTTACTTCCAATCACCTGGAAGCAATCGACACACGTTGCCTCGAATCACTGGGGCAACTGAGAACAATTTTGCAGATACTTCGATGGAATGGGCAAGGCCTGGCGGAAGCGTTCCGACGGATGCCTCCGCGGCGCCGAGCTCATTACCTGGTCCAGACACAATGAACCCGATTTCAGGTCCGGTGTTCTCAGCGATCGTCTACAAAAACTTGACGGGTACCGCGTATGTCTTCGGGGCTTCGCCACCTGCAGTGAATGCGGCATATTCTGGAGTATCCAATCTTCAAAGAAGCGGCTTCATGTATCTCCGATGGGAATCTGAGGTCAAGAGCAGCTCCAATGAAGGCAAGATCATGTTGCCGCTCAGCAAGCCCAGGAATCTAACGGATGCACAAAAGACGTCTCTTGGTCTTTCCATTGGCTCCGGGACACCTGCAGCGGTTGAGTCGTCGGTATCGGTTCGATTGTCTGCCGCTCAGTCGGAACGAGTCTATTCAGTGACAGCAACTCGATTCGGGAAGTGGCCACAAATTCCCGAGCCAGCAAAGCAGATTGTTCGAACAACTCAGATTCCGCCTTCTGGAACGTCTACGTCTCCTAATACTGTCCTTCAATGCGTGGAAACGTTGCTTAACAAGGAGGTTCTTACCGAGACGCCCGAGTTGACTGCAAATCAAACCGATCGTGAGTTTACTTTGCATGCTCGCTACCGTTATGGAATGTCGAATCCATGGGCTGGCGATTCAACCGAAGGTGGTAACGATTTCGAGACTCTTCCAGTGGGTGAATCCCCAGTCGACAAGGCAACGGCGGTGGACAACGCGATTACCATCCGGGGGAGTGTGGCCACGGACTCGCCACTATTCCGATCGGATGCACAGTACGGTTGATCCGAACGTTTCAGATTGGTTCTATGGCGACCGAATGACAAAACATTTTGCTCCCGCTATCCGATACGATGGAGGGAGCAAGTTTTGCACTCTACAAGCCATTGCTGCAACAGCCAATTTGATCGCAGGTGCATCGTGAAACGCAAACGCGAATCAATCGATCCGAAAGCTAAAAATGAGCGAGATGACCTCGTTCGTTTTTATTGCGAGAACGAACAACTTCTTCGTCAAGCGATCAAGGACTTTGAGCATCGTATCGCCGTAAAAACCGAGTTGCTTGAAAGGGATAAGGACGTTCTCAAGCTGCTCATCGGCAAGCTGAATTCTGGGAAACGCAGTCGCCATTGAAGTAACAAGCATTAAATCTGGAACATCCCACGTTCAAGCAACCTCAATCAAGAGGTTTTTGTAGCGAGAAAATGCACGCGATGAACAGCGTGGTATTTTTACGACAACAACTCAGCCTGTTGCGTCATCAGGTAGATCTGGCAATTGAAAAGGGCAAGACTGAGGAGGCCGGAATGATTCGGGGCCGTATTGCCAACCTGGAGAGCAAGATCGAACAACGCAAGGCTGAGATCGAGCGACTTTGGATGTCATTGGGGTTCGAAATGGCCTAGATGCTGAGTGTCGGGTTTAACTGATTATCCCTGATGGACCGCAACCGGGTAGGAAACAGGGATAACTGCGTGGAATTAGAGGTAATTAAATTGCAAATCAGGGATAATTCCTCTAAATTTTGGGACAACTGATCCCAGACCGGGATAAATAAATGTTCGGCTGCATTGCTTCCTCAGGAGTATGACATGTTCAAATTGTTCAACACTTTACTGCTTCACGTTTTCGCGCTATGCATGATCACCGGCGTGGCCTCCAACCCGGCGCGGGCCGATGATGTCGTTGGCGCGATCTGGCGGGTGGAGAACAAGGTCGGGAGAGTGTATAAGTACCGCGCCGGACCCAAGGGTGTTCTCTGGACCGTACCCAAAGAGGGCAAGCCAGAGAAGCTCGGCACCTGGTCCGGAAATCCCGGCGAGACGGTCATGAAGATCGACGCGCCAAATTTGGGAGGGATCGGTAATAAAAGGACTATCACCGTCACACTCGTCGGTAAGAAGCCTCCCAAGTGGCAAGGCGAGTCCGAGGCTCCAGATGGTAAAAAGATGCCGCTCACCATCACCCTAGTGAAGGATTGACGCAGTACACAGTCAACGCGACGAGTAGATGTCGGCTTGGTTTCCAAACGGAAGTGGTCCGCGCCGAATCATACTCTACCGACATCGGCACCGTTGCGGAACTTAACATCTCTTGGTCACACTTGAGAGCGGGTTTCGTTTTCGGTGGACCGACTTCAACGTGGTGAAGATGCATCACCTTCCGGATCGTTGCGGCCGTAGCCTTATCGACTGCGAGCAAGTCCATGATCATCGCCTCAAAACGGTCGACGGCAGGCTGTAGTACTTCCAGGAATGTCGGGACTCGAACTGCTCCAAAAAATTCGTGACATGGGTTGGACAATACCCGTTATCGTTTTGACCGCGTTCGGTGATGTCGCAACTGTTTTCAGCGCGTTCCAAAGCGGGCCCTATGACTTCTTGGAAAAGCCATTTTTGCCGCAACGACTGATCGACGGAGTTTCTGATTGCTTTTTGAAGAGTAGAGCAACCAAAAATGGTAATTCTAAGAGTCTTATTTAGGGCCGTTTTGCTTCTGGAGGTCGGTTCATGTTTGGCGGCATCGGCTTATTGGGCGTGCCGATTACTTCCCCTTTGTTCAACGAAGGATCAAAAGGATTCATGGAATTCCATTGTCCATAAGCCACTGGATTCTGCACAGGATAATAAGTGGGCACCTGACCCATGGGTGAATAGGGATGCGGCACATCATATCCAGATCTCTGTAGCTCATTAAAGGATTCAGGAAACGATAGTCCTTCGGCGTCGTTCTCCATCAACTGCATTCGCAATTCGATGATTTTGCTTTTGGACTGCTCTCGTTTATCCAGTTGCTTCTGCAATTTGGAAACTTGCTCTTCGAGACGAGTGACTTGTTCGCGGCGCATTTTCTGGTCACGCTCGAACTCGTCCTCCAAGAACTTTTCGATGGCAGTGCGGGCTTCCTTTTTATCGGATTCCGTTGCGTCCGAAGCACGAAGTTTCGCTTGGGCTCCGCGAAGAAGTGCCTGTCTGCCTTCTTCGTTGGGTGGGGCTCCGGGAACAGTGAAGCTATCGACTGTCGTCTGCGGTATGCCATCTGGTCCGATCTTGGTAACCTTCCTTGGGACGTTTAGGGCGTTGAAATTCGTTCCTCCTGGAAATGCGGAGTAGTACGCCTGTCCATTTGGAGGGCCGGGAGGACTGGGGCGATTGAGACCGTTTCCGTTCGGCGATTGGCCAAATAACGGTATCCCACTTGATGCTGCAATCGCCAGAATGCAGCCAAATCCAAGAAAGCCAACTAGTGTCCATTTCATAGCCATTCTCCAATGTTAAAAAGGTGGTTCGTCTTCGCCACAGTAGACACAACTAGCAGACGCAAATCTTTCAGTCAAAACCCAAAAGTCGGATATCGGGCGTGACCAGTCGAATGTTGAAAGAGGCTTTTTCGTTTGGTGGGTCGGTGGATATCTTCAAGTCCATCGATGATTCCACCTCCTGGCAGTACTTTGCTGCAACTCTTCCAGACTTGATCAGAGTCGTTTTAAGAACTCGAGTCAGTTCGTAGCGTCTACGAAAACCGTCTCCCGGAAGGGTACTCTGAAACGTTTTCGGCCGGTCTTTATACTCATCGGTATACACCTGCGAACCGGCTTTCGGATTGTAGCGCTCAAGTCGCAACTCCGATTATCGACCTCTCGGCTGGATCGTTAAACTGCAACCCATGGAAACGCAGAATTTCGAACGTGCAATCGCCCACGAGCAAGTCGTTTGAAGGTTCGGACGACATGTGTTAGACCGGAGATAGGAAGCGTTTCCGCGGAATCGAATCGGAGTTGAAGTGCATTTTTCGAAAACTGCAACATGCGATCTGGTACGGATAATTCCCGTTTTGGAAGGTTGTCCGATAGTCTGGATCACAGGAATACGACGCTTGCACCTTTTCCGAACATCGTTTCGACTGAAAACACTGTGAAAATCGACGCTTGAAGTGTGCGATTCGAATTGTTACTCATGGGAGTAAGTCGAATCACATCAACAAAGAAAGGATGTCCAAACGAAATGCAAAACACAAGATCGCCACCGAATACGAAAAACTCCGGGCGTGACAAGCACCCGGCGCCATGATCAAAAGCATCGCTCATTGGCGAGCATAGCAGAAGACCCTACTACTTCTGATGCTATCAGCCAAAGTGCGACAAAGCAATCTGAGTGCAACCAAAAACCACTGGTTGCATGTAGAGTTCGTTGCAAAAGCGGGCCAAGTGACTATTTGCGCTTTCTTTGAAGCATCTTAATGATGGAACTTGAAACATCATGTCCGCAATGAACTCGGTTTGTGCAACTGGCGAAAACGTGATCAGCCAATTGCCAAAGAAACAAAGCAAATTGGACAAAATTAAGCGGGCGTGGAACTGGATTAGCCCAGGCTGGAAATGGGCGTGGAAAGTAGCCTCATTCGCAACGGAAACCGGGCGAGCGATTTCGCAGGCAGAAGTTTCAAAGCGTGAAGGAGAAGCCAAGAAGGCGAACATGGAGGCTGAATCGATCGCTGCAGAGTGCAATCACAAGAAGCAGCAAACAGTCATAATTGTGAACGAAGAAATAAAGAGAATCCTTTCGCAAGATGACCAACCAGAAATGTCAAAAAGGCTGCAGCTCGCAAATCTTTTGGCGGTAAATCCTCACATCGTCGAACATTTGCAAGTGCTCGACACGCTATCATTCAACGAAGAAAGGGTTACTTCCAGGCTGGAAGTGAAACGACCTGACACGTCAATCGTTGGTATTGACGGTCGCATCCCGGAATAACTGACCTTGAGTTTCAGTCTTCGTTTTTGCTTTCGAGCTTAGGATAATTCGCGTTTTGACCTGCAGGGATGGATTGCAAGAGCCGAATCGTCTGATCTACGGCCTTCTCTAAATCAGCCTTTTGCTTCACTTCGATTACAGCAAATGGCGTTTCGATTTTTATCCTGGAATCGGAAAATCTGCTTAGGAATTGCATGATGCTTGCGCTGTAACCAAGGAAATTTTTAAGCGAGAATGATAACGTCGTTCCGTCTGAGTCTTGACCATTAACAGAATACCGTGTGACATCGAACGGAACAGCGTCAAATTCTACGCCCTCGCATCTAAGCGAATCCAAGGCGGAAAACGCCTGTGCGGAATGAATCCAAATTTCGACCTTGTCTCTCATTTCCACACTCCGATTTGTTCCAAAAACACGAACTTCTAACGTCGATTCAAAACCAGTTTCGCAAAACTCGGTATTTACCGGAATCAAACTCGGTACATACCGACAACACTTGCAAAAGTCTGCAATATACTGCTATGATTTGCAAGTGGTCGAAAAACGGTAAATACCGTGTTCCGATCACGAGAAAACAGCGATTTTCGCAGGGTTTTCACAGCAAAAAGCGAGTTTTCCTAAAGCTGAGGTCACAGATTCGAATTCTGTCTGGGGTACTCTTTGAGTACCAACGATTTCATTGGGAAAAACTATCTTTTGTACTCCGTCCTAGTCGCTTCTTTCGACAGTCAAAAAGTTGTAATTACAACCTTGGTTTGAATTTGGTTCGGCGTTTCGCCACCATCCTTGAACTGGTTTGGTGATTTCAATGGAGTTTTGAGGGAGGAAGAACGCAATGCGAATACCATCGTTACGGTATCACAAGGCGACAGAAAGGGCGGTCGTGCGTTTGAACGGCATCGACCACTATCTAGGGAATTGGGAGACGGACAAGAAATCCAATGAGCGGCAATACCGGAAGCTCATTGCTGACTATCTCAGTACCGGCTACACGGACAAAACGATGCCGAGCGAGACGGATATCACCGTTTCTGAATTCTGCTTGTTGCATCGGAACTACGTAAACGTTGAGTTTGCCAGCAAGCCAAGCGAACTATCTGACATCAAATTGATGATGGAACGTTTTCGCTCAATGTTCTCCCACCAATGGGTTAAGGGGAAGAAAGAAGCTCGCTTGCTTGCCACGATCAACGAAACTGATGTTCAAAAGTTCCACCATTCCATGGTTAAGGAAGGGTTAACCAGAGGGTATATCAAGGAAATCATGCGTCGTTTCATTCGCATGTGGCGTAAAGCCAAGCGATATGTGCCGGATAGAAACTACCTTGAGGTTAAGGAGTACCACGAAGATTGTGTTAAGAAGTCGGACGCCGGCAAGGAAAGTAGGATTGTGCTCCCAGTCGATCCGGCAGTGGTGGAAAGAACTCTTCCGTTTCTACCCCCAGTCGTGGCCGATATGGTCAGACTGCATAGATTGCTTGGTTGTCGTGGTTCAGAACTATGCGATTTAACGAGGGGGATGATCGACACAACCCCAGACGTTAACGGAAACATCGTAGCAACGCTGGTAAAGCACAAGACGGCTAGACATGGGCATTCTCGGAAGCTGTACTTCAACGCTACCGCCCAAGCGATCCTTGCAAAGTACATGGATGATAGGGGAGCGGAAGATTACCTGTTTAGTCCCGCTGAATCGGAAGCGGTTCGCAGGAAAGCAGCCCACGAAGCAAGGGTTACCCCGTTGAATTGCGGGAACAAGCCTGGAAGCAAGAAGACTCGACGTAGAAAGCTACCTCCAGGTAACAAGTACGACCGCTGTTCTTACGGTCGGGCGATAGCAAGGGCTTGCGAGAAAAACGATATCCCTCATTGGTCCCCCCATCAAATCCGCCACATGGTAGGCAACATGATCGTTGACCATCCAGACGGGTCTATTGAACTGACGACCGCCATCTTAGGGCATTCTGGCGGGAAGATCAGTGAGCGATACGCAAAGGTTGCACTGGAGAAAAAGAAGGATCGATTGGCTTCCACGGCAGCGAGTCTTTTGACATGAGCAACGAGCAAATCCTAGTCCAACTTTGGGCCACTGCCGGCCATGGCCAAATAGATGAAGCGAGGCTTCGCATAACCGTCGCATAGCCTGTCAGCCCGGGAACAATCAATGCGCCATCTTCTTTAAGCAGTATCCGGACCGAGAACGTTGCAGGCCATTCGGGAGCTCCAGTTCCCAAAGGGCGAATTGGGCGATTCGTTTCAGGTCCACCCAAAGCAAAGTTCACCAGCGGTCTTACCCGTTCTATTTTCCCTTGGAACAAGTTGTCTTGATAGGCACTCAACCGAACCTCAACATCATCTCCCATTTGCACGCGGTTCAATGCAGTTTGGTCAAGATAACATTCAAACCACAATCCACTGGCTAACAAAGCGGCTGGGCGGCCAGGGTCTTGATTGTATTCGCCGTCGTGGACTAGAACCCGTTCCACGATGCCATCGGCTGGTGCCAATGACGTGTAGTCGTCTAATTCGTTGAGCCGATGAGCGAGTGTCATTTCAGCTTCGCGAATCGCGGACTCGCCAATTTCAAGGCTGTTTTTACGCCCGCCGGTAGCCATTTCTGCGGCAAGTTTTCGCTCTTTCTCTAATAGATTCGCTCGAATCGATCCCAACTTCGCCTCTGCGAGTTCCATTTTGCTGATCGAACCCGACTGTGCTAGTTCGTTTGCGATGTGAAGCAACTGATCGGCAACGCTTGCCGATTCCGTAGCCGCTTCCGCGCGCATCGCTAAGATGTCCGGCCGCTCTTCTTGGAGTACATTGACTGTTCCAAATCGGACGCGATCGAGTTCAGCCCGGGCCGTTTGTAGGGCCGCTTTCGCAGATTCGATTTTTAGCCGTACTCGAGAAGCATCTAATTCAACGATGACATCCCCTTTTCGAACGCGTTGGCCCTCGGTGGCATGAACTTTCAAAATGCGAGCCATACCAATCATTGGTACTTGAATCGGTTCACTTTGAACTAACCCCTCACCGATAAACTTGCCGACGATCTCTCGCGATTGCACTTCAGCAGCCGTGACTGGAAATGCCTCACCGGTTTTCCGAATCACGGATGAATACCCGATCTTAGAGGTATACATCCGAGCGATTGGATTCTTGTAGGCGGGCCAAACAATGAGATAGGTAACGACGATACATAGCACCCCGGTTACGGTGCTTAGGCCGAGAGACCAAGCGTGCGTTCGAAGCTGTTGAAAGGTGAACCGAAGCAGTTTTACCACGACTAATCATCATTCTTTTCAAGAGGGAGTCGCGTCATGCTTCGAAGTTCAATCAATAGCGTTTCGATTCCGGCCAGCATTTCCGTACACCACTCGGCAATGTTAGTAAGATCGTTTCCGTTTGCTGAAAGTTCTATTTTCCTCGCGAGCTCTTGAAGCGGTTTAGCACCAAAATAGCCAAAACGACTATGCAGTTGATGAGCCACCAAGCTTACCTCCTTCGCATTTCTACTTTGGACCGCAAGGCGTAGTCGGGCATCCGTATCCGGCAGCATCTGCACAAACATAATTGCAAGGTCGGCAAGCAATTCAGAATCGCCGTCAATAATGCAGTCAAGGGCCGTTTGATCAATCAATGTCATCTGTCATTCTCATTGCAAAAAAGTTGTTTTACTCATCGGAAACGCAGTCTGAATTGCCGGACTAGGTTCTTGATTGCTGCTTCTGGGATCTTGCGATTAAGGAGGCGGCAAAAGCGCTCTTTATCGAGTAAGGTTTAAAGCGAGATTTTTAGGCGACGCATTTTGTTATAGATGCTCTTTTCGCTGATCCCCAGAACTCGAGCTGTTTTGGCTTTGTTGCCTCGCTGATACTCAAGCGTCTGGAGGATCGCGTCGCGCTCGATCTGTTCAAGCGTCTTGCCAACTAGGTCGTAACGCACGGAAACATTTGGTTTTGGCTCAGGCCATGAAGAATCGTCGCCCGAATGGGAAAGAACCGGATGGGATTGTGCCGGTGCACTCTGGTTTTCTGGCGAAGAGATCGAAGGAACCATCGTTGGAGCCAACTCGCCGTCCGATTGCAGTAGCGGTTGCGAAACCGAGCCAACCGTCTCTGCTACCAACGCCGTTGACGGCGATTCTCGTAGTGAATGCGATTCGATGCGTGTTGCCGAACGCCGATTTAGTGAGACATTGCTAAAGTGCAAATCGTTAGGCCCAATCTGTATCCCTCTGGAAAAGGCAATCGCCCTTTCGAGAACGTTTTCTAACTCGCGAATGTTGCCTGGCCAATCGTGTGTTAGCAACATCTTCATCGCACTCGAAGTGAGTACTCGTGGCGATAACGATTGCCGTTCGCAAATACGTGCCAAAATCCCATTAGCAATATCGGGGAATTCACCTGTGCGAAATCGCAGCGCCGGCAATTCGAGGTTCAGTACCATCAATCGAAAGTAAAGATCTTGGCGGAAATGCCCTTCACGGCACATTTCTGCTAAGTCGCAATGAGTTGCCGCAATCAATCGGACATCGACTTTTTTCGCCTCGGTGCTTCCCAATCGTTGCACCGTTCTGTCTTGCAAAAAAGTCAGAAGCTTGGGTTGCAGATCGATCGGCAGATCTCCAATTTCGTCCAGAAACAGGGTTCCCCCATTGGCCATCTCGGCGTGCCCAATCCGATCCATCAAAGCCCCAGTAAACGCCCCCTTCGTATGCCCGAACAATTCAGACTGGATCAAGTCTCGCGGCAAACTCGCGCAATTGACGGTAACAAAAGGCCCCTTGCCGCGTTTGCTTTTTTGATGAATCATCCTTGCAATCGTCGACTTCCCCGTCCCCGTCTCACCTCCAATAAAGACGGTCGAATCCAGTGCAGATATTTGCTCCACTTGCTGGATCAATCGACTATTCATATCGCCAGTCGCTTCGATTGCTCGAACCGATACGCTCTGACAATGCGATTCCTTTAAGTCACGGTTTTCGTTGGCGACTTGCCAAGTCTCCATCGCTTTTTCAACAAAGACGACCATCTGGCTTGGATTGAAAGGCTTTGTGACGAAGTGGAAAGCCCCCTCCCGCATGGCTTGAACCGCATCACTGATCTCGCTCGAGCCAGTCAGTACGATGACTTTGGTTGATGATTTGCGTGCTCGCAATTGACGCAATATTTCGAAACCATCCAACTCTGGCATCCTGAGGTCTACCAAAGCAACTGCCGTCGACTCGTCAATCAATTGCAAACCGATCGCCCCGTTTTCTGCAGTCTCGATCGAGTAACCTGCCTTGCCCAGGTGGTTTTTCAAGAGTCGCAGCGTCATCGGATCATCGTCAATCGCAATAATCTTTGCCTTCGACGTCGCACCGGATGGTTTCAGTGACGCAGTGATTGTTGGGTTTTTCATCGTAGATAGAGTGGAAGAGAGGGACATTTCGACAGATCGAACACTGTAAAAAGGATCATAACTGTAAAAAGTATAACCAGTCCGGTCGTTTATTCCTAGCCATAAAAAGGCAGTTAAAAATAGATTGTCAAATGCAACTGTAATAAATGCGTGAAAAAGGCGAGTTTTTGGTCTTCTTCTTGTTCCGGGACAGGCTGCCGTACGGTATCATGTACAGAGTTGAACGCCCTTCGTGGTCTCGAAATGCAGCTGTAGCTGCCGATGTCGTTGTGCCTTTTCAAGTGGAGATAGTCGATGAAGGGTGTAATTTTTACAGAGTTCTTGGCGTTCATCGAGCAGAAGTTTGATTTGCTCATGGTCGATCACTTGATCAGTGCGACACGACCTGCTTCGGGTGGTGCCTATACTGCTGTTGGTACCTATGAAGCGGGTGAACTGATGGCCATGGTTGTCGAGTTGAGCCGAAAGTTGGGAGCTCCGGTCCCAGATCTGCTCAAAGCATTCGGTGGTCATCTGTTCCACTATTTTGTGAGCTCACACTCGCTAACCATGGGAAATGTGCGGAGCACAGAAGAATTGCTTGCGTCCGTTGAAAATCGAATTCACGTCGACGTGCGGAAACTTTTCCCGGACGCAGAGCTTCCGAATATCGGTTTCGAGCAAATTGATCCCCAAACGGGTGTTGTTCTCTATCGCTCGAAACGGCCACTTGCAGACTTAGCGGAGGGCCTCATCGCTGCATCGATCGACCACTTTAAGGAGCCAATTGCTGTAAACCGTGAAGACCTTCCGCCCATGAACGGAACGCATGTTAAGTTTACACTTGTGCGTTCCTAGTTCAGCTGCGATTTTGGGTTTGGCTTTGAGCGAGCGGCGAAGTGAAATTACCCCGCGCTTACCGGCCTGTTGCTTTAGTGCATTGTTACTGAACAGTTGCTTTGTAGGACGGCCTTTCCAGGCCGTCGAAAGCAACGTAAATGCCAGCGACGGCCTGGAAAGGCCGTCCTACCTGTTTGCCTAACGGCAAATCCATTAAAGCAACAAGTCGTTACGCTTCGGATTCGGATCCTTCAGACTGCCGCTCGCCTTGTGACGAACATCAAACAAGATTGCGAACTAACCCTAGCTTAGATGTCATGGAAAACGATTCGAGCAAACAAGAAGTCTACAAGCGAATGCTTGAACGCGAGCGGTCTGCCAGGAAGCAGGCCGAACAGTTTCTAGAACAGAAGAGCCTCGAGCTCTACCTAGCCAACCGCGATTTGATTGAAGCATTAGCAAAACAAAAACGGGAAGCTTTCTACCACCAAGTCATTTTGAACTCGGTGAAGGATGGAATCCTAACGATCGGGGCTGATGGTGTTGTACAAACCGCTAATCCCAGTGCCGTCTCCATATTCGGATTTGAATTGGTTGGTCTGAAAGCCGACCAATTGATTTCTGCGGCTGAGGCTGACGAGCCACCTAATTTCTTGAATCGCTTTCTAGCAGACTTCTGCACCAACAATCAACCACTTATTTCAGTCGCTGGAAACGGAGCTGAGGGGAAGACATTGGCCCTGGAACTATCTGCCAGCTTCGGCGAGATCGAAGGGCAGATTTTGATTACTTGGGTAATTCGTGATGTCGGTTACCTCAATGCGATCAAACAGAAGTCCAATCTGAGTCAAAGGCTTGAAGGTATCGGTGAATTGGCGGCTGGCGTGGCACATGAAGTTAACACCCCCATTCAGTTTGTGATCGAAAACACGAAATTCTTTGGCGAAGCATATTCAGCCATCAGCCGGGTGCTCGATGTCTACGAACAGAATGCGATAAACAACGAGCCACTTCGCGAATCGATCGAGCGAGTGTGCCCATTCGATCGACTGAGCTTTTATAGATCCGAGATTGCGACTGCAATTGACGACACGATATCAGGCGCGATTCGCGTCGGTGACATCGTTGCCGCCATCAAAGAGTTTGCTCACCCTGGCAACGAAGAGCGAACACACATCAGTCTCAATGATTTGCTAGCCACGGCAATTACTGTAACGACCAATAATCATAAATATGTAGCGGAGATCGAGCGAAACCTGGATCCCCAATTACCGTCGGTGTCATGCTTGCGTGGCCAGATCACGCAGGTTATGGTCAATTTGCTAGTTAATGCGGCCGATGCAATCTCCGAGACTTGGCCCCCGCGAGAAGACGGGAAGATTATCATTAAAACATGGCATAACGACCAACATGTTTTTTTCAGTGTCCAAGATACGGGCGCAGGAATCAAGAAAGAGAACATGGAGAAAATTTTCCTGCCATTCTTCACGACAAAAGGGGTCGGAAAAGGGACCGGACAGGGGCTTGCGATTTCCCATACGATCATCGTTGAAAACCATCGAGGGACGATTGACATTGCCAGCGAACTCGGTCAAGGGACGACTTTTGTTGTTCGTTTGCCAAGGTCCCTTTAGTTGCCAGTTCACTAGATTGCGCGCCGCGTAAAGGTCGTTTCCAATCGCCCGCTCGCCGGACTGCTGGTTGGTTTGAATGAAAATACGAGAGCGATGCACACAACCTCCGCCATTAGCTGTGCGATACGTGACAGAACCGCCAGGGTAATGCCAGCTTCGTAGGGGAGCCACGGCAAAAGCAGAGCGGCCAGCGTTGCTTCACGGACAAGAATCCCACCTGGAGAGAAGAACGCTAAGAATCCGACGATCCACGCGGTTGCAGTCGCGGCGATCATCACAAGCACCGGCACCGAATCTTCAACCCCAACCGCGGGCAATAAGCTGAGATTTACACACCCATTCAATCCCGCCATCAACATCATGTACCCCATGGCAGAGACAAGCGGTCGCCACTTAAAATACACCGAGTCCAGCAGTTGAAATCGTTGGACGAGTCCTTCTAGCTTTTTGGAGAACTTCCTCCGCGTAACGAAGACCAGTCCCAAGCAAACTGCGAGTATGCAACTCGCAACGACCCAAGACGAATATCCGTCAATCCGTTTTGAAAATAATTCATAGAACGTCGACGAAAAGCGTTCGTAATGAAACAGCAGCCCCAGGAGACTTACAACGATCGCCGCAGACAAAGTGACCAGAAGTTCGACGAGCATCGAGCCTGATGCGACGTTGATCGGTACTCCCAGTCGCTTCGCTTGAACAGCTCGCGTCGCATACCCCCAGATGCCTCCCGGCAACCAGCGATTCGACTCGGAGAGTAGCCAAATCCGAACGGAACCGACAGTACTTGTGGGACAGCCTAATCCAGCAAGTACAAGTGTCCAGCCGTATGGATTTACAAGTCGATATCTCAATCTGCTGCAACAACGTCGACGCTGGTCACAGGATCAGATACGGCGTTACGTCAATCAATATGTGGATACGAACGCCAAGGTCAACAAAACCAGTGACGAGGATGCTGGCACGACGACATATGGGCGGTTGTCCGCACTGGGGCTTGATACGCTCAGGTTGGCAATCGCAAAGCTACTGGAAGAAAGGAATTAGCCAGCCGGCAACAGGAAGAATGAAAAGTTCGGGACATCGCCATTCCTACAGAAATTTGCGTTCCCCACAAGGGTTCGTTAGAATTCTCCTCGTTCAAAACGCTGGCTCAAGTCTCACAATGCCAGCTCCAAAACGAGATGCGGAAACTAAAAACAAAAGAATTCCAAGAGAGCTTTATGTCGCATTTTACCTTTCCCACCGAAGGGCACGGTACATGGAAAATGGTTGCCATCGGACTGGTCATGACCTTGAATGTTTTGCTATTCCAGTTGGAATCGGCCTGGGGTGCTGACAGGTTCAAAAAAGAAGATCAGGTCGAGGTTCTCTTCTTGAATAGTTGGTTGCCTGGAACGGTTATTGAGGTAGACCGCAGAGGAAATGTACTTGTCGAATTTCAATTTGCGAACGTACCGAAGCGACAAGTCTTTGCCGATGCGTCGGTTCGCTTTGTTTACGAAGCTGGCGCAATGACGAAGTCGCGAACTTGGACTGCGCTAACAGGAAAATTCAAAATCCAAGCGTCCTTGTTGAGCTTCGATGATTTGCAAGTTGTATTGCGAAAACCGGACATGTCCGAATTGACCGTGAAGCTTGAAAAGCTTAGCGAAGCGGATCAACGTTTTGTAAAGAACCTCGCAAAGACCGTTGTCTCTCAACCGATCGTTCCGTCGCTTCCCCCAACGGAACAATTCGATGAGAGTGCGAGCATTGCGATACGCGACGAATCTAGTGCAACCTCACTCGCAGAAGATCCGTTGCCCAATAATGTTCGCATGGTTCAAGGCGGCGCGTTGTTCGCAACAGATGATTTTTTTGATCGACTTGGCTCCGTGTTACCTGTGGGGGGCGAGGATTGCTGGCTCTTGGCATCACTTGAAAGCTCTAAGCCAGGTGGAGCAAACCCAACGCGTCTGCTCTGGGTCTCGCTTTCCAAAAAGAAACTTGAGGCGCGCCAATTGCTTCCCCCGGGTGAGAGTCTGTTGGACTACAACGCCAAGGTGCGACGTGCGTTAACAAAATCGGATACAGACCAAGCTAGATCGAGTACCATCCTCACCCTTTGGGATGTATCCCCAACCGACAAAGTGGCCAAGCCGATAGTTCGATGGCAAAATCCAAGCAAGGATCAGCATGGCTTTGCTGATTGGGCTCGCATCCTCGACGACGGCTCGGTTTTGCATCGCCGAAGCAAACAAGAATATTGTTGTTGGGATCCCGTTCGAAAAGAACTTCGTTACTCGGTAAACCAGCAATCGTTTTTTGCACCTGTAGGCGTAATTAGCTGTGGGCGAAAGTACTTTGTGTTACCCGAAGACGAGGCGGTTCGTATCTTCGACAGCCAATCTGGAAAACTTGCTGCCCGACTTCCCGTTAGTGATGGCGCATCAGCCGTTTCAATGTCCGAAGATGGAATCCGTCTCGCGGTTTTGGGGAAATCTTCATTAACGGTTTGGGAGCTCAAATCCTTGGACAAGCCGATGGCGATTTACCCAGCCGAGTCGATCGGCACACCTTTTGCCGGCAAGATTGCTTGGGTCGGAAACGATCATGTCATCGCGACGTCACCAAACAAACAACTGCAGGTGCTCTTTAGCTTAAACCACAAACTGCCGCTTTGGAGCTATGAGTTCGACATGACGGCCGTACGAGAAAACGAGTTCGACAGTTATCGCACTCGTGAACTTGTCGACTCACATTTCGTATATGCGGCCTCAACTAGGCCGGGGGACATCAGCCAATTGGCAGTGGGTGCGGTCAAACTCCCAGGCCCAAAAGTGCTTGAATCCACGAGTTCAATTGATGCCAACAATTACATGTTGGTTAAGCGAGGTACGGCCGTGAAACTTGAGGTTCAAGCTGGCGAACACAATGCGACGGTGGCCGCTGCATTAAAAGATATCGTTGACAAAAACGGCTGGAGAATTTCAGACAACGCGACGGTAACAATACTGGCCAGCATGAAACGCGGTGAACAGCAAAACATTACTTATTCTAGCGGTTTTGGACGTTCCTCTCAAACATCCAACGTATCGCTAACTCCCTACGTGTCCGCATTGCAAATCTTGGTTGGAAAGGACGTAGCTTGGCAGTCTGCCACGCAATCCGGCGCGCCTCCGGTTATGATGCTTCGAAGCGGGCAAACCGCACAAAGCGAAGTGGACAAGTGGCAACGGCCTTATCCTGAGTTCTTTGAAAACACGAAAGTACCGGAGAACATCATGGATCCGAAATTCAAGTTCGGATTCGGAACAACGTCGATTACGAATCGAGGGCTTGTTCCGAAGTCTGCGCCTTAAAACGCCGCGAAGAGTTTTTCGTACGTAGTGGCGAGCAAATCGAGCTACTCACGATTTCGCACTTTCGATGCTAACGCGTGTCAAAGCGGAACCACTGCGCTATTTCTTAAATGGGTCCTCTTCTGCATTTTCATTGCCCTGACTTGGCGGATTTCCTCGCAAAAGCTTACCCACTTCTTCCAGGTCTTTTTGGTTCATTCGTTGGGACAACTCGAGCAGTCGCTTGAGTTTACTCTCAACCGACTTGAGCTTTTCCTCAACAGCCGTTTTCCTAAGTTGTATTCGCTTGTCGAACTCTGTCTGAATCGATTGGAGTTCCGCCTCTTTCTCTTTTCCGCTGAGCGAGCTCATGCGCTCGATCTGCTTTTTGATTTCAGCCGTAACCAAACCAGGAAGTTCTTCGCTTGAAGTAGAAACGGAAGCCTCAAGTGGATCCTCTTCGGGAAACGGATCATCTTCTGGTACTTCCTCTTTCGCTTCCGCTCCCCAGTAGCCCAAGAGCTTCGAGTCAATTGCGAGAAGTGACTGGACGAGTTCCGGCAAAGTCACCACGTTTTGGTCAATAAACATGCCGACCGGCTCTCCACGTTGGTCGATCACAGGCGAGCCGTTGCTCACGATGGCCAGATTCTCTCGCTCTTTGGTAATCTCGGTCCAAGCTTGTCCAAGCATCACAAAGCGTTTTCCGGCAGCGTCAACACGTGCCGGAATCGGAACCGACTGGAAGTCACCGGGCAAGCTCACGAATGCGACCCCAAGTTTACTATCCACCGACGTGGCAAGTGGACCGTGTGTTGCGGCATACTCTCTCCGACGGCCATTTGAGGGGATCATACCATCAGACGCCTGAAATACATTATCAGCTTTCTGGGCTGCTTGAAGGGAATCATACCGCTGCATGGGTTTGAACTGGAAATACAACTCCCCTTTCCCGCTATTCATTCCGCGACCGCCCCCAAACTCAGCAGGTATTCTATCGCTAAAAGCAATCAACGCTTTTGAGTTTTCGCGGAAGAATGGCACGGGACGTTCAGCCAAAGCTGCGTTTTTTGAGGTGATCAAGAGGACTTCATTCTCGATCACATACGTTAAGTTTAGGGGCTCCAAAATCAAATTGAGAGCCGATCGAAACGTTACCGCAGGCAGTTCCAAAGTAATGGGCTCGTCGGGAGTCACGTTTTCAAACTCCAAGGCCCTGTCGTAAATCACAATTGGGATATTATATGCATCCCGAAAAAACTTCATTACGGCAGACAATGGTGTAGCATTAAAGCTTAACTCACCTGACTCGCTCAATGCTTGGAAGATCTTGCGTTCCGAGGCAAGTTCAGGTCCAACGGGATTCCAATGGCTAATCGGATCGATGCCGGCTTTTTCAGCCTCTTCATAACTTGTGATCCTGAGGACTTCGTTTTGAATGACGAAAGTGAGATTATTTGGTTTCAAAATCAAGTTCAGCGCCGAGCGGAAGCTTACTGCAGGAAGTTCTAACGATACGGGTTCCTCTGGGGAATTGCTTTCGCTTTCTAACGCTTTGTCATCGATCACGATCGGCACGCTGAACTGATCCTTAAAAAATTTCATCACGCTCGACAATGGCTGTGCATTGAAAGATACTTCACACCGTTCATCCAACGCTCGGGTAATTCGTAGCTCGGATGCAAGCATTGGTACTTTTGGCGGCTGCTTTTGAGGAGTTGCGATTGAAAGTTCGACGACCCGTTCTGTAAATGAGGCCAGGGACTCGGAAACCTCAGGTGCATTTCCAAGTTTGGTGGCCAAAAGCATGCTGCAGGGAATCGAAAGCTTCTCATTTCCTTGGACGATATCCAAAGGTTTTGTCATGCTTACTGGCAAGGCCAAGATGCGTTGCCCTTTGGGGGTTGAGATGATGCAGCCCATTCCTGAAATGCTCTGGAAATCGACCCCTTTGTGATCGAATTTGGTGGACAACAATAGACAGCGTTCTCGGAACGCTGTGGCTTTCGCGGCATCGGCAATAGGACTTTCTGGTCCATCTGTAGAGTTGCCAGGGCCAGACATACCTTTCTTCTGACCGAAAGCTGCTGGAGTTAGTAGGCCGGATAGCAGGATGAATGCGCACAGCCATCGCAGGAACGACGATGTTTCCAACTTCGTTAACGCTTTCGAAAACAGTTTCATGATTTCCCTTTGGCTTTCAGTTCCAATATCAACGAATCCAACGTGTGTTCGGTTTCCCTAACGCCATCCAGGAACTCGTGTTCGATGGACTGGCTTTCGTCTCGACCGCTTTCATCTAATCTCTGCTCAGTCGGCTGGGCCGACGAGTCGATCGGCGTTTCGATTTGCGATGTCGGAAGAATCGAACTGGTAAGCTGTTTTTCAACCGAGTCGATCTCCCGATCCAATGCGGTGGCCAAGTCCCTGAAGACCCGATCCAATTTCGGATCGCCGACTACCACTTGGCCGCTGCCAGCGATGATCCCATCGCTGGGTTTTGGGTTGACCTCAGGATTTGGTTTTGATGGCAACCAGAGGCTCGCAAAAACGACTCCTGCCACCAAGCAGCATGCGATACCAAACAAAATATTTTGCAAATTGCTCCTCCCTTTCGGTGCAGCGATTGGTTTCGTGAGGACAGTAGGAAGCGGGCATGCAATCGGATCTTGAAGATGTCTTAAGGACGCTTCCAAGAGCTCTCCGACCTCTGCTGCGGATGTAAACCGATCCGCTGGTGACTTGCTATGCAACCGCTCCACAAAGTCCGCCAACCAACGCGGAACTTGTGGGCTGCAAGCTAGAATCGAACGTGGCGTGTCCTGCGAAATGCGATTCAAAACCGCCATTGGGGATGCGGCTCGGAACGGGGGATGGCCCGTCAACATGGTGTAGAGAACACTCCCCAAACTGAACAGATCAGAGCGAACATCGATCGATTCGCCGCGAGCTTGCTCGGGAGACATATAGTCCGGAGTCCCCGCCAAAAATCCGCTTCGAGTCAAACTCGCATCGTCCGCGGCCCGAGCCAAACCAAAGTCGACAATGTATGCTCGTTGGACGTTACGTTTCAAAAGGATATTGCTCGGCTTGATGTCGCGATGGACTAAACCCTGGGCATGAGCCGCAGCCAAACCCATCGCCACTTGTTGTGCAATGCGAACCGCCACCAACACATCAAGCGCACCTTCCGCGTCAATGGTCGCTTGCAACGTTTGGCCTGGAACATACGTCATCACCAAATAAGGTGGATCGTGATCCGCTGCCACGGAATGGATGGGGACAACATGCGGATCGACAATCGACGCGGCCGCTTGCGCTTCACGTGCGAAGCGTTGCCTTGCCACCCCGACCAATGCCAAGTGAGGTGCCAGCACCTTAATCGCGACGAAGCGGTTGAGTTCGTGATCATAGCCTTTGAGGACTAAACTCATGCCCCCCATTCCGATCGGCTCCAAGATCTCGAATTCACCTAGTCGACCGAGCATGGCTGGGTTGTCAGACTTGTCGATCACTTGCCGAGCGAATTTCACAAGCGACGCTTGATCGATGCCAGATTGTGGTCTCGGTTTGATTGCAATTTCTGGTGAGGACGATAACTCGTGATCCCAAGCGTCCTCGTTCAGGATCTTGGGCCAAGCCAAGGGAATTGGTTGTTCTTCGATTCGCGAACGGCATTGCGGGCAGTGTTCGATATGGTGCGACCACTTTTCCGCTTCGTTCTCCGATTCGGGATTTAGTAACCACGCTTGTAGGTCCGCGGGTAAGCACTGTTCATTGGTTCGCATTAGAGCTCCTCCTCGGCTTCCATTCGCTCGACTTGATCGCGAAGTCTGGCGATGACTCGCGAGCGAGCGATGTAAACGGAGCCGGCGGACATTCCAAGTTTTTGAGCAACTTCGGTCGGTGACATGCCATCGACGCAAGACAGCCAAAACGCATCCCAAGTCATTGCCGTAAAGAGCGGCTTGACCTGTTCGGCCGCTAGCCGAAAACAATGTCGGTAGTGTTGGATTTCTAGATCGTGTCGCAATTCTTCTTGCTGCTGCTGATCAGCGACCTCTTGGTAGCCATTGTCTTCGCAGGTGTTGGATGGAATTGCACTTGCGATTGGGTTTTGGCGCGACGACCAAGCTTTCCAGCACAAATTGGAGATGATACGGTTGAGCCAGCGGCGGAAGGAGGCCGGTTTACCGTCGCGCTCGAACTGCGGTAGGTAGCGAACGAGCGTCACGAGAACTTGCTGAGTCATCTCCATGGCATCGGCATGTTGAAGCCTGCGGCCTCGAAGAGTCCGGTATATTGGAGCTTGATAGAGAGCGACCAACTCCGACCAACCCTGCGAATCGTGCGGGTTCTGCGATATTTTGCAGAGCAAGCTGATTCGCGTATCGGGAAGCTGTGTCATGTTGAATTGGGGCGTGATTCAGGGGCATGCAAGCACGATGGTTGAGGCACCAAGGTATCTAAGTCACGGTGGGATAGCAATCTTTCAGAAGTTTTCTGAAAAATCTGATTTGCGAGATAAGAACGCGATCCTTTGTCCCGCTGATTTTTGTTTGGGACCATGGTCCCAAACTACATCTCGCCTAATTTCATCAAAAAGTCATGTACTTGGGATCGTTTTCGGCTTTATCTTAGTGCCCGCTCTCTGCGATAATGTGGCTGCTGCATTTTACTCAAACCTTAAACTCGCAAAGTTTTCATGACTATTCACCCATATTTCCGATCGCTCGGTTGTTTCGTTTTCGGATCGATGCTTTTTCATGGCTCTCATGTTGGATTTGCGGATACTCCAGATTCCGCATCCTCGAATTCACGGTCGATCGGTTCGAAACTCGATGGCTTTGCGTTGATTGACTATCAAGGCAAGCAATGGAAACAGGAAGAGTTCCAGTCCAAAAAAGCCATCGTATTTGCCTTCGTTGGGACGCAGTGTCCACTTGCCAAATTGTATTCCGCGAAATTGGTCGAGTTGGAAAAGCAATATCGAGATAAAGGAATCGCATTTGTAGCCGTCGATTCCAATGTGCAAGACAGTTTAGCCGAAATGGCCGCTCATGCTCGCAAGTTTGGTTTCGAGTTTCCCTTTGTCAAAGACCCCGCTCAAGAGCTCGCCAACAAAACGGGAGTCACGCGTACACCAGAAGTCTGCGTGATCGACGCGGAAAGCAAAATCCGTTATCGCGGTCGGGTCGATGACCAGTACGGAATCGGATATTCAAAAGATAAAGTGTCGAGCAAAGAACTGGTCGCGGCGCTTGAATCGATTCTCAAAAACGAAGAAGTCGCGACAACCACAACGGTTGCGTCAGGCTGCCTGATCGGGCGCGGTCCCCGCGATTTAGAAAATGCGGAAACCGTGGTGACATATGCGGATCAAGTCAGTCGGATATTGCAGGAACGTTGCGTCAGTTGCCATCGGCCTGGCGAAATCGGCCCGATGGATTTGGGGAACTACGAAGATGCGTCAGCTTGGGCTGACATGATCGTCGAAGTCGTGAATGAAGGACGCATGCCCCCTTGGCATGCAAACGAATCGCACGGTGTTTTTAAGAACGACCGACGCATGCCAGCCGAAGAGATCGAAACGATCAAGAACTGGGCACGCGGAGGAGCCATTCGTGGCGATGCGAGCAAAGAACCAGTACCACTCAACTACGTTGCAGGTTGGCAATTGTCTCGTGAACCTGATTTGGTTATCCCCATGGCAGAAAAACCCTACGACGTTCCAGCCTCAGGAGAGGTGCGATACCAATACTTTGTCGCAGACCCAAAGTTAACTCAAGACACCTGGGTCAATGGTATGGAAATTGTTCCTGGCAACAGCGCCGTGGTTCACCATATCCTTGTGTTTCTTCGAGAGAAAGGGACCAAGAAGCGAGGGTTGGATGGTGAACGAGGTTTCTTGGCGGGTTACGTACCTGGTACACGCGTCGAGTGGATGCCAGAAGGAATGGCCAAGCGTATTCCAGCCAATAGTGAACTCGTATTTCAAATTCACTACACTCCAAACGGAACGGCGCAATCGGATCTGAGCAAGGTTGGATTCTGGTTTGCTGATCCGAAAACGATCACGCACGAGGTCCAGACGACTAGTTCGGTTCAAACGAGTTTCCGCATTCCACCTCGTGACGCAAATTACAAAACGACTGCGATGCAGCCAGAAACTCTTCCGGACTGTGAGTTGCTATCGATGAGTCCGCACATGCACGTTCGCGGTAAATCTTTTCGCTACACGGCGGTCTTTCCTGATGGAGAACGGGAAGTTCTGCTGGATGTTCCCAAGTACGATTTCAATTGGCAGACAGAGTATCGCTTGGCAAAACGAAAACCGCTTCCGGCCGGTACACGGATATTTTGCGAAGCCAGCTTCGATAATTCGGCGAACAACCTCAACAATCCGAATCCAAACGCTTGGGTTCAATGGGGAGATCAGACGTACGAAGAGATGATGATTGGTTACTTCCATATCTCGGTCCCAATTGATGCAAAGCTTGGCCGAGCTAAAGAAGTGAAGAAAGCAAAGCTCGCTGCGCCCACTCCCGCACAAATATTCGCGATGCTGGACACGGACAACGATGATAAGCTGTTGAGGGGCGAGGTGCCGAAACAGTTATTGCCAACGTTTGACAGGCTTGACAAGAACAAGGACGGTGTTCTAGAGAAAACAGAGTTACCGAAATAAGCTTTATGTTTAAAGACTACCGATAAGCATATCGTCACAACGAAACCGTTCTAACCTTCTGCGATTGAATCGCGAAAGCGATGGAATTTTCCAGCCTGGGGTGAGGTTCGCACTGCGAACGAAACCCCAGGTTCTATGCCCCGATTGATCCAGAGCTCTGAAGGAGCGGCATGGGCCGTGAATCATGGCCACACGCAAATGGAATGATGATCATCTGGCCAAGTAGTTTCAATGCCGTCGCTTTGCGACTCTCATCCAATTCGTTCGAAGCTGACCACGGATTGCATCCGTGGCTTTCAAATGCCACTGCTCCGCAGTTAAGCTGCTGCTTTGTTAGCGGAAAGACGCAAGCTAGTGAATTTAACTTCCATTTCACTAGCTTGCGCGTCGTGCTAAGTATATCCGAACAGGCCGCTCGGCTTGTTAGACAGTACGTCCTATTCGCAAACTACTTGCTGCTTGACTTAACAGGTTTTTGCGTTCTAGGTGTCTGCATCGCGGTCAATTGAGTCTCATCGATATCGTTCGCAGCACCAGTCTCTGGGATTTCGATTCCTGCGGTCCAAAGGACACCATTGACGACGAGCAGCCTCATCCCTGGGAGCGACCAAGCTGAATGAGCGTCCAAGCCGGTGAACGAGAAGGAACGGCCACCTTTGGGACGCTCGAAGGACCAGGCAACGATATCCTTGTCCAATCCCGCCCTGCTGCCTGTGTATTCTTTGCCAGACCAAACCAGTGGCGTTACTCCCTTCATGCCATCGACGAATTGAATGGCGTTGAGCCAGCCGTCATTGATTTTCCATGGAGTTACTCCACGAGTGATCGGGTGCTTTGGGAAGTCCACGTGGTTGCTATCCCAATGTCCGCGTCCAGAATGGCTCTTTTCGTAAACACCTCCGAGCCAGCCTTTGGCTTGTTCGGCCGCGGAATCAGGGAAGTCGACAGCTTGGTGGATCATGACAATGCCAACGCCTGAGTCGACAAGCGATTGAAGCCTAGTCATTCGAGAGGGCTTTTCGAGAAAAGCTTGTTTGCCGCCGCCATCGGTGTAGAAAACAATCGAACTGGCGTCGTTAAAAACGGCGTCGTCAGCGGGCCAACCCTCTGATACTTTCAGAGTATCGACGTTTTTGGTTTGTCGAAGCAAAACATCTAGGCAGGCACAACCTGCCAGGTAATCATGGTGGCCAACGACATCAACCAAAGCCGTTTCGCCCGCGACGAGCACGATTTTGGTTTTCTTCAAAGCCAAATTGCCTTGGCCCGAATTGCCCTGGGCCGAATCGGATTGGGCATGAACCTGACCAATCCACTGAACGATTCCAACCATTGTCAAAGTGAAAAGATGAGAGAGGGATCTTATCGCTGACATCGTGCTCTTCTTTCGGTTCTTACTTCTTCGCGAATTCGTACAACAATCGACCTGGGCTACCCATGATATTGTAGCCTGCATCGACGTGAAGGATTTCGCCAGTGATGCCGCCGCTGTATGGGCTCATGAGATAAGCCCCCGATCGGCCAACTTCTTCGTGGGTGACGCAACGTCCTAGCGGAGCGACGAAACCGTAATATTCTTGCATTTCGCCAACACCAGCAGCAACTCCTGCCAGAGTTTTCAAAGGGCCGGCGCTCACTGCGTTGACACGGATGTTCTTAGGGCCCATGTCGTAGGCCAGGTAACGCACGGTTGCGTCGAGAGCTGCTTTGCAAATCCCCATAACGTTGTAGCCCGGAACGCATTTTTCACCGCCAAAGTAAGTCATGGCGAGTACGGACGCTTCAGGGTTGAGGATAGGTCGAGCAGCGTTGGTTACTGAAATTAGGCTATAAACGCTGACATCCATCGCCAATTTAAAGCCCGCTCGGCTCGTTTCTACTGTATCACGCGATAGATCATCACGGTCCGCGAACGCGATCGAGTGCAAAAGGAAGTCGATATTCCCCATTTTTTCGCCAGCCATCTTCATGAAAGCGTCGACTTGGGCGTCATCCTGGACATCCAGTGGCTCAAGAAAGGCAGTTTGGTCTGGAAACTCTGCAGTGCATTTCGAAACTCGCATCCGATTCTTTTTCTTTTCATCCTCGGGTTTGTCTGGAAGATGAGAAAAACCGCAAACTCCGCCGTGAGTCATGATTTCTCTAGCGATTGCCCAAGCGATGGAACGATCGTTTGCAACCCCTAGAATCAATCCCTTCTTGCCTTCGAATAACTTCATTGCGCCGAACCTTAGCCAGTGAAAAGAGGAACGAGAAAACTTGCCCACCAGCGTAGCCTACCCGCCGATGGTGGCCAACGACAAGCCCCGCTTGGAAAGTGTAGGGCAAGCGAGGCCGCCGATTTTTGCCAGCTTTTCGGCCATTGGGCTGCTCAGAGAGGCTTTTCTGGACCTTTTTTACGCACAATCGCCCCAAATACTCCCATTGAGGGCGACTTTAAGAGCAATTCGAGACTTTTGTTCGGCACTCAAAGCCGACAAGACACAGATTTGGAGGAGGTCATGCCCGCTCGTGGCTAATCCGATTTCCGGTTATTATTGAGCTAAGTGTTTCGAACCCATCGTCCGAACGCTTCATCCCTCGTAAAGCCAAGCCAAATATGCCAGAGGATTCGTCTGAAAAACAGCGTCCACAATATCGTCGCGTCATCCTCAAACTCAGCGGAGAGAGTTTAGCCCACTCTGGCGAACGCGGGATCAGTATGGACGAGGTGACTGCGATCGCCAAGCAGATTCGCCAAGCCCACGAGTTGGGTTGCCAAATTGCAGTGGTGGTTGGTGGTGGCAACATTCTCCGTGGAGCCCAATTCAAAGGTTCGAGTGGTGAGATGATTCAGGAAGCGACAGCGCACTACATGGGTATGCTCGCAACCGTCATCAATGCATTAGCTATGCAGGACGCACTTGAGAATATTGGTTGCACCACGCGCGTCATGTCCGCCATCAAAATGGATGGGGTGGCCGAACCCTTCATTCGCCGTCGCGCTATTAGACACTTGGAAAAAGGCCGAATCGTGATTCTCGCCGCAGGTACCGGTGCACCCTTTGTGACCACCGATACTGCCGCCGCCAACCGAGGCCTCGAACTCGATGCCGACATCGTCCTCAAAGCAACACGCGTCGATGGTGTTTACAGCGAAGACCCCGAGAAGAACCCGCATGCGACCCTTTATCGCGAACTGGACTACGATACGGTCATCGAACGCAATCTTAAAGTCATGGACTCAACCGCGATTGCACAATGCCGAACACATCAGCTGCCTATTTTGATCTTCAACTTCAAAAAGGAAGGCAATATCGTCAAAGCCGTGAGCGGCCAAAAAGTCGGGACTCGTATCAGTCCTCGCACCGCATCCGGCGAACGTATTCTTGTCAATGCAACTTAGTCGAAACGACCTGAATTCCCACCTTAACAACATCCTCTTTTCCCATTTAGGAGTATTGCATAATGAGCGTAGAAGACATCTTGATGGACACTGAAGACCGCATGGACAAAGCGCTAGGCGTGCTCAAAAACAATTTGGCGGGCATCCGCACTGGACGTGCTACACCAGGATTGCTCGACTCCGTAAAGGTAACGATTTACGGTTCACAAACACCACTAAAACAGTTGGCGAGTGTTGGAGCCCCAGAGCCGCAACAATTGGTGATTCGGCCATTCGATACCACCTCGATCAAGGAAATCGAAAAGGCGATCGTCGCCAGTGAACTTGGCCTCAACCCACAAAGTGACGGCCGAATCATTCGCATCAACATTCCACCCCTCAGCACGGACGTGCGAAAAAAGCTCGTCGCACGCATCAAGGACTTGTCGGAAGAAAGCCGCGTCTCGATTCGCAATGTCCGACGCGATTCCAACAAGGCTATTGATACCGAGGAAAAAGAAAAGCTGATCAGCGAAGACGATCGAGATAAGGCCAAGGAAGCCATCCAAGAGCTCACCAAGAAGTTTGAGAACTCGGTGACAGACCTGGCCCGCAGCCGCGAAACGGATGTCATGGACCAGTAGCTTGGTCGTGGAAACATAGATTTCACTTCAGAGTCGCACCCAACAGGTGCGAAGGCCGTCTCACTTTTGAACCCAACAAAACGCTTGGGGGAAATCGGGAGGGCGAGGCTCCTGCCGAGCCATTTACGCCTCAAGCTCGGCTGGAGCCTCGCACTCCCGTTGAAATGGCAAGCAATTCAGAAAAGAAAGTGAGACGGCCTCTTCGACCCACCGTGGCAAATTGGATGTGTAGCGAAAGTCCGCAAGACTTTCGGTATCTTCCACAATACCGCCGAAACTCTTGACGAGTTTCGCTACCAATCAAAACCCAGCGATCGTCCTAAAACTCACCGTAAGGCCGGTTGCCAATCTTTTTGAATCTGCGGGTTTTGTTGAGTAAACTATCTACCTCCGCACCATTTGCATCCCTCCCTAACCAGACAACTGCTATGCCTAAACAGTTTCACTTCAATGTGCTACTCACTTTGTTAAACAAACGATTGCCTCTCGTAGTGTTCACGTTTGGATTCCTTTCTGGCCTAAACGGTCTACAAGCCCAAGACAAGGAAGTGCCAGGCAAAGAGATCCTGAAATCAGCGCCACGCACCAAGCGACCGGAGCTCAAGCCTGCAACACTGCCCCTGAGTTTTTTCGAAAGTGAACGCGTTGCCTTGGTCGGTAACTCCACGGCAGAGAAAATGAATCTGTACGGGAACTTCGAGACTCGCCTCCATTTGAGATTCCCAGAGAAGAAACTTGTCGTTCGCAATTTTGCGAGACCCGCCGACGAAGTTGGTAACCGACAACGGCCTGGCAATTACGATCTGCTGGACGATCCGCTCTATAGCTTTTCGCCTGACACTGACCTCTGTTTCTTTGGCTCCAACGAATCGTATTCAGGGCCCGAGGGAGTCGACGGCTTCAAACGCGGGTACCTTTCCTTCCTGGAGCAGTTTTCAGAACGCTACACGCGTGACGACACTGGCAGCAAAGTTCGGTTCGTCCTAGTCACCCCAGCCGCATTCGAAAACACCAACGACCCGCTCCTCCCCGATGCCGCTGCGATCAACAAGAATTTGTCCCTCTACGCCGACGCGGTGAAGCAAATTGGCAAAGAAACCAACTGGCCAGTTGTGGACATTTTTACAGGAACCAAGCAGCAGTACGATGCCGAACCCAAATGCCAATTCACTCTCGCTGGTTTTGCGATGAACGAACAAGGCGATGAGGTGATAGGCAAACTGCTGGACGAAGGCCTCTTCGGCAAAGCCACAGTAGCCCCATCGAAAGAGCTCTACGCCAAAGTAAAAGCGGCAGTCGTCGACAAGAGTTGGGTACACTTACAAGATTATCGGATGCTCAACGGATGGTACGTTTACGGTGGTCGCCGCACTTGGGACCACGAAACATTTCCCAACGAGTATCTCAAGATCCGCCAGATGGCCGCATTGCGAGATGCGTTTATCTGGAATCTGGCCAGCGGAAAAACACCTGCTCCAATCGATGACGAGAAAACCAATTCGCTCAGCGTTCCTGCAACTCGATTTGGTGACCCACGTCAAAAATATTCCGAGCCGCCTGAACTCAAGTACCTGAGTCCATCCGAGTTTATCGCATCGACCGAGGTAGCGGATGGTCTTGAGATCAAACTCTTCGCGGACGAAACGAAGTTTCCTGAATTGGCCAAGCCGGTGCAACTCAACTTTGACAGCAAAGGTCGCCTTTGGGTCGCTTGCATGCCGACCTACCCGCAGTGGCGGCCAGGTGATAAGCATCCGAACGATCGCTTGTTGATTTTCGAAGATACCGATGGCGATGGTACCGCTGATAAGTGCAAGACGTTTTACGACAAATTGCATTGCCCAACCGGATTCGAGTTTTATAACGGCGGCGTGCTGGTTGTGGATCAACCTCGTATGATTTGGCTCAAGGATACCGACGGCGATGATAAGGCCGATCAAGTTGTGGAGATCATGGACGGTTGGGGAACGGATGACACTCACCATACGATCGGAGCGTTCGAATTTTCGCATGGTGGACTGCTGCATATGCTCGAGGGAGTTGCGATGAGCACGACCCTTGAAACACCTTGGGGCCCAAAGAGATGGTCCGGTGCTGCCGGCTCGTTTGTTTTTGATCCCAAGACATTTGAAATCAAACGCTTCACCACGCCAGGCTACGGCAATCCATGGTGCATGACTTTTGATCCATGGGGGCAAGGCGTTGTTGGGGATGGTACCAATGCCCAACAACACTGGGCCACAGCTCTGTCCGGAAATCAAATCGGACCTCGCCGCGGCCTTGACGCGATCTTCGATAATCAAGGAATGCGACCGGCGCTTGGGAACGAGTTCATTTTCTCCAAGCACTTACCGGATTCCCTGCAAGGTCAGTTCACTTATGCATGCGTGATTAATATGAACGGCATGCCTCGTTTCCGAGTTCGCGATGACGGTGCAGGCTTTGCCGGCGAGCGCATCATGAACGATGACGGCAAACCAAGTGATTTGATCCGAAGTACGGACAAAAATTTCCGACCTGCCGATCCGCAAGTCGGACCAGATGGGGCACTTTGGTTTGGGGATTGGTGCAATGCTTTGATCGGTCACATGCAGTACTCGCAGCGTGACCCAAACCGCGATCACGTTCGCGGCCGCGTCTATCGTCTAGTCGCGAAAGATCGAGCGTTGGTCAAACCAGTGACTCAATTCAGAAAAAGCGAAACAGAGCTGCTGGAACAATTGCGAGCCTATGAACCTCGAACTCGCTACCGAGTACGCCGTGAGCTAGAGGGGCGTCCGACGGACAAAGTCGTTGCCGCAGTTAAGGCCTGGGTTGCCAAGCTACCGGCTGACGATCCTGAGCGAGATCGACTTTTGACCGAAGCCCTATGGCTTTGTCAGACGCACCATGTCGTCGACAATGGTCTGATCGCTTCAGTTCTCGCTTGCTCCGATCCTCGTGCACGTGCGGCAGCAGTCCACACGGTTTCGGACATGATGCGACTGATTCCAAATGCGAGCGATATTTTCATTAAGGCATCCACCGATGCTCATCCTCGCGTTCGAGCCGAAGCAGCCAGAGCTTTGAGCTTTGTACCTACCGAGGCCTCTGTCGATGCGTTGATGAATATCGCTTCGACAGAGCAGGACAAATGGCTACGCTACATCGAGGAGCATTCGATCGGTGCCTTGCAGCAGACATGGGAACCGCTTTATAAGAGCGGTGCCTTGGCAGGCAAGAATCCCGCCGGTCTTGAGGCGATCGAAAAGTACTTGTCGACGTCTGGGCCAGGGATTGCGGCCGAGAGGCAGCTTAAGGTGTTGTTGGCTGCACCTGAAGTTCGCCAGCAAGTCGCACGCAACAATGCCTATGCTGCCCTGGAAAACTTGAGAGGTAAGTCAGAGAACGGAAAAGCGGTCTTCGCTCGCGTCTGTGCCAATTGCCACCAGATCGATGGCAAGGGCTATATGTTTGGACCCGAGCTAACCAAAGTAGCAACCCGATTGAATCGACACGATTTGATTGAATCGATCGTTGAGCCGAGTGCCAAGATGGATCCCAAATTTTTGACCGAGATCATTCGCACGACCGACGATGAGATCATCACCGGCTTCATCATGTCTGAAACCAAGACGGAAATTACGTTGGCATTGCCCGAAGGAAAGAAGAGAACGGTCAAGATTGAGGATATCGAAGAGCGAAAGGTGGCCAAGCAAAGTAGTATGCCTGAAAACCTTGGCGGCACGATTGCACCTGCTGAGTTTTTGGACTTGATCGAATACATGACGAGCTTGAAGTAGTCGTCAGGATATCGTCCATGGCTCCCCCGATATTCTAACTCCCCTTCTCCTCCTCGGGAGGAGAAGGGGTAGGGGGGATGAGGAGGTGTGCCTGGTAGTGAAGTCCGTTGGGTTGGGCTGCAAGTTTCGATTTACCAACAGCGAACTCTAACGCAGTTTAGGTTTCAAACAACTGGCATTCACGAACACTTACCGCGCATCGCGGCATGAGTTCGTCGTAGCTTAGTAAGACAATCTAGGAATGTCGCTATATAGCATCCGCTTGCCTCCTCACCCCCCCGACCCCTTCTCCTCCAGAGGAGGAGAAGGGGAGGAAAGATCATAAGTTTAGGCTCTTTGCGTCGCTAAAATTTCGACAGAAGATTTGTAACTAAGAAAAAATCACTCACGGCTTCGCAGCCGGTGCAGTCGTTTCCAATGCCTTGCGAAGTCGAATTCGAATGCGATTGCCTGCTTCCTGGGGCGAGTTTTCGAATTCGTATTCCTTGAACGCCTCAGCTGTTTTTCCCTGCTGCTCGTAGTTGCGTCCGAGCAGATAGTGAGCATGTGCGTGCCATCGTTCTGTTCCGGCCGTCTTGAGCAATCGCTTTTGCAACCAGTCGTTAGCTGTGTCCAGTTTTCCAAGATCACAATTGAGCATCGCAAGAAAAATCGCAACGTCGAATTTAGAGCGACGGAAATACTGCCGTGCCTGAGCAACGCGAAACTGAAAGTTTTCCATGGGCTCGCCAGGCTGCTTGATAACTCCCAAGCTTGCTTGTATTTCCTTGTCAAACTCCATATCCTTGAGTGTTTGCTCGTCGACCCGCACATCCATATAAGAACGCAGCGCGCCGGTCGCTTCCACAGAGTTGTCGAACTGTCCCTTGAAATGAAGTGTTCGTGCACGGCAAATCGGCGTATCCATAATGAATGCCCCGAACGCTTCAATATAAGACATTGAGAATGGCGACTTGTCATTGAGTCGTTCTCGAACAGATTGGTTGTAAGCGTGAGCGATCCAAGGGACATTCCAAAGTCGGATCGATAGATTCGGTTCCATTTTGGTAAGTCTTTGTTCCAAGGCATCCGTGTCCATACTGAGCCGAACACGGTTTTCACCAGTGATCGATCGCTCAAGGGTATGCATGGTTCGCCCTAAAGCAAAAGGCTCGGCGTCGATCAGTGCGACCAAATTCTTAAGGTCGGCCTGAGTGATCGGATACTCTTCGAATCGGCCTGGCAATTTGGCGCGGCGTAGGACGTCCGGATTCTCTTTGGCTTCACGTAGCGTCGCGATCCCCTCTTTGGACTGAATGGGAATTGGAAGCCCCCATTGCGGTTCGAACAGATACAACTCACCACCGATCGGAACCCCAATGCACCACAAACGCAAGGAAGAATTCTCGGTCGCACCGGACAGACTTGGAAGCGCCAGGACGACACAATCGATCCCTTGGATGAACGCAAGTTGCGTAAAGACCCGCGCTCGCTCCCATGTGTCACCACGCCCAAACATCATTGTCTGCCATGGCAACTGCCGGTAAGTCGGCGCAGAATCATTGTAGGGCATTTCGGAATTAGTTACTAATCGCATCGCATCTTTCGATTGCCCCTCGATACCCACGTTGCAGACTGTCCAGTCAAACAACTTCAACGTTGTCTCAAGCTGATTCCAATCATCTGAAGCCAATGCGGTTTTCTGGCTTTCGAGCCAATGGGTGAAAAGCGAATCGCGGTAAGGTCGCTCGACGACCCATTTCCCGACTTCTTTCATCATCTGGCATTGCAACAAGAATTCACACTCTGGCTCGCCAAATTCAAGCTTGTTCATGCGAGTTGAGAAATCGATCGTTCGAAGTTTGCCAGAAATTGACTCCAGCAACGCCGATGGCTTCCATGAATCCGATTCAACGACGTTTTTGGACCAATAATTGAGATCGGTCCGGATCCCCTTCATCGCTGTCGAGCGGTCTAGTCGAATCAATTGCGGCAGATAACGAAACGCTTCTCGGATAGCATCGCGTTTCTCTTTGTTCTGCCCCAATTTGACTTGGATGTTTTGCAGCCGCTTGGCGTTTTGGTCCTCGCACCCGACCCCACCGACGACCGAGGACAAGGCCATGCAGCTGAATAAAAATTTCTGCAACGATGGAGACTTGAGATTTGGGAAAAGGTGTGTGCGGTTCATGAATCGATTTTACCCAAGTCTTGCAAAACACAAAAACAAAACGCCGCAGTCGCCATGCCAACCTGCGGCGTTCAGAATTCGCCAATGATTTGTATGATTTACGCGTTCCAAGCGGCCACGGTTCGCCAAATCGTGTGCACTCGTTCCAAAACTTTCTCGAATTGGTCCAACGGTACCATATTCGGGCCGTCACTGGGGCTTTCGTTTGGCCGCGGGTGAGTCTCAAAGAACACCCCATCTACCCCAACCGCAACGGCTGCCCTGGCCAGAGGCTCCACCATGGCCCGGTTTCCACCCGTAGCACCGCCTAAACCACCGGGCTGCTGGACCGAATGCGTTGCGTCAAAGATAACAGGCACTCCCATCGATCGCATGACCGGTAAACCGCTCATGTCGTTGACCAGACGCCCGTAACCGAAAAACGTCCCTCGCTCACATAACATCAAGCCGCCAGAGCCGTTGGCTTTCACTTTCTCGACGACATATTGCATATCGCCCGGAGCCATGAACTGGCCTTTTTTGACATTCAATGGCTTGCCGGTAGCCGCGCATGCGACCAGCAAATCGGTCTGCCTCGCCAAAAATGCTGGTATCTGCAACAAATCACAGACTTGGCCAACCGAATTCGCTTGCTCAGGCAAATGAACATCAGTCGTCACCGGGCAGCCAATTCGTTGACGAACTTTTCCTAAAACATCCAAACCGTGGTCAAGACCATGCCCCCGAAAACTACCACCACTAGTCCGGTTGGCTTTATCGAAAGAAGCTTTAAAAACATAGTTAATACCAAGCCGATCACAGATTCCGTTTACCGTTTCTGCGATTTCGAGACAAAGCTCCAGCGACTCGATGACACAGGGACCCGCAATCAAAAGCAACCTCTGTGAGTCGCCGCAAACATGCGATCCAATTTGAGTTGGAGACAAGTTCTTCGTGGTTGTTGATTCGCTTGCCATTCGCTTCGGCCCTTTACTTCTTTTCTCCCCTTTGCCCCGTTTCGCCCGTTTCGGGGAGGGGGGTAGGATCGCAACTTGCAAGTCTCCGGTCCAAATATTTTTTCAGATCAGCGGGCACACCCGGCAGGTGTGCCCCACGGTGGGTCACTCTTGCCGAGAGTGACTTAGTACTGCCAAAGAGGGCTTAAAACCCTTCTTGGCGTTGGCCAGAGCCAATCAACCCGTCAAGCCGCCGTCGACCGTGATAACTTGTCCGGTAACATAACTAGCCGCCTTGCTCGCCAAAAACAAAACGCAAGCAGCGACATCATCTGCCGTCCCAAGCCGATTGGCAGGAACTCGCTTCTTGACTTCGTCCGTTACGGCGGACCCCAACGCTCTAGTCATATCGCTTTCGATAAAGCCTGGAGCCACTGCGTTGACAGTGATCTTTCGCTTGGCCATCTCGCGAGAAAGCGACCGCGTAAAACCGATCATGCCAGCTTTCGTGGCCGAATAATTGGTTTGTCCAGGGTTTCCGATCAGGCCGGACACACTCGACATGTTGATAATACGTCCGTATCGCTGCCCCATCATGATACGAGTTGCGCCGCGACAAAACAGGAAGCAACTGGTCAAATTGGCTGCGATGATTTCATCCCAATACTCGTCCGTCATCCGTGGCAGCAAGGTATCTCGAGTGATCCCTGCGTTGTTGACGACAATGTCCAGTCGCTTGTATTCGGTTTCAATCTGCTCAAACAATTTTTCAATCGAAGCTCGATCAGTCACATCGCAGGCGATCGCAACCGCGTCGCCACCTGCGGCTTGAATTTGGGAAACCGTTTCAGCCAGTTTGTCCGCATTGCGCGCGACGCAAAGCACTTTGGCTCCATTTTCACCCAATCGCACTGCTACGGTTTGGCCTAACCCCTGCGACGCACCTGTAACCAGTGCAATTTGACCAGACAGATCAGCTGACAATCCCAACGTACTAGACGACATCGTTTACTTTCGTTTCAAAGAGGCTAATCGCCAAAACAATCACAAGCCGCTTTGCGATCGACTCGCTTTAAAGTACCAGCCAACACACGGCCAGCCCCGATTTCATAAAACTGATCGACACCTGCCGATTGCAAATTTCGAAGAGTGCTCTCCCATTGCACCGGTGAAACGACTTGTTTCATCAACAGAGGAGAAAACTCCTCAGCCATCGCATGTGGCTGTGCATCGACGTTCGAGAACAACGGAAACCGTGCGTTGGAAAACGTCGTGGCCGACAACGCAACACCCAATCGTTCCACCGCAGGTTTCATAATGTCCGTGTGAAAGGCGCCCGCTACATTCAATCGAATGGTCCTCATCGCACCAGCGGCAGTCGCAGCGTCCGCGACCGCGTCGATGGATGCAACATGACCCGAGACGGCGATGTTTCCAGGGCAGAGCAAATTGGCAATCTGAAGAATTTCGCCGGGCAGGCGGGCTGAATTGCAAACCGCTTCGAGTTGCTCACTGGTCAAACCTAGAACACTAGCCATCCCACTAGGCACCGCAGAAGCGGCATCCTGCATGGCTGCTCCTCGCTGCTGCACGAGCCGTACCCCATCCTCAAACGAAATTGCATTGGCACCTGCCAAGGCACTGTATTCACCGAGACTCAAGCCCGCGACCGCAACGACCGAATCCAAAATGCCTGGGTTCTGTTCCAAAAAAACCGCAAGAGCAGCCATGGAGTGAACGAATAACGCTGGCTGACTATGGTTGGTCAGATGAAGCTGGTCTTCTGGTCCTTCGACACAGAGCTTACCAAGGTCATACCCCAGGATCTCAGACGCAGTTGAAAAAAGTGCTCTCGCCTTTTCGCTGCGCTCCAATAGACCTTTCCCCATGCCCAGGAACTGAGCCCCTTGGCCTGGGAAAAGCAATGCAATGTTGGGCACGTTGGAACTCTACTCTTCGCCCATTTGGACGACGACTCGGCCCATGTAATATCCACACTTTGGGCAAACGGTGTGCGTCGGAACTACCGTGCTGCACTTGACGCAGACCTGGAGTTGACGGGGCTTCTTCGAATGGTGTGCTCGACGCATGCCAGATCGTGAGTTGGAGTGTCGTCGCTTTGGAACTGCCATTTTTACTACTCAAACAAAATTGGAGACTGGAGTGCTTGTATTTTCAAGGAGCAAAAGGTTACGAACCATGCTCGTTACTGTCAAGCCGAAAGCACGCTACGAATCAAAACACCGCTCGCCTGGCCCTGCGAAGTATAGGAAAGACTGACAAATGCGTCGCCAGCCGAACTGGAGTCGCCAGCCGGGAGAATCGGGCAATCCGGATCGAGATTGTCACAATTCAGCAATGGAAACAGAACTTTCCGGTCCAAAGCCAAGCAACTAGCAACGATTTCCACCGCCGCACAACCCGCACCAAGATTGCCAAAGTAACTCTTTGCCGCTGTGACGGGGATCTTCTTCCCCGCAACGGCATCATTGATTCCCTGGGCCTCGGATCGGTCTGCTGCAATCTCGCTTTTGCCACAAGCGTGGATATGACAATTTTCGGCGGTCAGTTCGAGCCCTGCGGCCTTGCCTTTTTCAATCAAGTGCGAAACCACGTTTTTTGTGGCCATACGGACGAAGTCCCGTGGTTTTCCGGCATGAGAGCTGCCCACGCAGGAACCAGCCCCTCCGATCACTTCCCCCCAAATCTTCGCCCCCCGGGCTAAAGCATTCTCAAGAGTCTCTAGGACCAGAGCGCCCGCCCCTTCGCCAAGGATGTAACCGTCGCGACCCAAATCGAAAGGACGCGACATTTCGCCAGGCTGCGAACGATTGCTGGCGAGTTTTTCAAACGTCGTCTCGGAGAAGTGAAGCGCCTTGAGAGGCTCAAGTCGAGAACCGGTCGATCCTGCCAGCATCACATCGGCGGCACCTCGGCGAATGGTCGCAACGGCTTCTGCGATCGACGAGGAGCTGCTCGCCTCACGGATTGTCACGGAATTGCTCGGCCCGCGGAGATCATTGTAGATTGCAACGTGGCTTGCCGGCATGTTTGGTAAGTACTTTAAAAGCCACAGCGGATTCACTTTAGGGCGACCTTCGGTCGGCCAACGATAAAGTTCAAACTCTTTTTGAGCGTCGAGACAAGCGATAACTCCGTCTGAAAATTCTTCGGGACGGGTGACGATGTAGTCGCTGCCGTAGACGATACCGGTCCGCTCCGGATTTCGGCTTTCGGGAGCTGCCAGACCGCTATGAGCCAGGGCCATTTGGCATGCGGCCACCCCCATTTCGATTTCCCGGCACATCACCTTTTGATTCTTTTTGATAGACCGTTGCAAGGATTTTTCGAGCGGGCCGAAGTTTTCGATATCCCCTGTAAAGCACTTGGCTTGGCCGCCGTACTTGAGATTGAGTCCGTTCTCTGGCAGGCAATCCAAGGCCGAAACCCCGGATTTTTTGCCGATCAAATTTGCCCAAAACGTTTCCAGGTCCCGGCCCAGAGGGCAAACAACCCCAAGGCCAGTGATAACAACACGTCGGATTGGGTTGGACATCGTCGCGGCTAAAGAAAGGGCAAAACGGGCAATCAAAAAACACGGCTTTTTTCGAAGCAAGCAGCATAACCGGCAGCCCGCGATTCGACAACCAAAGCCGATGTTCACAATCGAGTGAAGTTGAACTTGACATAGCGGGCGACAAGAAGACAATCCGTACACCGAAGGACGGTTAGCTCAGTTGGTTAGAGCACCACGTTGACATCGTGGGGGTCGTTGGTTCGAGTCCAATATCGTCCACTTATTCTATTCTGCCCACAACTGCCACAACGCGTCTCGGGCCATCAAAAACGAATACGTCATTGGTGAAAAAAGAACATTGTTCGTCTGCTCTCTCAAATTTGCCCTGCCTGTACGGGCCTCAACCTGCCAGCACATGGGATAGCCAATGGGATAGCAGAAGACACCCAATTCCATTAACTTCATTGAGCTGAAGGCAGAGCCAGCAAAGTCGGATTGGCTTAATCTGATTGGGACTATTCGTACTTAAGTTCGGTTGCGAGTTTGTTCGGAAGTGCAGACACACAAGTAGACCAAAGCAAACCATAGTGTCGCAGCCAGCTTTCGAATGAGTTTTCTAAAGAACTTTTGTCTCCTGCTTCAATCGACTCAAATAGTCTTTGCACGTTCCTAGCAATTTCGCGAAACCCTGCCAATTCGATCACATCGAGGTACTTTCCTGGATTTGCTTGATTCGAAACCGGGTTCTCATGGCCGACGATCGAAATGTGTACGCGTTTACCAGGTCGTTGATCTAGCAACCAATTGAAGTGATCATGCGATTGGCTTATCTCTGACTTACTATATTCGGTTCCAGATTCCTTACCTGTCTTCAGTTCAAATCCCCACGCCTCAATCTCACCATCACCGCACCAAAGCACATCTGGCCCTGTATTGAATTCCTTGTCAGGCTGGGAGGATTCCAATCCCAATAAAGAACCTAGTAGGTGCAATGCGGCTTCGGCTGCCTTTGAATCTTGGCTGTACTGCAAATCCTTCAAGACCAAGTCAATTTCTCGAAGCATATTGGTCTTTCGTTTTCGATAACTTGCAGCAAGGCGTATGCTTTGTTTGCCAATTGCATCGGCTTTCGGGGGTTTGAACATTTTATCCCGATTTTCCGATGGTCTCCCTAACTCACTCCGTACATGCGAGGCTGCACTAAATGCAGAGAACGCACTCGACTGATCATCAGCACAAAGATGAGCGCATCCTTGTAAATGTTCGTACCAAGCGCCAAGTCGTTGATCGTGTGTGTAGGCATTTTGCGCGATTTGTGCGAATGTGGTTATGGCTTGACCGTAATTTCCATCCCATAGGTACTCGTACGCTTTCCTCTCATCCAAAAGCAACGGTGTAAACCAAGGATTTAGGTTCGCAGTAGTATCAAATTTGAACTGAGCGATATGTTCATTGTAGAGATCGTCCCAATCTGGATTACCAGTTATTACCGCATCCAACAACTCATCCCATGTGACTGCACCATCTCTTACCTTCTTGGTCAGCTCAATCCCCAAGCTAACCTGCTTTTGGATTAATTCCGGTAAGAATGCACGATTGCTTGGATTTCGAATCCAATCCAGCAAGTCTGGACCAGCGAGAATTACAGCTCCGTGATCTGTGTTGCTGCGAAAGATGCGACCAATCGCTTGAACCACTCTCGTAGCAGTATGCCCAAGTCGAATTGTGTCGATCCGAACCCCCTCATCCAGAAACCTCTCGAACAACAATTCCCCCTTGGGCAGTCGATCAAGAATAAGCACACGGCAAGCATCACCAGCAAGATCAATTCCGTCGTACCGGGCGACTAGACCGAGGAGTTGCGGTTCCGTCGACTTGCAGAATTTCTCGATTCCCTCATGTCCACTATCTTTTTCAAAAACAACCGATGGTGGCACCCATTGGTTTGCCTTGTTGCTAGAAGGAGAAATCACACAAGCCTTGCGTTTTTCGATCAGCTTTAGTGCCGAGTCTCTTTGGACTTTGTCGGTTTCTCCAGGTGCAAAAACAAATAGCCTTTGTGCATCACCAGATTTGCCGCGAGGTCGTACAACCTGAGGAGTCTTTAGACCGTACGTTCTCGCAAATGCGGAATCTGATGGGAGGGTAGCGGTTAGGTAAACTCGACGTACTTCATTTGAAAAATATGGAAGGGCATGTAGTGGTGTAACTGGTGGACTAATCTCGATCGCTGAGCTGCTGATCAAGACACAGCAATGATTCAAATGGTCAGCGAGGAAGTTCCATGTAAACTTCATGCTTGCGTCGCTTGCTACGCCGGCATCTATGAACAGCTTTCGAAGTTCTTGAGCGTGCTTCCAAACCACAAACATTGGTACAAAGAGCAGAGTCGCTTCGTTTTCTCGGACAATGTCGTCTAGTCGTGCGGCACCAATTGAGTTCACAAAATGTGGCCGATATAGCTTGAGGATTTCTTGAAAAAGACTGGATTTACGTGGGATTTTCAGTGTATACTGATCACGAATGGTCCCTTCCGCAACATGTGCATCATCAAAAATCAATGCGGAGACATCCTTGTCGAAAAATGTAGAGAAACCGTTAAAAACCGCTGCGTAGTTTGTGATGCAAAAAGTCTCTGCTGACTGAAATGCTTCTTGATTCGTCCAGTCTGACCTATATCGAGTGGCTGGTTGAAGTCCAAGCTCTTGTGCTCGTTTGCGAGTTTGCTCGACCAATTGATTGTTGGCGACGACATAAACCACACGTTTGTTCAATTCGTTTACGAGCGACTGAGCCATGAGCAAACCAACAAGAGTCTTTCCACCACCCGTATTCATCTGCACTACGATATCTGACTGATTACGCAGCTTGTGCCAGCCCTTTAAAGCTTCTGCCTGTGGCTCCCAGATGTTCTCTATCGAGCCTCGCAATGTGAGGGTATTAAAGATGTCGAGAGGGTCGATTGGCTTGTTATTTGAAGGAATTGCCAATTTCAGATTTTTCAAACCCATCGCCACTTCTCACTTGTTCTTTGTGCATCTCTAAAGCCGTCAATTCGAATCAACACTGCATTCGCCGATCGACGATTGAGGCATTCTACAGGATTAAGTCTCCCATCGCCAATTTGATTTCTGTAGTTGATTAGGTGCGTACTTGCAAAATGCAGATATCCATCCCAATCGTACAAGCCGGATTGGTTCGCCCAACCGAAGCTTCAAAAATTTCTTGCCTCATTTATCCGGTTCAATGGATGTACTTAAATGGGGCTCCGCTTTTCAAGATTCGATCTATATCGTTGTAGAATCGTAGGATAGGTATGGGAACAAAAGCGAAACTAAATTGATGATTTCGAGATCTTTTCGTCCTGATCCGCGTTAAAAGGTAGTTTGCCGAAGTCCGTGGCAAGTGCGTCGTTGAAGTCGGAATCCATCACAGTCCAATAGTGCTCCAGTGCAACTTCGGATGTGTGACCGCAGAATTGAGTTGCGATGTGAGCTGGAAACTTTTTGGCCATATCCGTTGCACCTGAAGACCGCAAGTTCTGCCATAGTTTAGGCCATTGACGAACGTTCGCTCGGCGGATTATCGACTCGAATCGTGTTCGCAGATTCGTATCTTCGTTAATGTCTGGAAAAACCTTACCAGCAGGATCGTACAGGCCAGACTTCAACTGGGCAATGCGATGTTCGATCAAGGCAGTTTCGATCAACGGGAACATCGGTAGAGTCCGAGTAGCATGCTTTTCATGGCGTTCGGTCTTGATGCAGTGAATGAGCAATCGTTTTTTGTTCCAATCGATATCGGACCAAAGCATCGGTGCAACTTCGCTTGGAATGCGGAGGGCTCCAATTCGGGCCAGTATCATAAGCAGCTTCCACTTGCTATCTGGTGCCTTTTCAAGCACCAAAGAGTACGTGTCCATGGGTACGTATTCTTTACGTTCCTTGTTTGATCTGACCGTACTTGGTATTCCCGTAAACGGATTTCTTTCGATTAATCCGTCCCTCAACGCTTCTCCAAAAATCAATTTGCAAAACCCCATTCGGCGACGAACGGTATTATCAGCGAGTTCTTTCACTTTTCCGTCTGTACCGGGCCGGTCTCGCTTATTGCTCGACTCCTTTAGCCATGTGCGAAAATTTTTTGCATCCATAGACGTGATGCTTTCGACCGGCCTTGGCCCGAAGAACTCCGTTAAGCGTTTCAGGCAATGCCCGTAGGAGGTTTGTGATGATGATTTCAAGTCGCATCGCATGGATTGGGTGAATGAGTCGCAATATACCTTCACAGTGATTGGCTTGGTTGGTTTAGGCACATTGATCGCGCGGGGTGCGTCGAGTCCCTGGCGTGAGAGCTTCATATGCAAATTGTCTGGCAATCCGAGTAGCCAAGTACGCGTCGCAGGGTCATGCGATGCTCCGTTCTCCTTCGACCATGTCAAGTGATCGATGTGTTTTACCCAGAGCCGCGCGGCGGCTTCGTCGACCGGTGGAAGAGAAATGTTCACTCGTTTTTTGTCCAAGTAGAATCGGATCGACCAACCATCTCGACCGCGTTTATTAACTCTCTTTAACGATGCCATCTTGCCAACCTTTGCTTTCAAAAAAAATCTCGAACGGAACTCCGATGAAATTAGAAATCACGAGACTTTCTCTGTGAATCATCCACGGATAACAGCGTCAACCGGAATCAATCGACGTCTTCCAATTTGAGTTGACTCAAGTCGTCCCTCGGAAATGGCCCTGTCAACCGACCGTAGTCCAATGCCACGATTCCTGGCAAAGTCCTCTCGGCTGACGTATTTGCGTTGGATTGCATCGGCAACTCGTTGGTGTATGCGGTCAGCAACCTTATCAACAACTGATTCGATTAGCTTTTCTAGATCGATATCGTTTGGCAGTTGATGCATGTTCTTGGTCATCCAGTCGTTAAGTGTGGGTTGGAGTCGAAATTGAGCACATTATTAGTAACGCGTGCGCGTGTACGCACGCACGCGAGCTGAAAGAGTTAGCTCCCACCGGGAGCTAGCTCTTTCAGCTCACCGAATCGCTTACCGATCTTGAGTTCAACCACGATCGGTATGCGAAAATTGCCTTGCGGCGGTAGCGTCAGAACGTGATTGATCTTGGTGGTGAACTCCCGGAGCAATTTGTCTGGTACCTCGAACACCAATTCATCGTGAATTTGCAGTAACAGGCGAGCACTAAACTGGTCGCAAATCGCTTGGCTACGAATCATCATCAATTTCGCAATATCCGCCGTACCGCCCTGACAGGTGTGATTGAAAAGCTGACGCCACGTTTTGTCGTAACCGTCGTATTCGGCCTCCTCCGTTCTCGTTCTTACTCGTCGAATCAACCGCCAAGAAATGTTGCGAACTGGGAGCCGATAAATGAGCTTAGAATCTTGAAGAAAGCGGTATGGGAGCTGGCTTATTCGACCATCCGCATGATGATAGATTTCTTTTCCTTCATTTCTGCTTCCGTACTTGGCATCAATCGCACTTAGTACCCAACACCTTAGGGTATGACGTTTGGGCTGAAGTGGAATGACACGCAACCAAAGTTTGTCCGCTCCGCGATAGCTGACAAATAGTTCGACTTCGGGTTCACTTACCATCCAGTGATGAGCGGTAACTCGGCGATGATGACCTGCGAATGTCCAAGACTTGCCTGTTATGGCATAGGCATGCTTCGTGAGTGACTTGAACATGTCGACTTGTGGATAAGCAATAGCAAACGCCGCTAGCGATTGTTTCGCAACGTCCAAATTGATCTCCAGGCGTTTTGCAAGTGCCTTCGTAGACATGCCATTCACAACACCAAGTATTGTCTGCTTCATTTGGTTGCGTTCAGTTTTATCGCGTGGCTCGCGTCCAAGCATTCTCATTGCGGCGGTTGTATAAAAGTCCTTTCCTGATTTGCGAAAGTCCTCTCCCAACTTGCAAGGTTGAGTGGGATCGAAAGGGGGAATGCTTGGCGGCACCTGAATTTCGTTGCCGCATTTTGTACAGATGACGTATGGCAAAGCACTTGACTGAAGAATGACTTTTTCCCAACATTTGCGACAACGATCAGTCTCACGATTCCATGGTTGAATTAGATTTCGAGCGGCTGCTGCGTAAGCCGAATTCGAGGGGCCAACTATTCGATTCCGATCCGCAATGAGGTTGCGAATGTACTCATGCCCCGATTGTTGAAACGATTCGACCATATGAGCTAAGACGCGAATGTCTGCTTGTGCAATATCGCAGGCAACTAGCGTGTGTCCTTTTGATGAGACAATCGCGTTGCGGCTATGAACCGATACGTTTTGACACGATTCGCTTACTAGCTGCTTTCGACCGTTGGGGGCCAGTGGACTTGCAATCTGTTGAAGGTTTGGATGCGTTGAAGAGATGCGTCCAGAGCTTTGAGTGTCGTTGAAGATGGAAAAAATTTTAGACGTTCGATGGCAAATGTGTTTCTCTAACGAGCGAAGGCGTGTCATGATGCTTCTAGCTTGTTGATAGTCGTGGATCAGTCCAAGCGAGTCCTTCACGCTCGCATGCATCGAATCCTTACGGAGTGCCAAAAGGTCGATAGATCGCAGCGAAAGTTGGCGTCGCTTGCCTGAGTAAATGCGTTTGCAGCCAAGCCCATTGGTATAGATCCAACGGCGGAGGTTCCAGTCTCCGATGTCTAAGGGCTTGCCAAAGCGCTGCTGATGTTCAAACGATAACTGTTGCATCAGATCGACCAGGCGCTGCGATTCCTCGGTAATGAATTGCGAGTCAACTACAACCCCCTCGTTTGTCATTTGCACCAATAGCGGTGTAATTGGCTGGATCAGTCGTGCTTCATAATTTAGACAACGCGGATCAGCGACATGACAAATGTGCTGGTATAGTTTGCTGGTGGCAACCAGGTCACTCTTCAAATATTGAGTAAGATCCGCAACTGGAAGTGTACTGACACAATCAGGGAAATCGAGCGGATTGATTCTCAACTCTGCTCGTACCAGATCCTTAAGTCGGTAGTTAAGCAAATCGCCGGTTACGCGATGCAACCTGGGCCTTTGATTGCCACCTGATTCTCCGGCATCAAATTCACTGCCTCGATCAGAATCGATAAGCTTCATGAGCTTCAGCGTATCAGACACCGGAGCATTGACTTTTATTCCGGCTCGGTTGGCTAAGTGGTGAGCAGCGAATCGTCGGTGCCCTGCAATTACGGCGTACTGTGGATTGCCATTCGTGTCGACACCTACTTCTTTCACAAGCAGAGGATTATGCATTCCTTCACTAACGATTGATTCTGCAAGCCCCACGAGGTTTTCGTCTTTTGAATAGTTCTTTTGACGGTGGCTATATTCTCTTTCTGCATCAATGCTGAGTTGGCATAGCTTTACAACAATATGCTTTGTAACTGTCTTGGCTTGTCGGATTGTTTCAATTGGTTCTTTGGTCATAATGCGATCTCACTAGAACAGGGGTTGAGTTTGTGACTTTGCAAATCAAAGCCATCTAAAATCCCTGGTGAGATCAACGTCTAAAAAAGGGGCATCGCTTTCAGCATGCAATTCACTGCGTCCGAAATTTTTGGATTGATGACCTTGGGTTGACTTAACGATGACACTCGAGAGTTGCCATATCGCGGAATGCTCCTCGTCAAAAAAAAAAGACGCTTGGTGGATACCAAGCGTCTTTGATAAGCGGTGCGATCGAAACAGATCGCTTTACCGAAGTACGGTTACCATTCGTGCCAGTTCGATGACGAGTCGTTCCGTAGCCTCGTAATCTTCGTCCGCGATGCAGGTAAGAATATCCAAAAAGTCTTCGTAGGATGGGGACTCAAAACGATCCCAATCAGGTTCCGTGTGGAAGTCGATGGGCCGCAAGCAAGCTAACATCTCTTCTACTTTGCAATAGAGATAGTAGTCTGTTGAACCGTCGTCCTCTGGATCCAAAACCTCATCTGCAACACGCATGACATGCAGAAGTCGGTCATTTGACGGAATCCAATCATCAACAATTAACTTCGCTAAATTCATAATGTACCTCACAAAAATAAACATGAAATGGATCACAACTGATCCGTACGAAAATTCTGACGAAATCAACATGGCGAAAGCTAGGCTGATCGTTGCAGCCGCATTCACTGCATAAGTGCGGTCTTTCGGACCTCGCAATTCTTTTTGCGAGGTTGACCCTGGTTGACTTAGCGATGACTAGATATGAAGTTAGTCTTCGTAATGCGAACCATTGCGGCCCTTTGGGTCGAATGTCAGTCGTTCCGTTCGAACGCTGCGCGATCCGGATGCATGGGCTTTGAGTTGGGGATACTTTCTCTCGGCATTTTTATAGGCACGTGAAACGGACTGTTTTGATTTACCCAACGATTTGGCAATTTCGCCTTGCGACATATGTCGCGAATGAAGCATGTCCACAACATCCTTTTCAAATTCCGTTAGTTCTTTTCCTCGTTGATCTTGTTGCTTGCTGGGCATAGACAGATGTTTTCTGACAACGGAGCCAATGCGAGGTTTTGCAGCGATAGCTATTCAAGTACAAAGGAATGAACGCGGAGGTCATTGAGGCATGCCGTAAAGCAGACTGGATAGACGCAACGCAAGGTTGGTGCCGTAAGGGAATCCCCAGATCGGCCATAGCCAAAGTCGAATCTACATTTCCCAATTGCGGGTTTCACAAAACCCTCCTGCGATTGGCAAAGGAATATGGCGGATCAACACTCGTTGGCGGCTTCAAAGTGATGCAAGGAATCGTAAAATGGTGACGAGTTTCGGCGCTCGTGGGATGGATTCTGCGTCGTCGTTCTAGTGACGTACGATGGCTGGACTGCGGTCGCTTGCCCTGCCTCTGTTTTTTGGCCCAAGCGGCAGTTTTCGAGTCGCTCGGAATGCCCCCTCCGCGACAGCATGGCTTTTGCCCCGAACTCGCACCGGTTTGACACGCCGGGTTGAATTTCGGCGTTTAACGGGCTCCTAGTAGCTCGCCAGCCCTTTCAATCAGCCATATGGAGTACATCGAGACTTTGTTTACCGGCGCCGCGTCGGAGAATTACTAGTTACTCAATAGGAACAACAAATGAGAAATTCAGAGCGCCTCTGCGTCGCCGTGATACTCGCCGGTGGGTTTATCTTGACGTCCACTTTGACTGCTCAAAACCAGGGGAGGCCCAATTCCGCAAAAATGAAAGCGTTGATGGAAGCGAGACGAGACACACTTAAAACTCGACTAGAAGCATTCGAGTCTAAGTATAAAAGTGGTCTGACAAAGGCCGATTTTGTGTTCGCGTCCCGCAAGGATTTCTTCAAGGCAGAACTGACACTCGCGCCTACCAAAGATGAACGAATTGCGGTGTTGAAAAAACTAGTCGCTAATGCGATGGAAAATGAAAGTCTCTTTACCCAACGCGTCAATGCTGGCTCTCCCGATTACTCTCAAACAGACTTGCTGTTTGCTACGGCTGAAAGATTGGAAGCTGATATTGAATTGCTGAAAGCTCAGGACGCAGAAGGCTGATGCGGAACTACTGAGGATATCCGCTAAGAAAGCCCGTATTCGGGCACTCTATCAACGTACCTGCTACCCCCATTAAGGCGGATTAGCGAAGTCTGGCAATTTCGCGAACTCGCACCGGTTTGACACGCCGGTGCAGGATATGGAAACTTCGCAACGGGTTGGTTGACCGGAGCGGACGATGGGAAAAGGAAGGTCTCTGTGAGGGACGTGCCGAAACGGTGGCGTAGCGGAGGGTGACGGGGGATTCTATCGATCCACCAGAACGGAGCTAGAAGAGTTGTACTGGAAAGATTCTACCAACAAGCCCCGGTTAGCCTATAATAGAAGGCGTTCCCAAATGTCCTGCGAGGAAAAACAATGCTTGAGGGCACGGGGCTTTTGGTGAAGAAGTTTGCTGCCTAACTTGGAGAATCAAGAGATGTCAACAATTCCTGTTGAATTACCAGATCATTTGCAGACGTATGTTGACGAAAGTGCAGAGCAAGCTGGGTTTGCAAGTGCAAGCGAGTACATCGTTGCGCTGGTCGCCGCCGCGAGCGAGAAGCAGGGAAAGTTTGAGCAGGCGTTGATAGCGGGAATCAAAAGCGGTTCAGCAGAACCGTGGACGGACGACGAATGGCAGGCGATCCGAAGTCGTATAGTCTCCAAATCGCAAGGTAAGTGAGCAATTTGAAGCCTATTATTCGGCGTCCCCAGGCTTCCGAAGATGTCGAAGGACACGCCATGTATTTAGCCGAGGGGAGCATCGAAGCGGCTTTTAGATTTCTTGAACGCGCCGAGCAGACGATAAAAGGGTTGTCTTTGTTTCCGGCAAGCGGCGCGCCGTTTCCGAGTCGTCATCCAGAACTCACCGGGGTGCGAACCAAATTGGTGAAGGACTTTCCGAATCATGTTGTGTTCTATGTCGAGCGGGGCGATGCAATCGAGATAATTCGAGTTCTACGAGGTGGTCAAGACATGAGCATCGAGGTAGAGAAAATCTAGCGTCATTGCATCGAACCAACACGATCCGGTTTGACACGCCGGTTTGGGCAATTCCCATCTGGGATAGGAAGAAGATTGTCCAATTTGGAATCGACTATTCGCTGACTTTGCAACAATCGTAGCTCGCAAATCCAACTGATTTCAGAGACGGTGTGCTTGGTCCGAGCGACTTTCGTGCTTCTATAAGTAGCTCTCGTTGAAGTAGTCCTAATTGGTTTTTACCTAACGTATGCTCATCAATATTCGAGGCTGCTTTCTCGGCTATTTTCTGAAACAATTGCGGATTCGTTTTCAACGTTTCCTCAAGAGCTTTGTGCTCTGTTGTTGTGCTAACGAAGCAACCAAACGCGTCGAATTCGATCTCATATACTGCATTCTCGAACTGTCGCGTCACTTTCCGCCTTCCGAAATCGATCTCCCTTTCCTTGGGGCGTTCTTGAGAAATCCAGGTTGCGGCGATCGCAGTGATTGCTGTCACAATGAGGAGTGTTCTGATAGAGAATGTGCGGGATATTGCGGCCATGCGGAACCCAGGAATGAACTAGTCAACGAATACGAGGTGGCTAGCGATACCATAGTGTAGGATGCATTGCAACGTTAAACTGATTGTCGTTCGTGTTACAGAAAAGCCCTCGATCGACCGGCAAAGAAACGCAGAGACATCCACCTATGCCGCTACCCATCCACTGGCAGACCGCAAGTAACGTTCGCTTTGCTGACATCTGCAAGCGTCTTGAAACAGCTAACCTGACTGAACGGTACGAGCTCTTAACGTTTGTTCGTCTTCATAAGGCACGCGTCCGTCCACGCATCTCCGATCGCTGGCTAATCTTTGAGATGCTGAAGTATTTCCTCGAATGCATCGCGCATGGTCAGCATTCTGAAACCGATGCCGAGGAAGAATGTCTGGATTCACCGTTTGACGCTGCTGAGCAGCTAGTCAGATGGTTCAACTGGTATCGAAACGCGGAGAAGGACAATCCAAGAGTTCAGAACGTCGCGAACCTGATTGCAGACTTTTATCGAAACGGAACTGGTTACTGTCGAAACTGTGTTGAAACCGGATTCTTAGAGCACGTACTGGAAACGCCTGAGAATCGGCCATATTTCCGTAGTTGGTCTGATGATCCCGAGCTTGCTGATGCTCATCGTGCGTCGCTGAAATGGGGACTCGCACACGAAACCACAGACAAACCGTAAATCGGATACGAACGATAGTATTTGGGCACGCTCCAGGCACCAGCGAAAGTTCATGCGGTGCCGCAGCCAACTCGCTCCGGTTTGACATGCGCGTGTCAAATCGGAGCGAGTTGGGGCTAGGCGAACTCACCTAAGTTTGTTGCGTTCTTGACCCATTCCAAATTCCAATTGCTCAACCGCCCCGATCGGTCCCTCTTTCATGGTGGTACGGGGAGGGTGCCCGAAAACAGGCATCCTTACCTGATTTCTGTTTTATACTTCCGGTACTAACTGGCTGGGGTAATGCCTTCCTCGTTTTCAAAAGCCGATGCTTCCATTCCATTTTTAAAGATGTAGTTTATCGCCGAAAGAATCGAGTTGTCATCCAAACTCGGCACGAACAACATTGTATTGTCGTCCCATCGCACGGGCACGTTCCATTCGTTCGTCGGCATCACTGCATAAGTATTTATTGAGTTCCTATCCGGGAGGAGGAAAAACACGGCGCGATGACGCCCCTTTCCCGGAATCAAAAAGTTAACCTCGCGGTACTCTTCAATCGGCGCCAAATTAGTTGGTGCTTTAACCGTAAGCGGGATTTGAACATCGCCTAGTGCCAGCGTTAGTGACCACTGTTTCATAATTGAGTTTCAAAACAGAACGTCCGAATTCAGCCAGTGCGAGCGGGTGACTCAACGCAAGTCAGAACGGCCGACCGAGCACTTGGCTGCAATTCTTTGTTCGTCGATTGTATCGCATTTCACAGGGCAGATCTTTCGATCTACTTAGCTGGAGCGTAATCCTCTCCCCACATGTTTCGAACCGCAGCAAAAAATGGTTCAGACGTGTTGTCGTAGACGTAATTCCAACTGATCTCGACCGTCTGTCCCGACTTCCTCTCGCAAATGACTGGATAGAACGAGTCGGAGTTGTGCCACCATCGTTGAGGCTGAACATAGAATCTGACTACCTCTATACGATGATAGATAGTTGGATTCTCCGGATTCGATGAGTCGGAAAAGACAACTTTGTCAGGAAAGACTTCTGTGAGATAGGTTGTTGGGTATATCAGCCCCAGGATGTATTTCAGAACGATTAGCCACAACACCAATGCAATCGGAGGAGCAAGCCAGTAGGCATCCGAAGAGATGTTTCCATAGACTGGTGCGAACTCATTTGCAGCGAGTGAAACATACGACAAGACCAACGCAAAAAACGCGATGACTGGCAGAATCCAGCTGAGTCTCGTGACGTTCGTTTGACTGCTATCATTCTTCCTCGACGAACCAGGGCAATCGCACGTTAGCAGCATGAATAACCTGCGAGTAGCTTCTCAATCGCAGAGTTATCCCAGCCACATCGCTTACGCTTGCCTCGAATTGCATCTTTAATCGTAGTGTCCTTTTGCAGAATGTTTAACGCCAAG
>JANPHB010000051.1:0-1790 GCA_031424235.1 Pirellula sp.
CTTGGCGTTAAACATTCTGCAAAAGGACACTACGATTAAAGATGCAATTCGAGGCAAGCGTAAGCGATGTGGCTGGGATAACTCTGCGATTGAGAAGCTACTCGCAGGTTATTCATGCTGCTAACGTGCGATTGCCCTGGTATTGGGGAATAATCAAAATAGGGCGATATTTTTCCTTCTTCAGAAAAGCAATCTGCTCATCGAAATTAGCCGCATCACCGCGGAGAAAATAGAAGTAATCCACGTCGGATATCGAGATTCTAAGGAAGCTGCCGTCTGGACCAACGGAATCTATATTGCCGGCGAATGCAAGTAAGCGGTAGTTCATCTGATCACATTTAGCTCGGTTCTCGATATCACCGCCGACTGTAATGGCCGAATCCACGCAGTAACTAACCGGCCGACTCACTCGGTAGGCGATCGCATGAAATTGAGGTGGATCTGCGGTCGCATGCTCTCCCAGCACCGACGGGAAATAGTCTGGGCCAAGTTTTTTGAGCCAATCCGCGGTCTGAACAAAACTTGCTCCGTGGATCTCAACAAAATCTACTACTTTGCGCGGGCGATCAGGATGCAACGGCAATGTATGAATTGCTTCTACAAATTCGACGTTTGGAGGTGTAGCAGGTTGATGTGGTGCATTTTTCGCTGATGCACGAGATTCGGCCGCACCTCGACTTGCGTTAGGCCCCCGATTGACCGCAAGTGTTGAATTTTCACTTGATTGACCATTCTGTTTCGTCGACCATTGCGGCCAGCACAAAGCCCAAATCGAAAACGTCGCGAACAGAATTGCAAACACCCCAAATACCCACTTTGTTCTTTTATAACGCGAAGCCAAAGGTTTTGGAGCCAATGTACCGGCGAGCCACGCCCTCAATTCAGCGGCCATTGCTTCGCAGTCAGGGTATCGTTTCTCGGGAATGCGCTCCATCGCTCGCAAACAAATCGCTTCGACCTCGGGTGGTATGTCAGGGCGAATGACGCGTGGTGGAGGCGGAGCCGAGTTGAGCTTGTGATATAGGACGACTGAGTTCGTCCCTGAGAACGGTGGACGCCCTGTCAATAATTCATAAAGCACAGTTCCAAGGCTGTATTGATCGCACGCAGGTAATGCAGCACCGAATCGCCCCGCAGCCTGTTCCGGAGCCATATAGATCGGTGTGCCAAGCACCGTTCCTTTGGTCGTAAGTGCAGTAGCATCCAGTTGAGATGCCAATCCAAAGTCCGTTAAGTGAGGTCGCACAGACTATCAGCCTGCGTGAGTCGATCCAAAGTGTCATCTTCATTTTCGGCCACTGCCGAGTTCTCCTATCGAACCACGCCATCAGTCATTCAATGAAGAAAATATCACTGAATGTGGGCGTTAACTACAAGATTGACAATTCCTGCCAAAGGCCCTCAAAAAAATTGTAATTTTAATTCCTTGGGCGTGTGAGGGCTCATTTCGAAGAGATAGTTCTCAAACTTTGCGGGGCGGCTCGCCGTGAATCCCATGTCTCTGTGGTCAAAATGAATTACGGTTTTTGACAAACCAAAGAGGCACGAGGATCACAGAAATTTTGATCGTGCACCGGGGCTATGGGGAATCTCCTCGGCGTAAGTGAGAATCATTAGCATTGAGCCAAGGTTGCGAATTCTCGCAAATGAACGATTGAGGACAATGAATCCTGTAAAGCCGTCATTACCTTGCATTGAGTAGAGCTTGAGTTGCGACGTGTCTTGAGCCGTTGAACTTGCGTTTTGGCCTGGGTTTTGTTGGCCCACGAACATGCTTTCGATATCGTTTG
>JANPHB010000052.1:0-3729 GCA_031424235.1 Pirellula sp.
CGAAACCTCACCAGAACGCACTACAATCGGTTTCGAGTCATCTCGGAGAATAAAATCGGCCTTTGGCAACGAAACGCACGCGTCTCGAGAAAAGAAATGCGTTGCTCCAAAATTCTCATTTGTTCAACGGGCTGCTAGGTATATGATACGATAATCAATCTCGATTTCCCAACTCGTTATGGTAGCGAAAGGCTTCTATCGTGTCTTCTCGTGAAGTGCAATTTCAACGAAGTGTATTGGCTGTTCAGCAAGGCGTGTTGGAACACGCTGTGCTCCTATCAGCCCTTCGCGATTGGATGAAGGACGAGCAACAATCCCTCATTGATGTTCTATTAACGCAACCAAACTTGGCGAACAAAGAGGCCCTAGCGTCCTTTTTCGCTTCGTCGTCCGAGAAAAAAAGCCAATCGAGGCCTGTGTCGGATGAGGAGCTTGCCAAGGTCCAGCAGCTTTTGGTGGAGGCGAATGACGATCAAGGCGAACACGTCGAGAGCACGACCAGCTCAACGCAACAATTTGACTCCGAGAACTGGGCCAAAGAAAGGACCAACCAAGGAGAGGCCAATCGCTTTCAAATTATCAAACAACATGCCAAAGGCGGGTTGGGGGTAATCTACGAAGCAGAAGACTTGCAGCTTCATCGAACGGTGGCGCTGAAGCAGATTCAAGGCTCCGGGACGGGCTCAAGCGTTGTGCAGGAAAAGTTTTACTTGGAAGCCGAAGTGACCGGTCAACTGGAGCATCCAGGAATTGTTCCGGTTTACGCTTTGGGTATCGATGATCGCAAAAAACCATTTTATGCCATGCGATTCATTCGCGGCGAAGATCTTCGGACCCACATCAACCACCTACACGCACCCAGCCCATCCAAAGTTGCGGGATTAGATGGTCTCGCATTACGGCAATTGCTCCGCCGCTTTCTCGATGTTTGCAACGCGATGGAATACGCGCATGCGCGCGGCGTCCTGCACCGCGATTTGAAGCCCGCGAACATCATGCTCGGTTCGCACGGTGAAACCCTGGTCGTCGACTGGGGACTTGCCAAGGTTTTAAAAACTTCTGATTCCGAACCAGATCCTAGTCGAGAGGTGGTGAAGTCAAAGACACCTGGCTTGGTTAAGTTAAGCGGCTCAGGAGGGCAAACGGTCGATGGCAGTTTTGGCGGTACTTTAGCCTATGCGCCTCCTGAGCAACTTGCGGGCAAGCTTGAGCAGTTATGTCCGCAATCCGACGTGTACAGTTTAGGGGCAATCCTCTACCAATTGCTGACGGGAGTGCCTCCAATTACCAAAAAGGTAAATTCGATTGCAGACTTGATTGTGACGATACAGAACGATCGCATACCGAGACCGACATCGATCAAAAGTGGCGTGCCCAAGCCATTGGAAGCTATTTGTCGCAAAGCCATGGCCTCAGAAATATCCGCACGCTATGACTCGGCCAGAGAACTTGCCACCGACGTGGAGTATTGGCTGGCCGATGAATGCGTACTGGCTTATCGCGGTCATGAGCCGCTTATTGAGCAAGCAGGAAGACTGCTGCGCCGCCACCGAAGCTGGACGGTATCAGTTGGGACTTCGCTCATCGCAGTGGCGATTCTCGCAACGGTAGCCGCGTATGTTGTCAATCAATCTAGGCTCAATGAGCAGCGAGCCAAGAAGTCGGCGCAAGAGTTCAAGAGCGATGCTGTCGATAGATATAAAATAGCGAAGGAGGCGATGGACACATTGGTACTCGGAAGTAGCGAATCACTATCGGATTTCCCAGCCATGAAAGACTTGCAACAGAAGTTTTTGCAAAAAGCAGCAGAGGGCTTCTCTCAACTGAGCAAAAACTCGAGCCCTGACCCGGCGTTGGAAATCGAACGCGTGCGCGCCATCGTCCGGCTTGCTGATACTCTGCATGTGCAAGGAAAAACTGAGGATGCGCACACTCAATATCAAGCGGCTATTTCCGCATTGGAGGGCCGGTCCGAAAAAGAGGGCCCGAGCATACGTTCTGGCTCGAGTTCGCTCACCGACTTTGACCGGCAGTTGGAGCTTGGCCGAGTCTATTCGCGATTGGGTTTGGCATTCGACAATGAGGGAAAAACGGCTGACGCAACAAGCGAATTTGACCGAGCGATTACTATCTTTCGCTCGATGGAACCTCTAAATCCGGATTCGGCGGTACTTAAAGGCAACCTTGCGATTGCGCTGAGCAACAAAGGGAGCTTAGAAGAGCGAAAGAAAAACACAAGTTCAGCATTGGAATTGATTTCGACCAGTCTACCTTTATTTGATTCTGCGATTGTCGCCGATGAAGCTCGGTATTCGTTGGCGTCGGCTAGAAGCCGCGAAAGCTTGTCTAGAGTCTTCCGAGACATTGGAGAAATAGGTAAAGCGAGGACACTTTTGAGCGATGCTGAAGCTACGCTCAGGAAATTGCTTCAATCCGATTCGGACAATCCAGATTATCTTGAATCTGTTGCAAGTCTTCATGTAACACGTGCAAAACTTGAACTATCGCAAGGCGCCCCAATCCGGTGTTTGGCAGAATTGGGCTCTGCGGAATCGGTGTATCGTCAATTGACGAAGGACTGGCCCAACAGCATTTCATACGCAGAAGATTTGTATCTCGCCCTATTGGATAAAGGCATTGCGAGTCTTGCTAGTGGAGAAATGGAATTGGCCACGGATTGTTTTGACCACGCGTCAAAAGAGTTTTATGAGTTGAGCCTGAGCTATCCGAAAGTAGCTCGGTTTCAACTTAGGTTAGCAACTGCTTTGTGTGGTTTGGGGCAGTCGAAATCCGAGATGGCCGCAAGCCAGGAGGACGCGCAGAAGGCCTTCGTTCATTGTATTATGATTTGCAATACATATCAGGATGCAGATGTGTCATTCGAAAGGCTTGCACTCGTGTCGAAGTTGCAATATGCGAACTTACTGCATTCGCAAGGTGACTATTTAGGTGCCAGGACTCTCGCCGATGATGTAATCCCAATTCTTGAGTTGAGTTTAGCCCAGAATAGCGATCAGCTTGAATTGCATCATCAACTCGCACACGCATATTGGCGCCGTGGACTGCTTGAATTCGATGATCATCAACTCGATTTAGCAGCGGAGTACTTTAGAAAAAGCCTAACGCAATGGGACGAACTCCTGGATAAAGAGGTCAGTCCAGTTCCAGCGTACGAGTTGGCTCTTCTTTACCTTCGCTGCCCCGATGAATCCAAAAACGACTATTCAGCAGCGGAAAGATATTTAAAAACGTGTTTTGGAAAAGTGCCGGACAATCATTCCTTCGCGACTGCATACGCAGAGGCAGCGATTCGGAACGGCAATCGCGAGTTGAGCTCGGAGATTCTTCGGCAAATTCAAGAAACGCACGGCTCCTGGAACGCATCGGATCATGTCGTTCACGCTCAAATCTTGCTTTCCGAAAAGAAAGAGGATGAAGCGAAGCAAGCGATCGAACGAGCAAAACAATGGGCAGCAGAAAACCGCCCGATGAACTTAGACATTCAACGTCAAATCAAGCGAGTATCCAGCCTGGCAGGGCTCTCCGAGCCGTGACTAAATGGTAGCAGGCACATTCCATGTGCCCGCAACTTTTGACTATGCTCCCCTCTCCCCGTTTCGGTAACGCTGAGAAGCATTTCAGGACGGCTGGGGCTTGCCCCACCGTCCGCAGCTTTGGAGTTCTAGATTCACGTCGCCCGATCGCATGCCTCCGTATTCGTCGCACCGC
>JANPHB010000053.1:0-91011 GCA_031424235.1 Pirellula sp.
GGGGGGCCCCCCCCGTGCACTATCGCCACTCTAAAAAACCACCCCCCCCCCATAGCTTGCTAACATCCCCCTTCCCCCGCCCCCACGGGGGCGCCTTCCCACGGCTCTTGTATACGATTTCTGAATTCGTAGTTGCGGGGCGAGCCCCGCAGCTACGAAATGTCGCCGTTACACGGCTAAATATACTTTCTCGACAAAGTGAGACGACCTCCAAGTTGCTTTGGCACAGCCTAAGAACGCTGCGTGGAAACCCCGAGCATGCGAAGGGCAGCGACTGGTGGGCTTGTCCCACCGAAGTCGCAAATGCTTGGCGTGCTACCGGGGGAGCGAGCGATTATGTGCAAGCAGTCCCCCCTGCGGGAAAAGCGAGCGACTTCCATCTCGGCGAAGAGGAAAGCCATTTCGGATAGACAGCCATCGTTTTGCTCTAACGGGAATCAGGTCGCCATTAGCTAGCATTAGCATGAAAACAGTAAATTGAATGGTGTTTCCCTCATCAAAAATTAACAAAAACCTTCACGATCAAATCGTTGCAATCGCTACATCCCCTCGATATTCTGTCGACTCAGCGAGACCAATGAGAGGTGAATTTGGAGCTTCTGATCGACCAATCGATTGGACAAATCCATCACACGGCTAGACCCTTTTTTGCTTGAAGTGCACCAGGTTGTTTATGTTCCGATCGAGTAAGTTTAGTGGTACTGATCTCAAGGGGAATGCCTCGATGAAAAAAGGGATACCTTCAACTTCCCGTTCCTCTTTCCCAAAGTCGCGGCGCACTCGATCCCGACGTCGGCTTTTCTTACACCTTTTGATCGGAGCTGCGTTCGCGGCGATTGGGTCTTCAGGGGTGCAGGCTCAATCGTTCACGAGCACCTCCGTTACCGGTGCGTGGAATTCGAACCGATGGAACAACTCTACGGACGGTCCGGCTTACGGTAGTGCTTTCACCGCGAACAATCCCGTTTCTTTCACTTCCGGCAATTACTCCTTTGATACCGGGATGGGTGGATCCACGATCAATGTTGGAAACGTGACTCTCGCATCCAACGTAAACGTCACTTTTTCAGGCTCGGTTTCAGGGGTTTACGCAACAGGTGGCTCAGTTCGCACCATCAACGTGGGAAGCGGCTCTGTTTTTGATCTCGCCGGGCAGAACGTCTCAACTGCAGCAGGAACAGGCCTCATCAAGAGCGGCGCAGGTGTTCTAGCCACTGCGGGAGGTGGCTACTCGGGCGGATTTACTCTGAATGCCGGAACAGTCATCATGCGTGGCGTTGATGCCATGGGTGGAAGCGCGACTAACGTGCTCACTCTCAACGGCGGAACTGTAGCGTCCAATGCTAACCGCTCAATGACAAATGCCAAATACGGCGGAGGCATCGTCCTTGGCGGCAACGTCCAGTTTGGTGAACTTGCTACCGTGGTCTCGCTTGCTAGCAGCACAGCAAATTTGTCGTTCGCCAACAACGTTAGTCTCGGGGGTGCGACCCGCACGCTCACTCAAGGGAACAACGGGGTAAATACCTTCAGCGGTGTTATTAGCAATGGAGGACTCACGTTTGCCGCCAACGCTGGCACGGACGGTCGCTTTGAGTTGACGAACGCAGCCAACACGTTCACTGGCGATATCAACATCAATGGTGGCGAAGTCCGTTTCACCACAGACGGAAGCATTGGCAATGCTGCAAACGATATTATTATTGACGGCGGTCGATTTGGCAAAGCAAGCGATGGTACTACGGTCACTCTGGGTCCCGGACGAGCGATCTCTGTAGGTGATGGTGTCGGCACTTCTATCACTTCGGCTGGAACCGGTGTTTTGGTTTACAATGGAGCGATCGCCAACAAAACCGGTGAAACTGGTTCCTGGGCCAAGCAAGGCAGCGGAACGCTCTCGTTAGGCGGCGTAAGCACCTACACGGGTGATACCGCGATCAACAATGGTATCCTTCTGACTACCGGCATCAATCGCCTTCCCACAGGTACAATTGTTTCTATCGGCCAAGCGGCCAGCACCAATGTCGGCACGTTTGATTTGAACGGTCTGAATCAACAGATTGCTGGTTTGAATTCGACAGCCGGATTGAACGTCACTTCATCACTCAACAATACGGTTACCTCGACAACGGCTGCGACACTGACGATCGGCGGTTCGGGGACGTATAGCTACGGTGACGGAACGGATGCTAACTCAGGGATCATCACCGGCGCGATCAGCATTGTAAAATCTGGAACCGGTACCCAAACCCTCGGAGATGCGAATACCTACACTGGCACGACGACGATAAGCGCTGGAAGTTTGATCACTGCTGGCGACGTGGCTTCAACGACTGTTGCAGCATCGAGCGTAACGGCCAATGCAACCACCGACCTAGTAACCCTAACAGGCAATACTTTGGTAAACGGCAATCAAGTCGTGTTTGGCGGCACTACCGTTCCTACGGGATTAACTGCAGGCACCGCCTACTATGTTCGCGATGTGTCGGGCAATAGCTTTAAAGTTTCAGCGACTTCAGGTGGTGCAGCGATCGACTTGACCGCTACTGGGACCGCCGTAACGGCATCGCGGGCGGGCGTACTGGGGGCGACGAACAGTGCAATTGTTCTAGGTGATTCCAATAGTGGTAGCAACAATTTATCTTTACTCACAAGTGGAGCGTTCACCAATGAACGAAGCATCACGGTTGCTAATCAAGGTGCAGTAACGACCATTGGTGGATTGAATACATCTGGGACCGCAACCTATTCAGGCGGTATCACATTAAATAAGGCCGTGACTCTTCAGGCCGCCACCAGCGGCACCGTAAATTTTGCAGGTTCTTTGACGACAGGTAACAATATCGTCACTATCGGCAGCACCGGCAATCTGGGGACAGTGAGGCTGTCCAGTGCCATCGCTACTAGTGGAGGTATAAACGTGAACTCTGGCACGTTAGAACTCAACTCCGCATTTACACTAGGCAACATGATGCTTGCCTCGGGTACCACGCTCTCAGGCATTGGATCGGTTGCGGGAACGACCGGCGTGACTAGTGGCACAATTAACGGCACCGGCCTTCTGCTCACCGGCCTGACGACCTTCAACGGATCAAGTAATACTCTCAGCGGGACAGTTACTTCTACCAACAGCGTGACCTTGGCCTCCAACGCCGCTTTGGCCCTCAACGGCGCACTGACGGGGAACATTTCGGTTGGCGACGGCACACTATCGGGAACGGGCTCAGTCAGTGGCAACGCTACACTCACTAGCAACGGTATCATCAACTTCGGTTCGGGTGGCAGCATCGGTGGCACCTTGGGCGTGGCAGGCGGCAATTGGAATGGTACTGGTGCGGTGACGAACGCGATCACTTCAAACAGTGGTGTCTTCACCATCGGACCTGGCGCTAGCCTCACTGCAAATGGAGGCCTAAACGTGACAGGCGGCACGCTGGCCAGCGGCAGTAGCTCGAGCTCGATAACTGGCGACGTGAACTACGCAAGCTCCAGCAGCAGCAGCTTTGGCGGAGTCATCGCGGGAGCGAGCAAGACGCTGACAATGAATAACAGTGCGTCGACTTTGACGCTTTCTGGCGCAAACACCTACGACGGCGGTACAAACATCAATGCCGGTATTCTCAACGTGACAGGTTCACTTTCAGATTCCGGTGCGGTTTCGGTTGGTGGTGGAACTTACACTGTTGGAGCATCCGACACCGTTGGTACAGTAAGTATGTCCAGCGGAACGATCAATGGGGCGGGTACTTTAACCGGTAGCAGCTACAGCTTGACCAACTCAGGTGCCATCGATGCAATACTTGCTGGCAATGGCGCATTGACCAAGTCTGGTGCAGGAACAGTGACGATGTCTGCTGCGAACACTTATACCGGCGGCACAACGGTCAATGGCGGCGCACTGAACGTGTCTTCTATCGGCAGTCTAGAAAGCGGAAGTACTCTTACAATTGGCAGTTCAGGAGCGGCGGTTTTTGCGAATGCCGGACAGACTTTGGGTGCGGTTTCCAATGCGAATTCGTTGAACTTTAGTGCCACTGCTGGCACCGTAACGTTGGCCAGTTTGTCCGGTGTGGGGAGTAGTAGCTTCGAAAGTAATGCGAACATCACCACGTTAACCTCTGGTACCGCGAATTTAAACGGAGCGACTTCGACGATCACAACGCTCAACGGCGGAACTGTGAATCTGGGTACGACGGTATTAACGGTAAGCGATGGAACGACTTTCGGGGCTATCACAGGGGCTAACGGTTCGTTGTTGAAGACGAGCGTCGGGGCGTTGACGCTCAACGCCACGAACAGCTTCGGAGCAGGCACGACAGTCTCAGCAGGAACGCTTGCTCTGGGGCATGCGACCGACACGCTTTCCAATACTGGCGCAGTCAACGTGAGTGGCGGTATATTGGCGCTGGGATCGAATAATGATTCGGTTGGTAATGTGACTTTGAATGGTGGCTCGATCACCGGATCAGGTGGCATTTTAACTGGCTCTAGCTATGATGTTCGCAGCGGAGCGGTTTCCGCGATTCTTGCTGGAAGCGGAGGACTTACCAAAAATACTTCGGGCACAGTTACACTCACTGAAGCGAACACTTACTCAGGCGGCACAACCATTTCCGACGGATGCTTGTTCTAGGAAATGCGACAAACACGCTTGCCAATGGTGGTGCAGTCAACGTAAATGGTGGTATGTTGGCGCTCGGTTCCAACAGCGATACGGTTGGTGCGGTGACTTTGAATGGTGGCTCAATCGATGGAACTGGCGGTGTATTGACTGGCACCGGCAGCGATTATGATGTTCGGAGCGGAGCGGTCTCTGCGATTTTAGGTGGAACCGTAGGACTAACCAAAACGACAGCGGGCACTGTTTCTCTGTCTGGAGCGAACACTTACTCAGGTGGCACATCGGTCAACGACGGTGCCTTGAATGTGTCGTCCACCGGCAGTCTGGCAAGTGGTAGTGCACTGACCGTCTCTAGTTCTGGAACTGCGAATTTCGCGAACGTCGGACAGACTTTGGGTGCGGTTTCCAACGCGAATACACTCACCGATGCTCTTAACTTTAGTGCCAATACTGGCACTGTAACTTTGGCTAGTTTAAGTGGCGGTGGAAATACTCGTTTTGGAAGCAATGGTACGGTTACTGGCGGCATCTCCAGTGGAACTGTTACTTCTGCGGGTGCACTGAACGCCGACATCTCGGGCACGGCAAATGTCTCAGCGGGAGGACTTCTCACTGGCAACATTTCTGCTGGCACGGTCTCAGCAGGTTCCCTCAGTTCCACCTCGGTCACCGGGGGAACCAACGACATCACAGGTTTAGCGAACATCACTACCCTCAACGGCGGCGTAACAACTGTTGGTGGTGTTGCAACAGTCGGCACGATGTCCTCCGGCACAGCAAATCTATTCGGTTCGACTTCGACAATTACAACGCTCAACGGCGGCACGGTGAATCTCACTGGGACTGCGTTAACGGTCAGCAATGGAACTACTTCTGGAGCGATCACGGGAACTGGTTCCTTGGTCAAGGATACTGGCGGAGTATTGACACTCAGCGGTGCAAGCAGCTACAGCGGTACCACCAACGTGACGGCCGGAACGCTTGTCGTGAATGGCAACAACTCGGCCGCCGCTGGAGCTGTTACCGTAAGCAGCGGTGCGACGCTTGCTGGTACAGGCACTATTGGTGGTTCCACAACCATCGCTGGGATTCACAACCCCGGAAATTCACCAGGCATTCAAACGTTTAGTAGCGATTTGACTTACAGTGGTGGGGCTTCCGTCAACTGGGAATTGATTGGCAATACGACCACAAATACCCCCAACCCAAGCGCAACTTTTGACTCGATCGTAGTCGGCGGGAATCTCAATTTCGCCGGTTCAACTCTGCTCAACCTAAACTTTGCATCGACTGGAAGCAACGTACTTTGGGCCGACTCATTCTGGAATACAAGCAAAACCGGGACAAATGGTTGGTTGGTTTACGATGTCGCGGGATCGACGACCCATTTCGGTGGTTTCCAACTCAATGCGTTGAACTGGACGGATAAGAACGGCGTGGCACTTAACACGGCGCGTTCTGGAGCTAGTTTCGGGCTCGTCCAAGCTGGTGGTGGCGGCGATATCTATCTGAACTACACGATTTCCGCTGTCCCTGAACCAAGCTCAATCCTTCTGCTTTCGAGTGGCGTTGCGGCCTTTGCGTACTTCCAACGCCGACGCAAGCGTAATGGCTCGGGGGCTTGATCGAGGCGGATATTCTGCTTCTCGTCCGTTTCTTTTTTATTGGCGAAGGGACCGAAGCCGACAAGGTGTGCATCATAGCCCAGAGGGCGACACATGCCTGCCATTGGGCGTAAGCCACCGGATGACTGACCATCCAATGCGAAAGCCCGGAGGGCGACACATCAAATCATGCTGAAATGTGTCGCCCTCCGGGCTCAATGCGAATGAGTGCCCAAGTCCGGCGGCTTTCGCCGCCGGCAGGGATATGCCGCCCTCCGGGCTTTGTGGACATCCTCTTCGGGCTTTGTGGCTTATGTAGTTCTCGATGGTTAGATTTCAGCTTGCCTTTCGCCTTAGCGAATCTAACGCCAAATTCACTAGCTTGCGCGTCGTGCTAAGGTAAGATAGGACCATTGTCCCGAACTTGTAGTCGGACGGGACATTGGTCCCATCCTACGGTTACTTTCACTCGGCCTCTTGGCTAAATTGAACCAATGACGAATACCATTCTGCGGATGACTCGATTGAGTCGCTTGGGCATACCGGTTTGTACCTTAACTTTTTGGCTGCTCGCCATCGGAACAGTGCCTGCGGACATCATGATGTCTCCACAAGCTGGAAAGATCATCGCAGGAACCACCTTAAACGTGGATGCCAATGAAAAGCTGAAACCCGCGCTGGAGGCGCTCAAAGCTGGAAACATGCAGCTTTTCGTCTCCTCTTACGAAGCCGCTGCCAAAGAGGTTCCCGAACTGCCCGTAATCGAAATTTTCATCGCCAAACAGCAAATCGAAAGCGGACGAATCGGCGACGCAATCAGCGGTCTCGATCGGTTTCTCGCTAAGAATCCGGACAACCCCGAAGGGTACTTTGCATTGGGTGAAATTGCGCTTCGATCCAACCGATTGACCGAAGCCGCAATGCTGCTTGATCGCGCTCAACAACTGTGCGACGACGGAAAACTTCCTGAAAATCGCAAAACCAACGTACTCATGGGATTGATTGCCGTACGAGCCGAAGTCGCCGAGCGACGCCAGTTATGGGACAACGCAGATTCGCTGTACAAACTAGTCATTGAAGCCAGCGCGGACTCGAGTGAGTTTACGTGGCGCCGAGGCCGAATGCTTGTGCTCAAAGGCGAAGTCGAACAAGGTGTCTTCGTGATGTCTCAAGCACTCACCAAAAACAATAAGCTCCCTTCACCCGAGTTAACCGCAGCCTTGATCCTCTCGGAAAAACGAGAGACTGCCGCGGCCGAGAAGTGGTTTCACGCGGCGATCAAGGCGGAGCGAGCCGACTGGCATCGATGGAGCGAATATCTAAAGTGGCTGCTCAGTAACGAGCGGCCTGCCGACGCGCGAAAGGCAATCGATAGGCTTGAACCCGCGCTCCGAAAGGAACGTGCGATCATGCTTCTTGACGGTGTCACAGCAAGATGTCTCGATGATTTGGAAACTGCGGAGACAGTCTTTTCCAATTTGCATCAATCCAACCCAAGCGACCTAGAGGCTGCCGATCAATTGGCCAACGTCTTGGTGGAAAGCAAAGACGAGGCAAAGCGAAGCCGAGCATTGCAACTCAGCGAAGGAAACTTGCGACAAGCCCCAAATGTAGAAAATGCGGTGGCAACTGCCGCATGGGTGCATTTCAAGCTGGGCTCGGTCGATGTTGCAGACCGAATGTTGGCCGAACTCGCATCGAAAATCGCGATTTCTCCGCAAACAGCGTATTACATTTCGGAAGTCATGAAAGCCAAAGGAAATGTGACCGACTCGAGAAGAATCCTTCAAGCCGCAGTCAACAATCCAGGCATCTTCGCCCAACGAATCAAAGCTGTCGCGTCGCTGATTTTGGAACCGTAACTTTTCAGTTTTGCCTAAAAGAGCCGGGGGTAGCGAAAGTCGTCAAGACTTTCGGCTGCATCGCTAAAAGGACCGAAACTCTTGACGAGTTTCGCTACAAAATTCTTTTTTCGGCCAAGTCGCTCTTTTCGGCTAAGCTACACAACTTCGAATTCCGCTAGATATCGAATCCGTTGTTGGGCCGGGTCGAAGACAATGAACTCGTTGTTCTGAACGCCCGACACTTCTGCTTTCCCGAAGACGCTATGGTGGCCGTCAGGTGGCCCAACGTAACCATGCGCTTTCGGGGCGACAAACGGGCGACCAATCGCAACGTCCATGGCAAACATAAACGCGCCTCGCCCCGCAACCGCTCCACTACCTCGACTCCAATACGAATTGTTCAAGCTCGTGTAGCCAGCCGATTTCTTCCAGTCATCCGCAAAGTAAAGGCCAGGTCCGAACATGGCTCCAGTGATAACGACACCGACCAACTCTTTCGGCATGCGAAGCGCCTCTTTCATGATACCTCGGACATTAACCGATCGAGTTCCATGAAACAACAACGCAGTATTGGAGTCCGCAAATCGCTTGACTTCAGACTTTTCGACATCTTTGCGAGTCTTCATCTGGTACAGAGCCCGTTCGTCGATGACCGGCTTGGTCTTCAGGATTGCGTCTTGGGCTGTTTCAAGACGCCCCTTGTCATCGTGCCGATGAACTTGCCATAGATTCAAGATCTTCATGTCCTTGATATGCGAATGGCGATTTCCAGTCGCGGTCGGCCACCAAGTGGTTAACGTTTTTCCCAACGTCGACGTCGGCGAGATCCACTCCATGAGCAAATTGAGCTCTTCCAGAGGATTGAAATCCTTCTCCCCTTGATCGATATCGGTCGCGTAAAGGGCACTCTCAAATGCATCCAAGTCGTTTTGCCAAACAAGAATGTTGTCCTTGCTAAGCAACCATTCCTCAGGCTTGGCTCGCAAAACCTTCTTCTTAGGGATGCGACTATACATCAAGCTGGTCATTTCCATCAAATTCTTGTCCTTCAACTGCTTTTTGACATCGTCGCCAACCTTGGTCAAACGCTTTTGCGCCTCTCCCAAAATCTGCCTCGCTTCGTCAATCGCATTCTGAGTCGGCAAACTCGCATCTGCCATGCTCCCCCGCGTATAAGCGATGGTCGCGACACTCAAGTCACGCAAAAGCTTGAGGGTCGGCTCATCGGCAGCAGGAGCTTTTTTCTTGGCTGCTGCGACTTTCTTTTTGCCTTTGCCGGTGCCCTTGCCATCGTCCTTTGCCTCCGCATCTGCGGCTTCGTCCGGCTTCTTCGCGACCTTGTCCGAGCGGGCACCTTCGTTGATCTTGATGCTCCTGGCATCAGGTAATCCGGTACTCCTGGTTGCCATCGGTCGAACCAAATAGCAATCTTTGCCGGCACGAGCTCGCAATGTTCGGAGTCCCGCAATGGTTACCCATTCGCCGCGCGAGTCATTTTTCGAGTGAAGCTGTGATGCGAACACCCGATGAGCTTCTTGTTCATTTCCGCATTCCGTGAACTGAAAACTAGGGCTTGTCGCCCCTGTTCGGCCCCACTCAAAATAAGCAAACCACTTTTTGCTCGTTCGATGTTGAACGACGGCCGCGTGATAGTATTTGTTCGAATCCTTTCCGTCCTGAGTAAAGCAGCCCAAATCACAAATCTTAACTTGTTCGAAGTCGCCGTCCTTGGTGGCAGGTGGACCGAAGCACTGAAAGTCTGCTGCCGCTGATTTGTCAGGATATGTGTCTCGATCCAATTTGCTTGCCATGATGTTTGTTCTCCTATCAAGGGCAGGTTCTAGATGGTTCGTTTAACAGTGAGCCGGAGGCGTACTGGGGTTGCAATTTCAAAGGGAGTGCGAGGCTCCTGCCGAGCTGGGGACGCCACGGTTCGGCAGGAGCCTCACCCGCCTCACCCTCCCGAGTAACGAATTGGTTAAGTGAACTCGACGTAAACATGTTTACAGCGGTGGCCTGGCCCTCCCAATTTCCTCCGAGCGTTTTATTGGTTCCAAAAACAACGATCCGAAAGTGTTTAGATCGCCGCTCGCACGAGTACGCCTTCTTCGGCTGACTGTTAAACGAAGCTTTTACTCAGCAAGTGCCTCCAACTGACTTCTCATCTGTTGTCCGAGCTCCGTTCGGGTCATCGCAAGGAACGCAATCGAGCCCTCTAACCAGGCCCTAAAGTTCGGTCGATTCTCGCGATTCTGAGCCGCCAAGCCTTCGTGTTTCGCTCGATGCAAAATCGCTCGAAGCTGCCGAATTTTCTTTCTGCAAAGGGTCGGCTTGTCGTTCACAATCAAACCCGTCACGCTCTGAGCACAACTCTTTCGTAAAACTCGGCTCTTCTTTTCGTTGACAGTAAACCCTTCGTCTTGCGCAACATGACGAATGCAGGCCATCACATATCCGATGCGATCCTTTAACGCTTGGTCGCCCGAAAAAGTAACGTCATCGGCATAACGTGTGTAAGCAATCGCCATCCGATTGGCCAGCCCCTGCAGTCGACGATCCAATCTTCGAACCACTTGATTCGAGAGAGCCGGACTCGTGCACGCTCCCTGTGGCAAGCCCCGAGGGCCAGTCGCAACCAAATACGTTTGCCCTTTGAATACGGCTGTCCTTCGCGGACACTCCGTACACAGCAAACTTAAAATGGTTGCTACCGAAGGCGAATAACCTATGCGCACAAACAAGGCCCGCACTCGATTGAACGATATGCTTGGGAAGAAATTCTCAAGGTCCATATTCAGGACGACTTCTTTTCCAACGTGCGGCTTAGCGTTGCTGAGAATATTGCGCCCCGACACAAATCCATGGGCTGCCTGCTCTGTTTCCAATCGGTCCAAAATCTGTCGCAGGATCCACTTTTGGGCCGTCGCCAGTGAACGATGAGGAGAACTCAGCGTACGCACACCACCTGACTTTTTCTTGATGTCAAATGAAACGTAATGCGTTCGAGTTGCTACGTCGGAATGAAACGCCAGCCATCGCAATCTTGGCACGCTCATCGACAATGCAGTAGCCAGCTCTGCGGGCGTAGACAATACAGGCAGTCCCTTGGCTGTGAGTTTCGCGACGTCGCTGGTACGGTCATTGAGTTTGGACGAAACCCCGCGTCCTAAAAACGTAATGTCTGTCGCCTTGCGATAGCTGATCTCTTCGCGTCGCTTCGCTAACCGTTCGGCCGTTTCGGCTTTCTTCTTTGCCTTTTCCTCTTGGCGTTTCTGTTTGTCTTCTTCGACAGCCGCTTGCCCGGCCCGTTGCGATTCCGTTCGAATCAAGACTTGAGATGGGCGAAAGCAATCCATCTCAGCTCCCACACGATGCATCTCCGTCAATTGCTCCAGAGTCACAATCCCCTGCGTCACCATTCCTCGATCCACGAGGTTGGTTCGCGTGTCGTCTGCCGGCGGGATCAAGTCGCGACGTCCAAACCAAGGACTGCCCCACAAATTGATGCCCTTGGCCTTCTTCACTAAATCTGTGCGACTGATCGGCAGAAACGCAGATGCATCGAAATTCAATTTCGCGGGTGCTCTGGGCACCACAGGCTTTGCGGGAGTATTTGTCGGACTAGAACTGGACCGAGAGCCTGGTGGGTTACGATTGCTGGCGGGCAGACTCGGTTGAATCGCAGGGGATGGGGTCCCAAAAATACGCTGAAGGATACGACCGACAAAGCTCGATTGCGGACCCTGTGATTGAGAACTTTGCGATTGAGAGCCCTGCGATGGCGACCCCTTTGCTGGTGCGCCGCCTTCAGGCGAGCCGTAGCCTTGAGGGTCGACGTCAAAGCGATGATAGACGAACGGCTTGACTTGAGCCCCGACATCGACCACGCTTCGATTGTAACTGGCACCCATGACTCCCGTCTGGAACATCTCATGGACAATGTCCTTGCCCTCTTCATGACGCAGTTGGAGCCCTTGCTTGCGGGCTTCGACCGTAATGTCATAAGCAGTAAACATCGAGCCGGATGCGATGCGATTGAGGACGATCTGCTGAACGCGTAGTCTAGTTGCTGCATCTGCCATGGTCAGTTCCAGAAGCTCCTAAACCATTGGTCCATCGAAACCGACTTGCCGGAATTGAGCAAATGGTTTCGAACCGCTTGCAAATGGCGACAAGGTCCAATACGCAGCGCATTCTTGAAATGATGCGAGCAGGCACACTTGCCACGTTGGATCCTGCCATCGACATCCAAAAGCAATTCGACTTTTCGCTCCGCATTTCGACCGTCGCGGACCGTGGCTTCGATGGCCCTCGTACCACCAGCCATCACTTCATCTCGGCCGATCAGGAACTTGGCAACAGACAGCAATCGGACACCTTCCCTGGTTTCGACGTCGTCGCCGCCGATTTGGTCTAAGGTCAGCGGGGCGGGCATGACTTGCCGCCAGCGAAAAAGTTTCGCGGGCATGTCGTGAATCACTTGGCCCAGGAGGGCTAGTCGATGCAATCCCGCCGCCAGCATCGGCGGGTCAATGGAGACGGCATCTCGCAACTGCTCGAAAGTCCGACAAGGGTCGTCGCGAAACGCACCGGCTATCGCCACCAGAACCGGCTCGTCGATGTTTCCTGGCGGTGCTAACTGCTGCAAAGCCGAAGCTCCCGTCCAGTTGTTCGTCGTCCAGCCGCTTAACGCCAATACCAATCGCATCTTCGGCATTCGCACAACCCAAAAACTGGGAAGGCCTGTCCCTAGCAGATGCACCTCCACCGACTCGATCAACGGAAGAACACGCGCCAACACCTTCAATCGATCTCGGCCCCAAACGCGAACCGACTCTGCTCGTGTCCCCTCGTAAGTCGTCTCTGGCAACTCGATGCGTTTCTCCCATGGCTCCATCACGATCGCGATCGGCTTGCCAGGTTCGAGTTCAAAGCGAATGGCTCTGGGAGCTCGAGCCGCTCGATTGCGTTTCAAGAACGCGAGGATCGCGTAGAGTGCTTCGCGGGTCAGTGGCACACGTCGATTGGGCAAGACCATCGCCGACTGCAATTGCATGAACCCCCGCAACCAAGCGTCCGGTAAATCGATCTTCTCTTCGCGATGGCCCGCTTTTCCTTGTGTCGCGACATCAAAGCCACTCGGGTCGATTTCGAATTGCGTATTTCGATAGCTTCTCAGCTTTTGAAGGTGTTCGTAGAGTCCCCATGAGTAGTCGACGTTGGTCGTACCTAAAGCGACGTCGGTTTCGTTTTGGAAGGCATCGCGGTCGACGGTCAAGCATCCGTAACTCCTTTCGTCTGCGCTAAAGCATTCAAAGAACAAGCAGTCCTTGGCGACCGTAATGACTGGATCGCAAGGCATCATCAATCGCCATAGCTCACGATCATGCTTAAGCAGATAATCGGAGTACTGTTGTCGTGCCTTCCAGTATTGATCTCTCGACTTTCGGAAATCGTCCTCCAGCGTATCCGGCATCGGTTCTAACAGCGCGGCCTTGAGCTCCGAATTCTTGGCCTTGGTCGTCGCTTGTCGCAATGCGCTGAGCCGAGAATCTTCGACTGCACGATATTCTTCATAAGCGGTCTTGTCGCGAGGTTGATATCGAAGATCATTGATCACGATATCATGAAGCGCGCTGATGGCTTCGCGAAATGCGAGCGGGTCTCGAAGTTCCCCTCGATAACTCACTCGATCGCGGCGCAAATTCGGAGCAAGCGCAATCGCGAGACCGGAGACCGATTGCTGAACGCCGCTACGTCGGTTGTAAGAGAGAGGTAGTTCCATGGACGTGATCGAACCTAGCGGATCGTGGATCTTGATCTCAAATAAAAGACGGGAGGAGAGAACGTTATCGACTTCGAAGCGCCGACCAGGGTCGTTCACTTAAGCCGGATACGCATATGTATCCGCGTGAACCACGTTGAATCAGTCGCGGATACATATGCGTATCCGGCGAACGAACAACGACCTTGGGAAAGCATATCTAAGCAAACTCACACCACGGCGGAACACCGCAGCAAATTGGTCTCGATAAAACGCTCTCTCCTCCCAATCTGTTTTCACACTATATCAAATTCAATTCCGGGAAGTGAGTACCGACCAAAGCGGAAACTTCCGGATTTTTTTCTACTAAGGCAACGATGCCCGCCAGCCCCGCTCTCCATTCCATGCTGCGCACTGAACGCAGAGCGACCGACAGGATCGGCAACAACACATTGGCTTCCTCGGAATGCAACTGCAATCGACGCACGATAGCGTTGACGATCCCAGTTTTTTGCTTTCCGCCCCGATGAATATTCAGCAGGGCGGTCGCCCACAGGAACCGAATGCGATCTGGCTGCAACTTCCTTGCATCGATCCAAACGAGATCGTTCTTGTTGGCAAACGCTGGCTGCTCCGATTCGAAATGCAGCAACTCGATTACCTTGAGACGGACCTCATCGTAAGGCGTTTCTACGAGCCGCTCCCACAAATGATAGTCTTTGGTAACCTCGGCTCGCTGCTGCAGCCATGTCCATCCAACCTCGCGAACATCGGTATGCCGCGAGTCCAAATACTCCAAAATCCAATCCGCTCGATTGGCTTCTACGACATCCAGCTTTTGTCGAACCAGCTCGACCAGCTTGGGCCGAATGAACTCAGACTCCGCTTCTAACGCCAGCAAAAGGTCACGAAAATCCGCATCTTTTTGGGGCGTTTTCGATTCCAGCCACGCCAGCCCCAATTCGGCTGTTGGTACGGACCGACTGCAAGCCATCTCAACAGATTCTTTTAGCGAAACGACATTGGGGCTCAACGTTTGGCGGATCAGTTGACAGACGGCAGGTAGCGCTTCCGAGTTGGCTTCGCGAATCAATTGCAACCACGTTGAAACTTGGACGCTACCGAGCGAGCTTGATCGGGACAATAAATCCGCGCTGAATCGAGCCAGCTCTTCGTCTTCGCTTCGGATCCATCTCAGCAGACGTTCCAATGCGGTTCGACGCACTGCGTCCGCATGTTGCTCCTGAAGGACGGCAACACACCATTGGCGAACAGGTCGGCAGGCGGCATCGTCGAGCAAACTCATTAACGGCTCGGCGTTCTTGGCCCAAGCAGCGTCAAACGAAGGGGCAGAACGAAGCTCACTCAACGAACGCCCCTCCGCCAGTTGCCAAGATCGTGATTTGGCAACGATTGTCTCGCTATGTCGAAAGAGAGCGTGCACCAAGCTCCAATTGTCGAGCATCGCCAGTCCGTCTTTGCAATCGCGATCTGTGTACAACGCTAGGCCTTTGCGAATCCCCTCAACATACTGATCGCCGTCCTTTTTTCCGATCTGTCGAAAGTATCGCCAAACCCGTCGGCGAAGATACTTGCGAGTCGGAAGAGAGAACAGAAAAATGCGTTCGTGTTGCTCAGGCGACGAAGCGGCCATCGGCTCGCCAGTCATGCGATTTTGATAGATGAATGGGTTACCGGTTCGAGGCATCGTCGTGCCACGCGGTGTTCGCACAAATTCCTCGACCCAGCTTTCACGCGTCGAATAATCGTATCGATTTCGAGACTTCTTTTCACGGCGAATACTTCGGTCGAGGCCAACCATAAAGTAAGCCATGACTTCGTCATCTTGCGCCGCTTCCGCAATTTTGAAGAGTCGTTTCAGGAAGGCTTCATGTCGAAATGCATTGAATGGGGCATTAAGGTACGCGAGCAACAACCTTCGCGTGGCAACGCGTTTGTCATTGTAGAATACTTTGGCAAAGCTACCTAGCCGATCGGCATCATGAATGCGTCGTAGTTCATCGACAAATTCAGGATCGCCCGACTCGAGTAACGATTCGACACGCAACCACGATCCGGGGTTAGGTTGCACGCGTTTGGCCATTTTCGGTTCCTCGCAAAATGCGTTTAGAATCGTTCGGACGTTTTGGACAAATCTAGGACGATGAGGAGAACTTCGGAAGATTATATTGAAAAGCCATATAGCAATGGGATGACTGACAAAAATAGTTTTTTGCTGATTTTTTAGCCAGGGAACATTGCTTTCAATTCAAGGGCACATCCGGCAGATGTGCCCCACCGTGGGTCACTCTTGCCGAGAGTGACTTTGCAGGCAAATGCGGCTTGCAAAATCTTATGGCCTGTCCCATTCAATTTGAATTCGCCCCATACAATTCATTGAACCTGAGGTGGCTCTGGCTTAATCCCGATAGGGATTGAAGATAGTAGCCGGGGGGCGTCGCGAAGCGGCGCACCCCCGGAGAACCAAAGGACACGCGATTGACCCTGGAGGGGTCACAGATTCTTCGATCCCTTCAGGATCGGATTGCACTGCACAATCTTTTTCCGGTGGTGTCGCTCCGCTCGACCACCGACTATTGTCTGATAACCTTTCAGGATAAAAAGTCACGCAAGCAATGATTTGTAATAGTCCCAATCGTACAGGTCAAAATCTTGCATGCCTGATGTACCCAACTTGCAATAGGCTACAATCAAAGTTCGATTCAAATGAAATCTGGAGAAGCTACGGCTTTCCCAAACGTAGGAAACCCAATTTTCAAAGGAGTAGTTCGATGGCACTAAGCGCAAAAAAATTGCAGGAAGTAATGAAGGAGAAAAGGCGACGGGACAAACTGCCGCCTCGACCAGTGATCGTGGAACCGCTGTCGCTGACACTGAAACCTCGAGAACTTAGCAAAATTACTGAGCGGTGTTCCAAGGTTTTGTTAGCTATCGAAACCACGTTGGTCCAAAGCGCGCGAGAGCTCTCTCAAGTCGATGACTTAGTGGTCAAGCAAGCACTTGCCTCACTGATTCGTCAAACACCAACAACCGAAGAGCCAGTGGCATCGGTTGTTTCACAGCTGGTCGCTAAGCGAGCAACGCTCGAAGTCAGCGATGAAGACTGGTCTACATCGCTACGCGCAATCTGCAACTCCGTTATTCAACACAGCAAAAGCAATGCGGGCTCGTTTAGCTACCTAACCCACGCTCGAGCCTTTTTGATCAAAGCGAGTGCTCTTTAGTTTTGACGCGTAGCTCATTGCCAAACGCCTTCAGGTAATAGTCAATCGTACTCTTACGGTTCTTCCAGCGATTCTTGGCTTTGCGACATACTCACGTTCCGATCGCACCATGCGAAGATGGACCATACGAAAACTTGACGACAGCAGTCGTACCGTCGTCCGAGAATTCAGCATGCTAACAGCAAAAACTCTCAAACGATTGGCGCCAGTTGAGTTATACTACAACAGGGACTCTGCGACACGAGCCCCATTCCTTCCCATCCCCCCTGCCAACGATAGAGTCCGCTATGCCACAGCGATTCTCCTTTTTCGCGATCCTCCTCGTCTCCATATCCCATTGGGTCGCAGCCCAAGAACCGTCATCGACAACACCTTCTGCCATCCAACTTGGGATTGTCGCAAGCGAGCTGCCCGAGGATCGAGTGGTGGTTCGACTCTTCGAAGGACTTCCTGATCGCACTTGGGATTTCACACTCTCTGAGCCGACGCTCGAATTCGATATTCCGGCCATGGCCATCAGCCAGCTCCCTAAGAAGTACAATCAACGCGGCGTGATCGAAGACCGACCACTTCCCGTTTTGGCTCAGCTGCACGTCAAACGTACACTGCCCGCTGGCAAACACTCGATCCTATTGCGATCCAAAAACGCTACGCGACTTTGGATCGATGACGTCGAAGTGGGTACGCAACCGTTCCTGACAACCAATGGCGACGGACATGAACAAGTACCAACGTTGCCCGCTCCGCCAAGCCCGCGCCTTGTCCCGATCGCACAGGGGCATCGTGAGAATATCTTTCAAGCCGAGTTGAACGAAGGAGTGCACGTTTTTCGATTAGACGCTATGGTCGGTGGCAAAACCATACGTCCGGAAATTGGCGATTTGTGCCTAGCGATCTCGATCGACAATAGCGAATTCGTCGTCTTGACCCCAGAAACGCTCGAGCCCTGGGTGCCAACTCCACCACGTTGGAAAGAGTTCCTAACCGACGAGGCACAGCGCATGCAGCGACTGAACCAACGCCTTCGACTCGAGGCAAGCGAGTCCGAACTTCGGTATTGGAATCAAAGGCACAATCAGGTGAGGGAATTCGTTCTGGCAAAATCGCCGGAAGGTCAGAAAGCGTCCGAACAAACCGTTGCACCGAACCTGCGTATCGACCAGATTTGTACGGCATCTTCGGGACGCGATATCAACGCGATTGTGGAAACGGACGACTCTTCGTTTTTGCGGCGCATCACTCTCGACACTATCGGAATCGTACCCAGTCGTGAGGAGGTCGAAGCCTTCACCGCGGACACCTCGCCCGACAAACGCGAAAAAGCTATCGATCGATTGCTCGCGGATGATCGCTGGGCCGATCATTGGGTCGGTTATTGGCAAGACGTCTTGGCCGAAAACCCTGGCATCGTAAAACCCGAGCAGAATAATACAGGCCCTTTTCGATGGTGGATTCACGAGTCCTTCCTGGATAACAAACCCTTCGATCGGTTTGCTACCGAACTCACGCTCATGGAGGGGAGCAAGTTCTTTGGTGGTCCCGGTGGATTTGCCATGGCTTCTCAGAATGATGCACCCATGGCGGCCAAAGCACAAATTTTGACCAAAGCTTTCTTGGGCTTGGAGATGTCCTGTGCCCGTTGCCACGATTCGCCCAACAGCCCCTACAAGCAAGAAGAGCTTTTCTCACTGGCTGCCATGCTTCAGCGCGACACCCTGGCTCTTCCGGTTTCGAGCACCGTACCGGTAAATCCAGACGGCCGCCAACCTTTGATCACGATCTCGCTGAAGGCCGGGGATAAGCTTGCTCCTGACTGGCATCTGATCTCGTTTCCGAAAGTCGACTTGCCTGAGAGCATCGTGCGAAACAAGCAGGATTCGCGCGAGCGATTTGCAGCGATCATGACATCGTCATCCAACCAACGTTTTGCCCGTGTCATCATGAACCGGCTATGGCACCGTTACATGGGATGGGCTATCGTCGATCCAGTCGACAACTGGGAAGCGTCCGAAACTCGCGATCCAAAGCTCCTCGATTTGCTTGAACGCGAATTTATTCTCAGCGGCTACGACTTGAAAAAAGCAGCCAAATTGATTTTCAATTCCGAGGTGTATCAAGCCAGCCCGCTATCTCAAAAAGAGCTGTCGGCATGCCTCAATGCCAAGCAGTTGGCGTACGGCCCGGCTCGACGAAGATTGACAGCCGAGCAAATGATCGACTCCTTGTTCGCTGTGGCGGGTAAGCCGATGGATGTCGAGCCGATGTCGCTTGATCCAGAGAGCCGTCGGCCACCTGAGCAGTTTTTGCATTTGGGTTTTCCGACTCGTGCTTGGCAATTGGCATCAACGTCGACCGATCGCGATCGACCAGCCCTGATGTTGCCAGCGGTACAACAGGTTTGCGATCTGATGGTTTCGCTGGGTTGGCGAGATTCTCGACCCGCTCCGCTGACCGTTCGCGATGAATCCGCGAGCCCGCTCCAATCATTGATTCTTGGCAATGGTTTGACGGCCACCAAATTGGCTAGACTGTCGGACGATAGCCGATTCACGCTAATGGCTCGGAATGCAAAGAACGTAACTAGCTTAGTCGACCAATTGTTTTTGACCGTCCTTGGCCGATACCCAATCGGTTCGGAGCGAATGGATTTTACAAAACTATTCGAACCAGGTTTCGAATCGCGGAATCTTGCTCTGAATGGAAGTGAATTCACCGAACGCTCGTACAAACGCAATGCCGTATCTTGGGCGAACCATTTGGTTCCTGAAGCGACGCGGATCAAGCTTTTGCTGGAACAAGAAGTTCTTCGAGGTGATACGCCCACGAAACTTCTTGAAACAGATTGGCGAGAGCGCATGGAAGATGCCACATGGGCGTTGATCAACAGTCCCGAATTCATGTTCGTACCTTAGTGAAGCTGCAAAATGAAAAGACGAGAATACCTAAAGTGGATGGGTGGAACTGCTGCCCTGGGTTGTATCGACGCGACCTCCAGCATTTCAAATCTGCAAGCTTGCTCCGCCCCTTCGTTCCCTAGAGCAGGTTCAGCCGACAGTTGCATTTTCCTTTGGCTAGGCGGTGGTGCATGCCACATTGATACGTTCGATCCCAAACGCGTTAGCAAAGGCAAGAAGGACCCGGGCTCGTATTACCCAGCAGTGGATACAGCGGTACCTGGCGTTCAGCTTTGCGAGCACCTTTCTCGAACCGCCAAATTGCTCGATCGATGCGCCGTGGTGCGAACGCTCAATCATAATGTGGTTGACGAACATGCCGCCGCTACGAATCGAGTTCATACGGGGCGACCGCCAGCCGACTCGACCGTCTACCCGTCGATCGGCTCGATCGTATCGCACCAACTGGGTGCGGTGGGCGATGGAGTTCCCGCGTATGTCGTAGCGGGTTACCCAAGTGCATCGCGAGGACCTGGATTTCTGGGGGCTAAGCACAGTTACGTTTATTTGACCGATACCGAACTTGGCCCAGCAGGTCTTCGACGACCGACAGGCCTTTCTGACCATCGGTTTGACCGTCGCAATGAACTGGTTAGCAAGCTACGACAAGGCTATTCCGAAAAGCACATTGAGGATGAGCGCATCCAAGATTACGTTGCGGCATCGGACGTCGGGGCAAAACTGGCTGGCCCCAAATTCATGAGTGTTTTCCAACTCCGTTCGGAGCCGGACTCGCTGCGGCAAGAGTATGGTGGTGAGTTTGGTCAACGCTGCTTGATGGCGCGAAGATTGGTCGAGTCGGGTGTTCGGTTTGTCGAAGTCTCATTCAATTTAAACTTCATCAATGGCACAGGCTGGGATACGCACAACGAAGGACAACTGCAGCAACACGTCATGATCGATCAATTGGATCAAGCACTTTCTGCCTTGATCCGAGACCTCGAGACAAGAAAGCGATTGGATCGAACTTTGGTGGTGGTCGCAACCGAGTTCGGCCGACCACCCGAGTTTGATGGCGGAGGGGGACGGGGACACCAGGGCAAAGCGTTCAGCGGTTTGTTGGCCGGCGGTGGCTTGAAGCTTGGGCAAGCGATTGGGACAACGGACGAGCTCGGCCGTAAAATCGAGTCACGTCCAGTTTCGATCCCAGATTTCCACGCTACGATCCATCATGCATTAGGGATCAATCCAAGCGAAGAACTTTACGATGGTGATCGTCCAGTGCCGATCACCGATCGCGGGCAACCGATTGCGGAGCTCTTCTCGTAGGCGAGCGGCAGTATGAAAACCACTTTAGGTGAGCGGCAGGACAAAAGGTATCACGAATCCAGCTACGGTATTTTTCATTCCGCCGCTCGCCTTAGCACGACGCGCAAGTTTTGAAGTTGCACACTTGTGTTTTTGTAGCAGAATTCGTGAGAATTCTGGCCGCGTCTTGATTGCAAAGCGTCTGAATTCTCACGAATTCAGCTACATTTCTCAAAACAGTGCAACTTCAAAACGTGCAAGCTAGTGAACTGGCTAGCAATACCACTAGCTTGCGGGTCGTGTTAGATATAGTCGCCCCTGCCGCTCATTTTGCTAGCGGAACGGCGCGAGCCGTCCGGTGAAGAGGCTTCGTTTAACGGTCAGCCGTAGGCGTACCGAGTGCTTTTGACAGTGCGCCTACGGCTGACTGTTAAACGACTAAATCATCAAGCCGCAAGGCGCAACGTTACGAACCATATCAAGCTCTTTTGCAAACAACATCAACTCCTCTTCACCTTGACGGTGCAATCGATCGAATTGAAATCCTAGCTTCTCGAGCAAGTGAATGGACCGAGCATTGTTTTGCGATGCTATCGCAAGCATCTTTACGACACCAAGTCGTTCGTATGCAAAAGCGAGCGTTGCCGTTGCGGCTTCTCTGGCATATCCCTTTCCATACACGTCGGGCATCATAGCGAAGCCGAGATCAACATGCTCAAGTGTTTCACGTTTGAGCAATCCGCACATTCCGATAGCCGATCCATCTTCGATCTGGCAAACGCACCACAGACCAAACCTATTGGTCGCATAACTTTGTATCGGCCCGTTAGCCAAATACCGTTCGGCATCACCGTTGGTCGCAACTCCGCGATCGCCAATGAACTGAAGCCAGCCAGGAGTGTTTACTAATTCTCGGATAAACGGGGCATCCGAAAGCGTGAATTCTCGCAATAACAATCTAGCAGTAGTCAGAATCAGATTCATGAGTTCTTGCTGCACCCTCCCCTCGCTTCGCTCGACCCTCCCAGAGGGAGAGTGACTAAATCGGGTGATCTACTGAGCAACTACTTCTTCTTCAAGTCGAGGTTTGCCTCTAGCTCGTCGGCCGTTACAGCCGACTCCACTCCGTTTGCAGGAATCTCTGCGTGGGCAAGCCACAAGAACGCATTCAAGACAACTTTTCGAAACGAATCATTTCCCCAATTGTCGTGGAAATGCCCGCCTGTGAAACCGAATCCACGGCCGCCATCGGCTCGCTCGACCGACCACATCATGGCCTCCGCTCGACCTTTTTGTGCTTCGATGTGCGGGTAAGGACCTTTGGGATAAACGTAGGGGCCGTCGCGAACATCATCCGAAGGGGATGCAACCAAGATGGGCACAAATTTCGTGCCCCCAAAATCAGCCGCCACATTGCCGGGTGCATCGGAAACGAATCGCATGTTGAAGTACCATTCGTCTTTCGAGCGAAAGGGTTTCACGCCTCGAGTGATGGGGTGGTCGGGAAACTGATTGAATTCCGGCTCCCAAATGGGATTGCATGAGAACATGTTTTCGTAGTGGCCACCGATCCAACGCTTGAACTCCGCGCCGGCTTGATTCGGAACGATTTCGACACCGTAGTGCATGCAACCGATTCCAACTCCTTTTTTCACCCACTCGTCGATCATCTTCAGGCGTCGACCTTGCTCCTGGACGGCTTCGTGTCCAGCGCCACCATCCATGTAAAAGACCACGGCATCGGCACCCTCGAAAACGCTCTCATCCTTTGGCCATCCGTTGAGAACCATTTCTACCTTAACACCAGGAACGTCCTTCATGCATTTTGTGAGCAGTTGCACACCCGCGTTGAACTCGTGCATGCGAGGCGGGTGCGAAGGTTTGCCGGCGATCAAAACGATTTTTTTCGAAGCCTTTTTTGGTTCGCTTGCGGTAGCGGCTAGTTTGGTGGCAACAATCTTGGTCGCTTGCGCAGTGGCTTTGGCCATGACATTGGCCATTTCAACAGGCACGCCACCGAGTCTCTTCGATTCGTCGGCAGCTTCCATGAACGCAAACAATTCGATGGTTTCTTCGGGTGCAATCGGCAGTTCACCGCCAGCGAAGAATTTGCTGATCTCATCGACCAGCGGGGCATAGCCTTCGTATTTGCCTCCCACCTCTATTTTGGAATCGCCAAAGACGACCAGACCATAGTCTGTTTTTCCTGCTCGCAAGCCTCGAAACTCGCCGATACGTCCTGAGTCCCAAACTCCGATGGCCGAATCCGTAGTTGGTGTACTGACGCGGGTAACTTGAGTGCACCCCGTTCCCATCGCGGTATAGAGGGTTTCGCAACCATGAACACCATACCAATACAAATCTGGATGCGTTGGTTCGAGAGAACACGGTCCCCACGCGAATGCTCCAAGGACTTTCTGTTGTGGATTCAATCGGTAGTTCCAAATGTTCGGGCTGAACCGAAGGGAGGAGCTACTGAACCATTTGGTTTTGAAGTGTTCGGAGAGTTTTTGAATGGCGATCGCATCGGCAAGTGAGCCTGCGAGGGGCTTGTCGATGTAGAGCGGTTTGCCGGCGCGGAAGACGGGGAGTGCTTGCTCAAGATGGCGGCGACCATCGAGGCTTGTGATGACGACCGCGTCCACTTGAGCGATCAACTCATCGACGGAATCGACCATCTTTACGCCAAGGGCTTCCAATTCTTGGGTGTACTTGGGAACACGCGAGTAGCTACTCTCGATGTCTGGGCTACCGCCTGGGAAAGCAACAACGACTTGTTGCTTGCCGAGTAGTCCAGTTGCATCGGGCGAGTTCCAGAGTTTAGCAAAGGCGGGCGCGTGGGAGGTGTCCAGGCCGATCATTCCAATTTTCAGAACGCTCTCTTGAGCCTGCGCACTCGATATCGCAATCGCAAGAAAAAGCAGGGCGAGGATCGAATGGACGAATATGTGCCGAACGTTACGACTTTGGGATGGGGACGCTGGATGGAAACAATTGGGACAATTGTTCGACACTAAACTGGGGCAATTGTTCGGCACGAATCGATTCATCTTGGAAACCGTGGGGCGGTGAAGGTGGGGAGTCGGAGAGTATTTTCTACTCACAACATCATACTCAAGCTCGAGCAAGAATGGGGACGCTCGAGGGCCCCGAACGCCTTGCGCCGCCGTTTTTGCCAAAATGCCGTCTACCGTTCGCCGACAAATATCTTGCTTTTCGACTAAAATACGCGGTTCCACACCAACGTTCCCTTCTCCAACGCTATCGAAAACCAGCAACATGAAACAAGCGATCCCTTTGGCCGCACCGAACATCTTGGCAGCGGCAATTGTCCTACTCTTCTATTCTCATTCCGTGGGGGCAGATCGATACGATGTCGTTGTCTACGGCGGGACGAGCGGTGGTGTCACTGCTGCGGTGCAATGTTCGCGCATGGGCAAGACGGTTGTGTTGATCGAGCCAACTCAGTTCCTTGGCGGCTTGACGACCGGTGGTCTAGGTGCGACTGATATTGGGAACAAGCGAGCGATTGGCGGTCTATCGCGTGAGTTCTATCGGCGGATCTACAAAAATTATTTGGACTCGAATCGTTGGACACAAGAGACTCGCGAGGCGTATTTCAAAGCTAGAGCGACCGACGAAGAATCGATGTGGACATTCGAGCCCAAGGTCGCCACGCAGGTCTTCAACGAAATGATCGCCGAGGCCAAAGTGCCGGTTCTATTCGGTGAACGGCTCGATCTAAAAAAGGGCGTGAAGAAAGATGGCAAACGCATATCGCAAATTGTGATGGAGAGTGGCCGAACATTCGAAGCGAGCGTATTCATCGATGCAACCTATGAGGGAGACCTCATGGCGATCGCTGGAGTCAGTTACCATGTAGGCCGCGAAGCCAACGACAAATACGGCGAGACAATCAATGGCCTTCAAATGAAAGGGACCGTGCATCATCAATTCGTCAAACAAGTCGATCCGTTCGTCAAGCGAGGAGACTCAACCAGCGGGTTGCTGCCTGGCGTGACTCCGATGCCCGAAGGCAAAGACGGCGACGGCGATCATCGCATTCAAGCATACAACTTCCGCCTCTGTACCACAGACAAAGCCGAGAACCGACGAGCTTGGCCGAAACCGGATGGGTACGATGAATTACGCTACGAGTTGCTGCTTCGCAATTTCGAGGCTGGTGATCTACGTGTTCCATGGAACCCGATTTGGATGCCGAATCGAAAGACCGATACGAACAACAATTTCGCCTTCAGCACCGACAATATCGGCATGAACTACGAGTACCCAGACGGCGACTACGCAGTTCGGGACCGGATCTGGAAAGAACATGAACTCTATACAAAAGGTTTGATGTGGACATTGGCCAACCATCCTCGAGTCCCAGAGGTCGTGCGCAACGAATTCAACCGAATTGCGTTGGCCAAGGATGAATTCGTCGACAACGACAATTGGCCTAGGCAGTTGTATGTACGTGAAGCGCGACGCATGGTTTCCGAATACGTAATGAGCGAAAAGAACTGCAAACGTTTGGAGATTGTCGCTGATAGCGTTGGAATGGGGGCTTACAACATGGATAGCCACAATACGCAGCGCTACGTTACAGCTGAGGGCTTTGCTCGCAACGAAGGTGACATTCAGATTGGGACACGCCCCTACCCAATCAGCTATCGAAGCATTCGACCGAGAGCCGAGGAATGCACCAATTTGCTCGTACCGGTATGTTTGGCGGCAAGTCATATCTCGTACGGAAGCATTCGTATGGAACCTGTGTTCATGGTCATGGGGCAAAGCGCTGCAACAGCCGCAGTCCATGCCATCTATGAGAAGTCGAGTGTTCAATCCATCGACTTGGAAAAGCTCAAGAAGCAGCTGCTCAAGGATGGGCAAGTATTGGACTTCGAGTCGGCTCCCGTGGTGAGTGCCGTTCAGTTAACCAAAGAGCAACTAGGCGGCATTGTGCTTGATGATGGAGACTCTGAAAGAACGGGTTTCGCAAGCTTCGGTAGCTCCATTTCTCCATTCTTAGGGGCAGGCTATCTGCATGACGGAGACATGGAAAAAGGCTCGCAAACGGCAAGGTTTACACCAGACTTACCCAAAGCAGGCATGTACCGCGTATCGATGTTGTATTCAGCGGCCAACAATCGCGCGACGAATGTCCCTGTGTTAGTCCATACCGAAGAGGGTGACAAGACGATCGTTGTTGACCAAAAAAAGAAGCCTGCCGATGGTCCGCTATTTTTGCTTGGTACTTTTCGGTTTGCGGGCGGAAAAAAAGGCTTCGTGGAAATCAGCAACAGAGGAACCGATGGACACGTGATCGTCGACGGGATTCAGTGGCTTGAAATGTTGCCTTAGCTCACCGTTTGGCAATCCTCTTCGCCGTCGAGTCGATTAAATGTTAAAGCCCCTTGAATCAAACAACCCACCAAGCGGGTTACATAAAACACGAAAAGGGAAAAAAGTTTCGCCAAACATGGATTTTTGGCAAAGAAATGATTGAGAAATGATGAAGAGTATGAAATATTGGCTTAACTGCGTTCTTATCCCTCTTCCAAAAATCGATCGCAGCTTGTCGAGGTTGTTGACATTCTTTGCTGTTTTTGTTTTCCCTTATTGTGAGGTTGTATTTGATGAAAAAGTTCCAAGGACGAAGAGCCAGAATGGGCTTCACGTTGGTTGAGCTGTTGGTCGTAATTGCGATCATCGGCATTTTGGTTGGTCTGTTGTTGCCCGCTGTACAAGCCGCTCGTGAAGCAGCTCGACGAATGCAGTGCACGAACAACTTGAAGCAACTCGGGTTGGCAGTGCACAATTTTGAAAGTGCAAACAAGAAGATTCCACCGGGATACTTGGGTAGCTCACGGAGTGTGGTCTATACCACTACACCTACCGCGACCTCCGGTGCTCAATGGGCTGGACACTTGGTCTACTTGTTCCCATACCTCGAACAAAGTTCGTTGTACCAGCCATGGAGCAATTGGAGAAATCTGGATCCGAAAGCAGTGCCATCTGGCGTCACAGCCAATGATGGAGACAGGTTTTTGTTCTGGACAAGTGGTGCGACTGGTTACGACGGAGATCCGTCCGACATCGATACCTTGTGGGATTTTCAACAATATCGACTTGGCTCCTTGCTTTGCCCATCGGACGATGCTTATTCGAACACCGGTGCGACAATGATGATTTTGCACACTTGGTCACCATCGGGATCAACGAGTGGTACGGTTGGTGGTAGCGGCTATGGTCTTCCTTTCGGCGCGACCATGGGTCGAACCAACTATCTTGGAAATGCTGGACGCTTGGGTACAACGGACTCCTCCGCATGGAATGCTTGGGTTGGACCGTTCGGCAACCGTACCAGTTACAGGTTTGCTGACCTAACAGACGGCACATCCAATGTTTTGCTCTTCGGTGAAGCGACTGGCGTTTGGAGCGACAGCAAGAAACCAACCGGACGCACTTGGTCGTACAATTGGACCATCGGGCCGATGCCAACAGCTTGGGGGCTTGGCGGAACCGATCCATACGTTTACTACAAGTTTAACAGTCGACACACAGGTTTGATCAACGCAGCAATGGCAGACGGTTCCGTCAGGAACATCTCCTACAACGTTGACAACACTGTCTACCAGTACACATCCGCCATGCAAGATGGCAATGTTACAAGTTTGGAAAACTAATCAACGCTTTGGGAAATACGGTTTTTGAATGAAAAAAATGTTTTTGATCTTGGTTGGATGCACTTTGCTGGGATGTGGCACGGATAGCTCTGCGACAATTCCTGGTGACTACAGCACTAGCAAGCAACCAACCAAGCCGCCGGCTGTGATGAGTAGTGGCGGAGCAGATGGTGCACCTGCACCACCTCCTGCACCACCAGCTCCATCCGTTGATCTGTAGTATTCACTACGATTCGATGTGAACTTTAAGAAGCGTAAGCGGAAAACCGCTTACGCTTTTTTTATTGCGTGTAGTCCTGAATCGTTGCGCCGATCACGGCACAATCGGCTGTAGCGAAAGTCGTCAAGACTTTCGGCACCTGCGAGCTACCCACGGCCACCGAAACTCTTGACGAGTTTCGCTACGGGTTTCGTTAGTGAGGGATGCCCCGGACAATGTGGAGCTATCCGCCACTAGTAAATCGATAGCCTACACCCGGCTCCGTCAAGAAGTATGCCGGTCGCGCGGGATCCTGCTCCAACTTCTTGCGCAAGTTTGCCACGAAGACCCGGACATAATGCAGTTCGGTCGTGTCGCTTGGTCCCCAAACTTCACGTAGCAAGAAACGGTGCGTCAAAACTTTCCCGTCGTGCTTGAGCATGGTCAAAAGCAGCTTGTACTCCAAGGGCGTCAGATGGACTTCAGCACCTTTGCGATAGACAACCCTGGCCCCAAGATCCACTCGAACTTCCCCAAACTCAATCACCGTCGTCTCGATCGATTCGGTAAGGGAATGCCGGAGGGCTGTACGTATTCGAGCCAACAACTCTCCAATCGCAAATGGCTTGGTCACAAAATCATCCGCACCTCCGTCAAGCGCCTGAATCTTTTGAACTTCCTGGTCCCGAGCGGAAAGAACAATAATCGGAACCTTGGACCATTCACGCAAGCGTCGGATGATCTCTTGGCCATCCATGTCAGGCAATCCAAGATCCAAGATCACAAGGTCCGGAGGCGGCTGCTGGGCAACTCGCAACCCTTCGGCACCAGTACTGGCTTCATTCAGACGATACCCTTCGTCCGAAAGCGATGCTCGCAAAAATCGACGAATTGGCTGCTCGTCTTCGATGATCAATATTAGCGGATTCGAGGATGGCACTGGATTGGCTATATGGAAAAGGGATTACTGTACGGTAAACGACAATTCAAATCATAGTTATCCCGAGGGAACGTTGGGAGCTTTCTTTGCAATCGGGATGCGAATCAAAAACTCCAGGCCACGGTTTGTTCCAGAATGGTTGACAGAACCGGCATGGCTAGGGGACGCCGTGATCGTTCCTTGATGGACGTTGGCAATCGCTCGACAAATCGCAAGTCCCAGTCCACTACCGCGCCCATCGTCGGGCGATCGTGTTGCCCTATAAAATTTGTCAAATATTTTTTCTTCCATGCCCTCCGAAACCCCCGGCCCGTTATCGCAAACCACCAATCGCAAAAAGCCCGAATCCATGTTCGCTGAAATATGGACAGATGTTCCGCTCGGCGTGTACTTCGCTGCATTCTCAAGCAAATTAATAAGAAGCTGTTCAATAAGAAGTCCATCAAGATAAAGTAACGGCAGGTCCGCTGGTATCCGGGTGGTAACATGGTGACCAACGAGCTCACTGCTGGTTCGATGCAACGCAGAGCCAACGAGCTCTTCCAGGACATGCCACTGCATGTTCGGTGCAATCGCGCCCGCATCCAGCCTCGACATCTGTAAAATGTTTTCGAGTAATCGATTCAGGCGCGTTGCCTCATTTGAGACGGTCTCCAAAAGCTGTCGGCGGGTGGATTCATCGAGAGTACTGGTTGCGAGCAACGTGCTGCAAGCTCCCGCGATGGCAGCCAACGGCGTCTTCAGATCGTGCGATACACTGCTCAGCAGCGTACTTCGGACTTGCTCCGCTTCCGCTTGAATTCGAGATTCTGCAGCATCGATCGCCAGCTGATCGCGTTCCAAGGCCAATGCTAACTGGCTCGCACAGGCTTCCAAAAGTTGCCGCTGTTCCGGCTCCAACAGTTTTGAATTGTCGTCTTTCGATCGAATCGCGATGGCCCCAACACAGGAGTTGGCCCCAACTAATGGAATGAACACTGCGCATGCATTTGGAAGCGTATTGGTACCTGCTCCCGCCAATTGGCTATGATCAATGACCCATTGTGCAGCAGGCAAACTCACCAAATTTTTCGCGATCTCCCCGTCTTGCCCTTGAGCAATCTCGGTCTTGCCAGATTGATCAACGAGGTAGACTGCGACTTCACCGTTGATCAGTTCAGATATCTTCTCGCTTGCTGCTGACGCCAGGAAGACTTTTCCAGAAATAGAACTTAGTTGTCGACCAAGCTCATAAAGAGTCGATGTTCGACGTTCTCTCTTTCGCGTGTTTGTAACCTGGTCTTTCAGTCGAGAAGCAAGCGTGCTGATCAGCAACCCAATTGCAACCATGACACCAAACGTCACGATGTACTGAGTGTCTGCAACAGCAAAAGTCATGTACGGCGGTACGAAGAAAAAATCGAAAGCAAGCACCGCAAACAAGCATGCGACAATGGCAGGTCCGCTACCAAAACGAAATGCTACGAACGCCACTCCTGCCAAATAGATCATTCCCGCGTTGGCTTCGGAATTGGAGCCAATTAGCTTTCTGAGGGCCGCCGCAATGAGACTGCTCGCGATCGCAATTCCGAAGGCGTTTGCGTAGCCGAACCAATTGAATCGTTCGATTCTCGACTGGGCGACGTCAATCGATTTGTCGTCATTGCGTTCCCCGTGGATGACATAGATGTCGATTCCGCCGCTCGATTCAAGGAGTTGATCGACGACCGTTCGTTTTAGTAGACGCTTCCAGCGAGCCTCACTGGTCTTTCCGACAAAAATCTTCGTGACATTGCGAGAGCGAGCATACTCCAAGATCGAACCCACCACATCATCACCAGACAAGTTCACTGTCTCCGCCCCCAATCGCTCTGCCAAACGAAAATGCTGGGCGATTCTCAACTGCGTTTGGGTTTGCGATTGGGCACTTGGGGTATCGACTGAGACTGCTAACCATTGCGCATCGAGCGCTGTGGCCATCCGCTTGGCAGTGCGAATCACTCGAGCCGTCGAAGGGCTAGGTCCAACGCAAACGAGCAGTCGATCGGTCGTTGCCCAAGGCCGGGCGTCGGAGCGTATCTTGCGAGCAGACTCAACGTCGGAGTGAATGCGATTGGCCGCACGCCGCAACGACATCTCTCGCAAGGCACTCAGGTTCGACTTTTGAAAAAAACATAAGATCGCCCGTTGAGCTTGCTCAGCGAGATAGATCTTCCCTTCATTCAGTCGATCCAAAAGTTCGTCTGGCGATAAATCGATCAACTCCAAATCGTCTGCCATTTCAAAAACTTGGTCCGGCACTGTTTCTCGAACGACGATCCCTGTGATCTGTCCTACGATGTCGTTCAAACTTTCGATATGCTGAACATTTAAGGTTGTCCAAACGTGAATCCCTACCTCTAGCAATTCCTCGACATCTTGCCATCGTTTGATATGCCTGGAGCCCTCGGCGTTGGTATGAGCTAGCTCGTCGACTAGAATCAAATCCGGATGTCGAACGATTGCTGCGTCGATGTCGAATTCACGAAGTTTGACGCCGCGGTAATCCAGCACCTTGGTCGGCAATGACTCTAGTCCGTCGAGCAACGCCTGAGTCTCCGGCCTGGCATGCGGCTCCACATAGCCAACCACAACATCCCGTCCTGATGCCAAAGCTCGATGTGCGTTCTCCAGCATCGAAAACGTCTTGCCAACTCCAGCGGCATAGCCAAAGAAGATTTTGAGACTTCCTCGTCGCGCACGATTTTCTTTCGTTTGCACCGCCTTAAGCAACATGTCAGGATCAGGGCGATGTTCATTCATTCGGTGGCCGCTCCGAACCTTTGTCTTTATCTAAAGCGATGTTCAACTCCAAAACGTTGATCCTCGGCTCGCCAAGCAGTCCAAACTGTCGTCTTTGGGTGCATTGAGCGACTAAGTCTCGAAGCGTTGCTTCACTCAAGTTTCGGCTCTTCGCAATCCGTGCCACCTGGTATTCCGCCGCCGCTGGCGAAATGTGTGGATCAAGGCCACTTGCTGACCCGGTCACCAAATCGACAGGAACAAGATTCTTTGACGTATCGTATTGCTTCAAGGCGTTGACGCGATCTTGCACCGCAGTCATCAGTGCCGCGTTGGTAGGACCTAAGTTAGACCCGCTCGACGAAGCCGCGTTGTACGGTGACGGCGAAGTCGCAGAAACGCGGCCCCAAAAGTACTTTGGGTTCGCAAATGGTTGACCAATCAGGCTGGAACCGATCGTTTGGTCGTCTTGGCGAATCAGACTCCCGTTCGCTTGATGCGGGAACAAAGTCTGCGCGATGACCGTAACGAGCCCCGGATACAAGATGCCGGTTAAGATCGTGAACACGATGAAGATGGAAAAGGCTGGTCGCATATGTGATATCATTGTAAACTCCAATTGGGTTTGTTGGTATTGATGAGGGCTAAGCACATCGCTAGGTGTTTCTCGGGAGGGCGAGGCTCCTGCCGAGCCATTGCGTCGTTAGAAGCTTGTTGATTTATTGCCGGTCCAAATGCACTTCGTTTAACAGTCAGCCGTAGGCGTACTGTCAAATACAGCTAAGTACGCCTTCGGTTGACTGTTAAACGACTGAATCAACAAGCCCCAGCTCGGCAGGAGCCTCGCTCTCCCAGTTTTGCTCAAGCAATCAGCCTTCGTAAAAACGTTTAATTGGCTATTAAAATTCATTCTTCATTACGCCAACCCCACAGCGGAAAGCATGAGATCGATGGTTTTGATGCCGGCAAACGGAATCAGCAATCCGCCGAGTCCATAGACCAACATGTTGTTTCGCAACAATTGTGCTGCTCCCACCGGTTTGTACGAAACCCCACGCAATGCCAGCGGAACCAATGCGATAATGATTAACGCATTGAAGATCACGGCGGATAGAATCGCACTGGCTGGCGACGCGAGCGACATTAGGTCAAGTGCTTTCAGGGCTGGGTAGGTCGATGCAAAGGCGGCCGGGAGAATGGCAAAGTACTTCGCGACATCATTGGCGATGCTAAACGTTGTCAGTGCCCCTCGCGTCATCAACAACTGCTTGCCAATGTTCACAATCTCAATGAGCTTGGTCGGATTCGAATCCAGGTCGACCATGTTTCCAGCTTCCTTGGCAGCTTGTGTACCCGAGTTCATGGCTACAGCTACGTCCGCTTGAGCCAACGCAGGAGCGTCGTTTGTTCCGTCGCCTGTCATGGCAACGAGTCGGCCCCCTTGTTGGTATTCTCGAATCAAAGCAAGCTTGGCTTCGGGAGTGGCTTCGGCCAAGAAGTCGTCAACGCCCGCTTCGGCTGCAATCGCTGCGGCAGTCAACGGATTGTCGCCCGTGATCATGATGGTCTTGATGCCCATCTCTCTCAATTCTGCAAATCGCTCTTTGATTCCCCCTTTGACGATATCTTTGAGCTCAATAACTCCCAACACCATGGTATCGCGACTCACGACAAGCGGCGTGCCTCCTGATTTCGCAATCGTTTGCACAGCGGTTCGTACGTTATCCGGTAGGAATCCGCCAAGTCCTCGAACATAGCTTTCGATGGCCTCCGTCGCACCTTTGCGAATCTCATGGCCCCCAAACGATACGCCACTCATGCGAGTGCGCGCGGAAAACGGGATGAAGTTCGGTTGGACTTCCTCCAGCTCAACGCCTCGCAAACCGAATCGATTTTTAGCAAGGATCGAGATGCTTCTTCCCTCAGCCGTCTCATCCGCAAACGAAGCCAAATGAGCCGCTTCGGCGAGTTGCTGTTCGGCAACACCATCGGCTGCGTGAAAACGAGTTGCTTGACGATTCCCAAGCGTGATCGTACCCGTTTTATCGAGCAACAGCACGTCGATGTCACCTGCTGCTTCTACGGCGCGACCTGACATGGCAACGACGTTCGCCTTGCTAAGGCGATTCATCCCTGCGATGCCAATTGCGGAAAGCAAGGCACCGATCGTTGTCGGCGCCAAGCAAACGAATAAAGCGATCAGCACAGGCAGACTTATCGCCGCACCTTGGCCCGATGTCTCCACGCTGTAAATCGAAAATGGCAACAAGGTCGCCACAACCAAAAGAAACACCAACGTCAGTGTGGCGAGCAAAATGGCCAAAGCAATCTCGTTTGGTGTCCTTTGGCGTTTGGCTCCCTCCACCATCGCAATCATTCGATCTAAGAAACTGTTTCCAGCCAAAGTCGTAACTCGAACAATGAGCCAATCGGAAATGACGCGAGTTCCGCCCGTGACGGTGTTTCTATCTCCGCCGCTTTCTCGGACGACAGGTGCGCTCTCGCCGGTGATCGCGCTCTCATCGACGGAAGCAATTCCCACGACCACTTCGCCATCGGCCGCCACCGTTTCCCCTGCAGAGATCAAGACCAAATCTCCGAGATGCAACTCGGTTGCCGATACCGATTGAGTCACAGAGTCTTGCCCAGCCAGTTTGCTTGGAGAAACAATTTTGCGTGCCATGACGGCAGTCTGCGATTTTCTAAGCGATGCGGCCTGAGCTTTCCCGTGGCCCTCTGCGATGGCTTCGGCAAAGTTGGCGAACAACACGGTGAACCAAAGCCAAGCCGAGATTCCAAACACAAACCAAAGCGATTCGCCATTTTGAACTGCGAAAGCACGCAACCAAAGTAACGTCGTCAGAATGCTGCCGATGTAGACGCAAAACATGACGGGATTTCGCACTTGAACTCGCGGATCGAGTTTCTCGAACGAATGTTGAATCGCCGCAGTGACGATTTTCGCATCAAACATTTTAGGTGATGACTTAGCGTGGGCTGTTAAGTTCGACATGTTCTATTCCTTATCGGTACGATTGCAACATATGCGATTGCAACATATGCGATTGCGACATGAGGTGTTCGACGATTGGCCCTAGCGCTAGAGCTGGGAAGAAGCTAAGCGCGCCGATGACGATCACTACGGTGACCAACAAGACGACGAAAAGCGGCGTATGGGTTGGAAGAGTTCCAGGAGGTACGCAGACAGCAGGATGGCCACGACGGCAGCAAGAATTATTAATCCGTTCACGATCTCTCCTCAGGATTCAAGCGAGTTATCCATTGAACGCAGAAACCAGAGCAGACGAAAAATGCAACTCCGATCAAAAGCCAAACGATGTCCATAGTGTTTCCTCCGATGGTAAAGTCTTCGGAGCAATTAAAGCAGGACGCCCATTAAAAGGGTGTAAAGACTTGCGCGGTGGATATCAAGATTTTGCAAAGACCGAGCGGGAAGCGATTGCATTGGCAACTTCTTTACGCTCGAATCGCGATTCTTGATCTTTTCTTGATATGAACGCGGCTACCATAGTTGCAGGGACATTACCCAACTTCGTTAATCGGGAGGGTGAGGCTCCTGCCGAACCGTGGCGTCGATGGCTCGGCAGGAGCCTCGCCCTCCCTTTGGTTTTCAATCGATTGGGCGGCCCAAAGATGTTACAGGTGTGAACCCTCAATTCGTTTCGCGAAAGGCACCAAGGCAATGAAAGTCAAAGGCAACTGGGAGCTCGTTTGGATGACGATTGCCATGGGAGCTGTGCTTACCTCGCTGATCGTTGTGATCTCTCGCGCTGATCGAGACCCCCAGCCTCAATTGGAACTGAAGTCCCAGCGACTCGAACGTATCAACGCTCTGCGATTGGCTTTGTCTGCGGCCTCGGAGGAGCAAAATAGCGCAGTTCTGTCAGCCAGCGAGCAGACTTCGAAGTCCTACATTGAGAGTGCGTCGGTAGAGATCGCTGCTTTCGAACGAAATCGATCTGAGCTTGCGAAGCTCGTTCCAAAGCGAAACGTTGAAATCGAATCGAGGCTTTCCAATCGCGTTGACGAGGCATTTCTTGATTTTCAATCCATCAGCAACAAACTATCGAATTTGGCTCTTCAGAGTTCCAATCGCAAGGCATATGCACTCGCGTTTGGCCCAGCCATGGAGCTTTTGCACAGTATGGATAGCGAGCTAGCCAAGGTTGCGGATACGCAAGCGGACTCGCCAAGCCAAACGAGCTTCGACATATTGAAAATGATAAACAGTGCGAGGTTAAGCGGCTTTCGAATTCAAGTTCTCTTGATGCCGCACATCGCAGAGCCAAGCGATGGGAAGATGGATGAACTCGAAAAGAAGATAGCGGACGAGGACCAGGCTATCCAGCAAAGTCTTACATCGCTCGGAAGCACTCTAGGTGAATCGGCTGGTATTGCAAAAGTCGAATCGCTGTATGCCGAATTCAAGAAGGTAAAATCCGAAATCATTCGACTGTCGCGTGAGAACTCCGATCTTCGTTCGGTTGCCCTTGCGTTGAATGAGAAACGCAAGGCCATGCTGGCTTGCCAGGATGCACTTTCCAATTTGGAAAAGGCCATAAGAGCAGAGCAAATCGAGATTGCGATTCCGAAAGGACGCAGCGAATGAATGTCCCCACCTTAAAGCAGTGGAAGTTGTAAAGCTTCCTAGAGTTTGAGGCACCTCAGGAACTCTTACGAGATTCCACTACTTGCCATCTCAACGCCAATCGGCACAAGGCCAACGGAGCTTTCCAATCGATTGGCTCCATAACTACATCGCTTTGGGTTTCATGCGGGCTTCTGTCCCGTCGATGTTGGCTAAACCCCACTTGGCAACCGCCTCCAGGACGGGCTTGAGAGATTTGCCTTTTTCGGTCAATCGATAGGCGTCTCTAATCGGCACTTCGATTGACGTGTACTTTTCAGCCAAATCGTGCGCGAGCAGCTTCTCCAGTCGGTCAGTCAGAATGTTGGTTGCAATCCCTTCGGGGGATCGACAAAACTCGTTGAAGTGTGTTCTGCCAAGCAGCATGTCGCGTATCAAAAGCAGCGTCCACTTGTCTCCAAGGATGTCCAAAGTGCACGCAATCGGACAAGGCGAGCGTTTGTGTTGTGCTTTTTTCATCGAACTTTCCCTTTCAAAACAATTGAAACAGATTCTCTGCTATTGACAATACTCCTAGCACTTGTAAAGTGCAAGTAGCTTGCAAAGTGCAAGTGGTGTGTTGTCTGCTAAGGAATTTGACATGACTCGACTTGAAGATCACCCAACTGTTGTTGCAAACCTAGCAAAAGCCGTTCAGCCTCGTCCTGTTTCGATTGAGGTAGCGGAACTGCGCAGAGTGTGCCTGGAGGCGGGTGCATCAGACGTGGGGTTTGTGGGTCTGAATCGATCAGAAATGGATGACGAACGTTCCGATATTATGCGAATTTTCCCGGCTACGCGATCGCTCATTTGCATCGTTTGCCGAATGAACCCGGAGTCCGTCCGAAGCCCTGCCCGAAACATGGCGAACCACGAATTTCACGAAACGGGAGATGAAGTAAACGAGGTCGCAAGACGGATCGTTGCTCGTCTCTCGGAATTGGGAATTCGAGCGCTCAATCCACCCATGGCGTTTCCGATGGAAATGGACAAGTTTCCGGGAAAGATGTGGAGCATCTCACTGAAACCGCTTGCTGTCGCCGCTGGACTTGGGCACATGGGCTTGCACCGAAACGTGATTCATCCCAAGTTTGGAAACTTCATCCTCTTGGGAACCGTACTCATCGATGTGGCCGTCTCAGAGGAAAGTGCTCCGATTGAATACAATCCATGCTTGACTTGCAAACTGTGTGTTGCGGCCTGTCCCGTGGGAGCCATTTCACCTGACGGCGAATTCAACTTTTCTTCTTGCTATACGCACAATTACCGCGAGTTCATGAGCGGCTTCACCGATTGGGTTGAAGTGATCGCAGGTAGTCCAAATCCTGTTCGTTACCGAGAGAAAGTAAGCGACAGCGAGAGTGCATCCATGTGGCAGTCGCTCGCCTTTGGTCCCAACTACAAAGCTGCCTACTGCTTGAGCGTATGCCCCGCCGGTGAAGACGTTATTTCTCCATTCCTGCAGGACCGCAGCGGTTTCATTTCCGAAATTGTCAAACCGCTCCAGCAAAAGGAGGAGACGATTTATGTTCAGCCGAGGTCCGACGCGGAAGCTTACGTCAAGAAACGTTTCCCTCACAAGCACGTCAAACAAGTCGGCGCTGTCCTGCGCCCCGTTTCAATTCCAGGGTTCATTAAACTCATGCGTCATGGCTTCCAACCCGGTCGATCCAACGGGCTCGCCGCACGATACCATTTTCGATTCACAGGTCAGCAGCCTGCGGAATGCACGGTCACCATTCGCGACCAAAAGATAAGTGTCGTAGACGGCCTGCAAGGTGACTGCGACATTCGTATCACGGCATCGTCGCGTGGATGGCTTCGCCTGCTGAGAAAAGAAGCGAGCATCGGCTGGTTGCTAATGACAATGCAAGTGCGCATTTGGGGGAATCCTAAACTATTGGCAGCCTTCGGAAACTGCTTTCCATAAAAACGAAAGATCGATATGAGACAGAGCACATTTTTGAAAAAGTACGGACCATGGGCCATTGTTACCGGAGCGTCATCAGGTATTGGGCGTGCACTTGCCAAGCAACTCGCACATGCAGGATTGAACGTAATCTTGGTCAGTCGAAGCGTTAACGTTTTGGATCAGTTGGCGGAAGAAATCGGCAGAGAGTGCAATGTGCAGTGCCGAGTCTTGGCTCTTGATTTAGCGGATGAATCCTGCATCGAACCGCTGGAGCAATTAACAAAGGACCTGGATGTGGGGCTCTTGGTCGCGTCCGCAGGATTTGGCACCTCCGGTCCGTTCCTGGATAGTCCGTTGCAAATCGAACTCGAAATGCTTAACGTCAACTGCCGATCGCTGCTTGAATTGACTTGGCATTTTGGTCGCCGATTTGTGAGGCGAGGGGGCGGGGGAATAATACTTTTGAGTTCAATCGTCAGCTTTCAAGGCACGCCTTGGTCTTCACACTATTCCGCGACCAAAGCGTATGTTCAGACTCTAACTGAGGGATTGAACGTCGAATTAAGGACGAAGAACGTGGATGTTCTTTCGGTAGCGCCTGGACCAACGCAAACAGGTTTCGCAGCCCGTGCGAGCCTTGAGATGGGGAAAGCTCTGGATCCGAATGCAATCGCCCCAGGCATTTTGCGGGCACTAGGAAAAAGGGGGACTCTCTTACCTGGGTTTCTGTCGAAGCTATTGGTTTACTCCTTGATGCCATTGCCGCGTTGGGTGCGAGTACGCATCATGGGGAACGTCATGCACAGCATGGCAGAAAAGAGAAGTAAATGATCGCCGTTCTGGCTTTTGTGGATGCTACAGCGACTTCTTTGATTGTGTTCATCACGATATGCATCGCGATTTTGGTATGCTTCATCGGGGCTGCGGGCTATGCCGAATCATCTCGACAAGATTCGATTCGGGTGATGTGGCGGTTGAGTGCCGGTCTGGCCGTCTACTGCTCGTCCATCGGTGCTCTCGTTTATTCTGGTTTGCTGGAAAGAGCGTTTGTTCCCTTGGGCCCAATGTTCTTAGTGGGAACTGTCGTAACGGCGGTTGCAATGGCTTTCACTCCCGTGGGGCGTCGAATGGCCCATCAAGTTCCAATCGCGTGGCTCGTATTGTTTCAAGCGTTTCGACTCCCGCTAGAGCTTGTTCTACACGATTGGTATTTGAGCGGGACCATTCCGAAAACGATGACTTGGACAGGGAGTAATTGGGATATTGTCAGTGGAGTATTTGCTTGTCTGGTTTGCGCGTTTGTAGACAAGCGTCACTGGCTCGCATGGCTATTCAATATTATCGGTATCGTCCTCTTGCTCAATGTGGGAAGGGTAGCGCTGCTTTCATCGCCTGTTCCCTTCGGCTGGGATATCGAACCGAAATTAGAATTGATACTGCACTTGCCGTATGCCTACATTGTGCCGCTCTGCGTTGGGGGCGCTGCCCTTGGCCACGCTTTGCTTACCCGTCGTTTGCTTGAGCGCGGCGGGAAAAACCTACGGTCGGAGAAAACGAATTTTTTTCCTCTATAAATGCTGTTTTCTGTCTCGTCAAAAGCCCGAAAGGGCTGGCACAACCTCTGCCGGGGCCGAAGGCCCCGGTAACAGATTGCGATTGAAACGCAAAGGCCTGAAAGGCCGACACACCAACCTCCAAGCCAACAACATCTTACGTTAATGCTAAATGCAAGGCATCGGCACTCGTGCATGTGTAAAACAGCGAGGCCTCACGCCGCCGGCAAAAATTTGTCGCTCTTCGGACTCTCGCCGTTTATCCCGTTAGCGCGACAGGTCGTTCATCTCTATTTCCTTGATTCCATCGTGTGTTAGCAACAACTTCCGATCGGCTAGAAACTCCGATTCAACCTGACTATGCGTAACATGAAGCGTTGTGACGCCTGACGTTTCTTTCACGTGTCGCAACAACCCGTGCATGTCATTTCGAGTTGCTTCGTCCAGTGCGCTCAAAGGTTCGTCCAACAATAATACCGGTGGCTTGAACGACAGTGCTCGGCCCAAGGCCACGCGTTGCGATTCGCCGCCACTCAGCCCCGCGATCGATCGCTTCAACAAGTGCTCGATTCCTAGAACCTCCGCTAGCTCACTGGTTCGTGCCGCCATTTCGGTGTTTGATTTTTTGCGAAGCCGCATCGCAAACTCAAGATGCTCCCGAACCGTCAAAGTTGGAAACAAGGCCAAGTCTTGCGGAACATAACCAATCTGCCGGTCGGCCGGGTTCCAATGCGTAACGTCCTGGCCATGGATCAGAATCTGCCCTGCGGAAACCTTTCGCAAGCCACAGATACTTTCCAATAACGTGGTCTTGCCTCGACCTGTCGACCCCATCAATACCGCGTACTGGCCTGATGGCAAGATCAAGTTGATTCCTGCCAAGAAAAACGCTCCGCTCTTCACCGTGACATTGCGAAGTTCGATCACGTGTTCAACCCTGTTCCGAAAGCTCGCAAAATCAGGAGAACAATCACCGCTAAGATCACCATCAACAGCGAAACGGCGACCGCTGCATCCAAGTTGCCAACGCTCAGCTCCAAAAACACTGATGTCGAAAGGACCTCGGTTCGCATTCGCGTTGCGCCAGCAAAGACCAAGATCGGTCCAAACTCTCCAAGTGCCCGAGCCCAGGCAATGGTGAAGGCGGTCACGATGCCGCGGCGTGCTTGTGGAAGTGCAATTTGCCAAAACGCTTGGCCTCGTGTGCAACCAAGTGTTCTCGCGACCTCCTCTGCTCGCGGGTTCATCTGGTCAAAAGTCACCCGCATCGTCCGAACCGCAAATGCACAGGCGACAGCGAATTGCGCAAGTACCACCGCCGGCCAACGATAAGTAATCGGAAAGCCCAGCGTATCACGAAACGTGCTCTCCAACTGCAGGCCAAAGATCGGTTGGTGAAACAAAATCAGCAAACTTAGTCCCAGCACCAGCGGTGGCAAAACGATCGGGATATCGACTAACGTGTCGATCAGCCAGCGTCCTCGAAACGAGTAACGCGACAACAAATATCCCAGCGGTGTCCCAACCCAAATCGACAGGATGGCAGCCGCCGTACACGAAAATAGCGTCAGTTGCAGCGCCGCGCGTATCTCCGGCTTCGCAAGTGCCTCGTAAAAGTTGCGAGGAGTCGTAAACAAAATGTCGGCCGCCAACAACAAAACAATGAGCAAGACGAAACAGGCCGAAATGCCACCCATGACCAAAAAGAACAATGCGTCCGAGCGACGTCGAGGAGTCCAGTTGGCGTTCTGCGCTGGATTCTTTTCACTTGATTTTAGGTCCGACATTAAGGCGCTAACTGTTTGGCGGACGACAATGGATCTTGCCAACGGAAACCTTCGGCCTCGAAGATTTCCTGGGACTCTACCGAGCAAAGCTTGTGAAACAAACGTTGCGCTAATTGAGCATTGGGAGAGCTTTCCGCAACCGCGAACGGTTGAATCGCAAGCGAACAGGATAATCCCTCGATCGGAATTGCATCTAAATGTTCCGCAGAACCAGCCGCGTTGCTCAAATAAGCTACCGCCGCATCCAAAGCTCCGGCTCGCATCTGGTTTACCAGCATGTCTCCCGTCGGCGATTGAACGGTCACATTCTCCATGACTTCGGTTTGCAACCCTCCTTGGCGGAATGTGTTCTGGGTTAACCACCCCATAGCGCATTGCTTTTCATGACCGATCCCGACTCGCAGACCCTTTTTGGTCAAGTCTCGCAACGAGTTGATTCCCAATGGGTTCCCTTTCTGAACCAGAATAACCAGTTCGTTCATGGACACATCAATCGGCTTTGGGAATAAGTCGGGCACTTGAGACATGAATTCGCGATCGCATGCAAAATAGGCATCAGGTCGCTGGCCCGCTTTCATTTGCGCCACTAAAACTCCACATCCATTGTAAACTCGAGTCACTCGCACCCCTTCCCGTTTTTCAAACGCCACCAACGCATCTTCGATAGCAGGGCGAAGCATCGAACCCGCAAAGATCGAAAGCTCAGGTACATCGCTCCAAGTATCACCGCTTCCAACTTGAAACCCTTGTTCTTGGTAGTGCTTCAAGCCACGATCCTTTGCTGCCACGTAGCGTGCAAAATGCAGAGAAGCTTGCGGTTGCTTTGAGCTCGATATGACACCGAGAGAGACTTTTGACACGATCCCCTTAAGCTCCGGTAGCTGGATCGATTCCAGATCCGGATACGATTGCAAAATCGCATCGTACACGATTCCGGCGTCAGCTGATTGGACCACCAAGTCGTTCGCGACATCGCTCACAGTCGTTCGAAATGCAATCGTTGCGGCCTCTAATGGCGCCCACAGCGTCTCTTCCGATAGTGCAATCTTCGTTCGTTTGCCTATTGCAGAAGCCTCTGGACTCGCCTGAACCAATTTTATCTCTGGTCGCAACAGGTCGGAAAAGGTCTTAACGTTCTTGGGGTTCCCTCGGCGAACAGCGACGACTCCGTTCATCGTAGCCAACGGAAACACTTCGCTAACCAAACCTTTGTTTATACCTAGTTCGATGAAACTATCGTCTGCTGGCAAAAAGATGTCTCCAGTTCCGCTAACCTCCATCGCAGAAAGCAACGTCTGTGAGGCACCATACTGAATCTGTATGGGCCGATAATACTCCTTTTCGTATTCCGTGCGAATCGATTCCAGAACGGCCCGATTGCTTGCAGCACAGAATACGACCAACGGCTCGTTCTCGGTGCTGTTACGAGATGGCTTTCGCGACGTAGACGCATTCATCAACAACAGCATTGCAACAAAGACAACACCCGACCCAACCAAGACGAGGCTCTGGCGATTCATTGAAAGCCCTCCACATGTGACCCCATTATCGTTTTCTTCCAGGAGGTATGGTCAACGGAGTCGGCTTCGTCGGCGTCCGTTCCAAGCTGGTTACCGGCGGTGGCGTCTCACCATCTTCACCGTACAACTCGCTATTCCAATTGGTCGCGAGCAACAAGTCAAATCCCGGGTTTCTTTCTTTCACTTGGCAGGAACAAGCTCCGCACAGAAACATTGTAAGGTCCTCGATCAGGCCCGCATTCAATTGCGTGGCCGAGATGACCTCGAGCGCACGCCCTCGACCGAACACCGGCGCAAGCAGTGGTTCACTTTTTGCATCCTTTTCGAAGCCCGACATCAATCGGACCAGCAGTTGTTCGGCAGGATCCTTTGGGTCCAACTCAAGAATCGTAAACTTCAAAAACAGGGGAACTTCGGAATAGAGCTCGGAGCCTGGCAAACCGATTCCATCGGGCAGCTTCAGTGTCTTGCCCAATCGTTCAAGCTCGGTGTCCAATAAATCGCGAGTCGCTTTGTTTTTGCTCGCGTCATCGGATTTTAGCATGAGCCAGACAACGGAATCGCCAGCCAGCAAACGGCGCGATAGCTCGCGGCGAATCGGCGAATTGGCCAAATGAGCTTTCGATACGTCTTGAAGTGGTCCGCTCCAGTGCGTGACGAGCTCGCCTGTTCCTAGCGAGGTTCGCATGACAACATAGGGCAAAGCGATATCGGGTTGACGGCCCAAGGTCTCCCAAAGTTCCTTGCGGCCACGATCTGTTTCTGATCCGATTTTGCTCTGAATGATTTCTGCGTTCGCGATACCACCTTGAGCGATCGTTGCTTTCCCGAGCGTTTGCAGCGATTGTTCTTGCTGATCTGTAAATTCCCCTTCGTGAAAAACGATCACTTGGCAAAGGTCGGGGCGCCAACGCTCCAGCGCATAACGAAAGACGGGGACGTTGCAAGCAATCGCCACAGTAGCGCTGACGGCGATCACAGCCGCCATGCTAGTTCGAATCCAGAAGCGGTGCGGTATCATTTGCTTTCCTTGCCGAAGCACATGAGTCTTCCGTCGATTGTGGAAAGGTACAGCTTTCCGTTTGCGCCTGCCATTCCATCCCAGGCAGGCAAAGTCCCGAGCTCAATTTGGTGTTCGACAAGGCCGCTATCGCAATTGATCGCCAAGAGCAATCCGCTTACCTTGCCTTCCAAAGCCTCGTCTTGATCGGCCAACAACTTTTGGACTTCTTCGTCTTTCTCAGACAACTTTTTGAAAGTCTCTTCTTCGTCGATGATATCCAGTGGTCCTGCGATGAAGAGTTTGTTTCCTGCTAAGACCATGGCTCGAACATAAATGGGTACATCGTTCGCCCATTTCGGCTTAACTAGGCTATTGCTCGGCTTCTCATCCCCCTCCTTGTCAGGTGCACTCCCAGCAGCACCTGGTTTGGCTCCAGCACCTAGTTTGGAAGCAGGCGAGTTCTTGCCCGCGGCCTTCTTTGCAGTGAACTGAATCGCCTTGCCGATCTTGCCATCGACCACGGAGCCACCTTCCAGTGTGCCGTTGTTTCGATGTGTCGAAAAATCGCGAGCAGTACCATCGTCAAAGGTGATGACTAGCTTGGGATCATTGCCGAGTTCAGAACCGTTTTTGAACCGTTCCGCTATCGCTTCGTCCTCGGTTGTGTTCAAGTAAAACCGTACTTCGTCGATGATTCCGGCGAAGGAGTTGGGTGTCTCGTATTCACCAACCGCAGAGCCTGCGTCCACGCCAATTTCCATTCCTTGAGCTGGATCCTTGGTTAGAAGCCCCGATGCGGTTGCTTCTCCCACTCGCTCTCCGTCGACAAACAGTCGCATTTTTTTGTCCTCGGTCAGTACACCCACCAGATGGTGCCAACCGCCGACGATTCGGTTTGGCCCTTTGACCTTGCTCAGTTTCGCGTCCGATCGAACGAGGAACGTTGGAGCTCCCTCTTCGAGAATGAGAGCAAACCCCTCGGCTGGACCACCTCTAGCAACGATCACGCCGTTGGGCTTCGTGGCTGTCACCCAAGCTTCGATCGTGATCGCTTTTCCAGCTGGGTTCAGGCTCGGTGCCTTTTGGAACTGAGCATAGGAACTCCCGGCTACCGCATTGGCATTGGGTGTCTTAATAAAATTGGCGGGGATCTCCGGCGGGTTCGGGTCCGCTTTGAACAGCTGATGTTCCATCGTCGTTGTCCATCGAAGATACTCGGGCTTGCGTCCGTATCCATAAACGTAACCATTGCCATTGACCATGATGCGGCCCGACGGTGCAAATCGACCTGCCTGATAGTATCCACCATGCCCTCCGGCAAAGCTCTGGCCAAGCACCCAGTAGGACCTATGGAACCAGGAGTCGTCCAAGAAGCCCATCGGGGCAAACAAGTGAGCTGACTCGCCTCGCTGTACTGAGGCTTGTCCGACGAAGTCTCCCGAATTTGGACCGATCTCAAGTCGGTTCCCTTCCATGTCAAACTTCTGGGATTTCATGTAAACAAACTTGCCGTCCGTCGACAAGATATCAGGCAGCCCGACCGGCATCTGCAGCACTTTAATCTTGTCCTGGATATTCTTGCCGGTTTCAGGATTGGTTTCGTCCATGATGTTCTCAGTCAGTTTCTTACCAGTCGCAAGCTCCAATCGAATCAATCTTAAACCGCCATCCAAAAAGTTGGACCGTCCGGAAACACAGTTCACGACATCGTCTTGAATTAGAACGCTGCCATGAACAGGCCAAAGCGATTCAAGTTGTTCGTAAGTCATCGTTCGTCGATCCATCGGTGCTGCGCGATATCGCCAAGCCAATTTTCCGTTCGACGCTTGCAAGCAGTACACCCAACCATCGGTTCCTCCAAAAACGACTTTACCGCGGTGTACGGTCGGAGGGGAGTCGATTCGCGCGCCGGCGGAAAACGACCAGACTTCCTTGCCGCTGGCTTCGTCAAAGGCGTACAACGTGTGCGAGTCCATTTTGGCAACGTAGACTTTCCCGTTTGCGATGACGGGTGGTGTTAAGCGACCGCCGAGATCGATAGTCCACTTGCGATCAACCGCTGGTGGAATCAATTCCGAAGCCGAGCCGCTTCGTGAGCCATCGTGACGGAATGTAGGCCAGTCTCCTCGCTTTGCATCAGCCACATCCTCCAGCGGCGTCATGAACTCTGTGCCTTTTTGCAATCGTCCTTCTTCGGTAACGTTGGTTGGAATCGGACGGGTCGGTGCGAGGGGTGCAAGCGCATTGAAACCGAACAACTTGGCTTCCGGGTAGCAGGCACAATTGTGCGGCGGAGCGTAGGTCAGGCCGTTGCAAGGCATGACGCCATAAAGGCAACCGCCGCGCACCCAGTGGTTGATATCCCAATGCTTGGTATCGGGACTCACAAACTCGGTTCCCGTCCTGGACGGAATCAGGAAGTTATCGGTCGCTTTGGCGATATAACAGCGGTGATGGAACCAATAGGTGTCGACGTCCGGTGCGAACTCCTTCTTGATCTCTCCCGTCTTAGGATCTCGGCCCGTGTAAACGCCCGTGTCTTTTCCAGACGTTGTCGGTGCTACCCAAACGAGTCCGTCCATCACCAGCAAGTCCTGCGGCGATTGATAGCCAGAATTAGGATGAACCGAATCCCAGAGCTTCTGTCCGTTATCCTTGGACACGCTGATCATCTTGCCGTCGCCACCGGCATAGAGCACTACCTCCTGGTCGACCACCAACCGAGGACCGAAGTTGAAGGTAAATTGATTGCGACGGCTAACTGGGTTCGTCTCCCAAGCGATCTTGCCGGTTTGATGTTCCACGCTGATCAATTTCTCGCCGTCGTGAAAATAGACCCGTGACTTGTCTGCCGCTAAAGTTAGAGGCGAGATCTTGGTTTGCTTGGCCCATAACGTTTTGCCCGTTTTTGCATCGACGGCCATTAAGACGCGAGGATCCTCATCCCAAAACATTTCGCGGGCAAGAGCTTGATCGCCTACCGTCCCGTTCAAAGGAGCATAGTCCGCAAGTTGACGTTTCCCTTTACGAACGACAAGAAACAGTAGCCCTTCGGTGTTGACGATCTCTTCGGTCCCGTCGGTTCCCTCATAGGTGCGAACGGTCTTGCCGGTCGCGGCGTCGATGGCCGTCAATGGTGCATCTGCCCCCAATGTCGTAAAAACAGTGTCTTCTGTTGAAACTAGTCGTCGCGATAACTGGGTCGGACCACTCTTGAGAGGCCATAGATGGCTCTGCCAGTTGTTGATGTCTCGTTTCCACAGGACTGTTCCATTGAAAGCATCTCGCGCAATCAGTTTCCATTTTGATGGCAACTGGATCGAGATGCGACTCCCTTCGTCCATGATGTAAAACATTCGTCCGCCGGTTGAAACCAGCGCGCTCATGCTAGCCATGCGATCGTGGTGGCGGGAGTACCGCGGACTCCCTACCCACTGCAAATGCCGTGGTGGCGCCACGACATCATCATGAGCCACCGAGTTTCCGCTCGCATCATGAAGATAGTGGGACCATTCATCGATGTTGCTAGGACGCGGCTTAACGGTTTTGCTCCACTTGCCGTTCGGATCTTTTCGATAGGCAACTCCATTTGGTACCAGCACCCGGAGCACTTCTTCGTCTGAGATGCTACTTTGGTTTTCGATAACGATGAGATTGACCAAATTGTCAATGTAAGGCAACTGCGTACCCTCAAGCAGCTCGACCGCTACGTCGCCATAGATTCCCAGTGCCCGAATTCGTTCGCGAGCGCGAAGAACGACTTCCGGATCGCGATCTAAGCCTTGAACTTGGATGCCATCTCCGTGTTTCAGAGCGGCCGTCAAGTTACCCGAGCCAATACCGAGATGGACGATGAAACCGCCGGTCACCCCCGTTTGTTTCAGGATTTCGGCTGCATCTTGGTTGCTATCAGCAACAAGTCGTTTGGGCGCAATCAGCAACAGGCCGAAACACATCCATAACGTACCAATGAAAATGCGATGCCACATAGCAGGACCTCAGATCGAGGAATGGGAGGGACGGGAATGGGGGATTCGAACCCTTGCGATCAGGACCATTGTATCTACCTTGGAGTCGAATTGCACGAGTGGCATTCCGGGTTTAACAGTCAGCCAAAGGCGTACTGTCAATGGAACAGAGTACGCCTACGGCTGACTGTTAAACGAAGCGATTGCTAAAAATTGCACCAAAGACATTCCGTCTTCGTTTCCTTCACTTTGCCGGCGGAGGCTTTGTTATCGATTAAGAACTCGTGCCGTTTCCAACCGTGTCGGACTTCCCATTCTTGATAGAGTTTGCTCGGGTAGCCGCTCAACATGAATTTACCGGAAATCCCTGCCAGTAGGTCCAGCAACTCACGATGCTGCTCCTCGGTCATCTCAAAGGCATATTCCCCCGTTGTGGACCGAGTTTCATGGACATATGGCGGGTCGCAATAAAACAGCGTATTCTCTCCATCTTGTTTACGAATGACGTCGCAAGCGCTTTGATTCAAAATAACGACATTTCGGAGTCGCTGGTGCACATCTGGCAGTCCCTCGATCACATTCAACCAAGCCGAAACTTGTTCATTGATCCGACTTCGGGTGCGATTCCGTGAAAGCGTCGCAAAGTCCTTCATAAGTCCTTGTCTCGACTGACGTGCAAGGATAAAAAATCGAACCGCTCGCTCAACGTTGGTGGCCGACTTACTTGAGCTCGAGCTCTCTAAAGCGTCATCAAACTCCGCTTCGCTAAAAGGAGTCATTTCGATTCGCTTCCGAAAACCTTCGAAGTCCTCCGGATTCTGCAAGACTCGCCAAAAGTTGATCAATTCGCCATGGAGATCGTTCGCAACCTCACTGCTCCCCTGCAACGCTGCCGGCAGCTTTCCCTTCGGCGTTTTCTCCGTTTCGGTTGACATCCAATCTCTGTCAGGGTCTCTGGCCAACAGAATGCCACCACCGCCAAAGAACGGTTCCACGTAATGAAGATGCGGAGGCATTAGCCCAACAATCCACTTGCGTAGATAGTATTTGCCACCGTGCCATTTAATTGGTTGAGTCAGAACTGCCATGAGCCACTTTCAGCCGAAAACATCAAAGACATATTTCCGATGGAAATGGTACCTAAGTTAGCTCAAAAACTCATGGCCAATTCGACGGTTCAGGTCACAAAAGGGATGGCGAGACCACCGCTCGAAACATGTTTTCTTGGGTTTCACCTAAGCAATTCATTGCTCGGGAGGGTGAGGCTCCTGCCGAACCTTTGCACCGCTGTCTCGGCAGGAGCCTCGCCCTCCCGAAAGTTTTAACTGGACTTGGCATTGCAAAGAGGTTTTCAGGAGTAGCCTTGCCCTCCCTACCCCTGAAAAACCGACGTGGCTAAAGGCCTACGTTTGACTGCTTAGGTTCGGCCTATTCACATATTCCCACGCAGACTTTGAGCCAAAGGCATTCATTTCCTTTTGCTGCACTGCAATGGTCGACAATGTCGCCAGAAAGGCTTGGCCAGCGGCGGATTCCGACGCCGATCGAACTAGACTTTTCCAAGAGTCTCGATTCGCATTCGCCGGAGGATATTGCGCTAGCCGTTGCATTTCGGTGGCCATCGCCAACAACCATGCTTCGCTTCCGTGAATTGCCGAAGTACTTGGGCTACTCGATTCCTCGGAACGTTTGGAGGTAGTCTGGATGCCGAGTTCACTTGCATTGAGCCAGTCCGTAAAAACCTCATTTTCCAAGCGATCGATTCGACTAGCGTCAGAGTAACTACTCATCGCAACATCTGTCGCTACAGTTGGCTTCCCCTCCAGAACGGCAACTTTTTCGGTCTCTAAATCACGATGTGCCAACAAGAATTCTACTGGTTGCAGTCGTGTGGCTGAAACTCGAGAATTCCACCTGGCACTCTTTTCGGATCTGCTCGCGCCATTCGGCTGGGACGGCACAGGAGTGGTTGAGCTTGAGGTGACGATTGTCGTTTTCTTTGCAAAACCAAAGTCATGTTGTCGAGCAGGGTTCTGAATTACGGTTGAACGCAACCAAGGCCTCGCGACATCGTTGCGTCGCACTTGGGAGATGTCAATCGTCTTGATAGTGACAGTCGGTCGAAAAGGCTTCGTTACTGTGGTTTGACCGGAAGCTGGTGCCGAAGTGGGAGTGGAATTTGGACCATTACTACTACTGACGGATACCAGTGGTTCCGAAGAATCAGGTTTCGCTGGCCCAAACTGTTTGGTTGGTTGCACCTCGAGAACCAAACCTTCGGCTTGGCGATTCACGATGATCGTCCGAGTGATGGTCGGACCTGGGTCAGGCAATACCGTTGCGCTAGTCAAGTTTGGTTCGATTCGTATTTTGCTTGGGAGTTGCCCATCGCCGAAATCGAATCGTCCAGAACCTACTCCCGAATCAACTTGAGAATGGTCAAACACACGAATGGTCGCATCGAAGTCGGTGGTCGCTGTCAATCTTACCAGTCCAACGGTTCCATCTGAGTCCTGAATTTGTTTCTCGAGTGCAACCGATTCAAGTTCTGAAGAACGCGAAGCCCCGTCGGAATAATCGCCACTTGCCCTAGCATTGGCGGACCAAGAATCGATGTCGCCAGATCGTGCTAATAATCGCAATTCGTTTGCTTGCAGAGCCTGATCGGCGGTATCCGAAAAGTAATTTTGCGAATAACTATACGTCAGCTCATACTGGCCATTCACTTGCAAATAGTCGAAAGAAGACGTAGGCACCTCAAACGTCAAGAGGTCCCCATTTACAAATGAGACAGGTGAGATTGTTACATCGACCGGACGATTTGGGGTGCTCGCTTGGTAAATCGACGACTCTGAGTCGGATCGGACTTGAGATTCCGACGTTGGCTGCACCATCGCTTGAGGTTGGATTTCGTTAGCCGTGCAAGCAAAGAGTTGGGGTTCCAGATCCGCACCGAGATCGCTTGCGAATACGGATCGCCTCTCCAGACGTTCTAAGCCAATGCATCGTCGCATGCTTTGCGCAAACCGTCTCCGCGTTGTTCGCTTGGCTGTGAAACTTGACTTGGAGTTTATCATAACGGCTGATCTCGATTTATCGTAACTTTGCTTGAAACTCGAAGTAAATGCTGTTCGTGTTCTTTCAGAAACGCTTGACAACGTTTGCAATCTGGGGCCGATTGAACCGCATTTCGTTGGACCTCGACTGCTTGTATCAACAATCGTTTTGCGGCTACCATGTTCCCAAGACTCTCCTCGGCGATGGCTTGATTGTTCAAGACCCCGCCTAAATTGCTCTGGATTGCATAATCGGACGAATTCGCCGCTAGCCCCTCGAGGATTTTCCTCGAAGCGGTGAACGATTTCAATGCCGAAACCGTCGTCCCCGCTTCCATTTCCATTTGCCCAAGATTGTTTAAGGCACTGGCTTGGTCACTCAGAAGTCGAACATTCGCTGGGTTTTTCATAGTCAAGCGTTGGAGTCCAGCCGCTGCCTTCTCAAACCAAACAATAGCTTGCAAAGCATTTTTGGCTTTGGCACACTTTGCACCAAGCGCAAGCTGGCAGACACATACCTCATGGACTTCCGGCACCTCATCGGAATACTGGCTCGCGTTCCCCTCTGCTAACTCCAAAGCTCGGGTCAGCATCTCTATCGCGAACTCACTTTCATCATTTTCACTCGAAGAAATTTGGAGCAACGCAGTCACAAGCAATCGATTGATCGCGCTGGAACTAGAAGTAGCCGTTCGCAAAGCACTCATCGCAGCTGCGAACTCAACGCGAGCCGAACGAGGCTCTCCACGCTCAAAATAAAGATGCCCAAGATTCAGTTGGGTTAGAGCTCTGCGCAATCCCGATGCATTCTCATCTGCGACTTTGTTTCTGTGATCTTCATCGATGCAATTCAAGCATTGCTTGAAGCAGTCGGCAGCTTCGTTGAAACGACCACTTCGCATGAGCACGCAGCCTAGATTGTTTTGACAAGTAAACTGATCCTGGCTAAGTTCGGCCAATTCGCGATTCCTCGATCGATCCTTGTCGAGATAGTTGAGCGCGCGGCGATAGGTCGCGATTGCAGCGTCGTTTTCGCCTCGAAGTTCATTTAGCTTGGCTAGCTTCAGCAACGCACGACCAACTTGAACACTCTGACTTGGGTCATTCGCCGCATAGTCGGTAAAAGCAGTTAGGTACTCAATTGAGTTCTGAGCGACTTCTTGTTGTAGTTCCTCAGTACCAGCTAGCCCCTCAAGCTTGGTCAGCATCTGCGCGCCGAATCGATCCACCACGTTGTTCGCAACCTCAAGGTGCTGCAACGCTCGCTCATTTGCCGTTTGGATTTCTTGATTCTTGGCCCGTAACAGGGAGGCTGTGATGGTCGCTACCGCGAACAAAATACACATTGCGAGCAACAAGCAAGCCACGACGCGCGCGTTCCTTGCAATCCATCTCGCGGAGCGATCCATGAGTGAAGGACGTCGAGCGAGGATGACCTTCCCATCAAGCCAACGTTGTAAGTCTTCAGCCAGGTCGCCCGCTGTTGCATAGCGGTCCTCTCGCTCTTTCGAGATCGCCTTCATGACGATGTTTTCAAGATCGATTGGAATCGACGAATTGATTCTTCTCGGTGCTGTTGGCTCCTCGTTTTCGATTTGCCGTAACATGGCCATTCGATCATCGCGATCGACGGCTGGGTGAAGCGTTAGAAGTTCATACAGCGTCAACCCAAGCGAGTAAATGTCCGTGCGATTGTCGATCCAGTGGGTTTTGCCGGTTGCTTGCTCTGGACTCATGTAACGAAGGGTACCAACAATATCGCCGGATCGTGTTAAACTTCCAGAACCAGCGCATTGGGCTAGACCGAAATCCGCGATCCAAAGTTTACCTTCTCGATCAATAAGCAAATTGGAGGGCTTGATATCCCGATGTACGATTCCATGCTGATGCGCGAAGTGCAACGCATCCGCCGCTTGAATGCCAAGCTCGGCGATTCGTCTCACATGATTGCTGGATCGAACCGAAACATGAGTTGCCATCTGCCGAATCGACTCGGTGGGCTCGGAATGAATCGATCGAACCGCAGAGGATGCTTCTCGCGCGGGTAACACTAAATCGTCGATCAAGGCTGCTTCGATGGTCGTCCCGTCTCGATCAATGTAACTCACTGGAGAACTTTTGGACAATTGGCTTGATGGTGTCCAAGCGTCGAAGCCTGACTGCAGACTCGCAATCGCTTGCTCAAGCGATTGTCCGTCGATAAATTGCATACTGTAGAAATAAGTACCGCGATCGTTCCCGATGGCATAAACCGGCACGATGTGCGGGTGATGCAGTTGAGCTGCGGCTTGAGCTTCGTTTTGGAAGCGTGCGATCTGACGTTGGTCAAGAACGGCGGCAAAGGGGAGCAATTTCAACGCGACGCGGCGCCCTAGTGAGATTTGATGCGCTTCGTAAACGACTCCCATCCCGCCGCGGCCGATTTCCCGAACAATTCGGTAGTCACCGATTTGTTTCGTTGGGACGTCCGCTTGTTGGTGCTGACTGTTGGATTTGTCGCGGGCATCGGTCGTTGCCACTTTGAGGAGTCGCAAACTTTGAACGTAATGACGAATGGCCGGCGCCAGTTCGATATTCTGATCGCAAAGCTCTTGTAGGTTCGGTTCAGCTCCTTGTTCGCAATCCACCAAGTACTGATCCAGTATGACAGCAAGCTGCTCCTGCTGTTCAGGCGAAAGTTGGCTTGCATAGTCGTGAACGGATGCATCGGTTCTCATTCGAATTCCATTCCGTCCAGTTTCCCTCGGAGTTGATCCATAGCGCGAAGCCAAAGCATGCGACAGGCTCCCGATGATCGCTCCATTTGCTCCGCAATTTCAGCAAATGGCAACCCCTCGATGTGCCGCAGGATGATGACCTGTCGCTGTTCCGCCTGCAGTTCTGCGATGGCGTCCGCTAGCAATCGCATTCGTTCATGTCGTCCCATCTCGGAGCTAGGGCTTTCGAAAGGTGCTGCCAAAACATGTTCAAATCGCGAACTGGAATGTTCGAGCGACGCATTAAGCTTATGAATGTAAACCTCGCGGCGAACGTCTCTTTTGTCCGCCTGCAAGTGTTTTTCCGTGACGCGGATGAGATTATGGACCAAGATTTGGCGAAGCCACCCGACAAATTCGGCGTTGGTTGCTCCCCGGAAGTCGGAAAAATCGCGATGGGCTTCCAGTAAGGTTTCTTGGACCAAGTCGGATGGGCTGACGCGTCGCCTAATACGCCGATCAAGCTGAGTCTGGGCCATGATTTTCAAGTAATTCGCGTAGAGAGCGAGGAGTTTGCCCTGCTCTCGAGCACCACCCTGTTTGGCTTCATGGAGCAATGTCATCGCTTCGCTCGTCATGTTTTGCCTTGTGGTGGAAATGATTGAATTTCGGAGGGAAATATTAAGATTGAGAAGCCCAAACCGAGGAAACGGTTCCATGCTTCAACTAGGAATCCATACCATTTTCGCTGAGAACCGCCCCCGATTCAATTGGCAAATCGACTTTCTGAAAGGCCGAGACGGTTAAGGATTGTCACTCGAAAAAAGTACTTTTTTCGGATTTTTTCTGAACGTTTTGCCCCCAGTTGGCTCGACCAACCTCACGTTGTGAACTGTCCCATCGGACGTTCCAGAATGAGCTCCGTACTAGCAGTGAACCTTAGGCTCCGAAGAGACGAGCTCGTCGGGGGCAAGTGAAAAAACCAAGCTGACAACGTGAGAGGCCTCCAACCAGGCTGGGCTCTACGGCACGAAATCGCCACCATTCAACGTAAATTGCACTCGAGGATCGGTCGGGGTATCTTGTCAAACACTTCATCCATAGTCGTCTCACATGCAGATGATGCGTTCGCAATTCGTAGGATCGAGATGGTACAGCACAATACGCCAGAGCAAATTGGTTTCTTCAATGCACTTGCCGTTGGAAACATCGAGCGAATGCGCGCGTACGTTGCCAAAGACGCAGGAATACTTGACAGTTTTGACTCTCGCAATTTTGGAGCGACTCCGCTAACGGCGGCTTGCTTCAGCAATCGTCCTGCAATAGTCGAAGCACTTATCGAGCTGGGAGTCGATCCAAATAGGAAGAGCGACTGGAGCATGGGGCCTTGGAGCCCATTGCATTGCGCACTCTTCCGGCGGGACAATCGCATGGCTGAGTACCTACTTTCTCACGGTGCAACAATGGATGTCCACACGGCCGCAGGCTTGGGCCGATGCAGGGAAGTTGCACGATTGCTCGATGACGATCCTTCTCGCGTGGTCGAAAGAGGAGGCGATGGATGTCATCCTCTCCATTTTGCAGACACAGTTGACGTGGCGCAGCTCCTGCTCGAACGTGGCGCCGAAATCGACGGCCGATGCATCGACCACTATAGCACTCCCGTGCAATACCTTTGCAGCACGCGGCCAGAGGTGGCGAGTTTCCTTTTGACCCAAGGAGCATCACCCGACATTTTTTCAGCGGTACTCTGCGGAAGCGTTGATACCCTGAACCAACTTTTGAATGCCAATCCAGAACTCATTCAGGCTCGCATCAATCAGTCGTTCTTCCCGCCTGGAAACGAACATGATGTCCATAACATTTTGACTTTCTCGATCGGAGTCGATGCTACCCCCTTGCACGCTGCTGCAAAAAGCGATCGAGGCGAGTCGGTTGCCATGTTGGTGAATCGAGGCTTGTCTCCCGACATTCGCGGTGGCTACGATCAAGCGACTCCGTTGCACACAGCTGCTTGGAGCAACTGCTCGGTTTCGGCAGAAGCGCTTCTCGATGTTGGCGCCGACATCAATGCAAGGTCTGGGAAGATTCACAACAACTCACCAGCAGGTTGGGCCATTGTCGCTGGTTCGGACAAGGTATTTGAACTGCTGATGAACCGTGGCGCAGAATGTTTCGAATGTTTCTTAGACGATGCTCGTGATGCACTCAATGGCAGATTCGATCAAGTTAGCAATGCTTCAGCCGAGCAGCGAGCGAGGATTTTGTCACGGCTCGACAAATCGTAGTAACGACACCACTAACGATCGCTTTCTATGCAAAGGTACGCTTGATTTGCCGCTGTCTCGACAGGCTCGCATCTGAGCTATCCAGTTCCAATTGCTCCATCGCAAACGTTGAAACAAGCTCACCCTCTCCCTGAGCCTGCCCCGAGTTGTTGTTCAAATAGTTGACAATCAAAAGCACATCCAGCGGGCTTAGGACACCGTCGTTGTTTGTGTCAAAAAACTCGTTCGAAGTACTGGCTGGTTGCGAAGCCATGACTCCTTGATTGATCGCATTGATTACAGCCAGCACATCGAGAGGCGAAACATTGGAGTCCCCCGTTACATCTAACGGCATCAATAGATTGCTGCGCACGGCCGAAATCGCGACAGTCGGCCAGTAGTACCACGTCGGGTTATTCCAGGGTAATGGAAAAGTATTCATCGGTACTGATGGAGCGGCCGGTGGGATCGGATATACTGGTCCATTCACAAGAATCGGGGGCGTTCCTGGACATGTCAGCGGATTGCTGCCGGGAGTGTCGCATCCTAGCATCGGCTGGTTGGTTGGATCGATCAGAGTAGCCCCAATGTCGATCGAGATTTCGTCAAAGTACAGTGTCGCACGCACGAGCGGCATTACGGTTGGATTCTGGGTTCCCGTCTGGAGGATAACTCGATACTCGCCAGGAGTTAACAAGACGATCGGCGCAGATCGCGTACTACCAGGACGCATCGCAACTTGGCTGACTACTCGACCTGTGCTGTCCACAAGGGTTCCCCATACCGCAACATTTTCGCGGGTGCGATCGACCGACTCCGCCTTAACCATCCAATGAACCAGTCGAGTCGTTCGAACTGTTAACGAATGCTCAACGACGGGTTGCGACTTGCCGATCGTGAATGCTCCCACTTTGGAAGCGGCTACAGGACTTTTGCTATATTCGGCGAAAAGACTAAATCGACCGACTTGATGAAGTACAGGTGAAGCTGCAGCGGTAACCGCAACAAAATACGTGTGGCTGGATTCCACATCGCGAGCTTGCAGGGATATGACTCCCGACGCATTGCTTAAGATACACCACGGTACTTTATCCCCTACTTCATCATACACCGCCACGTCCGGAATCAATCCGTTCTGGTCCAGCGACGAAACGGTCAAATTGAGATATTGAGCACCGTCGATTTCACCAAGCGGAAGCAAACGGTACAGCGCAGTTGGTGAAGCTGCGGTTAAATCACCATTGGAAGTGTATCGCGCAAAAGCAGATTTCGACGCTTGCAAATCAATCGCATTCTTTATGTCGAATGCAAAATGCGGAGCCTCATGCCAATTCTCGAGAAACTCGGATTCCGAAAGATCGGTGGAATCATCGGAGCTTTCGATGGCTAAGCCTGCATACAGCTGCTTCAGTTTCTGGATGTCCGTCGACGATGGGCCTGCCATATCCAGCACGCCGCCAACGCGCATCACCGAGTCGGTTGTGCTGCTATGGCCCAGACCAAGCGCATGGCCAATCTCATGCATGGTCACTGCGAATACTTGCTGAACGCTATCCCAATGGGCGTTGGAATTGAGAAGGATATCCCCTGCCCAACTTCCTTGGACGATCAAACTGTGCGGAATCGCTTCTGCTAACACGTCACTGGAAAGGGGCGAAGTCCCGATTCGGATATCTCCAAACCGAGCGCTTCCTTGGGTCGGTCCAAAGCTGCCAAATGGAACACCGGCATCTTGCACCAACGTCGCTTTCGCGCCAATGGGGCTCAACCATGCGGAAAAGGCATTGCTTATCGCATCCTGCCACGCTTGCGTTTGACCTGACTGATTGAGCGTCGAAAAAAGCGAGCTTTGGGAGTCACCCACTGTGGTCCCGTCTGGCGCAAAACTATACGTCAGCGCTCCCAGCGAAAGCCAAGGAGTCGTCGCACCGGACCCCGTGGCCGAGCCATCCATGGCCAGTCTCTGCTCGAGACTTTCGAACCTTAGGTATCTTGATGGAAACCGTTTTGATCGAGTTCGCTGATACAGCATCTTTGCATACTTCGAAGAGGAGACGATTTTTAAGTTTTTAAAATCGTGTAGTGGAATTTTATTCTTTGCCTTTCGATCCGTCTGCCTTGAATATCGCATCATCTTCCGATCCATCATCGCGATGACTCCAAAAGCCCCTTAGCGTTGGCGATCAACTCGCGGAACTTAGGTTCTTTTTGAATCGATAAAAGGTCATTGTCATGTTCCGCGATCGGTCCCAACTTTGGGTCAGCCGTAAGAGCGCGGGCCAACCATTTGAGTGCCTCTACCTTTTGTTTCGCTGCTGCCGAAGCGGCATCATCGGTTACCGCCGCTGTTTTCGGCGAGGACAAAAGAGAAAAGATACCGGCAATTTGCAATTGCTCGATGGGGCCAGGACTGAGTTGAATTGCCCGACTAGCATCCGCTTTCGCAGCTTCATCACGACCACCTCGCGCACAGAGTATCCCTCGGGTAGCGAAGATGCTCGATTGATTCGACCGCCGCTCTGCAAGCGTGTCAAAAACTGTGATCGCATCGTCAAGGCGATTTAGTTGCTCCGAAAGTACGTTTGCCGAGTTCTGGAGCGCAGCAAAATGATAAGGGTCCAATTTTATTGCGTGCTGAAATGACTCAAGTGCCTTCTCGGGATTTTGTCCTATTTGAAGCAGCCCAAGCGAGGTCCAGTCGTCTGCGTCTTTTGGCGTTACTTCCAACGCCGTTTTACGATGATTTTTCGCTTCGTCCATCATTCCAAGTGACATGGCAAGTTGGGAACGCAGCACCCACGCTCGTGTGCTCGCGCTACCTTGCTGGTCAAGCACTTCAAGGTCCGTTACCGCGGAAGAAAATTCTTTGCGTCGTTGTAAACTCAACGCCCGATTGAATCTTGCTGCCACCCAACGAGGATTCGCTTCAAGACAGCGACTAAAATCATCATAAGCATTATCGAGCTCGCCTAGTTGCAACCTGCAAACACCACGCCAGAATAGACTCTGAGTCGCAAGCGGCTGGAGTTTGACGGCAACATCGAAGCATCTTGATGACTTTTCAAACTGCCCAAGACTAAAGTGTGCGGCACCGAGATTAAACCAAGCGGTAGGGTCTGTTGGATGTTCCTTCACGATCTCGTCCGCGAGCTTCCGCCAAGTGGGCACGTCCAGCTGTTCCCTAGCAGCCAACATGCGTCCCAACGAACTCTCCTCTTCCGCCTGCGCCGTATCAACATGCTCGATGTCCGCATGTTCCTCATCGCGATTTGGTTTGTTCCCCAACCCTCGAAACCGTTCCAAGTGCGAATTTTGAAGCCGGAGAGCCGAGGCCAATCCTGGATCAAACATGCCGGCTTTTGCATTCCATCGACTTGCTGCCAAGACATGTTGACCTTGACGCTCTGCATCGAACGCAGCCAGGTTTGCTTCCGCACTCGCTACGGCATACATCATATAGCCCAAATCGCTTTTGGCTTTTGATGAACGACCTGGCGAAAGGCGTTTCAAGAGCGAAGCGCCATCGCTGCGACCTTCTTCAGCCACATTCCATTGGCCCAATATCTTCTTGGCATTCTCTATTCCATCTTGAAGGAGTTGCTCATCAGGGCTCGGTGAGTGTAACTTGGCAAGGACTTCGGGCAGTTGCGAATCAAGCTGCTGAGTCAAGATCGAGGCATTGAGATTGGCGACTCGGTCTGCATACCAAAACGAGGACGATATCAACAACATCAAAGTCAATGCGGCTAACCCGGTTAGAAAGGAACTCGATACCAGTGTCGGATTTCGGCGTACAAATCTCTGAAGGCGCTCGACGACCGATCGATCTGCGGCAAACTTCAGTACCTTGATTTCACGATACCGAGTCAAATCCACCTGGAGTTCTTGCGCGGACGCGTACCGATTGGTTTCATCGGGAGCAATGCATTTGAGAACGATTGATTCTAGGCTTGGAGCGATCCCCGCCACTATTCTGCTTGGTCTCTTCGGTGAAACTTCACGTTCTTGGGCGATGCGTTTCCAATCTCGTGTGTCGTGCTTGCCTGGTGGGAATGGTAGCTTACCGGTAAGCAATTGATAAAACATAACACCGATGGCAAATACATCATCGCTTGGGCGACCGGGTGTGCCAGGTTCAATGGCCAACAACTGTTGCGGCGACATGTAAGGGACCGTTCCTCCGACCAGTTTTGGCGTCGTATCCAGGGAACGATTGGCCAAGTTGAAATCCAGAATCACGGGGCGACCATCATTTGCAATCAGCACATTCTCAGGCTTGAGATCGCAGTGTGCAATTCCATGCGCGTGCGAATATGCCATGCCATCCACAACACCTGAGATCAGGTGAACCGCTAACTCAATCTCGTTTTGTACGCGGACAAACTTCGCCAGTGAGCGAGACAGTTCGTCGATTCCAAGCAAGCTGAATGCATTGTCGCCATGCTCCTTTTGGTTGCTCACATGTGAATTTGAGAGACTGTTAAAACCGGCTGTCGTGATTCCCTTTTCTCTTTCAATGCCATCGGCAAACGTGATGGTTGAAAGTCGATCGGAAACAACCGTAGAAACAAATTGCTCCGGATTCGTATGCGATCCAATTTCGCGATGGCCATGAGAAAACATGTCCGCAATCGTCAACGATCCGAGAAACGGCATGCAGATGCAATAGAGTTTCCCAGACTGATGTATCGAATATACGGGAACGATGTTGGTGTGCTGCAGCTTCGCAAGTTTGTCCGCTTCGGTCGTCAAGCGATCCGTAACCTTCAGTACTACCAATCGCTCTGCCAGGTCAGGCTGCTTGGCAAGAAAGACTTGTGCGATCGCCCCTCTTCCAAGCTTTGCGACTACTGGGTAACCGCAAAACGTCTCACCTGGTTTGGGGAAGTTTGCATTTGATTTTAGCCCAAGTTCTTCGCTTGCATCCATCACCAGCAATGGCAACTCGCCCCAATTCCATTTGCTAAGTCGATAAAGTTCGGCGACTCGTTGAGTGGAAAGCTCGTGGCCATTTTGTCTTGCCAAGCGATAGTGTTCAAACGCCAACTCACTCCGCCAACGCTCAGACGAAAACGTTTTGGGAAAATGCACCAAGAATGGACTGGCTGACCCGTCAGGCAGTTTTGCAAAAGTTTTCTCAAGCGAGATTCTTGCCAATTCACAGACCAACGCATCCAGTTTCTCAGGAGGAATGTCCGTTAGCCAAGGTTCGATTTCGTCCAAACCGACCGACGGACTGAGCCGCTCAAATTTTTGGATGACTCCTTCGCAAAGCGAGTCGAATTCTTCGGCATTGTCTGCCATGGTGGGCGCGACCATCATTTCGCCTCCAGTTCTCGTTGAAGTCGCGTACGAAAGTTCTGCAAAATTCGCTCCGTCGTCCTTTTGGAAATTTCATTTCGTTCCGATATTTCGGCAATCTCAAACCCGCCGATACGATCCCGAATGGCACCTCGTTGTTCGGCCGGAAGCTCATCGATCAATTCATCAATGGTCAGCCGTAGAATATCCTCCGAAGTCTTCGCCGCTTCCATCGGTTGATCTGAGAGCTGTTCCGTTTTGGAAATGTCCCGCTTGTCCGCGTGCAGGAAAATGCTTTTCTTTCGAATCTTGTTGAGTGAAATGACCAGAAACAACTTCCACAGTTCGTCTCCGTCCGGCAGACGGTAGTAGCCTCCAGACGCACGTCGAAAGAACGTCCGGAAAACGGACTGAACGATGTCGTCCGCTTCAACACGCCCCGCTAATTTCGAACTGGACTGCTTTGCAGTCAATTGCATCAAACGCTCTGCGTACCTCGAATAGATCTCTCCCGCGGCCTCTCTTTCACCCGCGTGAACTCGTTTCAGCAGATCCGCATCGCTTAGATCCTCAGGGAAGTTCGTTGTCGGTTTACTCACTCAATCAAGTCCGTCATTTTTTCGACCTAGTAAGGGCTCCTCAATGTAATCATAGGAGTATGGCTGTCAGGCGCTCTCCCATGAACAGCAGTACCACTACGATGTTTCGTACGCCAAAAATTTTCCGATAAAACGAACTAAGTTAGTTTTTTGACTCCCGCAGAAAAACTTGCGGGAGTCAAAGTGCCTTGCCGCTTCCAATTGGAAAACGCCTCTATCTGTTCCACTTGGCCAGTTTTCCCTTAACAATATCTCCGATCACCAGCTCCAAATCCATCGAGAAATCTGCGAACTTCGAGATGTCATGTTGAGAATCGCCACCGCCGACCGAGAGTTGCCCCCGGCCGCGGTCGTCCGTCATCAACTGCCCAAGGGCAATGTCGTTGACCGATACTGGAAATGCCCCATACGAGGGAGCATTATCGACTCGAACAGTGAATTCCGATTCAAGTCCTTCGTTTTCTGTCTCGACTCGGACCCTCGTGCCCGTCAATGGACTGCTCAGGACATTCGAACGAATTGCTGGCTTGGCGGTCGTGTTGAGTTCATTGATGAGAATGAGTGCGTCCAAAGGTGTGACCTGTGAGTCGTCATCGACGTCAATGAATTTGTCTGTCTGAGAACTAGAATCGCCGGAACTCTGGTTCAGCTGATTGATAACGGCCAATGCATCGAGAGGAGTCACGCTGCCGTCGTTATCCACATCATGCGGATACAAAAAGTTGTGAACCGGCGTAGCCGACGTTCCTGCGTCGTTTGCTGGACTTAGACTCGACCGACCAGCCAGCGGGCTTGCGGCAGCTAATGCCTTCAGAGCGATTCCTTGCGCATCCTTGTTCTGGGTGTTGAGTGCAAAGCTGCGAGATGCAGATTTTTGACCGGCGTTGAGGCCCGCACTCGCATCATACTGGTAAATGCTATCCGTTCCCGAATCCGCGATCCAGACGCTGCTTAGATTCGAGCTGTCAATTGCGATTCCGGTTGGAGTTTTATTAGTTGTGTCAATGGTCCAACTTCCTCGAAGTTTCCCATCGGAACCGTATCGAAAGACGCTATCGGTACTTGCCGTGTCGTTCACAACCCAGAACTGCGAGCCATCTGTAGCGATATCTCTTGGCTCACGATTGAGACGATCGAGAGCAAACGACGAAGTTGGGTTCAATTCTCCGCTTCTCTTCGAAGCTGCCCCTGCGAAGAGGTAAACTCGGTCCGTTTCATTGTCTACGATCCAGAGATTTCCTCGAGAAAGTGTGATCCCCTCGGGTTTGTCTATCCCTTTGGCTTTCCAAGAGCCCAACAAGTTCCCATTTGCACCGTAAACGAAGACGTATCCATCGCCATCGATCACCCAACTTGTTGATCCATCTGTGCTATTAGCGATACCACGCCCCTTTTGATTCTCGCTGTTGAGAACGGATTGCCCGACAGAACCACCTGTCGAATCATAGCTGAAAGTCCTCTTTGCCGATTGATCGACAACCAAGAACTGCATCCCGGTTGCAGCTGGTGCAACGTTGATGGAAACTCGAGCAATGTTACTGCTGAGTGCACCATCGTTGGCCACGTAGGTGAAAACGTCGGTGCCAACATATCCCGCGATCGAAATGTAGGTAAAAGATCCATCGGCGATCAGAGTCACCGTGCCATGGGTTGGTGGAGCAACAAGAACGGCTGTCAATGCTGTGCTATCAATATCGGTGTCATTCTGCAGAATTCCTGGAGCCGCGATCGTCTTGGCGACGCCCGATGTCGCCGAGAAACTATCGTCAGCAGCCACCGGAGCATCATTGACAGCGGTGATGGTCAGTCTCACCGTCGCAATATTGGAATCCAGCAATCCGTCGTTGGCTTTGTAGGTGAAACTATCCGAACCAAAGTAATTCGCACCAGGAACGTAGTTGAAGGAACCATTTGCATTCAAGCTAAGCGTTCCATGGAAAGGTCCAGAGACGATTACAGCGGAAAGACTCGTGCTGTCAATGTCCGTATCGTTGCTCAAAACTCCTGGCAAAGCGACCACGAGCGGAGTGTCTTCGTTTGTGCTGTACGTATCATTAGCGGCCACAGGTGCGTCATTGACCGGCGTTACGGAAATGGTAAACGTCTGAGGAGCACTGGTGTCTACGCCGCCATTGGCGGTGCCGCCGTTATCGTGCAGGACAACCGTGACGATTGCGACTCCGTTCGCATTCGCCGCAGGAGTAAACGAAAGCGTACCATTAGCCGAAACTTCAGGTGCACTAGAGAAGAGGCTCGAATTGTCATTCGAGACCACGAAATTGAGTACTTGTCCCGATTCGGATGGTGCACCAGGACTGATGGACGTTGCCCAACCGGTGTACTGAGTTGCTCCAGCGTCTTCGAGGACGATTTCGTCGCTCCCCTTTGCAAAGGATGGAGCCATATTGGACGTTCCCGTACTTGCGATATGGTCACCGAAATTGTCCTCGATTTCAATTTCGCCATCGTCGAGTTCATCGTAGTGATACCCATCGCCAACGATAGGAGTACCAAGCACCACTGGAATTGAGCCAAGCACGACGTTGGTTCCCGCTCGAACAAACTGCAAATCAAATCGTCGAGGTGCACCGTCGCCGATGACCTCAATATCGAATGAAGCGGTCATTCCCGATCCGATTCCCGTCCTTATGCCAGGCAAGGAAGTTACGTGCACGCGAGGATCGGAGGCTCGCACCTCGATATCGACAGCCACATTAGTTACGGCGTTTTGGATAGCGCTAACCACTCCGTTCGCAACGCTTGCCCCGAATCCCGAAGCGATTTGGAAATACAGCGGATCCCCTGGCGCGATTGGATCGGCCGTACCGTTTGCAATCGTTGTTGTCGTCCGGTTGGTCGTCCCTGTCAGCTTGGAGATCGACTCAAGCTGTTGTCTTGGATCGATGTTTGCGCCCGGGTTGGTACCTAGGCCAATAACAAGTGCCCCCAACGCGTTGAGCCCAGTGATAGTCTCTTGAATCCCGGCCCCCGAGTTAAATGGCGTGCTGGCTCGCGAAGTTTGCGTCAACGAAGAGACCGGAAGTGTCAATCCACCTGTACCCGTGATCGTGGTCTCACCTTTGGGCTGGTAAGCAAAGCCGATATCGGTTGCGAGCAAGACAATAGGCAATGCTCCGGATCGGAATCCTGCACCACCCACATTACCTGCCGCGGCCATGACGGAATTCGCAGGGTCCGCGGTAAACGATGCGAAGGATGGAACGTCTCCGCTCGGGCCTGGGTTGGTCTGGGTTGATGCGAGTCCCGCTGGACCGCTGTCGAGGACCGTACCATTGTTGTTGCCATCAAAGCCCTTTCCGGTGACCAACTGAAAAAGTGCTTCAATGTCTGTCTCCGGTCCATCCCCACCATATCCCGGAGTCGTCCGATTGAGTGCCGCTTGGATGGAGGTCATGTAGCTCGCGTTGCTGGCGGCCACAATCGGTTGGTTCAAAACAAACGGGCGGCCCGTGCTGTATTCGGAGGCGAAATTCGCATATTCCTCAAAGCGGCCAACGCCAAATCCTAAATCAATTCCAGGCAAGGATGCATTCAACTTCGAAATAATATCTGGGAACGCAGTTCGAACAATCGGACTATTGTTTACAAAACTGCCGGTGTCATCGAACAACAAGAAAACGTCGACAAGATTAGTCAGCGCTCCTGTATTGGGAAGCGTGATCGAGACGCTCGCGTTATATTTTTCTCCCTTGGCGAGCGAAGCTGTAATGCTATTTGGAGTTACATTGCCAACGGCAGGATTGCTCGTCCCTGTCGGCCAAAGAATGCCTCCGACAGTTGTCGGTGAAGTCTGCGTATATCCGGACGTCACCAATTCACGAATGACATAGGTTCCTGTCGCTAACCCCGTAAACGTATAGGTGCCGTCGTCCAACGTCAAAGTTGAGGGCTCGCCTGCATCGAGCGTATTGTTCCGATTCAAGTCGACGAAGATGGTCGCATTCGGTATTGCCGGCTCACCGACGTCGCGGACATGATTGCCGTTGGCATCCTCGAACTTGAGACCATGGATTTCATTCGGGCGATAAACCGCCGCCGTGTTCACACCGGTTCTGTTTTTTGCAGCGACGATGTTGATGGTATGTGCAAGCTCTGCGGCTGGAGTTGCACTCAGGATCGCGGGAACGATCGCTCGAACAAGGTACGTTCCTTCGGCTAGATGTGTAAAGCTATAGCTCCCAGCTTCATCGATCGTCGGTGTATAGAACTCATCAATCGAGGTAACCGTCGAGGGTTCCGATGCGTCCAGTGCATTGTTGTCGTTGATGTCGACATACACCGTGATTCCGGCAAGGCCGTGTTCCGTCGCGTCACGCAATCCATTCTTGTTGGAGTCCGCAAACACCAATCCAGAGATACTGGAATCTTTGAGCTGAACTCGGCCGAAATCGAGCGATGTTAGATCCTGGCCACGTCTGAGACTAACGGTTCTTGTGTTCGAGGCTGGAAATGTCGCATTCCAACTGGCCATCGGCAAAATTCCGATACTCACTGTGCCGGCAGAAACACCTGCGAACGAATAGCTACCATCTGAGATCGTGACGACCTGGCGTTCGCCAGCGGTCAGCAGTCCGTCACTGTTTTGGTCCAGAAATACAGTCCATCCCAGTAGTCCCGGTTCGGCTGCTTCGTGCACTCCGTTGCTGTTGAGATCATTCCAAACAACTCCGCTTAGCGATCCTGGTGAAGCAGCCGAGGCGTCGAAATTAGCGAAGTCGCGTGCGACGGAATTGGCACCGGAGTAAACCGTTACTGTATTGCTGTCACTGAACGTCGGTGCGACTTCCCAGCCCGCAGGCAGTACTTCTTGGACTTCATAGTCGCCTATTTGAAGATCCGAGAATAAATATTGACCATTAACATCTGAGAAAGCATCTGGCTCGCCGGCGTCTGCAATTCGATTTCGATTGAGATCGACGAAGACTCGCCAGCCAGCGATAACAGGATCGGTGAATTGACCTGTTAGGGTATTAAAGTCGCGAACGCCGTTGCGATTGGTGTCGTTCCAGATAGTACCGGTGATCGATCCGTTGAGGATCGTAAAGTTTGCGAAATCGGAAGCCGTCGTTACTTCGCCGCCCGCGACAGCGACCGTCTGCTTCGAATCCTTCGTAGGGGACACGGACCACGCGGGGAGCAATTCCTCAATGACTTCGTAGTCGCCGGCGGCAAGCCCTAAGAAGCTATATTCGCCATCGGCATTGGTTACGGTGATCAGATCGATCCCATCGTCCTTGATATTGTTGAGATTTAGATCAACAAAGACGGTCCAGCCATCGAGACCAGGTTCAGTGAACGCTCCTGTTGCCGGATCGACGTCACGAATGCCATCCGCATTTAGATCGTTGAAGACTGCTCCACGAATACTACCGTTGGTAAAACTTATGTTGCCATAATCTTGGGTTGACACCTTCAGCGCCGACACCGCAACGGTTTGCTTGGAATCATTTTTTCCTCTTGCTGGTTCCCAACCCGTCGGCAAAACTTCGATAACTTCGTAGTCCCCTGCTGCTAAATCTCGGAAGTCATATCGGCCATTTGCGTCTGTAAGCGTTGATGGCTCCCCCGCATCCAACGCAAGATTCTTGTTCATGTCCAAGAACATGGTCCATCCCGCCAAACCGGGTTCGGTAAAATCTCCAGTTGAACCATCTACGCCTCGTACGCCATCGTCATTCAGATCATTCCAAACGGCTCCGGTGATATCGCCTCCTCCAAAGACAAAGAAATCGGCCTGCCCCTTACCTTTGTCGACAACCGAAACATCCTTCGAGATCGCAGACGTGGGTGTCCATCCTGGCTGAACAAGCTCAGATACTCGGTAGGTGCCTGGCGCAACAGAAGCAAACCTATAGGCGCCGTCCACGTTAGTCACTGCACTGGGCTCACCAGAGTCCATCGTGCTGTTCTTGTTGAGATCCAAGAACACGGTCCATCCTGGCAATCCATTTTCGCCACCGGACTTAACACCGTTTCGATCGAGGTCTTCGTAAATGGTCCCGAAGATCTCGGCGGCCATGAGCTTGCGAGCTTCAAGGGACTCAACCGCTAGCTTTCGCGATCGGAGTTTCGCTCCGAAGTGGGACTTGGCTTTTTTTCGATTGCCGCGAGTTCCGGTCATCGAAGCGAATCGTCGACCAAAGAGTGAGCGTGTTAGAAATTCCTGGATTCGCATGTTGATCTCGATTCTTGTGTTTGATTGGCTCAAGCTCGTTTGCCCTTGCATCCTCATTCGTATTGAGGTGATTAGGTGGCTTGTACTGCTTCCGACACTTACAGGAGTCTCTTTCGTGAATCCATCCGCCAATAAAATGGCGGATTTCTAAAACGGTTCGCAACTCGAAATTTTGCTTGATTGCAACGTCCCTTAAAAACTCCCATCAACGCATTCGTCGTGCCAGTTGCGGCGAAATCAAATCCCTTTTGGTTACCACGAAATCGCCGTCCAAATGACAAACTGCCATGGGGCGAAGAAAGAAATTAGCCATCGTTTGGATAGCTTCTGTCCACTTTCGTTTGCACTAAGTAAATGATTGACCAGCAGAAGCCAGCGTTATTGATTTCCTTAGTGCGTCTCGAACCAAATCATGAATCAGTTGTTTGCTCAATTTTACTGTCATACCCTATGGGATTGTGAATCTAAGCAAGAACTAATAATCGCAATGCGGACGAACGACTGCTCTACTGCAAACTCCAAAACAGCGGGTGAAAGTGAGACGGCGCAATTTCGTTCGATTTGAAAGACGCTACCGGATCGATTGGGTGCTTTTTGAAAGCGACGCGATAATATTTGGCGGGTGGCGGAGCCATTTCCGACTCTACAAGGTAGCGGAACAGCCCCAGGAGATTTACTCAGTTAGCGAAGAGCAGCGAAATGCGAAAAAAGAACAGACCAATGCGTATGGAGAGTTTAGAGGGACGATCCCTTATGGCCGGAGACGTATTTGCCTCGATGAAGCTAGGTGGCGTAAAGATAGAAGGAGATAGCCAAGCAAATGAGATTGCTGTCGTTGATCTAGGCGGTGGCAAAGTTGAAATCACTGGGCAAAATGGGACGAAAGTGAATGGTCTTTCGAGCGTAACCCTGTCCGGAAATACGACCGGTTTCAAAGCGGATCTAAAGGGTGGCGACGATGTTATTTCGTGGCGTGGAATCGAGAATCACGTTGCTCCGCGGTTCAGCATTGAAACCGGAAGCGGCAATGATTCCGTCTTTGTCGACCAGCTGTTTGCAGGTCTTGCTGAAATTGAAACCGGTCTAGGCAATGATGTCGTTGAAGTCTTGAATGCAAAAGCAGGAATTCTCGAAATCGAAACCCAGGCTGGGGACGATACAGTTCGAATTGGAAATCCTACCGTGGCCTCAAGCGTTGCTGTTTTGCAGTTAAAAATAGAGATGGGATCTGGCAACGACCAAGTGCAGGTTCAGAACTCGAACTTCAACTCGACGTCCGCGAAATTTGAGTTGGGCAGCGGAGACGACAGAGCTTCCGTTTCCAAGATTGGCGGGACCGCATCGCTTAGCGTCTCGGGCGGATTCGGAACCGATGCTGTTGTTGTCGAAGATTCCGTTTTTCGAACGATGGAGATTGAACTTGGAGCTGGCGATAGTGACGATCTGAAAATCACGGGTGTGAAGTCAAGTAAAACAAAACTGAGCGGCGGTCTTGGTGTTGCAGACAAACTCACCATTGTAGGTTCAGAGCTTGGTTCGGTTAAGAGTTCCGGATTCGAAGTTTAGCATATTCGATCAACGCGAATCGAAACTTAGCGAGGCACTGGGCCTCGCTAAGTTTGCTGTCCGCTTACACAAAAGTGAAACGATCCTTTGTCATGAATAAACTCGCTACGTTGACGATCGATGCGGTTTTGATCACCGATTTCATCGTTTGGATTCTCAACCGTAAGACGTTCCTCTAATCGCTCCGCGGAAATCCTCTTGGCACTGGCGTTGATTCTTTGGATCGGAAGCAGAGCTCGCGCGGCCCACAAGTAACTTGCAACTAGCGAGACTGCAATCACAATCGGCGCAAGCGTCAGGAGCGTCCAAATATAGCTTTGAAAGTCTTGGTCGAGCGCCTTCTGAGAACCCAGAGCGCGGAGCATCAGCGGACGAGACTCGGTATCTCGAATTGCCATGCTCAAAAGCCTATCGCGACCAAGATTCTCGAGTTCGATGGTGCTGTATTGAGCACCTCTCATGGTTGCGGGGTCCGAGGGCCTGGGTAGAGCGATATTAGTCAAGAATCGACTTCGGAAAATCGACACGCCTTCTCCGGGCCGGTCGCCGACAGTTTTTTCGCAGCTGATTGACTTGGACCTCGATTACATTGGTCCACGTCGCAGTCGATGCTTTCCAGACATCGCGAGCCAAAGCATCACGAGTAACAATTTGAATTTTGTGCTTTAGCATGTACTCGAGCATTTCGAATTGCCTTTTGGTGAGTTGCAGTTGCTTTCCGGCGCGAACAGCAACACGTTCTGGCGAGTCGATTTGCAAGTCTTTGCAGAACAAATGGCTCAGCGCATTCGTTCCGACACTTCGACGAAGCACCGCACGAAGCCGTGCTACGAGTTCCGAAAAATCGAACGGTTTCAAGATGTGACCGTCCGCGCCAGACTCGAACCCCTTGATTCTGTCGGGTATGGAATCACGGGCGGTTACGATCAACACTGGTTTTACAAATTCCTCTTCACGCAATTGACGAAGCAACGAGAGTCCATCTCCATCCGGCAACATAAGGTCGAGAATGACCCCATCGCATGGCTCTCGCTAAAGAACGGCATAGGCACTCTGACCAGTAGATGCTGTTAAAACCTGAAAATTTTCTTCCTCAAGGCCCTTCTTGAGGCTACTCAACAAAGAGAGTTGGTCTTCGACGACAAGGATTCGCGACATTTTTGGTTTCCAATTTGGGACGCGTCTTCAAAAATGGAACTTCCCACGTCCACCCCCAATTGTACCATTCCACAGCCATCCGCATCTTTGTTGTCAGCATCTAAACAAAAACTAATCTGCTGCACATCAAGTTCCAGAAGTGCAATGACGCAGAGCGCCAAAACACGAGTCGTGAGTTTTGAAACGACAATGCGGTTAGATCGCGCCGCCTGCACTCGGATTGCACATTTGAGCACTTGCAAACTTCCGCGACCGCAAAGTCACGACCTAGGGTTGAAGGTGCTTGAATAATTTGTGATTTAGTTGCGAAAACGCATTCGCTAAGATTGTTCTTCGCCAGTTTTTCCCCCGTTCGGTAGGCATCCAAATGACTGAGTTCATCCTAAACGGGAATAATCCGATCCAACCGGCAGCGTCTCATTGGTTGAGCCTATTGGCAGGCGACGGCCAGCAATTTCGGATCCGCGTTCTCGCTTTTAACTTGGCGCTATTCGCCTGTGTCCCAATTTATGTCGCCATCTATCTGGCGATTGGGGCACCTATTTCGGCTAGCATTGTGGCACTCGCGGGAGCTTTTTTGCTTGGCAATCTGCTGTTGCTTCGTTTTGGATTCTCAGACAGGATGTGCGGGCAACTGCTTACCGGAACCGCTTGGTGCGCCTATGTCGCTTTGGCCTTCGTCAATGGTGGTCACAATTCTCCCGCCATGATGTGGCACACAACAGTACCGGTGTTCGCGATCCTGTTAACGAGCGTTCGCTCTGGCGCAATTTGGTCCATAGCTAGTGCCTTGGTTGTCATCACTATGTACGTCCTGGATTTGCAGGGGATCAACGTGTACAGTGAATTGACGCCATCCGGACTGACATTCCTAGAGTTTTCGGGACTGGTCGGGCTGATGAGCTTCATTTCTTCATTGATGTATTGTTTTACATGGATCGAGCGGATGGTCGAGCATCGCAATCGCAAAGCAACGGAACGTGCCGAGGCTGCAAGTAAAGCAAAAAGCGAGTTCCTGGCCAACATGAGCCATGAAATTCGCACGCCTATGACAGCTATCTTGGGGTTTGCGGAGTTGTTGCGAGAGGACGATATCAACTCGAAGGCTCTTGAGAATCGGATGCGTGCGATCGATACAATCACCAAGGCAGGGAACTATCTGATGGCCGTCGTTGATGACATCTTAGACTTGTCCAAAATCGAAGCGGGCAAAATGAAGGTGGAACAAATCGACGCGGATTTGCCTCGCATCCTGCACGAGGTCAATAGTCTGTTGCGTCCTAGAGCAATCAGCAAAGGACTCCAATTAGAGATCAAGCTGCAAAGTGCTATCCCGGAACGAATTCTCTGCGATCCGACTCGCTTGCGCCAGATCCTGATGAATCTCGTTGGCAATGCGATCAAATTCACGGAAATGGGAAGCGTTATCGTGACAGCCCGCGTTGAGGGCCATTCAGCCGAATGTAAACTTTTGATCGATGTCGAAGATACTGGACTAGGAATCACGCAAGACGTAGCTGCAAATCTATTTGTTCCCTTTTCCCAGGCTGATGGCACTGTCACTCGAAAGTTTGGCGGCACAGGACTAGGACTGACGATCTGTCGCAGGCTGGCCGAATTAATGGATGGCAGCGTGATTCTTCTCCGATCGGAACCTGGAAAAGGATCGTGTTTTCGCGTTGAACTTCCCATCATGTTGGCACCTGGCACTTCATTTGTCGACAGTCTAAAGGTCATTCAATTGCCCGTTTCGCAACGGCAGTCCGAAGAGCCTGTCACTCTTTGCGGCAGGATTCTGCTGGCTGAGGATGGACTAGACAATCAGCGACTTATCGCATTTCACTTGCGTAAAGCGGGTGCAATTGTGGACATAGCCGACAATGGTCGAGTCGCATTGGAAATGCTCGATCGAGCGAGTTCAGCCAATATCCAATACCAACTGTTGTTGACCGACATGCAGATGCCGGAAATGGATGGGTACATGCTGGCCAGAACTCTTCGAAGTCGAAACGATCCGATCCCAATCGTTGCGCTCACGGCGCATGCCATGTCCGAAGATCGAGAAAAGTGTTTCGAAGCCGGATGCGATGACTACGCATGTAAACCAATTGACAAGACGACACTCCTCAATCTTTGCAATAAGTGGATTGGCTCAAGCAATCCGCGTTCCTAGGCTTGGTGCGAACAAAGTTCCGCCCTACTCTATCGAGTTAATTAGACCTAGAACGATTCCGATGTCGGTCGATGTTGCGCGCCGACCATAGATCTCTTGGAATCTCTGCAGCGCAAACCGCATCACTGCTGCATCGGGAACGGACCCACCCGTCATGCCTATGAGCAATCCAATTTGATACGAGTCGTCAGGGTCGATAAACGGATCGGTCGAACCATCTTTATTTTTCCCAGTCGATGATGTCGGAATCAACAGCCAAACCAAAACACCTATGACACCGATCGCTAAGATGACTGGAAATATTGATTGCATGGGTTTACCTCATAGATATTTGTACGCGGATGAAACTCGTTCCCTGGCTCCGCGGCTCCCCTGGGAACGCAATGCATCGGAGGCTCCGACTCCTTAGTTACAAAAACTTGAGGCGGAGCCTCAAAAGCAGCGCGTTCCAAGGCAGAGCCCTGGAACGAGAGTGAATCACTGTCAATTTAATTCAGCGGACGGCACGACGGAGCGTGCCTGCTACTTTTGTCGTGCTACGGCTGTTTCAAGCCTGCCATTCTCAGGTCGAACATGCGTCTCGCTTTGCCTTCGGAACGGGGAAGTACTCCTTTTTCGACTCGGATCACTTCAAATCTCAAGTTGAGCTGAATCGATAACTTCTCTGCCAACTCCTCTGAAACATGGCGGTCACCATCGTCGCTCGACTCAAATTCCAGATTCAATTCGTCCATCGCTCCTCGTTTAGACACAGTTAACCTGTATTCCGTTATCGCAGGGAACGACCGCACGATTGTATCAATGCTCGACGGGAAAATGTTCACGCCGCGCACAACAATCATATCATCGGTTCTTCCAACGACCCCCGATTCTAACCTCACAAAGTTGCTGTCGCCTCCCTCCAAAAACTTAGGACAAACAAGGTCGCCTGTTCGATATCGGAGAACAGGAGCGCCGACTCGACCCAACGCGGTCAGTACCAATTCGAAAACGCCGCTGCCAAGCCCCGATCCTGCTGGTTGTTTCTCCTCAACTTGTCCCGACTCCCATGGCAAAAACTCGGCAATAAACTCGCTTTCAATGACATGGATGGCTTGACCATCGCGAGAGCCGAAGCCCCAAGGGCCCACCTCAGTCGCCCCTGCGTGGTCCATTACCTGTGCACCAAAGGCCGACTCGATCTTGGTTCGTATGGCAGGGACACTACCACCTGGCTCGCCCGCCACAAACACTTGACGAATCGACGAGCCGACCAAATCGATCCCGCGATTGGCCGCATCGTCCGCCATGTGCAATGCATAACTCGGAGTGCTGAAAAGCACCGTCGGCTTGGCAGACTGAATCAAATCGATGCGAGCTGCCGTCGACATGCCTCCACACGGGATGACCATACAGCCTCGCTGCAAGCATGCATCGTGAGCGCTCCAAAAACCGATGAACGGACCAAACGAAAAGGCCATCATGATCCGATCGTCGGCTTGGATACCACTGGCATCCAGAACATACTGCCAAGCTGCAAGCCACCATTGCCAGTCTTCAGCCGTGTCCAAGATCACCATCGGCTTTCCCTTAGTCCCGCTGGTTCGATGGTAGCGCCGGTAGTGGTCCTGGGGAAAAGAATGATGAAGAGCCAGTCCACTCGAGTCCTCTCCCAACCAATCCGACTTCTTAGAAGTTGGCATCTTTGACCAGTCTGCCAGCGAATCCAGCCACAACGCCGAACAGCCAAATCGCTCTTGGTAGTATCGGTTGTTCGGCAGGACTTTGGCTAAGAGCGCATTCAGTTTCTCAAGTTGGATGCGTTGGAGTTCGGATCGGCCGCAACGTTGAATGTCGGCACGAAAAAGACTAGCGTTCAAAGGGAGTTCCTGGCAAGCGGAGCGGCAACGGACGTTGGATCGATTGTCGCATCGCAACACAGGAAGTTCAACGAGCCTCGACGCTTTTCACAACAAAAACAGCCCAAAGCCCACAACATACTCTCAAATTGATTTACTATAGAAACACGCCGACAAAAGTAGCAGGCACGCTCTGTCGTGCCATCCGCTGGAGTGAATTGACAATGATTCCTGGTGAACGGCACATGGAATGTGCCTACTTCTCTGACTTTTGTCGGGGGTTCGAATCGGAAATGAAGACACGTTAGGAAACAAAATGTGCATGTTCGCCCGCCCTGTGATTTCAGTCAGTGCAACCAATATCTTTGCCCGAATCACTGCCTCACAGACTCAATTCCTGGCGTATCAGATGAGTTACCATTCGGATCAAACAAATGCAATGATCCTGCCAATTCCAGTGCAACTGCCCGCTAGTGATTCGAGCGTGACATTCATCGACCTCAGTCACTACAGGAATCTATTCTTCGACTTCCAACGTGGATACCCCGAAGTAGCCCAAATGTCCATTGGATGTAGCAGCCAGACCAAGTCGGTCATGTCGGATCTGAAAGTCTTCCAAGTCGGCGACTATGTTGCCTCGTTCGTCCCTACCCTATCCGACTTCTCGCGACTCGATGAACGCTTTCGACTGTCCGATTCCGTTTGGAATCAATTGCCTGACTACCAAGATTTCGGCTTTGTCGTTTTCCAACTTGCACAGGGAGCCCTCAAGCCTCATCCGATGGCGTTCGAATTCGTAAGCCGCAAACAAAGTATCTTCTTTCCAACCCGCCATGTTCACGACGGTGAAGTCCATCCAGCCGAGGATTTTGACCACAACTTGTTTCTGCAACACGCAGGACTCGACAGCCGAGTCGGGGGTTACCAAAACTGCGATTTGTCCGATCCCAATACCCAATTGATTCGCTCGAAACAAATTGCACGGCAGTTTTTGAAAACTCAAGACACACGAGGAATCATCTCCCCAGACCTTCTCGTGCACCGAAAGATCATCAAGGGCAACTACCCGAACGAGGACTACGTATTCTCACCGCTTGGTCATCCGGACGTGGCCAGTTTCAATTTCCGTCCTTGGGTAGCGTGGTCGCCATGGCTACTGGCTGTCGCTGGACTGAGTTGGTTCTTTACTCGACGAGAACGAATACGACGAGCTCGAATGAGCAAAGACAATGCGGATCATTCATGAACCGGAGATAGTGTCGCACGATTGTCCCAATCGTCCCAGCAGCATCTCAATCGTCGCAGGAACAATTGAGACAATTGTTCGACACTCGACTTAACCAAAGAGCTCCTTGGAAATTCCGCTCAGCGCCGCGACGCAGAATTGAATGTGCGAGTCTAAATCAACACCGAAGTCCTCGGCACCACGTGTGATATCCTCGCGATTCACGGCAGCGGCAAAATTGGCGTTCTTGAGTTTCTTCCGAACACTCTTGGGCTCAAGGCCGGTCAAGCGTTCGGGACGTACCAAGGCACACGCCACCAAAAATCCACTCAGTTCATCGCACGCGTAAAGTGCTTTGTCCAAACGAGAAACGCGAGGGTAGTCCGTTAAGTAGTCCGCGTGCGAAAGGATGGCGTAGATGACATCCTCGGGATACTGCTTTTGTCGCAATATTTCGCTCCCCTTGGTCGGGTGATCCGGAGGGTTGGGCCAACGTTCGTAGTCGAAATCATGCAACAATCCGACGATGCCCCACTTCTCGACATCCTCACCAAGCGATACCGCATAAGCCCGCATGGCGGCTTCGACGGCAAGCATGTGACGCCTGAGAGACTCATTCTGAACGTACTCATGCATTAAGGTTAGCGCGTCGTTTCGGTTCATACAAACTGGATTTTACGGGTTTTCCGAGGCAATTGGTTTCAAAAACAACAATTCGATTGTAGCATGAGGGAAATTGGGAAGGCGAGGCTCCTGCCCAGCATCACGGAGATTGTTGATCTTGTCTTTTAACAGTCAGCCGGAGGCGTACTGGGCTGCTATGACAGTACGCCTCCGGCTGACTGTTAAACGAAATGCATCATGGGAGTCGCTGTCATGCGTAATGAAAACAAAGCAATCAGAATCACTGAACTTACTTCTCGGCGAGAAGTGAAACGTTGCGGTTTTACTTGGACAGAACTGCTTGTGTGTCTGGCTATCATCGGACTTCTCGCATTGATCGTTTTACCCGGAACACGGCGTGGTGCTCGTGAACCCGCTCGACGCATGCAGTGCTCCAACAATCTAAAGCAAATTGCACTCGCACTGCTCAACTACGAAAGCAAGTACAAAATGTTTCCTCCCGCATATACCGTGGATGTGGATGGAAATCGATTGCACAGTTGGCGATCGTTAATCCTGCCTTTTCTGGAGCAGGGCGATCTTTACAACAAGATCGATTTTTCCAAGGCCTGGGATGACCCGGCCAACGAAGCCGTTTTCCGAAGCTCGTTGCCTATATTCCGCTGCCCTTCCAGTGAATTCCCATCGGGCCAAACGAGTTACCTAGCTATCGTCGGCGAACACAACTGCCTGCGGCCACAGACGGGGCGAATGAAGACGGAAGTTGTAGATGGACTGAGCAACACCGTGATGGTCTTCGAAACAGAGCCATCGAAAACTGTGCACTGGATGTGTCCTGAGGACGCAAGTGAAGACATGTTTGCCGCTGTAGATCCCAAGTCAAAGAATGCACATAAGAGCGGTCGCAATGCATGTATCGCAGATGGATCGGTTCGGTTTCTATCTTCGAGTATTCCGAACGATCAGCTTCGCGGACTAGCAACTATCGACGGCCGCGAGACGCCTTATGATTCGAATTGATACTAAGGCTTGTTACTGCATTTAGACGCGTGGCAAGTTAAAAAGCACCCGCTTGAACTTGATGCGATAGTAGAGCTTCAAACTTTCGGGCCTAGCGATTTTTTGCGAAAGTGACGATCGCTTTGCTTCTTAGCCGCGATAGCGGCGACACTTGGTAGCCGTGGGGCTTGCCCCACGGTCTCTAGACAAGATGAATACGAGAGCCGTGAAACGGCGACACGGTGTGGTGGCGCCGTTTCACGGCTCTTGCATTCAAATTATGAATCTGTCTGCGGGGCGAGCCCCGCAGCTACGAACTGTCGCCGTTACACGGCTAAATATATTTCCACATACATTTTCACAACCAAGCGAGACGCCTCCCAGCCATTGGAGCGTAAGAAAAGTCGAAGACCTGGTAGCCAATTTAGGCGCCAGAGATCAGCTAACGCCTTAAGCTCAAGTCGTTTTCAGCCCGTCCTTGGCTCACCCATTTACTCGACGTCGCCTCCAGGACTCAAAACCCTCAAGCGAAATCCAAGGTATGAGCCAGGCCCCCCAGGCCGCAAAGGGATAAGTCCACATCGCATTTGGAATGAATACCGTCGCGACCCCTGACATTAATCGGAGCACGATCGCAGAACAAAGCATGACGAAGCACCGTGTCATCTAATAGCGGTGCGCTTTGAAGTTTTTCTCCACAGCCCTTCGCCAGCCCATGATTACACAAAATCCCGTGGTCAGCGCAAGAAACGCGAAACCAGATCCTGCTACTCGCCCGCTAAGCGTATACGCCGACATCCACAAACCGCTGGGAACCAATAGAAACAAAATAACCGACACTTGCAATCGGCCCAGCCAACGATGCTGCACTGGGAAACTCCGGCGCAACGATTCGTTCATTAACACCAAACCGTTGACCAGCGCAAACGGCGTCGACACGATATGAGTGTAAAACGCTATGGCATAGGTCCCGTGAAGATGACCTTCGCGGCCAAGCAAAAAGTCCGCGTCAAAATTTGGCGGAAAGTAGTCAGGATAGTTCGAGACAATACCGACAAGCACCTTCACGATGACGAAAACGACGACCCATTTCAGGACGAGCGTAAGTCTGTGAATTCGTTTTTTTCCCGTCATGTCATCGATACTACGGCTTCCGTTTCTTGACGACTGTGTAGGCAAACGACATTTCCTCGGCTCCATTCTTCTTCAGCCAAGCGATGAGGCCCCCGATTGCGACCGCGGGATCCGGGCTATCATACAAATAGATTTGAATCGTCGTTTCAGCCTCAGCTTGTGGCATTTTTTCAGCCACCGACGAACCGAAATCGGAATCCGGTTGATCTGGGAAAAACGTAGTAACAGAAGCGTCGTCCGCAATCGTCGATGCAAAATTTGCAGTCGCATACGCCGCCAAGCGGAAGTTTTTCTCGTTCGAGTCTAAATACCCAAGAGAATCTTTGAATCTCGCAAGATGCTCCTCGAGCTTCGGGTATTTGTCAAACTTGCCGTCATTCGAGGAATTCGCATTTTTCAATTCGCTATTCTCGATGAAGGACTGAAGCTCCGCTTCATACTTTTGGTATGCCTTGAGCAACTCGAGCGACTCCCCCGATGATGTTGCTATTTGGCTTTCCATCCACTCTGCCTTTTTTAGGGCTCTCTTTTTTCGAACTTTCGCCCAGTCTTTTTCGACTTCTTCTAAATTGGCGTTTCTCTTTTCCGCGTTGTCGCTGTTGGCAACGGGCTCATCCCATGGAGCGGTTTCGCGATTCTCTTGAAGAACCGACAGGAGTTGCCGCAACTTGCGACGTTCTTCGGATTTGGTGTTCGCAGGATACCAAGCTGGGATGGGCATGGAATCGCCGAATCGCATTTGCGGCGTCATGGTGATTTCGTCGATGGCCCACTTGGCGGCTTGCTGGTCCTTGAAGCGAAGTTTCACTTTTGGCAGTTCATCCAGAAAGCATCGAGACTTAAGTGGCGAGGCAGCGACCTCTGAAAGTCGTTGGTCCTCTACGCTCAATCGCTCTGCTTCCAAGGGCCAAATAAGTTGGTTTAAGTTAATTTCTTGTTCACCGACATCCAGCTCGTTTTTTGATGGACTGCTTTGGATGACCACCGCCCCGAATTGGACTGCCGAGAAAGTTCCCTGTGCTTTCTTTTGGTCGAACGCTTGGCCAGCTATCTCCGCATCCTCAAACTCCCAAAACAGCAGATCCCGTTGCGGCAAAGGGGTCGTGCCAACGGCAATTCGAGGCTTGCTCGTGTCCAAGGCGACGAGAACGGTTTCTCGCTTCACGTCTCGGAGCTTGGCAAAGTTCCGATATGCTTTCGCGCCAAACATACCCAGGCAGCACAGCAGTACCAAAACCATCGACGCAAATTGCGTGAAGAGCAAACCGACCGAGGCCAAGGCCGAAGGTGGTTTGGCTGACACTTGTTCGTACACTTGCACCGTTACCGACGCTAGTTGTTTGACGTTGGCCGCCGGGAGCTTTACCTCTTGAAGCATTTTTGCAATTCGCTGAATGGCTCCTGTCGGGATCTGATCGTCCGTCGCTTTAGGAAGCGGTTGGTCTCGCAGTTGGTCAACCACCAGCATCGTTTTCCAAGCAACGGGCAACGCAATGACCATGCCGATCGCGACTACGATCATCCCTCTCGTTTGAAGCAAGAGTACGACCAAAAAGGTCATCAAAACGGCGAAAAGGCGATACCCCATGTCCAAATACCGCGATCTTGAAAACAACGTCGTGTGCGCAACCCAACCACCATCCAATGGCAAGAATGGCAGCAAATTGAATCCGTTGATCATCAAGGTAATTACGGCGAGTTTTTCAGCCCAACCCCATTGAGTTACGATAGCAACAATTGAGATGAGCACACCGATCCCGATGCTTGGTACCGGACCAGCCAAAGAAACGATGGCTTTTTTCCAGCCTGCTACGTTGTAATGCCGCCCAGTAACTGCCGCACCAAAGAACGGGATGTAAAACATTTGGACATTCTTGTAACCGAATATCTTCATGGCGATCAAGTGCCCTAGCTCGTGGACGAACAGCACCGGCAAAATCATGAGCATCCACTCCCAAGTGAATTGGAAGAGCCCGAGCGCCACGAATGCAACAATGGAAAAAACCAAAATCGCCAATTTGGTGATCCACTGTGTCTTCTTGTTCTCCATCGTCCGAACAGCCGCGACAATCGGATCGTCTTGACCGCCTTCGAATTCAGAGCCAGGAGCTTTTTTGGGCTCCACCAAGAACCCTCGCGTTCTCTGAAAGGCAATCCAGCGACCGTGGCTTGCAGCGAGTGCATCGCCCGCGACATCCACGTTTTCAAAAACTCTAGGCAACTCAGTTGCGGTGCTTCGTTCGGCAAGATGCTGCTCGTGCTTGCTAAGTAGCTGAGCCAGCTTAACTCTCGGAAAGTACCGAATACTCCATTCCGGCGGATCCAGCACGTCGCGCCCCGACGATGTTGTTGAGATCATTTGCCCACTGCGTCCAATCGAGATCAATTGAACTCTCACATAATGCTTGTTGGACGGCAATATGGGTTGCCTTCGCGTTCGGATCCATGCGATTGTCTTATGGTCTGGCGACAAATAGACAAGGCTCCCGTAACGCGTTTGGGAGTTTTTATCGTGAATCGAAATCGCAGTGCAATCTGTGAATCCGAGATCGCTAAGCTCATGATCGGTCGCAGATAACGCCTGTCTCAAATCGGCGTCTATCGCTTCGCGGTCACCGTAGTAGTCGTCCAGTGTTTCTGTCGGCGGAATATCTGACGAGCCAGGCAACTGAAATCGAAATAATCGAGATAGAACGAAAAGCATGAAAATCAACGGGTACAACAAGAACGATTGCTCGAACATGAGTTCGCGGAGCGTAAGCTTGGTCGTGTTGTATCCAAAAATCATATCGGGCTCTTCGATCGTCTATGGTCTATGCTCAAGTTCTGCGTCAATCGTACGTTATTCTAAACACGAAGACTCTCGATGGACACTTTCGCAACGATGGATTGTCACCAGAAATTCAAAACCATTCTTGTTATCATTTAGGCTGTCCAGAACCCTCGTCCAGAATTTACCTCTCCAATATCTACAGAATCCGATGCAAATCCCAATCAAGTTGACTTTGTTCTGCCTCGTGTCCCTATCCGCAACGTTCGCATTTGGACAAAAAGCCGACTCCGAGAATGCTCGCAAAATCAAGGCTCTTGGCGGGGTGGTTGTAACTGAGAAAGATGGCGAACTGGTCTCCGTAGATTTTCGCAAGTGCGAGGAAAGTTGGGCCGATGTCTTTCCGCGACTTCTCGAGATCCCCACCATTCAAACCGTTTCCATGACCGGCCCCAAGGCCACTCACGAACGGATCGTGGCTCTTGCGGCTCTGCCGAATCTAAAATCGTTGCGTCTGGATCTTTCGAGTGCTACCGATGAGTCGGTGGCCGCCATTTCCAAGTTCGCGAAGCTCGAAGAGCTGAATCTTGACGGATGTTCCATTTCGGATGCTGCTCTTTCAAGCATCGCTGGCAGTTTGTCGATCAAACGATTGCGATTGGCCAAGACTAAGATTTCAGACACCGGTTTGGCTCAAATCAAGAATCTAACGCAGTTGGAGTTGCTTGACATATCGGACTGCGCTCAGGTGACCAGCGCGGGCTTAGTTCACGTGCAAGGACTCACCAAATTGCGAAATCTTAGCCTGGGCGGGCCTGGCATAACCGATGCTGGAATGCCATCGCTACGCAATTTAACCAACATGGTCGCTATCTCCTTGAAAGAGTGTTCCATTACGGATGCTTCCTTCGAAGCACTCGCTGGGATGACCAAACTAAAGGAATTTGACATCTACAAAACGCCAGCGGGCGACAACGCATTGCGAGTCCTTTCCGAAGTTAGAGAGATGACAAAATTGAAGCTTCGTGGTTCAGGCGTAACCAACCAGGGATTGATAGATCACATCGCCAAATTCGAAAGCGTTACTTCGATCGACTTAGGTGAGACGCAGACAGACGACAAGGTGTTGGTAGCCCTCAGTAAGATGAAGAAGCTCGAAGATCTGAATCTACTACGAACGAAAGTAACCAACGCGGGAGTCGCTTCCCTCACGAGCTTGAAACTGAAGCGACTAAACCTCGATGACACTCTAGCGATCGACGATGGAGCCTCGCTTACTATTGCGAAGATGCAGTCATTGGAATTTCTGCATTTAGGCAAGACGTCCATAACCGATGCGGGTATTCGTGGATTGAGTTCTCTGGTTAACTTAAAGGACCTGATCTTGAACAACACGCAAGTCAGCGAAAAAGCGGTGAAGGAGCTCCAAGTAAAACTGCCAAAGCTCAAAGTGCTACGATAAGCACATCGCCACCGTTGTGCCCATTAATGAGCCGTTGGGCGGTAGCCCCGGATTCCTAGAATGCTCGACATTCGTCGAGAACCGCGCCTAACTCCGAGTTGGGTAACCACGAAATACGCGAAACACACGAAAAGAAAAAAGGATGATGGGTGGAACAGAACGAGAACCTACATTCCTCCAACTTGGCGGTACTCGCTTCACCATATGATTTTGGGATTGTTTTTTCGTGTGGTTCGAGTCTTTCGTGGTCAACTCGTTGATGTTACCGCGTCGGTAGTTCGAAGCAAATCGTTGTACTGGTTCCCAGGCTCTCGCCTGGGAACCAGTTGCGTCTTCTCTTTTGTCCCTTTTGTGTCTCTTTCGGTAATCCTCTCGATCGAGCTACTTCGCTGCCTCAGCTTTCTTTTCTTTCAGGAAATCGGCCATGTCGGTAACCTTTTGGTAACCGACAAAGCGGGCTGCTTCTGTTCCATCTGCTGCGATCATAAGTCCGGTTGGGTACGCCTTGACTGCATATCGCTCTACTAAATCGCGCCGCTGGTCGCCGTCGACCTTGACGCATACCACATCCTTGGACGCGTCTACTACATCCTTGGCCGTGAATACGTTTTGCGTCATCATTTGGCATGGGCCACACCAAGTTGTTTCGAACTTGATAAAACATCGCTGCTTCTTGTCGACCGCCTCTGCAATCGCGGCGTCGATATCGTGACGGAACTCAAGCGGCTTTTCTGCCTTAACGGCCTTTTTGTCGGCACCAAACGGGTCGCGAGCAAGTGCGTCCTCCTCACGTGTTATTCCCGGGTCAAACGAAGCAAGTTTAACGGAACTACCCCGTACGTCGTTCACTTCAAGCTTGTAGGCGGATTCACCCAACCAAGAGTATTCGCCAACTCTCCGCATTTCGGAACTCTTTGCAGGCCCATCCATGGATCGCAACTCCCACCAGTCCCCTTCGCCAAATATGGCGTCGTTGTTTGAGTCGCTTAAGACAACGGTTACTTTTTGATCACCTACTTGCATCTCTCCGGATTTGAACCCGCGACGCGATATTCGAAGGACTTTAGGTTGTTCATCAAGCGAGGCGACTGCGATCCATAGAGTGACCGGATAGTCTTCCGAAATGGTTTTGTCGGCGATGTAATTGACCTTAAGCGTTGCCGAAAAACTGGACCAAATATTGCCTCTCGACTCCGTCGTTTTGATCACGATCGCTTCTTCGTCGTACTTTCCATCTCCGTTTGAGTCGATCGTTAGCTTCGTATAGGCTTCTCCGGCAGCTGCTCGGGCGATAAGCATTTTGATAGGCGCTTGCTTCTCGACGGGCGAGCCCAGGACGACTTCGGTTTCAAGACCATCGAATCCTTGAGACGCCGGAATCTCGATAGGTTTCAGTTCGAGTCCTTTACCCGGTGGTGAATAGCGAGGCGCAAACAGCGAGTCCGGTGCACCGGCCGTCAGCTGCACTGACAGAGGTTCTAGCTTTACGCTCTTAACCGACGTAACTGTGGTCGCACTTGGTTGGCAGCCAACTGACATCAGAGTGGCGAGTAAGACGAAGGAATGTTTTTTCATGGTAAAGGTCTTTATAGGTGTGTATCGGATTTTGGAAGGGCACAAGCCTTTTTACATTAACGCCGGGTCGATCAAGTTGTTTTGTTCGAAGCCGCGAAGTCGCAATAGGCATGAATCGCAATGGCCGCAAGCGGTTCCGGCCTCGTCAGGGTCATAGCACGAGAATGTCTGCGAGTAATCGACTCCCAATGACAGCCCTAGTCTAATGATTTCGGCTTTGGTCATGTCGATGAGAGGAGTATGTATCTTGAGCGACTTGCCTTCGACCCCAGCCTTGGTTGCCAGATTGGCCATCGTTTCAAAAGCAGCAATAAATTCAGGCCGGCAGTCTGGGTAACCGCTATAGTCCAATGCGTTGACGCCGATAAAAATATCCAACGCGCCCAGCACTTCAGCCCAACCCAGCGCATAGGACAAGAAAACGGTGTTTCGAGCAGGCACATACGTAAGTGGGATTTCGGCGCCGATGTCGAAAACCAAGTCGTGCTTAGGAACTAGTAAGCTATTATCCGTGAGTGCACTGCCGCCGATAGCGCCCAAGTCGATATTGATGACAACGTGTTTCGCAACGCCAGCTTGCTTCGCAATGGTCGCCGCTTTCGTAAGTTCAATCGCATGGCGTTGGCCGTATCGAAAGCTGATCGCGTACGGAGCAAATCCGCGATCTTTGCAAATCGCTAAGCACGTGGCAGAGTCAAGGCCTCCGCTGAGTAAAACCACAGCGGGTTTAAGAGGTGAAGTCATTTGTAGGGAAACGAAATAGTGCTGAAAATGGTTATTTTGAAGGGAGCGGGTTCCAATGGGATTTGGAAAGGAGATTCGATTTTCATCATGCTACCCTTGCCATGGAAGGTCAATACGCCCGTTCTGGCCACTTTTCTTTTGACTATACGGTATAATGCCGGCATGAATCAGCTTTCCATTGCCCGTATTGAAACCGCGCCGACCGTCACTTTTCTAGGAGCCACACAGTCTGTTTCCGGTTCCATGCACCTGCTAGAGGCGGGGCCATATCGATTTTTGATGGATTGCGGCCAATTTCGTGGCCCTCGCGAAGAAGCCAGACTGCGAAACGCAAATTTTCCGTTTGATCCGACAACGATTGATGCCGTTTTTTTGAGCCATGCTCACGCGGATCATTGCGGCAATCTGCCCAATTTGGTGCGGCAGGGCTTTTCGGGACCGATCTACTGCACGCACGCAACACGCGACTTGACCGAAGTCATGCTGATGGACTCGGCTCGGATTCAAGAAAACGAATTCGCTCGATTCGGTGGACGAAACATGCGAGGTAAGCCGCCTGCGCTCTTTACGTTTGAGGACGTTGAGGACACGATCGCCGCCTGTGTTGGTGTTGACTATTTGCAGCCGCTCGATGTTAACCAAGACGTGCAGATCCGCTTTATCGATTCTGGGCATATCTTAGGGAGCGCCATGGTCTGTGTCCGGATGAAGAATGACGATCGCGAATACACGATTACTTTCACTGGAGATTTGGGGCGTCGCGGAGTTCCCTACGTTGCCGAGCCGTCGCCGGTCCCGGCTGCCGATCTCATCATCTGCGAAAGCACCTACGGCGGTAAGACGCACGACTCGCTCGAAACCATGGCCACCAAGATGGCAGCTATTGTTCATAAGACCATCGCGAGAGGTGGCAAGGTTCTTATACCTGCGTTTAGTCTTGGCCGAACCCACTTAGTGCTCCATTACATCCGAAAGTGGATGGCAAGTGGAAAATTGCCTCGTGTGCCGATCTACGTGGATAGCCCGCTCGCCCAAGAAATCGACTTCGTATTTCAACAGCACCAAAGCGACCTTTCACCCGAAGCCGATGAGATTCCTTGTGAATGGCTTGAATCCGAAGAAGACGCTTGGGTGTGCACAACACAACGCGCGCCGTGCATCATTATCGCTTCGGGTGGGATGTGCGAGGGCGGCCGGATCGTTCAGCACTTGCGAGCTCACATCGATGATCCGCGATCTACGATAGTCTTGGTGAGTTATCAAGCACCGGATTCGTTGGGTCATAAGTTGTTGTCACCCATTCCAGTAGTGACCTTTCAAGGACAAAAGTGGAACAAGTGGATCGACGTGGCAGAGGTACGAGGTTTCTCAGGGCACGCCGATGAAGCGGACTTCGCGGCGCTGCTTGGAGGGGCGGTCCAGGCAACAGGCAAAGTCCGCCTCGTTCACGGCGAACCGCCCCAGATGCTTGCTCTCGAAAAACAACTTCGCGAAATGGGATTCGCAGACGTACGTGCACCAAAACGAAAAGAGGGCGTGGCTCTTTAAGAACAGAAGAAAATAATTGGCCGCAACAATTGAGCCACGTTGCCAAGATCGGGCTCCAGCGGCCTCGCGGCGCTCGTTCATCAAGGTTTGCAATCTAGTAGATTTCCATGTGTTTTGCCGGTCCATTTGCCGTCGGGCGTTAGCGCTAACGCCGTGCATCGGATGTAGTATTGGCCTGGTGTACACTGGCCAAGCTCGGCGTTCACGAGTATCCTTGATAGACATTGTTTTTGCTTTTCTGCTCCACAATTGAATCTAAAGTCAAATGCCAAATCTAACTGTTGACGGAATTGGAACGTTCGAAGTACCGGCCGGTAAACGACTCGCTGCTGCGCTTCGCGAAGAAGCGGGCACTGATCAGTTGCACGCTTGCGGTGGCAAAGCTCGCTGCACGACTTGCCGCGTCGAGTTTGTCGCTGGTGAACCAGACAAAATGACGGTCGCTGAAAAGCAAGTTTTGGCCGCCAAAGGAGCAACCGGAGTTCGACTCAGTTGCCAGATCCAATGCGATAACGACATGTCGGTTCGCGTCATAAGTCGCTTAGAGGGAAGCGGTCGCAAAGACTGTGGCTCGCCGCTAGCCGAGAGCCTTGAGCCGACCCCTGTCGAGTGGACCACCAAGGGCTAGTCCACGGGTACTCAAATCGTTAGCGGAACGGCGCGAGCCGTCCGGTGCGTGTCTAGTAAATACTGCGAAACCGGAGGGCTCGCGCCATGCCGCTACAAAACGCAGTCGAAAGCAATCGCCATACGGCCAAAACCTCTTCAACTGAACTGCTAGCGAGATCAACATGTGCGGAATTGCGGGTGGAGTTTGGTCGCATGACGCACAAAGGCTGACTCTTGATGAGCTGAATCGAATGACCCAGTCGATCGCTCATCGTGGTCCCGATGGTCAAGGACACTTGATCATCCCACCCAAAGCGGATCCATCTATCGTCGATGGACGTCCATCGCCAGGTGTTGCGCTCGGTTTTCGTCGCCTTTCGATCATCGACTTAGCCCTTGGCCATCAACCTCTCGGCAATGAGGATGGTTCGGTTCAAATCGTCTTCAACGGCGAGATCTACAACTACCAACAGATCCGGCATCGGCTCGAAGGTAACGGCCACACGTTTCGATCCCAATCTGACACCGAGACGATCGTCCATTTGTATGAAGACCTGGGAGTCGATTGCTTCTCGCATCTCAATGGTATGTTTGCGTTAGCCATCTGGGACTGCCACAAAGATCGCCTAGTGCTCGCCCGAGATCGACTTGGGAAGAAACCGCTCTACTACACCATTCAAAATGGTCGACTGCTGTTTGCGAGCGAGCTCAAAAGCTTGATGACACTGCCTGGCATCGACAAGCAAATTGATCCTGGCGCAATCGATCTGTTTCTAACCTATCAGTACATTCCGCATCCGCATTCGATTTACCGCGGCATCCATAAGCTTCCGCCTGGCCACTACGCGGTTTTTGAAAACGGCACATTGAAAATCGAGAAGTATTGGGACGTCGATTGGTCCAAAGAAACTCCCATCGATCAGCCAGCGGCTTCGGCTCAATTGCGAACGCTGCTGTCGGACGCCATTCGATTGCGGCTTCGGAGCGATGTGCCGTTGGGCGCGTTTCTGTCCGGAGGGATTGACTCGTCGCTCGTGGTTGCCATTGCTCAACAGCATTTGGACACGCCGATTCAAACGTTTTCGATTGGCTTTTCGGAGGCGGACTTCGATGAAACCCATTTTGCCAAAATGGTCGCGGACCACGTTGGAACCAAGCACGAGCGTTTTGAAGTTACCCCAGATGCCATGAGTATCTTGGACCAATTGGTAAACCAATACGATGAGCCCTTCGGAGACTCGTCCGCCGTTCCAACTTGGTATTTATCTGAGATGACACGCAAGCATGTTACCGTCGCACTCAGTGGCGATGGTGGCGACGAACTCTTCGGCGGCTATGAACGCTATCGCGCCTTGAAGTTGAGCGGCCAGTTGCAGTCGTGGCTACCGGTTCATTGGCTAAACCAAACGTGGCTGATGAAACGTCTGCCGGATTCGACTGCTCGACGATCTTTCTTGCGTCGCGTCCGTCGATTCTGCGAAGCCTTAGGCCAGTCGCCAATCGATCGCTACATGAATTGGATTCAAATCTTTGGGGAAGCTAGTCGTCTGGATTTGTACCAAGAGTCGTTTATCGAGCAATTGCCCGATCGAAATCCGGTCTCTTTTTTGGCAGACGCGTGGCGAAACGCGGGCAAGCGGGATTTGTTGAGTTGTGCATCGACCGCGGATCTTCAGACGTATGTGCCGTGCGATTTGATGACCAAAGTGGATATCGCGTCGATGGCAAATTCGCTTGAGGCACGCCAACCTATGCTCGATTATCGCTTGGTGGAGTGGGCTGCTGCTCTGCCGTCGCATCTGAAATTGCGAGGCAAACAAGGCAAGCGTTTGCTGATGGATACGTACTATGATCTCTTGCCTAAGGAGATTTGGCATCGCCCCAAGATGGGCTTCGGAGTGCCGATTGCCAAATGGTTCCGCACGTCGTTGCGAGACAGGACCTACGATGCGTTGCTTGGCACGGACGCGGTCTGTCATCAGTATTTCCGGCGCGAGGCGATAGCAAGTTTGGTAGACGAGCACATGTCAGGCCGCGGCAATCAAGCCTATCGACTTTGGAATTTGCTGTTCCTGGAACTTTGGTTGCGCAATAATAAAGCTGCAGGTTAACACCTGCGTTAGTCCAGTAAAAAAGGCGCCACGGATTCTCCTTACATGGTCTCACATAGATGACATTGCGAGTATTTCGGCATAAGGACCACTCAGTCCTCACTTCTTGTATGAGCCCAGTCGTAATGACAAGATTAATCTTCACATGCAGATATTGTTTCAATTCTGAGACTATTGCAAGCTTGTTTCAGTCAAAAACCAATGTAGCTAATACGGACTGTGATCGAAAAAATCTTGTAAACTCGTTCCCAGGCTCCGCAGCTCCGCGGCTCCGCGGCTCCGCTTGGGAAAGCAATGCATCGGAGGCTTCTGCCTCCTGAACTCACAACTCGATAGCAAACGCGAGGCGGAGCCTCGAAAGCAGTGCGTTCCAAGGCAGAGCCCTGGAACGAGGGCATAATTCTTAGCCAATCGTAATGTAGGCAGACGGCCCTTCCATGGTGCCGGGTTCCTACTCTGGTTGGACGAGAAGAACTACATAAGATTGGAACGGGCAGAAATGGTGTACGAAGGCAACAACCTCTCTTACGCGAGCTTCGAATCGCGGATGGATGGTGAGTTCCTACGTAAGGGCAATGCTTCCGAGATGCCGTTGACAGCAGGAGCAACCTACCTTCGGCTTGAGCGACGCGGGGGAATGGTATACGCGGCCACGAGCGTGGATGGCAACCAATGGTTGTCGATGGAGCCGATTGAGATCGAACTGCCGAAGATGGTGTCGTTGGGGGTTGCCGCCGGGCACAACACGTCCTCTCCATTTGAGGCCGTGTTCGAAGATTTCAAGGTCTTTGTCGAGAATTAAAGATAAAACTCGTTCCCAGGCTCAGCCTTGGAACGAGGGCACAAATTGAGCCGCGACAACCGTTTTTGCCAGCGAAACCGTAACGCGGCTAGCGCCCGCGGTTCAGTAGATTGCCTGAACCAATTGCAAAGTGCTTAGTGCCAAACTAAAGCTACCAAAAGCGATTGAGGACAATGAATCCTGTAAAGCCGTCATTCCATCGGTGCGTATGATGAAAAGGGTAACCTTTCCATCGCACGAGGAGACTGGCAATGATAGCAAAAATCGTAGGGCAGTTCGCAAAACAAGCGCCCGCAGCG
>JANPHB010000054.1:0-56331 GCA_031424235.1 Pirellula sp.
ATTGGTTGTCGTCGATGCACGCATTGATGGCGGTCCGATCATGAAGCGGTTTAGGCCAATGTCGCGAGGACAGGCGTTTACGATCCTGAAGCGATCGGCGCACATTTCGGTAGAACTCAAGAGAATCGAAGAGTTGTAGGAAACTTGCATTATGGGACAAAAGGTCAATCCGATAGGTTTCCGTACCGGCATCGTCATGGGTTGGAAGAGCCGATGGTATGCCAGCAAGAAAGAGTTTGCGGAGCTTTTGGTTGAAGACCAGAAGATCCGAAAGTTCATTAAGTTTCATCCAACGAAGCCAGCGTATCGAGAAGCGGGAATCGATCGAATCGAAATCGAACGAACGCGCGACGAAGTACGATTGATGGTTTTCGTTGCGAAACCTGGTTTAATTATTGGGAAGAAGGGGACTGAGATCGAGATTTTGCAGGAAGAGCTGCAAAACTTGATTGGGCGTCGCGTGAATCTCAAGGTAGAGGAAGTATATCGCCCTGAAATTCAGGCGCAATTGATCGCGGAAGACATCGCCAAGCAACTCGCGAAGCGGTCCAGTTTCCGTCGGACAATGAAGCGATCCATCGAAACAGCGATGGACGCGGGCGCCAAGGGGATCAAGATTCAAATGTCGGGTCGATTGGGCGGTGCGGAAATGGCACGTTGCGAAAAGGGCAACGCCGGTTCACTTCCGCTCAGTACGATTCAAGCAAAGATTAGCTATGGACTTGCAGAAGCCGCTACTCCACAGGGGAATATCGGAATTCAAGTCTGGGTAAACCAAGGTTCTTACGCGGGAGACGCTAACGATGGCGCTGATGCCCAAACGGGTCAAGCACCGAAAAAGCCAAAGAGGACGTATAAAAGGTAACGCGACCCGCGGTAACAAGGTTGTCTTTGGTGATTTCGGACTACAGTGCCTTCAAGGCGGCTGGATCCGTGCCCAAACAATCGAAGCGGGACGAATCGCGGCGAACCAATACGTTCGTGGTGAAGGTCGACTTTACATCCGAATTTTTCCAGATAAACCAGTATCCTCCAAGCCTTTGGAAACCCGAATGGGTAAAGGTAAAGGGGAGCCGGAATACTGGGTAGCTGTGGTTAGACCAGGTACGGTTCTTTATGAACTGGCCGGTGTGACCGAACAACAGGCCAAGGTGTGTTTTGCACGTCTTGCTGCCAAGATGCCGATTCCAGTTCGTCTGGTTCGACGTCGTCCAGCATAGGTTTTGTCAAATATTCAAGGTTAACGAGTCGAAAATGAAAGCCTCCGAACTTCGCGAGATGAGCGACGAGCAATTGGAACTAACTGCGGTGGAAGCTGCGGAAAACATGTTTCGATTCCGTCTGCAGGCGCAAACCGATCGAGTGGACGTACCGAGTCAGATGCGTCATAACAGACGTTTGATTGCTCGAGTGCGGACCCTACAAACCCAGCGGCAATCCAAAGCTTAGTGCCTAGGACCTGCAACCGAATCCAATCCAGATAATCTGTCACAAAGTTTCCACTATGGCACGTCGAATTCTAGTCGGTTTTGTAACCGGCGATAAAGCTTCAAAAACACGTCGAGTTGAGATCGAGCGTTTGGTTCGCCATCCGCGATATTCCAAGATCATTCGCAAGAAGACCGTTTGTCACGTTCATGACGAGAACAATGAGTCCCACATCGGTGATAAGGTGGAGATTGAAGAATCGCGACCACTGTCGAAGTTGAAGCGTTGGAATTTGATTCGTGTGGTAGAGAAGTCCAAGATTGTGGACGTAGCAAGTTTGAAAGCAGAGCAAGCGGCCGCCGCCGCCGCAGCAACCTAGTCTTGCTGAAACTCAATCGGTAATAAACATTCCAAATTCGTTTTTGAAACATAGTCAATCATGATTCAGCAAGAAAGCCGACTTCAAGTCGCTGACAACACCGGTGCAAAGGAAATTATGTGCATCAAAGTGTTGGGTGGCACGCGACGTCGCTACGCCGGTCTCGGCGATGTGATCATTTGCTCCGTAAAGAGCGTGATTCCCGGAAGTGAAGTCAAGAAGAAGGCGGTCGTTCGAGCCGTGATCGTTCGGGTTTCGCACCCAACACGACGTGTTGACGGTAGTTATGTTCGTTTTGACGGCAATGCAGCGGTTTTGGTCGACAAAGACGACAATCCTCGCGGTACACGTATTTTCGGCGCTGTCGCTCGAGAATTGCGTGAGAAGAGTTTCACAAAAATTGTCTCGTTGGCGAGTGAGGTGGTCTAAATGTTGATCAAAGTTAACGACACAGTAGAAGTCATATCGGGACGAGACAAAGGCCAGCGCGGCAAGATTTTGAAGGTCGACCGAGTTAAAGGTAAGGTCGTGGTCGAAGGTTTGAATCGTGTTTACAAGCACGTCAAACGTTCGCAGCGAAACCCTCAGGGTGGACGACTTTCCAAGGAAGCGTTTATGGACGTGTCCAAAGTGATGATCGTTTGCCCATCGACTGGTGTTCCAACCCGCATGGGTGTTCGGTTCCTGCCTGACGGTTCCAAGGAACGATACAGCAAGAAGAGTGGTAAAACAATTAGCGTTGTTGCACCGGCTCGCCCACTGCACGCATCCAAAGCTTAGTTTGGTCCGACACAGGCTGATCCTGAAAAAAATTTAAGACAAAAGAGTTCATACAAAGTATTAAAATCATGGCCCCTCGACTTCAAATACACTACCAAGAAACGATTCGACCAGCGCTTGAAAAAGAGTTTGGGTTCACCAACGTTTTCTCGATTCCAAAGTTGGAAAAGATTTCCATCAACATGGGAGTCGGCGAAGCGATGCAGGACAAGAAATACTTGGAACTGGCCGCCGAAGCAATGGGAGATATTGCTGGCCAGAGGCCGGTTTTGACCATCGCACGGAATTCGATTGCTGGATTCAAGTTGCGGGAAGGCGTGCCGATCGGCTGCAAAGTGACTCTTCGACGAGACAAGATGTACGAGTTTCTCGACCGTTTGATCAGTATCGTTTTACCGCGGGTCCGTGACTTTCGTGGTATTAGCCGAACTGCGTTTGACGGGAAAGGCAACTACTCGATGGGATTAGCAGAGTGGTTGGTGTTTCCAGAGTTGAACCCTGATAAGTTTGCTCGGCCGCAAGGCATGAACATTGCGATCGTAACGACCGCTGGGGACAACGATGTTGCGAGAAGACTACTTGAGATGTTTGGAATGCCGTTCCGAGCACCTAAGAAGAAGACAGCTTAAGGGCTGACGAATACGGAGCCATCGATCGTTTTCGATGGTTATACGATGTCGGAGGCGTGAGCCGACGGCTGACAAAAACAGTTACTTACCATTTACCTTGAATTACCGGAAAACCCACCTGTGGCCAGCAAAAGCAAAATTGCCAAAGCCAATCGCGAGCCAAAGTTTTCAACTCGCCGTGAGAACCGTTGCAAACTTTGTGGTCGCCCACGTGCGGTGTATCGCAAGTTTGGCATTTGTCGGATTTGTTTCCGACAATTGGCAGACAAAGGTCTCATTCCTGGTGTTCGAAAAGCTAGCTGGTAAGGTTACGGGGGCATCCACATTATGATCAGTGACCCAATTTCAGACATGATTACCCGAATTCGCAACGCCGTTCGCATTGAGCGACCGTTTGTGGATGTTCCGCTTTCTCGGTTCCGAGTTGGTGTGGCAGACGTGCTAAAGCGCGAAGGGTATATTTGGGATTATTCCGAGGTAGAGGCGGTACCAGCAAAGATGCTTCGCATCGAGTTGAAGTACGGTCCGAACGGCGAAAAAGTGATTCAAACCGTGAAGCGGGTTAGTAAGCCTGGTAGACGGATTTACAAGAAGTGCGAAGAGTTGAAGCCTGTCTTGAACGGGCTTGGCATTTCGATTGTAAGCACTTCCAAGGGTGTGGTAAGCGATCGCGAGGCACGCCAGCAAAAGCTTGGTGGCGAAGTACTTTGTGAAGTTTGCTAAGCCGCTAGGCGAGCGTTGATTCAATCCAGGAAGACTGCAAGCGATTTGCTTGTGCAATACATTCCATTAAAGTGAGTAGTAAAAAGAAATGTCCCGCGTAGGTAAAAAGCCGATTCCAATCATTGATGGAGTCAAAGTAGCAATCGCCGACCGTAAAGTCGACGTCGAGGGTCCTTTGGGGAAATTGACGTTTACCCACCGCGAGGAAATCGATGTGGCGCTTAGCGAAGACGGAAAGTCGATTAACGTCACACGTCACAATGACGAGCGAGAGTCTCGAGCGTTCCATGGTTTAACGCGAGCTTTGATCAATAACATGATCCTTGGCGTTAAGACGGGATACGAAAAGAAGCTTGAGGTTATCGGCGTTGGTTATCTGGCTACGATCAAGGGAAAGGTTTTGCAACTCCGAGTTGGATTTGCAAACGAACTGCAATTGCCGATTCCTGATGTTCTAGAAGTCAAGTGCCCTGACCAGACCCACATTAACATCAAGGGATGTGATAAGCAGGCGGTTGGACAATTCGCAGCTTACATTCGATCTCTACGCAAGCCCGAGCCATACAAGGGCAAGGGTGTTCGTTATGTTGGCGAGCAGGTCAAGCTCAAGGCTGGCAAGAGTGCAACCTAGTAGTCATTGCTACGCATGACTAAGTTAATTTTTTCAGATTTTTCGGGACGCAGTTGAACGCGTCGAGATCATAGAGGTTTGAAGTGGATATTCGAAAAGTGGTGGACGGTCAGCGTGAGCGACGTGCGTTTCGCGTGCGGAAGCGTGTTCGCGGTACGACATCGCGTCCACGATTGAGCATCACTCGTTCGTTGCAGAATTTTTCTTGCCAAGTGATCGATGATTCGACAGGCAGAACTTTGGTATCGGCTTCGTCCCGAGACAAGGAACTGCGATCGGTTGTTGGTTACGGTGGGAACTGCGAAGCTGCGACGAAGCTAGGAAAGATTCTAGCCGAGCGCGCAATCAAAGCGGGAATCAAACAAGTTGCATTGGACCGAGGTTCTTGCAAGTACCATGGTCGCGTAGCGGCGTTCGCCGATGCGGCCCGCGAAGCTGGTTTAGAGTTTTAATTCGGAGCGATCAATAGAGTGGCAAACAATTCAACTGGTGGTGGTGGACAAGGCGATCTCATCGATCGCGTGCTCAAGATCAAGCGCTGTGCCGCAGTGGTCAAGGGCGGTCGTCGGTTTAGCTTCGCTGCCCTAGTGGTTGTCGGAGACGGTAAGGGACGAGTTGGCTATGGCTACGGCAAAGCGAACGAAGTTCCACCGAGCGTTGCGAAGGCACAAAAAGGTGCGAATCGCGCGATGATTAACGTTCCCTTGATGAACGGAACCATCCCTCACGTCGTTTCCGGCCGATACGGTGCCGCTCACGTTTTGTTGATGCCGGCCAGTCCAGGTACCGGTATTATTGCTGGGCAAGCGGTACGAGCTGTTTGTGAAGCGGTCGGTATCCAAGATATTTTGACCAAGAGCTTTCGCTCGAACAATCCTGTAGTATTAATCAAAGCGACGTTTGACGCGTTGGCGCAACTAAGAACACGTGAAGACGTCGAACGACTCCGAGGCGTAAAACTGTCATGAATTTAGAAGAGATCAACAAAGACGTTCAGACCAACAAAGCGCGCAAGCGTATTGGTCGCGGAATCGGTAGTAAGACCGGTAAGACCTCGGGACGTGGACACAACGGACACAAGTCCCGTTCGGGTTACTCACGGCACCCGATGTTCAATGGTGGCGATTTGCCACTGGTTCGTCGTATTCCAAAGCGAGGTTTCCATAATCGCTGGGCCGAAATCGTGTTTGGCGTCAATCTCGGCGCAATCGACGAGGTGTTCTCGGCGGGTGAAGAAGTTACCGCGACCACCCTTCGCGAAAAGGGGTTGGTTAAGGTCATTTGCGACGAGATCAAGATTCTTGGCGATGGTGAATTGACCAAAGCTTTGAAGTTTGTCGTTACACGTGCGAGCGAGTCAGCCAAAGAAAAGATCGCCAAGGCTGGCGGAACGATCGAAATTATCGCGGCGAAGCGAACACCTAAGGAACGCGTTGCAGCTCTCAAAGCGGAAGCTGGCAGCTAGAGTTATAGGGCTCTGTTTGCTTAAATTAGGCTAGCAGCAAAAACGAATATCCGAAACAATGAGATGGCCGGCGTTGACGCAAGTTCAATGTCGGCCATTACTTTTGAGGAATTGCCTCACACCACTCGCAGGAACATGACGACATGTTTGAAAAACTTAGGGTAGTTTTCTCCATACCGGAGCTACGTCAGAAGATTTTTTTGACGCTGTTTTTGTTGGCCGTTTACCGAATTGGTTATCACGTCCGACTGCCTGTTCTGACAGATATCGACTCGACGATGTCGGGCGAAATGAAATCGTTTTTGGATAAGGTCGCGTTGTTTTCAGCAACCGATCTTCGTTCGTTGACGATATTCGGATTGGGGATTGCTCCTTATATTTCCGCCTCGATTATCTTCCAGCTACTTGGAACCGTTTGGGCCCCAATCGAGCAGCTTCGCAAGGAAGGTGCCGTGGGACGAAAGAAGATCAACGAATACACGCGTTACTTGACCGTTGTCATTTGCATTGTTCAAAGTTGGGCGTACCTTCAGTATCAAGTTGTAGGTGCTGATGATAAAACGGTCTCATCTGTATTCTTCAGTGGTTCGCAACTTTCCTTCGGTTGGATATTAACAACCGTTGCAATCATGACTGCAGGCTCCATGTTTTTGATGTGGCTTGGAGAGCAGATTGACGAATATGGGATCGGGAACGGTGTCTCGCTGTTGATCATGGCTGGTATTTTGGCCCAGATGCCTAGAGCACTTTGGGACTTGCGCCAGAACATGTCGAGTAGCTTGAGCGGTGTTTCCCAAAGTACCATTGGGCCTGACGTTTTAATCGTTCTCGCTTTTCTGTTCATTAGCGTGGTCTTTGCTGTCGTATTCATTACGATGGCACAGCGACGCATTCAGATGCAAAGTGCCAAGCACGTGCGAGGTCGTAGAGTATTTGGCGGGACGAAGCAGTTTCTGCCACTGAAGATCAACCAGTCAGGCGTTATGCCGATCATTTTCGCGGGCAGCATGCTTATGATCCCTGGATTTGCGTTTGGTGGTCTGGCGTCGTTCTTCGCCAGTGGTGAAGATGCTGCATCAGGATGGAGTGGTGTTGCGGCAACGATTTTCCAGTCGTTGTCCAACATGTTTACGAGCGGATCATCGTTCTCGTACAATGTGCTCTACGTGATCTTCATTTTCTTCTTCTGCTTCTTTTGGACTTCGATCATGTTCAATCCAAAGGAAATGTCCCAAAATTTGCAAGATTCAGGTGCCTTTATTCCAGGGTATCGCCCAGGCAAGCGAACCGCTGACTATCTTGAAAAGGTGATGGTCCGCATCACTTATGTGGGAGCAGCGTTCTTGGCGGTAGTCGCAATCGTGCCTACGATCATCAACTCTCAGTTCGCGGTTCCTTATACCGTCGCTGGGTTGTATGGCGGAACGGGACTATTGATTGTCGTCAGTGTTGCGTTCGATTTGATTCAGAAGATCGATAGCCACCTGTTGATGCGAAACTACAAAGGTCTGCTTGAGCAGTAGAGCTGGGTCAAAGCAAACTTACTGAAAGCATGGGAGGGGGCCGCTGCAATGCGATTGGTGTTCATCGGCCCGCCAGGGGCGGGTAAAGGAACTCAGTGTAAGCGCTTGGTTGAGTTGCTGAAGATCCCTCATCTTTCCACGGGAGAAATGCTCAGGGCCGTCAAGCGACAGGACACCGCATTATCCCGTTGGGTCGCATCCTATATCGATGCTGGGAAACTTGCCCCAGATCACTTGGTTATGCGAATCGTCGCACAGCGTCTTCAAAGCGATGAATGCGTTAATGGAGCGTTGTTTGATGGCTTTCCGCGAACCATTATTCAAGCCCAACTGTTGGACGATTACCTCGTTGAGCAAGGTATCAAGCTTGACATGGCGTTGGAGCTGAAGGTGGTTGAGGAAGAGCTCATTCAGCGACTACTTAAACGGGCTCAGATCGATGGCCGAGCGGACGACAACTATGAGACCATTCGCGAACGGCTTCACGTTTTTAAAACTCAGACGGCGCCGCTGACAGAGTTCTATGCATCGCAGGGGAAATTGGAGCAAGTCGATGGAATGCAATCCGAAGAACTGGTTTTCGCCGCAATCAAAGCTTGCGTTGATAAGCATTTAGCTTAGAGCTAAAAACTGGAGTTAGCATATCGTTACAACTAACCGTACTATCCTACTGCGATTGAATCGCGAACGCGATGGGATTTTTCAGCCTGGGGTGAAACCCCAGGTAGTACGCCCCGATTGATCCTGAGCTCTGAAAGAGCGGCATGGGCCGTGATTTTGACCGTCAGGCCCGTGGGAATGCCGTCGCTCTGCGACTCTCAGGCAACCCGAACCACGCTGACCACGGATTTCATCCGTGGCTTTCGAATGCCACTGCTCCGCAGTTATGGGGCAGTTGAGCGAAACAGCAAACTACCAATTGCCCCGAATACTCTTGTGTATGTGTTTAGCACTCGTCCCCTGGCTCCGCTGGGGATGCAATGCACCTGAGGCTCCAGCCTGCTGAGTTGCAAAAGCATGGCTAACGCGAGGCAGAGCCTCGAAGGCAGTGCGTTCCAAGGCAGAGCCTTGGAACGAGGGTAATACGGTTGTCGCGGCTAGCGCCCGCGGCTCACTTTAAAGAGAACGCCGTTGGTCTGTTGCTCAGCTTATACCCTAAGAATTTCCTTAATGACTCTTTGGTGCTCTACGCCTGTGAGCCGCTGTTCTAGGCCTTGAAACGGGAACGCCAGTCGTTCATGGTCGATGCCCATGCAATGCAAGAGAGTTGCATTGAGGTCGTTTACGTGAACGGGATTTTCGACGATGTTGTAGCTGAAATCGTCGGTTTGGCCGTATTCCACTCCCCCTTTGATTCCGCCACCCGCCATCCACATCGTAAAGCACTTGGGGTGGTGGTCGCGGCCATAGTTTTCTTTGGTGAGTTTGCCTTGGCAGTAGACAGTTCGTCCGAATTCACCGCCCCAAACAACCAGCGTGGAATCAAGCAATCCTCGCTGTTTGAGGTCGGTAATGAGGGCCGCGCTGGCTTGGTCGATGTCGCGACATTGCGCTGGAAGATCGTTCGCAATGTTTCCGTGTTGATCCCAGCCACGGTGAAGAAGCTGAACGACGCGGACTCCTCGCTCGACCATTCGGCGTGCCAACAAGGTGCTGGCTGCGAAGGTGCCAGGAGTCGATGCGTCGGGGCCGTAAAGATCGAGAACGGACTTCGGTTCGTTACTCAGATCGACCAGGTCAGGCACACTGCTCTGCATTCGAAACGCCATCTCGTATTGCGAGATTCGCGTTTCGATTTCGGGATCGTGCAGCTCGGCGAAGCGTTGTTGGTTTAATTGACCGAGCGCATCTAGCATTGCGCGTCGATCGGACGATGTTACGCCGTCGGGGTTGGGCAGATAGAGCACTGGATCACCACCTGTACGGAGTGCGACGCCGGCGTAACGAGTGGGAAGAAATCCGCTAGACCACATGCGTGTGAAGAGTGCTTGAGCCGCTGCGCTGCTGGTCCAGGTGGGCGTCAACACAACGAAGGCCGGTAGATTGTCGCTTTCACTTCCAAGACCGTAGGCGAGCCATGAGCCCAAGCTGGCTTTGCCAGGGACTTCATTGCCGGTCATCACAAACGTGCAAGCCGGGTCATGGTTAATCGCGTTGGTATGAACGGATTTAACGATCGCCAGTTCGTCTACGATTTTTGCGGTGTTGGGCAATAGTTCGCTGACCCAGCGTTGGCATTGGCCGTGTTGCGTGAACTTGAATTTGGACGGAGCGACTGGAAATCGAGCTTGGCCGCTCGTCATCGTGGTAATGCGCTGGCCGTTGCGAATGGAGTCCGGCAAATCCTTGTCGAATTGCTCCTGCATGTTGGGTTTGTAGTCCCACATATCAATCTGCGAAGGTCCCCCGTTCATGTGCAGATAAATGATCGATTTTGCCTTGGGGGCAAAGTGCGGAAGACCGGGCAATGGTGGATGAACTTTCCCGCCGGGCTGTTCTGCAAATCCGCGATTCATCGAATAGTCCAATGCCGACTGGCCTGCTAGAGCGGCCATCGCCAAACCTCCCATTCGCAGTCCGTTGGTACCAAAAAACTGGCGTCGGGTTTGCAGCAACTGATGATCGTAGAGAGCATTCATGGCGGAGAGGTGGGATTGCGTAGCGACAGTTCGGAACAGACGAGGTGTATTTTGTCAGTATATCTCAAATGCATTTCGTTTGTGGGTTTAATACTCAGTCGATTCTGCATTGGAAATAGTAGCAGGCACATTCCATGTGCCGTCCGCAAGTAGTCCAAGTCACCCTCCCTACGGAGATCGACCGGTTTGTTTTGCCGGGATTTCCAACAGAAGTAGCCCTCCCTCGGGGAGGGGCGGCCTTTAGGCCGGGGAGGGTGAAGAGTCGGTGCAGTCCGCGCTGGCACTTCACCCTCCCCTCGCTACGTTCGACCCTCCCAGCGGGCGGGTGACTGCTACTTTGCAAGTTCCTGCCAAGCGACATTCTTTTCAAATGCGAGAGCATTTTGGCCGAGATGAACGAGACGCGGTCTTTCTGCGGTGCGTGCGATAAAGCTTTGCAAAAGTCGTTCGTTTGTCTCCGCCAATTTTTGCTCGATACCTTGAGGTGCATTTAGAACCACACTGGTAACCTTCAGTCCCAGGGATTGAGCAGCGGTGAAGGTCGTCAAAACCTGATTGACAACCCCGAGTCGATTCTGGGAAACCAAAATGACTGGAAACTGCATTTTTATGGCCAGATCGGCATTGGTCATGCTCCAACTGATGGGAGACATGAGACCACCTGCCCCTTCAAGGATGAGCAACTGGCATTTTTTGCTCCAAGCATTTGCTCCATCCAGAATCAGTCGATCCGAAACCTGCTTTCCCTCCAATTCAGCCGCGATCGGAGGAGCAAGCGGCGCTAAAAAGCTTTGAGGGCAGACATCGAGCAGGGTTCCTCGTTTGCCGGTCGCTTGCCAGAGCTGATAGCCATCGCTTTGCTCGAGCGATGACGCTCCACTTGCAACGGGCTTGTAAGCACCTACCGCGACTCCATCCCGCACCAACGACTCGATGATACGGCAAGCCACGTAGGTCTTGCCAACCTCGGTGTCCGTCCCAAGAATCGTTAAGCCTGCCATTCGCTTTTGCACTAAGCGTCTTTCGACGCGATCTTTGGCGGATGAAAAAATAGTGCGAGTGCGATTGCCGCCAAGGTTGCAATCAAGCACGGGACCAGAAAAAGTCCACGGAAATCGATTGATCCATTGGCATTGGTAAACTGCTTTTCCAAAAGCCAAGGGCAAATGGAATTTGCGACCAACGCACCTACGCCAAGAATCATCACATTGAACAACCCCTGAGCGCTGTTTCTGGCATCCTTTGGAAAGTGTTCATCGACGAAGATGTAAACGGTTGCAAAAAAGAACGCATAGCAAATACCGTGAAGCACTTGCACAATGATAATCAGAGCCGCGTTATCTGGGAAAAACGCGTAGACTGCAAAGCGAGCTGCGTGTCCCAAAATGCCAACGATCATAGTGGTTCGCCAACCCAAGTTTTTGAGTGTGATTCCCAGGACAAACATAGTCAAAATTTCGGCCAGCTGCCCGACACTCATCACGGGCATGATCCAATTGCCTGGGATACCAACTCCGCCGGCTTCCTTAGCCGCTCCAAGAAAGCGACCAGTCCAATTGAAATAACAATTGTGGACAAAGGAATCTGCAAAGGTAACGATCCAAAGCACCAAAACGAAAGGGTGAGCCAATAGCTTTACTGCTTCGAGCCATGCCAAACTTTGTGTTCCATCGGCGGATTTTTTGGCTGGCGTGTGCGGTAGCAACAGGCTAAATGCTGACAAAATCAAGGACGCAATTCCAGCCACGATGAAAGTCCATTTCGTTGCACTCTTGAGGGCTTCACCCGTCAGTCCATTCGCTAGAGCGGCCCCGATCCAATCGACGAAGCCTGCTGGGCTTGATGCACTAACAGCCGCCCAATCGACAAAGATAAAGGTAAACGGCCACGCAGCCAGAATCCAGCCAATCGTACCACCCATTCGAACGATCCCGAACTCGTTCTGGGCATCCTTCATATTAGCAAACGCGATCGAATTCGTGATGGAGATCGTCGGCACGTAGAGCAAGCAGTGTACAAGCATCAACACGAAGAACGCATTGAAACTGGTAACGAAGCCGCAACCAAGGATCGCCAAACCGCCGACCAAATGGCTGAAGGCCAGAAATTTTTCGGCCGCAAAATTGCGGTCCGCAAACTGGTTGCTAAAGAACATTCCCACAATAGCGGCTATGGGGAATGCGTTGAGAATAAGAGACTGTTGCCCGGTAGTGAAGCCCAACCCGTCCTTATCGATGTATCCGAAAATCAGCGGTAACCATGCTCCCCAAATGAAGAACTGCAACACCATCATCAAGAACAATTTTAGTCGAATGAATCCGCCCGACCCATCTGAGCCTGTCGCCATTTGTCTCTCCGAAAACTTGGTCTTTACCAACTGTAGAAAATGCAATCATTTACTGTTTCACAGAGTAGCCAGTACCTGTACCACAACGCAAGCGGGTGAAAACGGGAATTTTTCGGGATATCAAGAATTGAAACGCCCTATTTTGCCCAAGCTTCCCTCATTTCTGAAGCACCATGGTAATGCAGCCAGAAGATTGCTATTTTCGAGCGTAACAAGTCATTCCAGTCTTTTACGTTCCTCCCGGACAAACGACATTGAGGCCTCAAGTGGAAGTATTCAATCGAATTCTTAGTCGTGTGTTCCTCTTTTCGTTGGCCGTCAGCTTCGTACCGGCGAACGTTAACGCCCAGAACGATCTCCGGATCAAGGATATTTGTCGACTAAAGGGCCAAGAAGAAAACACGCTCCAGGGGCTTGGTCTGGTGGTAGGTTTGAAGGGAACTGGCGACGGAGGGGATATCAAGCCGATGATTCGAGCCCTTTCTCGCGTTATGCAAAACATGGGCGGCCAAGTCGCTAGCGACATTCAGGGGCGTCTCCTCGAAAAGGAAATGGCCAATGCAAAGAACGTCGCATTGGTCTTCGTCGAAGTAACCGTTCCCCCAAGTGGTGCCCAGCCGGGTGACAAGCTGAGTTGCAAAGTAAGTGCTATCGGCGCCAAGAGTCTCGAAGGGGGCAACTTGATGCTGACTCATCTACTAGGGCCTCGAGCTGATCGGCCGGTAGTTTATGGGCTGGCAAGTGGTCCGATTGTTATTGACAGCCCTAAGGTCCCGACCTCGGGTAAAATAGTGGATGGGTGCAAAATGGAGTTAGCGGTCGTCAACGAGTTTATCGCTGGTAACAAGATTTCACTGATCGTCGACCCGGATCATCGGTCGATCGCAACTTCACAGAACATCGAAGATAGCATTAACGAGTACCAGAGCAGTGTTGAGAGCACTTCGACGAAGAGCAATGCGAACAACTACGGCAAAGCAGAGAAAAACAAGACAGCCCGGGCGATTGATCAAACGACCATCGAGGTCACGATCCCAGGCATCTACAAAGAGTATCCTGTTCAATTTGTCTCCTTGGTGCTCGATTTGAAATTGCTCAATCTGCAAAACAAGAAGCGGGTGTATATCGACGAGCGCGAGGGAGTGTTGATCATAGGGGAGGAAGTTTCGATTGCTCCCGTGGCTATTTCTCACAAGAACTTGACGATCTCTGCACGCGGACCGGCTAAGCCAAAAGGGAGCTTCGTTTCGATGAGCTCCAAAGACGGCGATGCGGAACGGCCTACCCTGAAAAACTTGACTGACGCACTCAATGTATTAGCGGTTCCAACCGCAGATCAAATTTCGATTATCAAGGCACTAAAGAAGGACGGGCTTTTGTTCGGCGAGTTGGTAATCGAATAAACAGATCACTGAAACTCGAACTGATACTTGTCCAAACGCACTTCGTTTAACAGTCAGCCGTAGGCGTACTGTCAAAGAAGCGAAGTACGCCTACGGCTGACTGTTAAACGACTAAATCAACAAGAACTTACGCGTCGGGTTGGGATGCTGCCTTCCGCGAGTCTTAAAACGATCTTTTCAAACGAATCAGCAAACATCATGGAACTCCCAAATCTTCGCAGCGCGACATCTTCGTTCGGCCCCAGCGATCTCGCTCGTTCGAAAGCCGAGCAGACGTTTGGAAAACTCGATGCAAGTTCCGAGTTCAAGCTCGATCTTGGAGCGGAAACGGACAAGGCGACGAGCTTAACCGACTCGCCATCGAAGCCGGAAGGGGAGGATTTGCGCAAGGCGTTTCAAGACTTCGTTGGGCAGACGTTGTTTTCGCAAATGATTTCATCGATGCGAAGCACTCAAGACGGTGCGGCCTACTTTAACGGCGGCCGAGCCGAAAAGATTTTCCAGGGGCAATTGGACCAAATCCTGTCCGAAGAACTTTCAGAGGCTAGCGCTTCAAAAATCTCAGACCCGATGTTCAAACTGTTTCAATTGAGAAGGCAGTAGGATGGGACCATTGTCCCGTCCGTTTGATCTATTCCTTGGTTTGTTTGAACTATTCCTTGGTTTGCTCGGGACAATGGTCCCAAGCTACTAAATGGTCCCAAGCTACGCACTTCCTTTCACTATTCACGCTAGCGATCGGGGGTGGAAGACAAACATTGCTTTTCCGTGGTTTTTCGTATAGTCTTATAGGTATTCCCACCCGGCGACGTTCGCCAAAAAACTAGATTTTTCCACTTGTGACACCCCTTCGCCAAAGGTGAAGGAAGGATTTCGCTGTGCCGTTCGTATCCTCATTTTCCGATTCGGTCTCCAGACGTCTGTCTAGCTCCGTAGCGCTGGCATGGATCGCTTTTGTGGCCGTTGTTTCGATGTCGATCGAAAACGCTCCCGCCCAAGAGTCGCCCGAGTCGGAACAGTATTTTGAGGCCAAAGTTCGCCCACTCTTGGTCAAGCATTGTGTCGAATGCCACGGCCCAAAAGAGCAGTCGGGAGAATTGCGCCTTGATTTGCAAGCCTCCGCAACGAAAGGCGGAAGCACTGGTCCCGCGTTCGTTGCAGGCGAAACGGAAAAGAGCCTGATCGTCCGCGCTGTTCAATACAAGGAAAGCGATTTCAAAATGCCTCCGGACGCGAAATTATCGGATGAGGAAATCGCGATTGTCGTGGAATGGGTTCGATCCGGTGCATTCTGGCCTAAAGACAAAGATGCGACCGCTGCCATGTCGCTACCTCCAGCTCAACGAATCGATGAAATTCGAGCGTCTCATTGGGCGTACAAGGCATTGGGAGAGCACCAACCTCCCGTCGTCCATGACACCGCGTGGCCTGGCCAAGCCATCGATCACTTTATTTTATCCAAGCAAGAAGCCAAGGGGCTCAAACCGAATCCGAAAGCGGACCGGCGAACGCTAATGATGCGAGCTCACTTCATGGTGACTGGTCTACCTCCAACCTACGATGAAATATCAGCGTTCATCGCTGACGAGTCGTCCAATGCGTTCGAAAAACTGGTCGATCGCTTGCTTGAAAGTCGACACTACGGAGAGCGATGGGCTCGGCATTGGCTGGACGTCGCTCGATTTGCAGAGACGACTGGCTACCAAGCCGGAAATCGGGACACTCGATATCCCTACGCCTATACCTATCGCGATTATGTGATTCGAGCATTGAACGATGACAAACCCTTCAATCAGTTCATCATCGAGCAATTGGCTGCCGATCACCTTCAACTGACAGGTCCCGATATGCAAAATCTGGCGGCGTTGGGGTTCCTCACTGTCGGACGCAAATTTATGGGGAATCCCAATGACATTATCGACGATCAGATCGACGTCGTTACTCGCGCTTTTCTCGGCACGAGTGTGGCATGTGCGCGCTGTCATGATCACAAGTACGATCCGGTACCGACGGCAGACTACTATTCCCTTTACGGCGTATTTGCGAGCTCCAAAGAACCTGAGGAACTGCCACTCTTAGGAGATCCGGCAGCTTCGCCTGGCTATGAGGAGTTTCTAGCAGCCAAGGCCGTCAAACAGAAAGAGATCGACACTTGGTTGGAGGCAAAGAGAGTAGCAACCGAAGATGAGCTTCGCACGCGGTTGGCTGACTATTTAACGCAACTAACCAAACCGAATGCGCAATCCGGAGGGAAACGTGGCAACAGGAGTGGAGAACGAGGTGTATTGCGACCGCGAGCGTTCGCTCGATGGCAAGAGTTCATTGCGGCTCCAACCACCAATGAACACCCGGTTTGGGGCGCGATTGTTCGGATTAATGCTTTGTCAGCCGACAATTTTCAGGAACAAATGAATCAGTTGATCAAGGACGACAAATTCCTATCGCTTCATCCAACTATTGTGGCTTCGCTTCAATCGGCCACGCTGGAATCTGCTGCTGATGCGAACCATATCGTTGGGAAAAAGATTGAGGAGATTTACGAACAATGGAAAGCCCTCAAGAAGAGCGAGAATACTGCGACACGATTGCCGGACGATAACAACGAATCGTTGCGACTGGCTCTCCTGGCTGCGGACAATCCTACTTCGCTTACGAGCGAGCAAATGATCGCCAACTTAGATCAAGCGGAACGCAACGAATACAATGTGCAACTCGGCAAAATCAAAGGAGTCGAAGCGAGCCATCATGGCGCTCCCGCACGCGGAATGGTGCTCGTGGACAAGCCTGGGCTTTATGATCCCGTCATCTTCCGACGGGGGCAGCCTGGGAATCGCGGCGATCCAGTTCCCCGCCGATTTCTCCAGTTATTATCTCATGTCGATGGTGGCAAGCCCTTCACGCAAGGGAGCGGGCGATTGGAATTGGCGCAAGCGATTGCAAGCCCCAATAATCCACTCACGCCGCGCGTTATTGTCAATCGAATTTGGCAGCATCACTTTGGAGTTGGATTGGTTTCGAGTGCAAGTGACTTCGGCGCACGTGGCGAAGCTCCCTCGCATCCAGAACTCTTGGACTATGTCGCTAGCGAGTTTGTGAAGGACCGTTGGTCCATCAAACACCTTCAAAAACGAATCATGATGTCCTCAACTTGGCAGCAATCTAGCAATGTTCATCCACAGGGCCAATCCATCGATCCAGAGAATCGACTGCTCTGGCACATGCCGCGTCGAAGACTCGAGTTTGAACCGATGAGAGATCGTTTACTCTCAACGACCGACAAGCTTGATCGCACCATCGGCGGACGCTCAGTGATGATTCATGAAGATGCCGTCCGACGAGGGCTTTATTCCTATGTGGATCGAGAAGATATTCCCGGGTTGCTTGCGAGTTTTGATTTGCCAAGTCCCGATGCCAGCCAAGCAACGCGAGCTCGGACTACGGTCCCTCAGCAAGCTCTCTTCCTCATCAATTCCAAGTTTGTCATCGGACAGGCCGAGATTTTGGCGACGAAGTCAGCGTCGATCGATTCGCCTGCCGAAAGAGTTAAGTCACTGTATCGAGGCGTACTGGCACGCGATCCTAGCGACCAAGAGCTTGGGCTCGCCGTCGGCTTCATCCAAGCCGACCGTAGCCTTGACCTGCCTGTCGATTCCAACGGCGAATCGCGGCCAGTTTGGCGATTTGGTTTTGGCCAATATGACGAAGCAACCAAAAGCGTTCATTTCACGCCGCTTCCTCACTATACGGGGGCGTCGTGGCAGGGTTCTGCCCAAATGCCGGACGCTACGCTCGCCTACGCAAGTTTGAATGCGGCTGGCGGACATCCTGGCAGCGATGCCGCTCATAGCACGATTCTGCGTTGGACTGCCCCGGGGGCAGGAGTGGTTTCGATCGAAGGGGTGATTAAACATCCGAGCGATCAAGGTGACGGAGTTCTCGCAAACGTCATTTCAAGCCGACATGGGTTGCAGGGTACTTGGATCGCTCAGCATGGTGAAGCTACCACGTCCGTTCCAGAGGTCGCTGTTTCAGCCGGGGATACGATTGATTTCGTCGTCGATTGTCGCGAATCTCATTCTCATGACGGTTACCAATGGAAACCAAAGATTCGCGTAAAGAGCGCAACGGACAATGGACTTGAAAAGGACTTTGCCTGGAATGCTACACGTGAATTCGCAAAGGCTTCACAAAGCCAATTGCCTGCACCGAAGATCGATCCTTGGGTTGAATTGTCCCAGGTGTTGTTGTTAAGTAATGAATTTACCTTTGTCGATTAACCAAAGAATTGAGCCATGGACATTCAACTCGCTTCTCAAATGCTGATTCGTCGGTTAGCGGCGACGCCGTCTAGTCGACGCGAGTTCTTGCGCCGAAGCGGCATCGGCTTTGGTTCGCTTGCTATGGCCAGTATGTTGACAGATGAGTCCTTGCGGGCGGATGCAACCATCTCGGACGGCAAGCAACAACTCAATCCGATGTCCCCAAAGCAACCGCAGTTTTCCGGCAAGGCAAAAGCCGTCATCCATTTGTTTATGAACGGGGGGCCGTCGCACGTCGACACGTTCGATCCAAAACCGGCACTCGACAAACTCCATGGTCAACCGGTTCCGAACAATTTGAGAACTGAGCGAGAAACGGGTGCGGCTTATCGTTCTCCGTTTAAGTTCCAAAAGTATGGACAAAGCGGTATCGAAGTCAGTGAACTTTTCTCTCACGTCGGTGAGATGATCGACGATGTATGTGTCGTTCGCTCGATGCACGCGAATGTACCGAATCATGAGCCATCGCTAATGCTCATGAATTGTGGTGACGCCACGCTCGTGCGACCGTCGGTAGGCTCGTGGATCACCTACGGACTTGGCAGCGAGAATCAAAATCTGCCAGGCTTCATTGCAATGTGTCCTGGTGGTTATCCCATCAAAGGATCTGAAAACTGGCAGTCCGGCTTCTTGCCAGGTGCTTTTCAAGGTACTTACGTCGATACCAAAAACCAAGAGATCGAAAAGCTCATCGCCAATATTCGCAACGCCTCTGGCATTAATCGAAGCGAACAACGTCGCCAGCTGGATCTTCTTAAAACACTCAACATCCAGCATCAAGAGGCCCGACAACAGGACACGGAACTGGAAGCGAGATTGCAGAGCTTTGAGTTGGCTTATCGCATGCAAATGGAGGCAAGCGAGGCATTCGATATCAGTCGTGAACCCAAGGCGACGCGCGAGATGTATGGTGATTCCGTGCAAGCGAAACAAATACTTATTGCCCGTCGTCTGGTTGAGCGAGGAGTTCGGTATATTCAACTATGGCATGGTCAGGGGCAACCGTGGGATAGCCACGACAAGATCGAGGAGAACCATCGCAAGTTAGCCGGCGAATGCTCGCAAGCAATCGGTGCATTGCTCCGCGACCTTAAGCAACGTGGGCTCTTGGATAGTACGCTAGTGATATGGGGTGGCGAATTTGGTCGAACACCCACCGTCGAGCTTCCGAAACCAGGTGCCAATGCGGGCACCAATAGCGGTCGGGACCACAATCACCATGGCTTCACCATGTGGTTGGCAGGCGGAGGGGTCAAGGGGGGGCACATTCACGGAGCGACAGACGAGTTAGGCTTCCAGGCAGTGGAGAACAAGGTACATGTGCATGATCTGCATGCGACCATTTTGCACTTGTTAGGATTCGATCACACCAAGCTGACATATCGTTACGCCGGTCGCGACTTCCGCCTCACCGACGTTCACGGCAATGTCGTTCATGATATCATTGCCTGAGTTTGGAAACGACTCTAATCGTTGCGGCGATCAGGCTGCCCGCTTTATTTAAAGCATGGTTCCATCCAAAAAAGGTTCGTGGTTTTCGAGTTTCATGATGTTCTCGGTCGTCACGCGGGTGATCTCGCTGAGTGCTTCATGGGTCAGGAACGCTTGGTGCGCTGTGATGAGCACATTGGGGAAAATGAGCAAGTGCGAGAGTTCATCGTCGAGCAACACGCGTCCTGATAGATCTTGAAAAAAGATCCCTTCTTCTTCCTCATACACGTCCAGTGCAACACCGCCAATGTGACCTGATTTTAAGGCCGCGATGAGAGCAATGGTGTCGATCAGTTTACCCCGGCTGGTATTAACAATAATCACGCCGGGTTTGGTTCGTGCAATCGTATCTGCGTTCAGCAGATGGAGCGTCTTAGGCAGGAGCGGCAGATGCAGCGATAGGATATCGCTCGCGGCCAGCAAGGCATCGAGGTCGATGTATTGGACGCCATGCGAGCTTGCCCAGTCCGATTCAGGGAATGGGTCATAGGCAATGACTTTGGCCTCGAAGCCACAGAAAATCTGGGCAGCGATCCGGCCAATCTTGCCAGTACCGATGATGCCTACGGTCTTGCCTCGGACGTCGAAGCCGACTAAGCCGCTAAGCGAGAAATTCAGTTCTCGCACGCGATTGTATGCGCGATGAATTTTACGGTTGAGTGTGAGCAGCAACGCGACAGCGTGCTCGGCAACCGCGTGAGGTGAATAAGCAGGCACACGCACCACGACGAGCCCTAAGGCTTTCGCAGCGACCAGATCCACATTGTTGTGGCCGGCGCATCGGAGAGCAATTAGCTTGACGTCGAGCGCAGCGAGAATCTCCAAACACGCTCTATCCACTTGATCGTTGACAAAAACACAAACGGCCTGCGCGCCTTTGGCGGCGGGAGCTGTCTCAGCACTGAGCCTGAATTCGTGGAATCGCCAAATGATTTCTTCCGCACACGCGGCGCGCGCGAAGTACTCCCTGTCGTAAGGCTTCGAATCGTAAACGGCAGTCTCAATCATGTGATTCGTGTTCTTTCATGGGCTTACGAAGACTCGGTATACGTGTCAAACGATTGTCTTCAATATTACTATGACACAACCGACAAAAGTAGCAGGCACGCTCCGTCGTGCCGTCCGCTGGAGTGAATAAACAACATGATTCCAGATGAACGGCACTTAGGAAACAGGTCGTCCCATTTCATTCTGCGGAGATTGGAAATCCAGTACATTCGTCTTACAATAGACCAAACACGTTTCAAGACTTTTGCTTCGCGAAATCTCAGGGGGGCCCCGTTATGCCGCAACTTACAAACCTTCTAACGCTTTGTCTGGTTTTGTTCCAAACCCCTGGTGCTCCCAAAAAGGAGTGGTCGGACAAGTCAGGAACATACCAATTTGGTGCCACTTTATTGGCATTCGACAATGACACCGTTGTGCTCAAATCAACCGATAAAGAACGAATGAATGGGCATGAACTGATCTCCATTCCGCGTAAAGACCTCTCGGAAGCCGACCAGGAATATTTGAATTCCAAGGAAGCCGTCGACGCCAATACGCAACTGAACAAACGTCAGGGTTGGACGATGCGAGACGGCTCAACGGTCGTCGGGAAAATCGTCGACTTTGTCCGAAAGGATGTGACCGTTCAACGTCGCCGCGACAAAATTTACGTCAACGATCGTCTTTTCGCCAATTTACCTGAGGTATATCAAAAAATATTCCCAAAGGTTGTGGAGGAGTTCGAAAAGGTCACTCTCCCAACAGAAAAGGACTTGGAAAAGTGGGTGCTGACCCTTCGCGGCAAACCGAAAACCTTTCACTGCGAAGGCGTGATTCTGGAATTCGAAAATGGTGACGAGTATGCAATCCCCTTCTTCCTGTTTGCAGAACGCGATCTGAAGGCGATCCGTCCAAGTTGGGAGCAATGGTCCTCCGCCAAAGCAGATGAAGATCAAAAGCGCGAACATAGCTTGTACTTGCAATCGCAAGCAAGCAACTTCCAACAGAATGTTCAAAACCAGCTTGCCGCGCAACAGCAATTGGCAATTGCCCAACTACAGATGCTTGCGGTGAACTCAGGAGCGGTTGATCTATGGGAAGTTTATATGTACCCAGGCGAAGGAGTGTATGGCTATCCCCTCAATGTTGTGGTGACGGCACGCGATAGTTCTCAAGCATCTGCGCAAGCAATCGCCCGCAATCCCAATTATGTCGTTGGGCCAATAAAGAAACTGTCCAGACGGCGTTAGGTTCGCGACACGGAAAAGCAATCCCGATCAATCACGAAGCCTTGGCTGAAACAGCCGTCAAAAGTAGCAGGCACGCTCCGTCGTGAGGTCCGCTGGAGTGAATTGGAAATGATTCCTGGTGAACGGCACATGGAATGTGCCTACTACTTTGACTTTTTCAGCAGAAGCTCGTGCGGATTAGCGAGGGAAAACGAGGTCTTGACCTAGGCCCTTGGGGCCAACAAACTTGTCGAGAAGCGGCTTTAGTTTTTCTGCGTACACGGCATATCCGGCCAAAGACAAGTGGATACTGTCGGAGGAAAACAGTTCCTTTTTTAAGGTTCCGTCAGGCTGGAGAAAGTCGGCGGTCAAGTCGAGCAAATGTACCTTCGGGTCATCATCCAATCTGAGCGAGTCCAGCGACGCATTTGTCTTCTTGATGTTGTCGTAAAATGGATTTCTGGGAGCGTGTGCTGGCAGGATCTTGACAACGATGACATGCGCGACGTCGAACTTTTTCCGCAGATTTGCTAGGCACACCTGAATCCCCTTGGCAACTGCTTCTACTCCTGTCTCTGGCGCGAAGAACATATTGTTATTGCCGATCATCAGCACTATGGTACGTGGCTCGATTCCCTCGACGCCACCATGATCGATTCGCCACATAACATTTTGGATCTTATCGCCGCCGATTCCGATGTTGATAGTTCGAAAACTGGCAAAGTGCTTTTTCCAAGCTTCGTTGAGCTGTCCCAGGTCGAGCGGGCTTCCCCATTGTTGAGTGATGCTATCGCCAACGAGTAAAACATCGCATGGACCGCGATTGGCCTGAACGAAGTTCGCTAGCTTGGCGTGCGTGTCTAGCCAGCTGGTCTCTCCCCAAAAGCCAGCCGAAGGAGTCAATGGCCAAAGCTGGGGAAGATGCTTGTTTCCTTCGCGACCAGGACGACGTTCGTGTTCAGCGAGAAGGACATAGCCCCGTTCCTCTTTGCTAAGCGGCCAGCCAGTAAGCTGCGGCTCCATCGCTCCTCGGTTGTAAGGTCCGTAGGGATACTCGAACACATCTTGCGCAGAGGCATTCGCATTCGGAATCATCAAGAAAGCAAAACTGCAGAGGAAGGCGTGCAAGTAAGCACGAGAGGAAGAACTCAAGAGGAAAGGCGACATCACAAGATTCGCTTTACTGTCCCAAGTGATGATAGCGCACCAATCGGGACGAATTTGAAATGACAAACAACTACGTGTTTCGCACCGCGATTTGTGCGGGTGCGAAACGAAAAACTACAACTTTGTGACGAGACTACTTGAACGGATCATCATCAGCGGCAGGCATCGCGTCCGCTTTATCGTCCGCGGGTGGCGTTACCGTTGCATCTGGATCGAAAGCATCTGCAGGCTGTTTGTCCATCGCCTTTGGATTACCTTTGGTCATTCCTTCGCTGAATGGATCGTTGGGAGCAAACGGACTTGGAGCAGGTGCAGCGTCGACTCGCGGTGGTACCACAAGGCCGCCTTTAACGGACTCACCGCCGCCTCGTTGCATTTCCTCGTATCGAGCTCGTTGCATTTCTAGCAATCGTGAGCGGGACGCCAATCTAGCCTTGGCTCGTGCCTTTTCGATAGCAACTCGTGTTGGGCCCTGAATGCGTTCTAAAGCTTTACCAATGTTAACGACTTTCTTGCCTTCGATTTCAAGCTGTGCAGCTTTTTCGAAGTCAGGATTGGTTGTATCGACGCCGCCATACGATTGACAGAGACCTCGGAAGAAAAAAGCTCGAGGATCGAGACTGCCTGCATCGATCACTTCGGTGAGCAGCTGGGCTGCATTGGCCGAATCGCCTCGGAAATACGAGTGAACAGCCTGGCCGTACATTTCGTCAAGCGGATCTTGGGCATGCACAAAGTTGGCAAGCGACAGGGAGACAACGGTGAAAAGACTTGCAAAAGGTCGGGTTCGCATAAATTTAGCCCAATTGGTTAAGCGAAATTCGTCAAAACCACCACCCAGCACGCAAAATGAGGCAGCGCGCGAGACGATGATTTCTTGATGGTGAATCCTCTCAATGGTACTTCAACCGACGCCAAGTGCAAACAAATACCTAAAAACGTCGATTTTCATGGCTCGAAGGTTGTAGCGAAAGTCGTCAAGACTTTCGGCATCATCGCCTAAGCAGCCAAAACTCTTGACGAGTTTCGCTACAAAATGCTTCACAGCGTTACCGGGAGGAAGGCGCGGTTGAAAACGGTCAAAGCGATGCGGATTGTTGCGGAAATCACCTGCCGTCCATTCGCCAGAACAGCCGTTTTGCGTTTTCGGTCGTGATTTCGCCTAATTCCTTTGTGGAAATCCCAATCGTTTCTGCCAAACATTTAGCCGTATGAGCGACGAACGCAGGTTCGTTGGGCCGCCTGGAACGATTCGGTTCTGGAGTCAAATACGGGCAATCTGTCTCGACCAAAAGCCGATCCAGCGGAATGCTCTTGGCCGTTTTTCGAAGCTCGTCGGATTTCTTGTAGGTCAACATCCCTGCAAAACTGATGTACAAGCCTTGGGCCAAACACTGCTGGGCCGTTTCCGTACTCCCGGCAAACGAGTGCATGACGCCGCGCAAGGGAGCATTCAATGCCGCTTGCTTTTCTAAGGCTGCGAGCATTTCGGGTTCACAATCCCGCATATGAATGATGAGTGGCAATTCGGTTTGACGACTTAATTCCCAATGCCTCTCAAAGTTTGCCTGTTGGACATCAAAGGGGCAGTCGTCCCAATGCAGGTCCAAACCCGTTTCGCCCAATGCGCAAACTCGAGGGTGATTCGTGCATTCAATGATTCGTGGCCAATGGTCCGGTGTGGCTTCATGCGCATAGTTGGGGTGAATCCCAACCGAAGCCCAAACCGCGGGATTGGCTTCCGCAATCGCAACCGCTTGACTTGCGGTTTCAGCATCGACCGCAACACAAATCATTTGAGTGACGCCAGCTTTACCGGCCCGCTCTAGCACCTCCTGAAGCTGACAGGCCAAAGACTTGTCGGCCAAATGCGCATGCGTATCGATCAGCCCCATCAAATTCCAATCAAGAAAAGAAAAAGCGTGTCAAGTGGTAGAAGATTGGAGCGGAAAAACAGAGCGTATCGATTCGATCCAAAACGCCAGCATGACCTCGTACCAACGTTCCATAGTCATGGACGCCTCGATCTCGCTTGATCGCACTCATCGTCATCCCACCGGCAAAACCCAAAGCAGCCACCACGATGGCCATAAGTGCCGATTCCCAAGGGGTAAATGGTGTCACCCAGTAAAGGGTTGCACCAACGATTCCTGTGGATAAGGCTCCGCCAACCATTCCCTCCCAGGTGCGAGAACTGCTGACATCTTTTGCGATAACGCGTTTGTTCGCAACACGTCCCCAGCCCCATTGAAAGACATCGGAAATTTGCGTGATCAGCACGAAAAAGAAAAGCAAGCCAGCGTTGCTACCTGGCCATGGCGTACCGGTTGCCGTCTTGAGCGGCAAGTAAAGCAAGGCGGGAGCAAAGGAGAGGCAATACACACAGATCATCAGGCCGGCTTGGATTTGTGCGGAACGTTCGAGAAATCGCTTGTGATCGCCAGCCATGGCAATCCGTGCGGGAATGAACAACGAAGCGTACACAGGAATCATGATGCTGTAGATTTCGTAAAAATCGATGATGTTTCCATTTCGAAATCGAATCCCCGAAGGAGATAAGCCAATCAGAACGTATTGGAGGGGAGTAAACACGACGAGGCTCCAGAACAAGGCGCGGTGGTCTCCCCGTCTTGTCGGGGTCATCGTGATGAACTCGCGAAATGCCCAGAAAGATACGAGTCCAAACAGGACAATGGTTCCGACTTCCTTCAAAAACAATCCCGCGATCAAAATTGCAAACATCAACCACCAGGACCAAAGTCGAAGTACGAATCGTTCGACCAAGGCGGGATTGATGGAGGGGCTTGAGCGCCGAGTCAGGTAGTTTGCAACCCAAGACGCGATGGCAAGCACGGAAAGCACGACGCTTGCCAAAATCAGCGTGTTTAGATCCAGCCAAGCGCGCGTAGACACAGACAGAACGACTTTCGTCGCATTATCGGCGATATCTTTCGCTGCCGCAGAAACCACAGGCTGTTCGGCCTGGGCGAAAAGTAGATTAAGGAATAGCATCTCACCTAGTGGGACTGTGTTTTGAACTTCGACGCTATATTATCACGATTTCAGACCTTGCCGAGATCGAATGTTGCACGTTTTTCGACGACTTCGATCTGAACCTGGATTTTAACGACTGGATTGAGCATGTTGATTCGGCTTGGCACACGCCAAAGTGCCCTTGCTTTATGGCAGGCGGAGTACGTTTCCAATTCGCTGCGAACGCTTGGCCACGAGGTTCAGTTGGTGAAAATCACCACCTCGGGAGACGTTTCTACAACACCGCTTGGCGAATCGGGCGGTCAGGGCGTTTTCACCAAGGAAATCCAGCGAGCTTTGCTGGATAATCGTTGCGATTTGGCCGTGCACAGCCTGAAAGATTTGCCCACCGAAGTCATTGCGGAATTGGCCTTGGCAGCGGTTCCTCCGCGTGAAGACACCTCGGATTGCCTCCTTTCCAAAGGCTTGTCGCTGGCGGAATTGCCATTGGGAGCAAGCATCGGCACCGGCTCTCCTCGACGAAAAGCGAGCCTCCTGAACGTGCGACCCGATCTGCTCGTCAAGGACATTCGCGGCAACGTCGATACTCGAATCAAGAAGCTTGATGAAGGCCAATATGATGCGATTCTTCTAGCTTTTGCAGGACTGCACCGGCTAGGGCTACAATCCCGCATTACGCAAAAGTTCACTTCAGACGAAATGCTCCCGGCCGTAGGCCAAGCGGCTTTGGGGCTCGAGACACGATCCAATGATATGGATGTGATGGCAGCGGTACAGGAATTGGACCATATGCCAACTCACGCTGCGGTGTTGGCCGAACGAACCCTGCTCCGATCGATGCGAGCCGGTTGTTTAGCACCGCTCGCCTGCAATGCAATTGTCCAGAGCAACTCAATTCAAATTGTGGCGAGAGTGTTTTCGCCCGACGGAAAAAAGAAAATCGAAGTCAAAAGCTCCATCGAACACCAACTTCAAGCCGAAAGCCAGGAACATAAATCCCAGCTCTATTGCTTGGCCGAACAACTCGGTCGCGATGCCGCCGAGTTACTGATCGAGCAAGGTGCAGCGGAATTGATCCATGAAGCCAAGGTTGGCCCATGACTACTTTATCCGCAGGCATGTTGTGCGTCCAATATTCGAAATCTAACGATAGGCTTTCACATACGATCGGTATTTTGATTGATGATTCCTACTTGCCATTGCTAGAGAGCATCGAGGGCTCCGAAGAGGAACCATGGCCGGCCAGCCCACCGATGCAGCAAATGGTGGAAGAATGCTTTTCGCCTGGTGCGCCGCCGGTGTTGCTGGGAGTTGGATTATCGGGAAACGGACACTGGTCGATTGCCGTTGAAACGCTGGCTTCGAAACGCTTGAAATTCGACGTCGCTTGCAAGAACTCGAAAAACGCAGCGTGGCTTGGGTCGCAATACCGAGTGCTTGTGCCATTCAAGATAGTCTCCTATATCGCTCGTTCCCAGGCTCCTGCCTGGGAACGCACTGACTTGGAGGCTCTGTCTCCCGCATCCTTAGATTCAACGACGCCAAGGCCGGCGGAGCCTACAATTCCATCGGTTCCCAAGCAGAGCCTGGGAACCAGTCGCTGTAACTTCATCGTTTTCGACCTTGCACAGCATCGGGAGTGTCAAATCGAAATGCGCGTCTCGATTGGGCAACTGGAGTTTTTGGACTCGGAACGGTTGCTCCGCGTTTTGCCCAATTCATCGCCGAGCGAGATCCGTACTCACCGCTGGTGTTATGAAATAGGCATTTTTGAAGGCCGGTAGTGTATAGTATTAGCGGTTAGGTTGCAGACTCTTCCACCAAACTGCTAAATACCATGAGCACCAACGATCTCACTAACGACCTCATCCATGTCGAACGCGATTCACAGGTTCAACCGGTCTTTTCGGGACGTTTGTTCAAAAAACAGGTTCTGATGCTGAGAGGCCTCCGCGTTAGGCTGGGCAGCCTTCGCTTTTCCAGATCCGCGGACAAAGAAAAGTTGGAAACGGAGCGAGCTCGAACCCAACGTCTCTTTAGCGAGGCCAAGGACAAAATGGTTGTGCAGCATGCTGCAACCTGGCAGTCCGCGATGACCGAATGGGATGAGTTGGTCCACAAGCAGTTTTCAACTTCGGAACGCGAGACGTTGCTCAATATCAATCAAGAGCATCAACAGACCAAGAAGTTGAAGAACGACTTTATTCAAAACAAGACTGCGCAAAAGGCAGCCTACGAGAAAGCCTCCGAAGAGCTAAAGCAAAAAAGCGAAGAAGCGTCTCTGGCCAGAAAATCTGCTCGAGATAGCATCAAAACGAAATTGGATCGCGAGCGAGCAGCACTCGAACAAGAAATGCACGAGTGCCGCGAATGGGTTGGAATACGCACTGGTGACGTCGCTCTCCAAAACCTTGCTCCAAGCAATTCGCCAGAGAGCCTCAGTGAAGTTCAGGCAATCACCGATTTGCCTCACGTTGCTAAACGCTTTGAGGAAATCAAAAAAGGGCTTGGAGTCAGCATCTTTCGGATGCGAAACCACTCGGTGGTAAAGTTGCTGGGCTCCGCCTGGTTTTCCGGAATTGGCGTACTACTTGGAATTGCCACCGCAGCTATTTGTTGGGCGATGGCCGTCGTGCCCTTGCTCATCGGAATCGTTGGATTCTTTAGTTCAGTCGTGTTTGTGGCAATCATTCATTTTATTACCGCACCGATGGTTACGCGCGCGATCCGCCGGATGCTTCCTGGTGCGGTCGAGCAAGAGAACTTGGGTTATCTAGTAATCGCTCAAGGCCGCCGCATCGCTGACTTCAATTGCCAGCAGGAGATTACCCGAATAGAGAAACAATATGCGACAAGTCAACAAAATTTGGATGAAGAAAATCGAAGAAAACGAACGGAACTGCTCGAGGGTTTCGACTCAGGCAAGAAGAAATTGAGGGACTCGTTTGGCCAAAAGCGAATCGCACTCGCGTCGGTCCGAAAAGAGAAATGCGTTCGCATTCATTCCGACCGAAAACCCAAAATCGAAAGCCTCGAAAAACAACAAGTAAACGAGGGAACCGAATCGGACAGAAACTACCACGACCACCTTGCTCGTCTCGAATCCGATTTTCAAAAGTCGCAGGAACGCACCGTTCGACGTTGGCTGGACGGTTGCCAATATTCAGCGGATTTCATGCGAAACGTGCATGAACGTTCGCGGGAAGATTTCCCGGATTGGAATTCGGAGTGTTATGCCAACGGCGATTGGCCTCGATTGCAGAACACATTGGCTTGGCCGCTAGGTGCTATTGAACCGTTGGCTCAGTTCCAAAAAGAAGTGCAGGAACTAGCCTTAGCGGAGCAGACGCCAAAGCAAGCTTGGAACGTTTATTTCGAGGTCATTTCTCAAGGAGCGTTGACCATCGAAACCCATGCGGAATGCAAAGACTCGGCCTCGAGCATCGTCCGCAATACCCTTTTGAGAGCAGTGACCTCGGTTCCCGCCGGCAACTTGAACATCACCATTGTTGACCCAGAAGGACTCGGGAAACAGTTTTCTTGGTTGATGGCTCTCGCGGATGTCGATCCCGCCATGGTAAACCATCGCGTTTGGACTCAACCGCTTCACGTTGCTGAGCAACTTTCGCTTACAGCCAGACACGTCGAAGATGTCATTCAACAAAGTCTTCGAAACCGATACCCCAGTGTACTCGAATACAATCAAAACGCGGGACCAATGTCCATTCCGTACCGGCTGATTGTTTGGTCCAATTTCCCCTTTGGGTTAGACGACAGTTCGTGGCAATCGCTTTGTTCGATCATGTCATCGGGAGGACGATGCGGTGTGGGAGTTATCTTGCAGGTGTCAGACACTTACGTGTGGCCCTCCTTTGCAGACAGGTCCAAACTCAACGAGTTTGGGCTACGTCTGAAGTTGACCCCAGATCGCATTGAGTCCGCAGAAGAGGGAATGCCCGTCAGAACAATGACGAAAGTTGTTATTGATCAACCAGAACTCGCACGCTACCCACTCACGCCAGAGCTTCCGCCATCGGACGATCGACTTCAAGAAATCATGGTCCAGCATTTGAAGGCGGCTTCCGAAGTCGGAAAGTGCATTGTCCCATACGAGTCGATCGCTTTGCCAATAGAGGAACAGCAGACTGCGTCTAGCGCCGACGGTCTGGCCATCCCGCTTGGGATTTCCGATGCAGGGCGTATTCAGTCCATGAAGCTTGGGGCAGGCACCGCGCAGCACGTGCTCATTGCAGGTAAGACGGGTTCAGGTAAGTCGTCGATGCTCCATACCATGATCACAAGCGCTGCAATGAAGTATGGGCCTGACCAATTGCGGTTGGTATTGCTGGACTTCAAAAAGGGAGTCGAGTTTCAGGTCTATTCGGAAGTCGAACTTTCGCACGCGGACATCATTGGTATCGAAAGCAAACGCGAATTTGGCGTTAGTACATTGGAGTACTTGGACCGCGTTCTGCATGCACGCGGTGAGGCCTTCCGACAATGGGGTGTGCAAGATATTCCAAGCCTCACCAAGAAGTTCCCCCAGCACGCGATGCCTCGCATCTTGGTCGTCATCGATGAATTCCAGGAACTCTTTGTCGAAGACGATAAGCTGTCTCAGCAGGCGTCAATGCTGATGGACCGTATTGTTCGCCAAGGACGATCCTTCGGTATGCACTTGGTTTTGGCCTCTCAAACACTTGGTGGAGCCTATTCCTTGCCACGCACCACGTTGTCTCAAATGGCGGTCCGAGTCGCTTTGCAATGCGATAGTTCGGACGCGATGTTGATCTTGAGCGAGGACAATACGGCCGCAGAACGACTCCGGCACTCAGGACAAGCGATCTACAACGAGATGGGTGGCCGCATCGAAAGCAATCAGTCCATTCAAGTCGCCTTTGTCGAAAAGAATGATCAGATCTCTCGCCTTCAGAAATTGCGGCAGGTGCCCGTGCCCCATTCTCCAACAACCAATGCGCTTGGGCGTCGAATCGTATTCGAAGGGCACAAGCCAGCGATTTGGGACGAAAAGAGTGTCGAGTTCGCAATCAGCCAATTGCGAATGGATGAAGGAGCCGTGCCTCTCATCCTAGGAGACAGCGTCTCGATCGATCCGCCAGTGACGAAGATACTCACCCGTGCCGCCGGCCGAAACTTGATGGTGATCGGCCAGGACGAATCGAGTGCGGCCAGTCTGCTCGCCGGTTCGATTGCCGGCTTTGCCTATCGACCATCCGTCGCTCCTAAGGATGGAAAGCCGTCGGTGGTGGTTCTCGATGGCTCGCGAGCCGAGGACGAGTCCATGCGGTCTTTGATCGCTAGACTCCCAAATAGCAAAGTGCCTGTTCGAGTCGGCGATGTTCGAACCATCGATGCCACCATGGATTTCTTGCAAAACGAACTCAACTTCCGTAGCGAGAATTCCGAGGAGTCACATCCCGCGATGTTGATTGCCGTCGTGAACTTGTCCAGATTTCGCGAGTTGCGAAGAAACGAGGAGTACGCATTCGGTGAGGACGCATCGAGTGTTCCGAAGCCAGATGCCGTTTTGGCGAACGTGTTACGAGACGGTCCAGCGTTGGGAATGCACGTTTGGCTTTGGGCGGACTCGGCCGGCACGATGACACGCTGGGTTTCAAGGCAGTCTTTGAGAGATCTAGAGCTACGAATCTTGATGCAAATGAGCGCCTCGGATTCCAACCAATTGATCGATTCCAATGCAGCCAACCGCTTGGACCGCTATGTGGTCCTGATCCAAGATGACATTGAGGGCAAGCCGGTCAAATTTAGACCGTTCGAGTTGCAAAGTGTCATTAAAAGACTTGAACAATAGACGCGGAGATTCGTTTAACAGTCAGCTGAAGGTATACTTCCAATGGATTGCCTATCATAAATTCTTGGCGACCATTTGGCGCACAGCTTTGACATCCGCTAAATTATCTGCTCGATTTGATTGCCTTCCTCATTCTTTTTGGAATCCCCGATGCAGTACCCACTCGATCTTAGATTTTCGATATTCGCCCTTTCTCAACAAATTACCGTAAGAGATGCTGGAGGGAACTCGATCCTTTTCGTAAAGCAAAAAATGCTACGACTGAAGGAAAAGGTCGAGGTCTTTTCGGACTCGACACTCAAAAACAAATTGTTCGAAATCAATGCCGACAGGATCATCGACTTTTCGGCCAATTACAGTTTCACCTCCGCCGACGGAAGCAATTGGGGAGCGGTGCGGCGGCTCGGAATGCGGTCACTTTGGTCGGCGCATTATGAAGTGATTGAAGATAACGCCGTTGACATGCATATTCGAGAAGAAAACCCTTGGAAGAAACTTATCGAGTCGTTGCTTGGCGAGATACCATTGGTCGGTTTCCTTGCATTGTATTTGCTCAATCCATCCTATTTGATCACGATGGCGGATGGGACACCTGCCATGCGAGTCATCAAAAAACCCTCCATCTTCGAGCGCTACTTCGTTATCGAAAAGATAAACGAAGTAGATCAGGACGACGAGCTTCGAATTTTGCTTTCGCTAATTATGATGGTGCTGCTCGAAAAGTCCCGAGGATAAGCACCGGCTAGTCAAATCGACTTCTCGTGTTAGGCGAGCGGCAGCATGAAAACTCGGAACTCGCCGCTCGCCTTATAGCTATTTGGCGGGTCCGACTGAGACAACGACTGCTCCATCTGGAAGTACCATGCCTGGTCGCAGATCGCCTGTGGGCGATCCGTCTGCCGCAACTGGGCCAGAGTAGACGTTTGAGTTACGCTGAACACTCGGTACCACAACGCTGGATGGACTTGCAGAGTAATATTGATTCGTCATCTGTGGACTTACATAAGCCTGCGAGTACGAAGGCGAATAATAGACCGATGGACGAGCCGAGGAATAATTCGAATATCCGAGCCCAGAGTATCCCAGATTCGAATAGCCAAGATTTGAATAGCCCAGTCCGGAGTATCCAAGTCGCGAACTGCTATATCCGTAGGGAGAGCCAAATCCACTGTATCCACCAAAGTTAGAATACCCCAGGCCAGAGTATCCGCCGATTCCAACTCCGCCGAAGCCACCACCATACCCGCCACCATACCCACCGTAGTGGCTGCTATGCCCTGAATGATGCGAGCCGCCGCTCATGTGCGACCCTCCCGAATGACCCATAGAATGACCGCCTCCGGAATGTCCACCCGAATGCCCGCCTCCGGAATGCCCGCCTCCGGAATGCCCGCCACCAGAATGTCCGCCATGCTGTCCAAATGCGGGCGTGAAACTAACGGCCACGAGACCTGCTGCCACGCCAATGGCTGTTGCTCGTCGCAACCAAGATTTGCCGAAAAATCGTGCTAACATGATTTTTTCTCCGCGCATGCGATGCATGCCAATAAGTGTGTTTTGAATTGAACTGACACTGTAGAGAGCAAACGCAGGTCCAAAAAATTAGCCAGCTAGAACGAACGGAAACATTGCCGGATCGGGTTGAAACGATTGAGGCTAGTGTATATCTGAGGCATTGAACAACAGAACCCATCAAAAGACCCGATTTTTGCAAAACGCCGTAAACTCGAGAGCCTCGATTAAAACCAGAGAAAACGATTCGGCACGATCAACATTTCATCTTTGTAACCGTGCCGTTCTCGAGTGTCGGATATTTTCGGCCGAACCGGGCCGGCGCGCAATCCTTGTTTGTCCAAGCAAATCGCAAAGTGAGACATCTCACAACTCTTGCAACGGATGTCACTCCAAGAGATCCGGCATTTTTCAAACTCGCTACTTCTCGTTCCTCGGCTCTGCGTTGGAACTCGCTGCTCGCTTTACCAAGTGTACTCTGCAGCCAGCCCCGAGCCAGAGTTGGTCGTGAGCGGCTTGAGTGACCAGCCTGGACGGTTTGAGTCAGATTGGTCGATAGCTGTGGCCGAAAGATAGGCGATACACCACCCGATTCCGATTTGCGATGGGTAATGTGCATTATCGTTCATTCGTGAAAGTGGCCCAATCGTAGAGCCTGAATAGAATGCAAGCTTTGCCAATGGATTATCGGTCATTTTCGCTGCAGTGATGAATGGCAATGCGGACATAAAGGCATGCCCGCTGACGCCATTGTTGTCTTGCAATGGATGCCAATAGGAGCTTTTCTCAAGTTCGCTTGGACGGGAGCCTCCAGTCAGGTATTGTCCTGCAATGACAGGCCCAGCGCCAACGAAGAACCCTCGCATAGAACGTTCCCCCCAAGTACCAAAGGTCTCCACGGCCGGCGGTCCTTCAATCCATTCTTTCGCCATCCAAGCAGCTCCAAACACGGGCAAAGTGTAACGACCGTTGCCTAGCTCTTTGCTGGCATGGAGCTTCTCAAACCACTCGTCTGTGGACGCGCCAAGAACACTTGACCGGAAGTGCCGCTGGATCTGGTTGTCCAATTGTGTGTTGGCAACTGCAGCGCCTGCTCCAAAAACCAACGCCATCGGAATCGCATTTTCTGTGGAATAGAAGCGCCACTGATCTTTGGCAAGTCTCTCCATGAGCGGAACTCGCTTTTCAGTCATTTCAGGGCGAAGTTCTTTAGCGAGATCGCCCAATGTACCCATGCTCGCAAGCGAAGGGGCATCGATCGTAACCAAGTCTTGCTCTTGGCTGACGGATTCATCCCGTTGATTTGCATCGAGCGACGCTTGAGGCGTCTCTGGTTGATAAGCGATGTGCTGAACCAAATGGGTGCCAGTTGTGGCAAGTTTGGTGTTCACTTGGGAATGCTGAGGTAGAGCACTGCGAAAGTCGGCACAGCCTGCTGACCAAAAACACAAGAAGGTCACAGCAATGACGAAAATTGGGCAGCTAGTCAACTCAGAGGCTCGGCAATTCACACAAGCCTTCATTATTGACGGGTCGTTTCAGTTGCGAACAGTTAGATATTGGGGACGGCGCGCTACCGACAGTGGACCTGAGCCTATCAAAACTCAATTCACCAAGTCAAGCGCGTTTCGTTGCCATCAGTGCAACTTGACCTCAATCAAATCACAGCATTCAGTTCAGCTACAATTGAGGACAATTGTGCGACACTGTTGCGAACTAGGCACAGGGCTTCCGAACTCTATTGCGGCTAGGCGGATACACTTCCTATACTCCAACGGAATCCATTGCGGTGCAAGCAATCCAATGGTTTGTATTCTAGCCAACCAATTTCGTCATGGATGACGCATGAAATGAAGAACCTCATAGCCCACTTTGTGATCGGTCTGGTCCTGGCCAGTAGCTGTGCGATCGCGCAGCAAGATGCGAACCGTTATCAGCCTTATCAACCCACCATTGTGGGCGGACTTCCACCCGGTTCCAGGGGGCTTGAGCAGCCCGTCTATGTCGCGGATCGGGTTCTTCCACAACCATCCAGTCCGATCGATGTAACGGATGGAATAGCACCTGCATACCTATCGGCTAGCAATCTTGGTTTCGATGAAAGCAAGATCATTCCGGCAACAATCAAAATGAATCGCTTCGAATCAGGCGAACGCATCGCCGTAATTGGCGAAGAACCGGTTCTGGTTGGGGACCTCTTTCCAGCCAATAAACTAACGCCCCAAATTTTGAACCATCCCCAGTTCGAAATGCAGCTTCGAAAGTTGCTCATGGAGGTTGTGACACGCAAAGCATTGGCACAAAGATTCATCGACGACAAAGTTTCAGGCAAACCGCTCAAGGAACGTGGTGATGCCAGAAAGCACATGAGGACGCAAACGGCAAAAATCTTCCATCAAAAGTGGGTGCCGATGCAAATGCAGCGAATGAACTGCAACTCAATGCTTGAATTCGAGCAGAAATTGGCCGAAGCAGGCAAGAACCTTCAGACCATGCAAGTTGACTTTTCAGAAAACACGTGGGCGCAAGAACACGTTCGTGAAAAAGTGCCCGAGACCCCGAATGTCGAACTCAGCGAACTCAATGACTATTACGCGGACCATGTCGACGAGTTCAAACGCCCAGCCCGCGTTCGATTTCAAATGTTGTCTGCTGACTTCTCGAAATCCTCATCCAAGGAAGAAGCCTTCAAAGCCATCGCCGACATGGGCAATCAAATCCTCCTTGGCGGTGCCCCTTTTGGTGCTGTAGCCAAGCGTCAGTCAACCGGTCTTGGCGCTTCTGATGGCGGCCTTTTCGATTGGACGATTCAAGGAGAACTTAAGAGCAAAGAAATCGACAAGGCAATTTTTGCTAACCCCGTCGGTGGTTTGAGTCAAATCATCGAAAACAGCGATGGCTTTCATATTGTCGAAGTCTTGCAACGCGAGGCAGCATACACACAAACCTTTACGCAGGCTCAAGCGGACATTCGCAAAACGCTCGTCGATAAGAAGGCTTCCAAAATGCGGAACGACTTCATCAAGCGAGTGCGGGAAGAGACCGCCATTTGGACCAAATGGCCAGAAGATATTCCTGGATCACGCGACATCTCCGAGCTCCAACAATAGCGTTAGTTGAACATGATGACATGCATTGAAGCACTTTGGAAACGTACCCAAAGCGATTTTCGTTTTGCATGCCTGTGGATTTTCCTAATCGCTTTTTGGGGGGATTCTCTGGTCGCAACTGCGGCCGACAAACCACAATCAGTAGCGGACGGTGAGTTACGAGCTTGCCAAGTAGTCTCTGTAGACAGTGCTTGGGCCGTTGGCGACCGCGGCCTAATTCTGTCCACCAACGATGCCGGGAAGCACTGGGAAATACAACACCACAGGTCCGACGCAATCCATTATGGGGTTTGCTTTTCGGATGAACTTACCGGTTATGTTGTTGGCGGGACTATCGATCCTTACTCTCACCGAAGCTCAGGAGTTGTCTTAACAACGATCGATGGCGGGAAAACTTGGGAGCACGTTCCGAACGAACTGCCGCGATTGACAGGCGTACAACTTATTGAACCGGGCCACCTCCTGGCATGGGGCGATTGGTCAGATTACTACCAGTCCGCATTGTTTGAGAGCATGGATGGCGGACAAACTTTTTCAGGAAGACCTATTCCATGCGGCCACATCCAAGGTGCCGCCATCGGCTTGGACGGTGTCTTGGTCCTGGTTGATCGAGCTGGCAAAATCCATCGATCGGAAAATGGTCTTGAATTCGATACCGTCAATCTACCGACCACTCCGTTTGAGCCCATTCGATTTTGCAAAGTGGTCGATGGAGTTTGGTGGCTTGGTGGCGAAGCAGGAAAGCTCTTCCGATCCCAAAATTCGAGAGTTTGGGAGCAACTCGAATTGCCGGGCACAGCCGAGGATCGATCGCTATATAGCCTCGCGGACATTACAGGTGCAGGAAAACGCATCTGGGTGGTAGGGCAACCAGGAAACGTTATCTGGTCATCGACCGACTTAGGAAATACCTGGGAAGTATTGGCTACCGCCAATCGAACAGCAATTCATTCCGTCTCCGTCCTCAATGGTGACCTGTTGTTGACTTGCGGTACCATGGCAAACCTGTTTGCAAGTCGCAATGGAGGCAAGGCTTGGTGGTCGCAGCATCAATCAGGAACCCGAAATGCAGTACTAAACATTTCGAGTACTCACTCTGGCGTGGCTTGGGACTTCATGGCCCATGTTATCCATGATGCAAAACGACATGCCTCCGCGATTGTGCTTCACGACCAACATTTTGACGAACGAACTGGACAACTTCCCGAGTTGGCTGCTCGCTTTGAGATTGCTGGAAAAACGGTCGGGCTAGCTCAGGCGCGTGTCATGGCAAGCATGCCGGTGAGCAATCTTTACGCTGGTATTCGCCAAAACGATTTGGGGTATTACCCGAGCCAAACCAATCCGAACAAGTCCGACTCGATCGCGCTCGTGGAAACCACGCCGCTAATCAAACGCATCGTCTTTGAGATTCGCAACGCTCGCCCGGATGTGGTTGTAACCAATTGCAACGTGACTGGGACGGCATTGGAGATGAGGACCGCTTTGGCTGTTGACAAGGCAGTTTCTCTTGCCGGACGCCGCGACTTCAAAGTCTTTTCATCATCGAGTCGAATTCCAGAGGAGGCGTGGGAACCGCAGCGCACGGTCATACGAGGTGCAAACGCTGGTGTTCAATACGCACCATCGGTCATGCTCGATTCCAACGAAGTGTTAGGCAGCGTGATAAACCGCATCAAGCCCCTTATGGAAACGCGTGGCACGGTCTCGTTGCCTGACAAACGGTACAACTATCGAAATTTGGGAGCGAAGAACGGGCCAACATGGACCAAACCACTCGAAGGACTCATTCTAGATCAAGCTACCCAGTTGTCGGAACGCCAAAAGACAAGCCAAAGACTGCCAATGGTAACTGCGACAAGTCTGTGGTTTGGTTGGAAGCAATTTGTCGAATTGGATTCAGGAAATCCACTAACGCCTGATCGCGTTTGGGATAGCAAGATTAAGGCCGCAGCCAAAGAAGTTGACCCGGCCTCCATCTCCCCTGTTTTGCTCGACATGGCGATCTCCTGCCGCCGTTCCGGTGACTGGAACCGTTGGCAAGCTGCTCTCGAGTTTTTGCTGGAGCGAGATAGTGAATCTCCCGCAGCCGAGTCTGCATTTTGGGAGTTGATGGTTCATACAGGTAGTATAGAAGTGAAACGTATGATTGCAAGTCAACGGCAAGCCATAGAGCAACGCAACCATGATGGGTTAAACAGCACTGCGGCCAATTTGCAACAAGCGTCACCTTTTGCCAAAGCACCGTCAGAGTCGAATGCCGTGCAACCGGCCGCGTTTTCGAACTCAGTTCGTCTACTTCCCATCGCAACGGACCGCGATTTGAGCGAGTTTACTCGAGTGCTTTCCAAGTGGCCCGATGCCTTTGCGAACAGAAGGAGCGATCCCCGTTGGGGCTGGCTCATCGCATCCCGTTATCGTGAGATGCAACAGCGCAAAGAATCGGCAAACGTTTCGGTAAATCTCGGCCGGAGCTACGCCGATTTCTGGCCGACATTGTCTCCCTACGTCTTGGGATGGAACCCGATCTCAAAAATCGAACGAGAAATGCTGAACGCAAGCACGGCACCTCCTCAAATGGTATCCAAGCAATCAACCAGTCCATCGAGTAAATCAGCGAGAAGCGTTGCTTCCTTGCCTTGGACTAGCGAGCGACCTTATTTGGACGGGAAGGCCGATGAAGCGTTCTGGGAAACCGCTGCAAGAGTAGAAATCCGAGATCCATGGGCCTCTCCGAATGCACGACCGACAACGATTCGTTTTTCGCGTGATGACAAGTTCCTATACCTGTTTAGCGAAGCACCAGTATCATCGACACAACGATCGAAGAAAGAGCAAAAGCGAGACAGCATCAAAGCCGATGAGGATCAGATCAGGCTTCGGATCGACTTGGATCGAGACTACGCAAGTTGGTTTGAACTAAGCTGGTCGGCGTCGGGAAATTCGTCCGATGCCTTAAACGACATGCCGCGCTGGAATCCAGCGAACTGGTATCTTGCCACCCGCGACGAAGGCAACACTTGGTGCACCGAGATTGCAGTCGAACTTGAACAACTCATTGCCGGTGGCGATACCGCCGTTCAGAATTGGGCCAACCGAGCGTGGGCGTTCAATGTGATTCGAGTCGTCCCGGGCACCGCCACACTTTCCCAAGCCCCCTCGATATCCGATCGCGTCTCTGTCGATGATTGGTTTTTGCTTGACCTCAGCCGCGTTGGTGGTAATTAGCATATCTAGAGCGGTCATGTTGAGAACAGACTAGCGAGACAGATGTGTCGCCCTCCGGGCTTAGCAAACAACAAGGCTAGAATCCGGCGGCTCACGCCGCCGGCAGGGATGTTCCGCCCTCCGGGCTTTGGGCACAGGGGTATAGGTTCCTCGCTATAGGATGGTTGCCGCTGCTGGCTGCAACTTGCCGATATGCTTGCTGCCACTTGCTGCCACTTGCTGCCACTTGCCGCGGCTTGCCGCGGAATGAAATAGCCCGGAGGGCGAAACATCCCTGCCGGTGGCGTAAGCAACCGGACCCAGTCAAAAAGTCTTTAAGCCCAGCGGGCGACACATCCGTCAGTCACTAGTCAAGCCTTCTAATCACTGTGACTTGAGGCCCACAGTGTTTACTGAATACACACGATAGCTATGCACTTTTCCACTTACAGCTTTTAAGTCAATAAATTGCATCGGAACAAGTGGTTGGACCGGGGTGTCGCTGTATTGCAGCTTCTGGAAGATCGGGCGGCCGAAGGGATTTTTGTTTTGATCGGGGACATTGGCTAGGAACTGGCCGTCCCTTTCGATGACGAAGCCTGCTAGGCCACTCTCCAAGTCTGCTTCCGCCTCCCAGGTTAATTCGCTGCCGCGAACCCTTAGGTTCGATGGGGCTGGTGGCGGTGTGGTGTCCGTGATCTCTGTGTTCGTCATGTATTGCGCCCATGCCTTTGCAATGGGTTCGTTGGGTAGCCAAGTCGACTTTTCGATGGAGCCCTTGAAGTCAGCCTGCGAGACTGGCGTGGAATGCTTGGCTGTTTCGCTGTCTATTGTTGCTATCCAAGCTCCTGTCTTGGACATCGCATTGAGTGGCTCGTTGTTTGTTTTTGGTAATCGGGCAGACAAACATGCGTCGAACCATGGGATCGCTAGATAACGCTGATTTCCACATTCGTGACTCGTCAATGGATCGATCGAGACACCTACTAATCCTCCCTTGCCACGAAGTGCTAAAAAAAACGCCTCTGTACCTGGCCATACGCCAGCGAACCGGCCGTCTTTGACCGTCACCCCTTCTTGTGTCCCGACGTTGCACATGACTGGGACCTCGAGGGCAGCGGCTGGCATCGTGTATGGTGTTGGCTTTCCTTCGGCGGCAGTTAGGGCAGGTACTCCCGAACGCAGCCAAGCTGCTGCCACGCGTTCTGGGTGCAACAACATCATCCCACCAGACCAATGCCCTCCACCGCTGTGACCCCACAAGGCCCATGGGGCCGTTGCAAGTTCGGGATGGCCCGATTGGGTGCCTAGCTCGGTCAGCGATCGCTGAAAAGCCGCATCCGAACCGTTGCGTGGGTCGCACCACAACTGGCAGTTTGCTTGGTCCGGCTGCTCATACGACGGCGACATCAACGCACAGTGGTGCTTCTTCGCCAGTGCTTGCCAATGCAAATCAAAAGCTCCCGTTTGACCCGATTTGCAGGAACCTTCGCCACATCCGTGTTGATGAACAATCAAGCCTCGCAACGTCGCAACCCCTGGCGGCACCCAGAGCGTGAAACTGACGGGATAATTCAATGCATCTGAGTAGGTCGTAGCTTCGTAGCGAACGCGATAGTACGGAGGTTTTACCTCAAGCGGATTGGTATAGACCGGAGTGTTTCCTACCAGCCCGCTCAACATCCATCGATCCCGCGTTAGCTTGGCCGATGTCCACTTCGCATCCTCGATCATGCCCGTTGTCTGCGGGTTGAACGGAGCGACAAAGGAAACGTCCGTCTTGTCTGGGATTTCGGACTCGTGACCGGTGAGCGACAGCATGGCATTGACCATCAGTCTCCTCAAATCTTCACTCTGCCAATCCAGCGAAGCGCCGGCGGTGGTGGTAAACGATCGACCTTGTTTGCCCGAGGGTGCCGTATACGTTTTGAACCAAGCAAACGGCATCTTCGTGTCTTTGCGTTTGTCGGTTACCGGTGGATCGGTCGGCTTGAGCCCCGATAGGACTTGTCCGTGAAACAAAACGACATCGTCGGCCGTCAGACGCTCGACCGAATTGACATCCGTGTGACAGAAAATGGTATCTGCAACTCCTTTGAGCACCGGATGGTCGCTTGCGGAATTATTGACGTGCGCGAGAGTCGCTTCCTTTTGGAATGCTCCATAATGCGCAATCCATGTGTCACCTAAAATCTGCTGGCCGAAACCTCCTGGCCATTCTTTGCTTTGGAAATCCCAGTTCTTGAATTTGCTCGTACTGTTCGGCGGGTAACGAAACGCATGCGTTGCGTTGCGAATCCCAAACACGGGCTTGCCCGCGTCAACGTAGTCCACAATGTGCTGCATGTCCGCGTCCGGCAACTCCCGAAAGCGTGCAAAGATCACCATCAAGTCCGCGGTCTTCAGAGCTGCTAGCCCTGGGATACTCGTGTTGCGATTGGGGTTGATGTTTCCCGTTGATGGATCGATCGCAAAAAGCACGGTGCATTTGAAACCCTGATGCCGAGCGAGTATCTGAGCGAACATACTCATGCCCTCCTCGGACCGGTAATATTCCTCGCCGGTGACAAAGACGATGTGTTGCCCTTTGCCAATTCCCTCTTTGCCTTCGATCACCAGCCACGGGTCCGCCGCAAGCGACCCCGGCATAGGAAACAGCAACAATATGAACAGCAAAAGGAAATTGATTTTCATGGCGGGAAACTGGGAAGAGGGATGGAATATGATAAAACGCAGTGCATTCAAGGCTTGGTTGGAACGACAACTTGATCTTTCGGCGGTTTGTGTCGCAGTTCGAGCTGATCACAAACAAATCGAAACGCCGCAACCGTGTCGTCGTAGTTCGTTTCATGGCCACCTTCAGGTCGATGAAGCGACAATGTTGGGGTGCCTTGCTGCTTCAGTTTTGCGATGAGTCGCAACGTGCTGTCGGGAGGGACTATGGAATCTTTGCCGCCCGTGGTCGATGCAACCGGCATCATTAAACGCTCCGGAAAGAACTCAGCCGACCGTTGGCGGTAGACATCGGGCTTGTCGGTTCGTGAACCTCCGTACGATGCGGCGATGGCATCGGAGAAGCCCTCGTATTCAAGAATGTTTGCCGTCCCGTTGAGGGCCACCACTCCATCGACCACATCAGGATGCAAGGCCGCGAACAGTAGCGACGAAGTTGCCCCCATCGATCCTCCGGAGAGGACAATATTGCGAACTCGAAAGCGATTGCGTAACTCTTCCAGGATTTGAAGCGTATCGGCCTCGGCGGCGGGTCCCATCCAGGAGGTTTTTGCACGATAGTCGGGCGAAACGAAAACCATACCTCGCTCGACTGCGACGTCTCTAGCACCTTTGCATTCGGCTCGATTGTCTCGAACAAACTGCCATCGATCCGAACCATGTCCATGCAGGGCAATCAGCAAGTCGACCGACCGGCTCGAGTCAAAATTCTTGGGCAACAAAATCACATAACGTTGCTCTGTGCCATCAACACGTGCCTTAAATGCAACATCTACGATGCCAGAGTCTGCAACGGCGACCTCCTGAGCAAGCAGCGATACCGATACCGAACTAACGGCAAATGCCAACGCTAGGCCGAACAAGTTCTGCCATTCGAATACAAATGGATGTCGTTGGGATGTCATGAGCCGTCACTCGCCTTTCGGAAATCTTAAAAGAACACGCGTTCGGCGGTCCCACGTAGCATCCATTGCTTGTCCTCCGGCGTTAGAAAATCGAGTTGATCGCGAATGAGACCGATAGAGTTCGCGTAGTTGTGTCCCTCCACTACTTGATAGGGACAATCCGAAGCCCACATCAAACGCTTGGCTCCAAACTCTTTCACCAACCGCTGAATCATGGGACCAAGATCTTGGTACGGAGCCTTCTTTTTTCCTAGCGCATAAAAGGCACTCGTCTTCACAAAAACGTTGTCGTATTTGGCCAGTCGGCACAAATCGTCCAAGGCAGCATCGTCGATGGTGCCCGAGACTCCAATCCTTGCAAAGTGATCGACGACCACGCGAGTTTTCGGATACTGCTCACACATGCTGCTCACAAAAGGCAGCGCGTCAGGGTTCGCCAAAAGGCACATCGATTGCCCTGTTTCGGCGGCATGGCTCCACATCTCTTTCATCCCAGCGGAATCTTTCCATTTGCTGGCTTTGTCCCGATCGGTGTACAACCGAAAACCGCGTACTCCCTTTTTTCCTAATGAGCTCATCGTCATTTTCAGGCCGGGCTTGTTCTCGTCCACAATGGCCACGCCGGAGAAAACTCCTGGATGCTTCTCCATGCAGTCGAGCATGTACTGGTTGTCAAAACCATAGAAGCTCATTTGAATCAAGACAACTTTAGTAACACCTTGCGGCTTGCAATGCGCAAAAAGTTCTTCTGGCGTAAAGCTCGGTGGTGCCATGTCCGACACCTTGTACGAATCCGACAACGGATACTTCTTGATGTCCGGTGTCCAAACATGCACGTGGGCATCGATCCATTCGGACTCCTTTTGCGAGGCCGACAAAGCGGCGGCCGCACTTGCCGTTTCGGACCAGAGAGTGCTTAACCCAATTGTTCCAATCAAGGAACCGCCTACCGTTGCCGTTTGGATAAAATCGCGTCTTGAAATCATGCGTTACTCCTGTTGTCTTTGCGAACTTAGTGGACACAAAACTCATTGAAATTCAGCACGCAACGACGGTAAAACTCCGACGCTCGCGCGACCTGTTGCAATTCGATGTACTCGACCGCCGCATGGGCTTGATCGATACTGCCGGGCCCGAAAATAATGGTCGGAATCCCTGCTCGGCCAAGCTTACTGGCATCGCTACCGAAGGGGACGCCGATGGGCAGATTATTCTCTCCCATCGCTTTCAAAACGCTTTGGGAGGCCAACACGATGGCACTTGACGGATCGACCGTCCATGCTTCGTCGAGCAACATCGGATCTTCCATTCGAACATCCATTTCCGGAACCTGTTGCTTTAACCGATCGATCAAGTTTTGGTAGTGCTTCCACACTTTGGCAACCGATTCACTAGGAAGCAATCGACGATCGATCTCGATCACGCAACTGTCCGGAACGAAGTTCACTTGCACGCCACCGGCGATCTTGCCAACGTTGCAACTGGCCGGACCAAGCAACACATCCGGTGCTTGCGCAAGTGCAACGTGCTCTTGTTCGAAGGCCAATACGACGCGGGCCATGTGATAAATGGCGTTCGTACCCAAATGCACTTTGGAACTGTGAGCCGATTTGCCGTGAGCATGGATGCGCCAGCGGAGCACGCCCTTGCTGGCGATGGCAACTCGAAGATCGGTTGGCTCCGCCACAATGGCGGCGTCTGCCTGGAGTTCTTTGCATAAAGTCGTAACGCCGTGAAAGGAAAACTCCTCGTCGACGACTGCCGCCAGCAAAACATCGCATGGAGGTATCGTTCCCTGTTCCTTCAAAGCCGCAACAGCATGCATCATCCCGGCCAAGCCCGCTTTGGTGTCGCACGACCCTCGTCCAAACATCAGGCCGTTTTCCACGGTCGGCTCAAAAGGAGGAATAGTCATGCCTTGGACGGATACGGTGTCCATGTGGGCTTCGAGCACAATGCGGCGGCTCGAGTCGACGCCGGGCAAACGAGCGATGACATTCGATCTCGCTTCGATGGCCCCGTTTGCATCAATGACTCTCTGACGCCAAGTCTCGATTCCACGGCTCGCAAAGAAACGCTCTACGTAACGTGCGATTTCAGCTTCTCCGGGGCCGTTGTCGTAAAATGCGTTGACGCTATTGATGCGTATCAGATCAGCCAGCGTTGAACTCAGTTCGTTCAAGTGCGGTCCCCTTCTTGAAGATGACGATCAAAGGTGTCGATGTCGACGTTTCGTCCGCTCAAAACGAGCACAACGTCACCTTCGCCGCTCAAGTCAATCTTGTTGCAAAGGGCCGCTGCAATCGTGATGGCGCCCGAAGGTTCGGCACGCAAGCCGTGGCGATTGTACAACCACTTCATTGTCTGTTGAATTTGATGATCGGAAACGACTGCCGATTCACGAACAAGCTTTTGAAGGATGGGCCAATTGTTCACGCCAACGTCATAGGACAGCAAGCCATCGCAAATACTAGTCGGCTTGGGCAAGCGGACTCGTTCATTGGCTGCTAGCGATTGTCGAAAATCGTCAGCTCCTTCTGGTTCCACTCCCACGATGCGAGCGGACGGAAAATTGGCGGAGATCGAGATGGCATGTCCCGCCATAAGCCCACCGCCGCTGACCGCACAGACGAAATGCGAGACGTCGCGCAGTTCGTGCGATAGCGTTTGAGCGATCTCAAGACCACCGACTCCGTTCCCTGCGATCACATAGGGATCATCGTAAGGGGAGGCTTGCAATGCGTTTTCATTTTCAGCGATTTCGCGAGCCATCTTGTCGCGAGCACCCGTCAAGTGGTCGGTTGCGATGTCGTAGGTGCGAATCTCGGCGCCGAACGATCGAGTCAGCTCGAACTTTACCTTTGGAGCCGACTCCGGCATGACGATGATGACTCGTTTGCCGTACCGCATGCCGGCAAAGGAAATGCCGGAAGCGAAATTGCCTGACGAATGTGCCGCAACGGGCCGCGTTTCGAGATCGCCCAAGTGGTTGGCCATCCAGTTGAGTGCCCCCATCAATTTGAAAGAACCCACAGGCGTCCAACCGTAGTCTTTGATCCAAACACGGCGACTTGCAGCTAGCCCCAATTCTTTCTCTAACGCATAGGAGCGAATCAAAGGTGCTGGTGAAATGTGCTGCAACATCACGTTTTGGGCAGCTTGAACGTCGTCGATCGATACGGGGAGGGTCGTATTCATGAGGGACTTAAAAGGTTTCCACGGCGGTTGATTTCATTAATTCATCTGAGATTGTAGCGGAATGCGTCAACGACTTGTTGATTTTATACTTGCCCAAATACATTTCGTTTAACAGTCAGCCGAAGGCGTACTTTAAAAAGCCAAGTACGCCTACGGCTGACTGTTAAACGACTAAACCAACAAGCTGTCAAGTATTCTGCCTGTTTACCTATGCGATAATGTCTTTCGCAACTTGGCCTGCGACGTCCGTTAAACGGAAATCGCGACCGGCGTAGCGATAGGTGAGACGTTCGTGATCCATGCCGAGCAGATGCAGGATTGTTGCATGCAAATCGTTGACATGCATTTTGTTTTCGACGGCGTAATAGCCGTAGTCGTCGGTCGCACCGTATGCGAAACCACCTTTCACGCCACCGCCTGCCATCCACATGGTAAAGCCGTGAGGGTTGTGGTCGCGGCCGTCTGTGCCTTGTGCGGTTGGAGTGCGTCCAAACTCGCCTCCCCAAAGAACCAGCGTATCCTCCAACATGCCGCGAGCCTTCAGGTCGGCCAAGAAACCAGCTATCGGCTTGTCGACCTCGGCTGCGTTCTTGGTATGCCCTTGATAGAGATTGCTGTGCTGATCCCATTGAACTTCGCTGTCGCTGTGGGTGACTTGCACAAAGCGGACTCCTCGTTCGAGAAATCGACGAGCCATCAAGCACTGTCGACCAAAGTTCTCGGTAATCGGATCATTCAGGCCATATTGTTGCATCGTAGCCGCGGTCTCTCGCGAGAGATCTTGTATGTCTGGCATTAGGCCCTGCATTCGATAGGCCAGTTCGAACGAATTCAAACGCCCCTCGAGTGCCGCGTCTTGCCCAGTCGTCTTGAGGTGCTCACGATTCATCTCTGCAATGAGGTCGAGTTGTCGGCGTTGTTCCGGGAGGTCGATTCGCGAGTTGCGAACGTGCTTTACCGTGGCTTTGACCGCGGCCAAGCTCGCGTTGCCGATGGGAGTTCCTTGACAGTAAGCGGGCAGAAAGGCGGAGCCCCAGTTGTTCACGCCGCCATGAGCTAGTGTTGGGCAAATGGTGATAAAAGCTGGCAAGTCTTGATTTTCGGTACCAAGACCGTACGTTACCCAGGAGCCGAGACTCGGGCGAACGAATTGGTCGCTCCCCGTATGAAGTTTCAGGGCGGCGCCTCCGTGGGCTGGGTTGGTGCCATGCACCGAGCGAAGGATACAGAGATCGTCGATGTGTTTGGCGACGTTTGGAAACAGATCGCTCACGGGCAGTCCACTCTGGCCATATTGCTTGAACTTCCACGGTGACTTGAGCAAGTTTTCTGCTTTTGCGAACAAGACTTTCGGCAGCTCGAATGGAGCTGGCTTTCCGGTGTCGCGAGTCAACATCGGTTTCGGGTCAAACGTGTCGACTTGAGAGGGGCCACCTTTCATGAAGAGGAAGACGATTCGCTTGGCTCGGGCTGCAAAGTGAGGTAGCTTGGCCGCCAACGGTCCGGCATTGGCGTCCTGAATTGCGGACGCTTGCATTTCTTGACCCAGCATGGCGCTGAACGCCAAATGGCCGAAGCCAATAGCAGAACACTTCAGAGCTTGTCGACGCGTTGGCATGGTCGTTAGGTGGGAGGTGGACGGTAGGTGGGGGATGGAAGGAGAGGTGCTCATGCTGTTTGCCGTTATGCTTACCGAATGTACATGAATTCGTTGCGTGCCAACAGACTCTGGCACCATAGTGACCATCGTCTTTGCGAAAGTTGGCTGCCGTTGGAATCGCTGGACGCATTTGGAATATTGGCTTCTCCGATAAAAGCAATGGCTCGCTGAACTTCCGCTTGCGTTGGCTCGCGTCCGACTGCAAGCTGGTACGCAAATTGGATTCGAGCGACGTTGTCCATTGAGTGTTCGGACAGTCTTTTCACCATTGAGTCGGCAGAATCCATCAAGAGTTCGGAGTTCATCATCAGTAACGCTTGTGGTGCGACAGTCGTCGAGTTGCGATGTCCGGTCGGCGTTGTTGGATCCGGGAAGTCAAATTGTTCGAACAGCGAGTAGAGGTTGTTTCGAATGACGGGCAAATAAATAGCTCGACGCAGGCTCTCATATTTGGTGTGATCGATCGACGTGTGGTCGAAAACGAATTGACGGTTTCTGAGCGGTACCGACTTGCCGCCTAACGACGTATCCAAACGACCGCTCGCAGCCAATACGGCATCGCGAATTTGTTCTGCGTCCAAACGCTGCAGTTGAAACTTCCAACGCAATCGGTTTTCAGGATCGATGCGATTCGCTACGGAATCATCTGGATGCGTTGAGGCCATTTGGTACGTGTTCGAGGCCACGATCAGTCGATGCAGGTCTTTGATCGACCAGCCACTGTTCATGAAATGGTCTGCGAGCCAGTCGAGCAGTTCGGGGTGCGATGGTCGATCACCGAGGCTACCAAAGTTTTCCGGTGATAAGACCAACCCGGAACCAAAATGCCAGTCCCAAATCCGATTCACAAAGACGCGAGCGGTGAGAGGATGGTCCTTGTTGGCCATCCATTGAGCAAGCTCCAATCTGCCGCTTTGTTCGGCTGGCAAGGCAACACTTGTGTGCGATACCAACATTACCGTTGGAAATCCTCGAGGGACAGGCTGGCCAAGATTGCGATGACTTCCGCGGATATGAATGGGCAGCTCCGAGATCACCTTGTTTTCGGAGACACCCATTGCGGAGCGGGCGTCCGCGGCGTTGCTTTCAAAGACTCGCGATTCCTCGGACAATCGATTGTATTCCGCAAGAGTTGTCGCATCGAGCGCCATCTCTGGCTTGGCTGGCACCGCAAGTAGTCCTGACGTATCGAACAGCGCTGCACGAGCCGCTTCCAATCGAGGCTCTTCGAGCGTATTCGTTTTCGGATCAGCCTTGCGAGCGGTTTCCAAGGCTGCGTTTGCATCGGCAAACAGCGCACGATAGTGCAACTCAATCCCGGCAAAATCGTTTGCCTCGGCCAGCTCATGCCAGCGGGCGAAGACAGGATCGTCGCGTCGATTGGCCAAATGCCGGCGGCTATGGTGGAGGATATGCGGGTGAAGCCCTTGTGGTTCGGCGATCTCTTCGATCGTAGTGAGTGGAGTTTCGAGATTGAACTTCGCGGCGGCCACAAGGTAGTCGGCCACTTTCGCCCTCGCTTCCTTGGTGATTCGCTCTACGGCTTTGTTTTTTACGGCAGCGATGGCGGCTTTCTTTTCGGCGATGGTCTTCTCGAGCTCTTTGATGGCCGCCGTCTCTTCGTCGCTTGCAAAGGAATATTCGTGCCAATGTTTGATGGCGCCCATGTTGGTGCCGTCAAATGTTTTGGTGCTCTTGAAGATGGCTGCCAAAGCGTAGTAATCCGATTGCTTGATCGGATCAAATTTATGATCGTGACATCGGACACAGCCGATCGTCATTCCCATGAACGCTTTTCCAAGCGTGTCAAGCTGCTCGTCGATGGTATCCATCTCAAGCTTGTCTCGATCCGGTTCTGCTAAGACTTTCGCACCGAGCATGAGGAATCCGGTGGCTGTCTTGGTCTCTTGGTTAGCTCCCTCCAACAAATCGCCAGCCAGTTGTTCGACAAGAAAACGATCGTACGGTTTGTCATTGTTGAAAGCATCCACGACATAGTCTCGGAATCGCCAAGCATTGCCGTAGGTGAGATTCTCGTCCAGGCCGTTGGAGTCCGCGTACCGTGCGACGTCGAGCCAATGGCGACCCCAGCGAACGCCATACGCGGTCGAACTCAGAAGGCGCTCTACCAGGACTTGGTAAGCGTTCGGGGACTCGTCGGCGAGGAACGCGTTCACTTCGTCTGGCGAAGGTGGCAGTCCGATGAGATCGTAAGTCAAGCGGCGAATGAGAGTTCGTTTGTCGGCTTGAGGTGCAGGATGAAGCTTGTTCGCTTCAAGCTTAGCCAAGACAAATGCGTCGATCGGCGATTGGACCCAACTAGGGTTTTGCACTTCGGGAAGTGGTGCCCTTGTCACTGGCCGGAACGACCAAAATTGGCGGCCGTCATCAATACTCATGCCAACGGGTTTTGGTGCCGAGCTAGTTGGATTGGCGATTCTGGGATCAGGAGCGCCAGAGGCGATCCATTTTTCGAGCGTCTGCACTTCGGCGGGCGTTAGCCGATTCTTTGGGGGCATTTGCAAGTCGGGATTGGTGTAACGCACTGCGTGAACGAGCAAGCTGCGTTCGGGGTTACCAGCAACGATCGCCGCACCTGAATCGCCCCCTTTCAAAACTCCATCGCGAGTATCGAGGAGCAAACCGCCATTGGAATCTTGGCCGGAATGACATTCGTAACAGTGCTTGACCAATAGTGGTCGAACCGATTTCTCAAACTCTTCCAAGGCGGTTTTTGAGAGCTCCTGGGATATCGCATCGCTTGCGAAGGTGGATGCAACGAACGCTGTCACGCAAACGACGACGATACGCAGAGCCAGTCGGAGGATGTGTGGCTTGTGCTCCATTTGCATTGTGGTGATTCGACCTCCCGATCGAGGGAACTCTTGTGTTTCGTCCGCCAAGGCGGTGTGAATATTCCAGTGTAACAAGAAACGCAGACGGAGTCGTACTGGGCGGCGTCGTTGAATTGGACAATTCGCACGGCTTCTTCCCAAAGTGTCGGGCGGTTCGATTACAATTTGCGGATTACAATTTGGTTTCCCACCCTCTCAACCCCACCTATTCACCATGAAGCACCTGCTAAACCTGCCGATTTTGAAATCCGTTTTGTTCTTTGCTCTGATCTCGTCGGCGACTTTCGTTTCGCCTGCGTCCGCACAAGAGAAGCCAGCTAGGGCCCTACCCGTTCGCATGGGTTGCGGGCTCATGACCTTCGACACAGTCCCAGGTTGGGGGCTTCGACCTGACGGCAAGTCCGCACTTGGGCCGACTCACGGCAGTATCGTGATTGATAAAGCGGGCAACATTTATACGAGCACGGCTGCTGGAGTGGTCATCTTTTCACCGGAGGGACAAGTCATCCATTCGTATCTCGGCAAAGAATACGCCCAAATGCATGATATGGAGATTCGTGAGGAAGCCGATGGCGAGTTCATTTATGCAGCACGCGATGGCGCAGGTGAAGGGGTGAAGTTCAATATCAAGAGTGGTGAAATCGTCCTCAAGCTTCCATTTCCAAAAGAGTCAGGCCTCAATCTGACTCAGTTCAAGCCAACTGCGATCACTGTTGCTCCGAATGGTGACATTTTTCTATCCGATGGTTATGCCAGTAACCATATTTTTAAGTTCGACAAAACCGGCAAGTACTTGATGCACTTCGGCACGAAGGGGAACGATCTCAAGCAATTCAATACAGCGCATGGAATGACGCTCGATACACGCTATGAGCCAGCTCGGCTTTTGATCTGCGATCGCAATCACACCCCTAAAGGGCGTTTGGTGCATTACGATCTAAACGGCCAGTTCATCGAAGAAGTTATCACTGGCTTGGGCATGCCGACTTCGGCGGCGGTACAGGGGGATTATGTTTCGGTCCCGGACTTGCATGGTCGCGTGGTTATTCTCGATAAGTCAAATACGATCATGGCAGTCTTGGGGCACAATCCCGATGCAAACCAAGGCAAAAACTACAACGTCCCACAGGACAAATGGGTTGAAGGAGTGTTCAGCGGAACGCACGGATCGTATTGGGACAAAGAGGGCAACCTTTATGTCCAAGACTGGAACGTTTCAGGCAGAATCATGAAATTGGTTCGGGTGAAGTAGAACGGTTCCGCATGCGATTCAATCGCGAATGCGATGGCAGTAAAAAGCCTGGGGTGAAGTTCGCATCGCGAACGAAACCCCAGGTACAATGCTTGAACTGCGGAGCAGTGAAATTTGATAGCCACGGATGCAATCCGTGGTAAGTGATACATAATGGTTCCGGAGTCGCAACGCGACGGCACTCCAGCGTATGGCGCCAGGCAAATAATATCCAACCCTACGTTTGGCCGAGCGAAATACATACCGCCAATGGCGCTCCTTCAGAGCTCTAAATTGATTGGGGCAACTAACCTGGGGTTTCGTTCGCGATGCGAACTTCCCCTCAGGCTTTCAACTGCCGTCCCTTCAGGACGAAATCGCAATATGTAGCGAACCAGCGACCAGGGGCATTCCACCGCCCGCCTTCTCGGGAGATACACATGCTTTCTAGCGAGAGTGGTTTTCTTTGTGGACTTTGTGTCTTTTTGTGTCTAGACCATCCCCAGCAAGATGCGGCGTTGATAGTTGCCGTGACTGGTGCCTGACAGGAATTGCAAAAAAGGGAAATGCAGAGGTGCGAAGCTCTCGGAGAAAATGGTTTTCTCTGCGCTCTCCGTGCCTCTGCGTTATTAAAAATGGAGTTTACGATGGGCTCACGCCTGGGAAGTTAAGCGTGGTTTATCTGGCAAACGATGGGGGAGAACGATTGAGACAATCGTTCGACACTGCCAGTTGATCCTTTCTTTGGGGGCTTGATACAGATGCATCATGAATGATCTACAATTAGCCAAGCGTACCGCCCATAAAATTGGAACCAGGAAAAGTAATTGATGTCAGAGCCGTCTCAAAGCAATGATCCGCCAGTGCCGAATGTTGCTCCACGCAAGGAGCCGCAGGTTGCGCGATTTGTCAGCAAGATCAAGAACCTCGATGTGCAAATCGGGGAACATGTGCTGGCGGCGTTGCAGCACCCAGATACGGTCGCTGTTTTGACTACGATTGTCGTTGGGCCTGGAGGCGAGCAGCACATCGTCTCAGCAGCGCTAAGTCCCGAGCGAATGTCACAGGTCAACGAGTTGCTTGAAGAAGCACAGCAGGAGCGGGAGGACGACGAAGTTTGCTTTGGTTTTCATTGCCTAGTGAAACCGAAATAGGCCCTACTGACACTTGACCAACCACGCGATCCCCTTCTAGACTCTAGGGTTTTGCATTTCCGGGACGCGGCGCCGCACGATTGCGATCGGCTTCTTCCCGTTTTACGGTTTTGAAAGCGATTTTTGTGGCAGCCACCTGTGTAATTGGACTCCAGTGGGGAGATGAAGCGAAAGGCAAACTTGTTGATTTGCTCGCACCCAGAAACGACATTGTCGTACGTTATCAAGGAGGCGCAAACGCTGGCCACACCGTGGTTTGCGGCAGTGAAGTCTATAAGCTTCACCATATCCCATCCGGAATTCTCTCCAGCCAAATCACCAACGTCATCGCACCAGGGGTGGTGATCGAGCCGAACATGCTCATCAAGGAAATCGAGGGTCTGGAATCGCGAGGTATCCATCCTCGCAAGAATCTCATGATCAGCGAGCGGGCTCACGTGGTGATGCCTTGGCATTTTGTTGAGGACAAGGCGACGAATCGGGCGGTGGTTGCCGGCGAAAGCATCGGAACGACCAATCGCGGTATTGGCCCTTGTTATCGCGATAAGGTGGGGCGAACGCATGCGATGCGAATCACGGATCTATTCAGTGAGCAGCTCAAAAGCAAGATTTCCGATACGGTGGCTGCCAAACGGCATATGCTGTCGCATTTAGCAGGCGAAGCGGACTTGGAAACGCTCGACGCGGACAAAATCTACGATCAGTGCTGTCGTTGGGCGGAAACACTTGGGCCTCTGGCTGCGGATACTACCAATTATTTGCTGGATGAATTGGACGCAGGCAAGAAACTTTTGATGGAAGGCGCTCAAGGCTCGCTGCTGGACATCGATCACGGCACTTATCCGTTTGTGACCAGCAGCAACGCTTCGGGTGTTGGGGTTTCTTCGGGTTCTGGAGTGCCGGCCAAGTGGATTTCGAACGTAATTGGCGTGGCAAAAGCGTATTCGACGCGGGTCGGAGGGGGGCCGTTCCCGACTGAGCTTTTGGGCGAAACAGGGCAGAAAATCCGCGAAATTGGGCGGGAATACGGGACAACGACTGGTCGTCCACGACGTTGCGGTTGGTTCGATGCGGTCGCTGTTCGGTATACCGCTAGGTTGAGTGGAATTCACTATCTTTCGTTGATGATGATGGACGTATTGAGCCATTTTGACGAGATTCAAGTTTGCGTTGCGTATGAGTTAAGGGGCGAGAGGATCACCCGATTTCCGTGTCGCGCGGAGGATTTGCGAGAGTGCAAACCGGTCTATGAAACGTTGCCGGGTTGGAATGTGGACGTTTCCAATGTGAGAAAACTGGAGGATTTCCCAGTAAATGCACGCAAGTACATCGATCGCATTTCCGAATTGATTTCGGTTCCGATTGGAGTGCTTTCGGTTGGGCCGGATCGAGAGCAGACCATTTTTCTGATTTAGTGCGGGGCGACACTCCGTGTCGAGAAATGTGTTGTTATCAAAGTAGCAGGCACATTCCATGTGCCGTAGCCTCAAAAACCAAAGGTTTTTGAATCGCGGACGGCACACGGAGTGTGCCTGCTGCTTTGTTTGGTTACTTGCTAACGCGTCGGGCTCCCGAATTGCTTCGCGAAATTTACTTGAGGATATCGAAATGGCTTTTTTTCGCGGCAAACCCAAAGCAGTTCCAGAGTCTCTGCAGGCGGCTGCTGTGCCGCTGCAGATGCCCAAGCACATCGCTGTCATTATGGACGGCAACGGTCGCTGGGCGCAAGCGAGAGGGATGCCTCGCGTCGAAGGGCATCGACGGGGCGCAAACACGGTTCGCCGCATCTCGGAGGCGTGTCGAGAGCTAGGCGTGGCCTATTTGACTCTTTATTGCTTTTCCAACGAAAACTGGAAGCGACCCAAGGAGGAGCTCAGCTTTTTGATGAGTTTGCTCAAGACTTATCTGATTCAGGAGCGCCCGACGCTTTTAAAAAACGACATCCGCTTGACGATTATTGGGCGAAGGGATGGGATACCGGAAGAGGTTCAAGTCGAGATGGACCGCTCGGTTGAACTCAGCAAAAACGGGAAATCGTTGACTTTGTGTCTGGCCATCAACTACGGCTCGAGGCAAGAGATCGTGGACGCTGTTCGAGCGATAGCGGTCGAGGTGCAGCAAAAGGGGCTTGAGCCTGCGTCGATCGATGAAACGACGATTGCGGGGCATCTATACACGTCTGGAATGCCCGATCCCGACTTGTTGATCCGTACGAGTGGGGAAATGCGAATCAGCAACTACTTGTTGTGGCAAATCAGCTATAGCGAGCTCTGGATCACAACGAAATCGTGGCCGGAGTTCGATAAAGAAGACCTTTTGGTGGCTATTGAAGACTACAACAAAAGGGACCGCAGGTATGGTGGATTGGATATTCCAAAGAAAAATGGCCCTTCCACTTGACGTGGATCGGCAACCGCCTTACCATGGTGCCCCCACGTGGTTGGGAACTTTGCAGTTCCTGACGCAGGGAAATTGATCTTTGACAATATGGTTGGATTGGTAGATGGCATCTTAAAGTTCATCAGCTCAGTACTGCTTAGGCGGTTTTGGGAGTGGATGGACAATGCAATTTAGTTTGAAACCGGTTCTGTGTTCATCCGCTGGTTTTGTTTAGCTTGGCGCTCTTCGGGGTGTTGGCTGAGTGAGATTGGCAGGAGGTCAAAAACTGTTTTCGAACGAGCGCAATAAGATATAGGCGAAAGTGGATCGCGTTGGTTTTGGTTCTGGTTCACGCCAGGATTGAATACTGATGTGGGAAGCTTAAAACGGAAGTCAGATGAGATCTCGATGCAGTGGATG
>JANPHB010000055.1:0-18227 GCA_031424235.1 Pirellula sp.
GAAACCGGTCGGTGACCTTGGTCAATTGGTCACCTAAATTTTTAAAATCATAAAACTCATCAGGTAATCGACGTTTGCTAATAAACATCAATTCAAAAACTCATCCACCAGATTGTCAAAGATCAGTTCCACTAACCAACAATTTCCAAGCTCAAGACCCTCTCGCGAGATGTCTCAGGCCCAAAACTGCCGTTCAGTTGGGAGGACGAGTGTAACCGAGACCCGTGATTGGTGTCAAGTGATCCAACAAGTTATTCCGTCCACAATTCTCGACCGAAATGCTGTACCATGGAAAACCTTGCGATTTCCCTCCATTTCCTCCACGACCCTCCGGAGTTTTTATGCGTTTCAACTCTCGCTTCGCCCAAATCGGTTGCCTTGCTGGTTCCTTCCTCCTCCCGACCTTGATTTCCACAAGCACTTCTTCACGACTTTCTGGGGCGGACTACGCCGCGGAGCCCTGCCTCCAAATCGAGAACGAAGACGATGACGACGAAATGGAGGATCGAGACAGGAAACATCGATCTTCTGACCGTAAAAAAGCGAAGCGACACAAAAACGCAAAACACAGCCGCAACAATCGCCACCCACAACACGAGCAAACTGTCGCACCAGTTCACCCCGAGGTGCTGGAACTGCTCAGAAACATGAACCGCACTCTCAAGTCCATCGAAACCCAACTCAAGGAAGACCACGAACGAAACAATAGGAGGCCAGAACAAATGCTCCACGCGATGAACCAAGCAAGACAAATGCTTGGACACCCAATGCAAGGACCAATGCAGAGCCCGCAAATGTTTCCGCCACACAATCCACAGATGCCTGGCCTACAGCCGCAAATGCCGGGACCACAACCTCAGATGCCAAGTCCAACTCAGAGGCCGAACCCACAGTTGCAAGGCCCCGGACCACGTTTGATGAATCAACCCAACCCTCGAATGCAATTGCAACAGAACCGCGGACCAAGAAACGACGGACCAAGAAACGACTACCCGCTGCAGTCTTAAGCGCGTCGCGGAATGAAAACTACCGTAGCTGGATTCGTAAGAATTCAGAACTTGCTGAATTCTTACGAATCCAGCTACGAAAATTCAGAACGTACTGAATTCTTGCGAATCCAGCTACGAAAACATGGTCACTCTCGGCAAGAGTGACCCACTTTCACCAGTTAGAGTCCCATTTCCCAAGTGCAAACTCCATTGCTAGTCATGGATAGTATCGCCAAGCGTTTTGGCGCGACGCATGCATTGAGAAATGTTTCTCTGGATGCGTTTGGCGGCGAAACGCTCGCTCTGATCGGGGAAAATGGAGCAGGCAAAAGCACCCTCATGAAAGTGCTCTCAGGCGCTCACTCACCTGACTCAGGGTCACTCATGTTGAACGGTCGACCCTATCGACCAACAAAACCAATCGACGCGCGCCGCGCTGGCGTGGCCATGATCTACCAAGAACTGAACCTCGCTCGCGATTTGTCCATCGAAGACAACATCATGCTCGGTTGCGAGCGAAACCATTTTGGTTTTGTTCAAACCGGACTGCAACGCGAAAAAGTCCGAGAAGCGCTTTCACTTCTTGGCCACGCCGACCTGAATCCACAGAGGCGCGTTGGATCTTTATCGATCGGGATGCAGCAAGTTGTCGAAATCGCGAGAGCGATCGTTTCGAATGCTCGAGTCATGATCTTCGATGAGCCAACAAGTTCTTTATCCAAACAAGATGTTCAACACCTCTTTGCCATCATCCGACGATTGCAAGAACAAGGACTCGCGATCATTTACATCAGCCATTTCCTCGAAGAGATCCGCGAGATCGCAACGCGATACGTGGTGCTTCGCGACGGCCAAACCGCCGGTTCGGGGTCGTTGACTGGAACAAGCGATGAACAAATTGTTTCCCTGATGGTAGGCCGAAGCGTCGCCAACCTATTCCCAACCGTCCCTCACTCCATTGGCGATCCCGCTTTGTCGATCGATCATTTGACTGGAGTGAAGATGCCAAGCGACCTACGATTGCAGTTGCGAAAAGGTGAAATTCTTGGCTTGTTCGGTTTGATCGGGGCCGGACGGACCGAAACACTTCGATGCCTCTTTGGTTTGGATCGAGTTCGGCGAGGCAGTGTTGAGCTCAACGGTCGAACTCCTCCATTTCGATCGAAGGCTCGAATCGCAGCAGGGTTCGGATTGGTTTCGGAAGATCGCAAAGGAGAAGGGTTAGCTCAAAAGCTATCCATAGCCGACAACATGACCCTCTCTGCCATCCATCGCTACAGCGTTGGCGGTCTACTGAAACTGAGAAGCCGGCGCATCGCAGTTGACGCTTGGATGAAGCGACTATCGATCAAGGCACGCCACGCAGAGCAACCGATCGGCCAACTCTCCGGCGGCAATCAACAGAAGGTAGCCATCGCTCGTGTGCTGCATCAAGACGCAAGTATCTTGCTCCTCGATGAACCAACACGAGGAATCGATGTCGGGACAAAGGCGGAGATCTACCGGTTGATCGGTGAGCTTGCAGCACAAGGCAAGAGTATCATCTTTGTCAGTTCCTATTTGCCGGAGCTTCTTGCCGTTTGCGATACCGTCGGGGTCATGGCGCGAGGAAAACTTCGTGAATTAAGAAAAGCCAGCGACTGGACCGAAACCGAAGTGCTTTCGGTAGCCATCGCATCGGAGAATGACGGATGAGACGAGCGGTATGCTGAATAACACCTGCCAAGGGATCAAAAGGGAAAGCGAGGCTCCTGCCGAGCTTTGCAATGGTTCGGCAGGAGCCTCACCCTCCCGGTATAACCAGAGCTGTCGCTCGCCTAAGACAACAAGATACAAATAGGTCAAAAAGATAAGGGCTTGATGTGAGTTTACCGACTGAGGACATATCGAAAAAAGTTGACGCAACTTCGTTGTGGCGTCTCTGGACGGGACGATTCGCGCCGATGCTCGCGTTGGCTGTCGTAGTGCTTGGCTTTACGCTCGCGGACCTGCGATGGGGACAAGGTCACTTCTTCGAAATTCGAAACGCTCGCGTCATTCTGGTCGAAACAGCTCCGGTAGCAGTAGCCGCGTTAGGCATGACACTGATCATCATGACCGGTGGAATTGATTTATCGGCGGGAACATCCAGCATCCTCTGCGCGACCGTCCTTGCCATTACTCTCAACGCCGAGCGACCTGTCGTCGTGGCTGTTTTTGCCGCGGTTGGAACCGGGGCGTTGTGTGGCGTTTTCAATGGATTGATCATCGGAATTTTGCGTCTTCCGCCATTTATTGTGACGCTAGGTTCCATGACGATCTTCTTGGGGATCGCTCGGCATTTGGCTAGTATTTCCAATACCTCAACTGTATTTGTGGAACGTACCCGCATTCCGGATTGGCTCTTGAAGTTCACGTCAACTGAGCCACCGCAGTGGGTTGGTTGGCTTCCCAATATTCCGAGCGGCGTCTGGTTTGCGATCGCCATTTCCGTTGTAATGGCCGTCACATTGTCGCTGACCGTCTTTGGAAGACATGTGCTGGCCGTCGGCTCGAACGAAGCCACGGCTCGGCTTTGCGGGGTCAACGTGTTTACGACCAAGCTGCTGGTTTACGCACTGGCAGGAGTGCTTTTTGGAATCGCCGGTTTGTACTCGTTCTCACTGCTCAAAATGGCTAATCCGACCGAAGGGATCGGCAAGGAACTGAAATTCATCGCCGCCGTGGTCATCGGTGGCGGAAGCTTGAGCGGCGGCAGAGGATCAGTGCTCGGTACCCTCTCGGGTGCGGCAATCATGTGCGTCATCGCGAGCGGCTGCGCTCAATTAGGTGTCGTGAACGCGACGCAAGACATCATGATAGGAGTCATCATCATCGGAGCCGTGTCCATCGACCAATTGCGAAACCGCAAGCAAGATTAGTCGTTGAATGACTGAACCCGCGGACGGTCGCTCGCAATCGGCCGATTTAGTCGTTTAACAGTCAGCCGTAGGCGTACTGTCAAAGTCAGGTAAGTACGCCTACGGCTGACTGTTAAACGAAATGCATTTGGGCTAGTACTAAATCAACAAGCCGCAAGCCGTCCGGTGAGTGACCGGTAGCGGCGAAACCGGAGGGCTCGCGCCCTGCCGCTACAGAAAGCGGTCTGTTTTTGGTAACCCGCCGCGTAAGCGAGGAATTTGATGGTATTTCCTCGCTTACGCTTCGGGTTACCAAAAGCGCTTCGGGCTACCAAATGGGCTTCCGCCGAAAAAACATCTGGATTTTAGGAAATCGTTGGCGGATGCCGCGCTGTCTTCCTGCTCTTACTGGTAGGGCAAGTGTCCGCCATTACTTTTTCCGATTTACCAGTACTTTTTTAGGGTTTCTCTCATGTTCTCATCCTTGGTCCGCAGACTGCTTAGCCACACCAAAAACGCACGCTCCCGCACGGAGCCTGCTCGTCGCCGCCAGCATGCGAAGCTCCGATTTGAGAATCTCGAAGATCGCCGAATGATGGCTTTTACCACCCCGGTCACCTTCGCGGTCGGTACCAATCCAGCTGGCATCGCAGTCGGGGACTACAACAGCGACAACCGAAGCGACATGGCGGTCGTCAACTCGGGTCCTGCCGGCTCCGTAAGCATTCTGATGAGCAATTCAGACGGCTCCTTTGCCCCCAAAGTGGACTACGCGTCGGGTGCAAATTCCCTTGATGCTAGCGCAGGGGATTTCAACGGCGACGGCAAGCTCGATCTGGCCGTGATCGGTACCGCTTTAGACATCTTGCTCGGTAACGGCGATGGAACCTTTGGTGCTCCTATCGAGTTCCCAGTTGCCTTGTCGGCTCACTCGGTCAAAGTTGCTGACTTCAACAACGACGGTTTTCTCGATGTTGGTACAACGAACACCAACAGCGCCAGCGTCAGTCTCGGTAATGGAGACGGCTCATTTCAAGCTCCATTAACAACTCCTGTTGCTGGCAATAACATTAACTTGGTTTTAGGCGACTTCAATCGCGACGGCAATATGGACATGGCGACTTCCAATACGAACAGCATTGGCACCGTAAACGTATTGCGAGGACACGGAAACGGCACCTTCGATACAGCGTCGAGCTACTACGCGTTTACTGCTCCAGTCTATCTTGCAACAGGTGACTTCAACGAAGACGGCTACCTCGACTTCGCTTGCCCCAATTCCTACGCAGCCACCTCCATGAGCGTGCTCATCAACAATGGTGATGGCACTTACGGTGCACCTCATACCTACGGCATCGGCCAAACCGGTTTCGAAATCGAAGTCGCTGACTTCAACAACGATGGATTCGACGACTTCGCTGTCCGCGGGGCAACCAAGTACATGGTCAGTCATGGCAAAGGGGATGGGACATTCTATCCTTCGGTAGAATTCGCAACTCCAACCGGTCGCTTTGAAGCTGGCACACACGGCGACTTCAATGGTGACGGTGCCGTCGACTTGGCCTATCCAAGTACGAGCGGTGTCACCGTTCTCTCCAACGACAATGCCGACGCACAGAACTTGGCAGGAGCCGTGACGTTTCGGGTCACAGCCCCTGTGACCACCACCTCCAAATCCGTGTTGCCAATGACGATTTCCGCCATCGATGCCAACGGCGATGTCGTTCCTGATTTCCGCGGAATGGTCTTCATCAGCAGCAGCGACCCTGCCGCGAGCACCGCTTCGGGCTACGCCTTTAACCCAGCGGACGCAGGCATCCCTTACCTCTTTACCGCAGCAGACGCCGGCTCGCATTCCTTTACCGGCGCGATACGCTTGGTGACGGCTGGCAATCAAACCGTCAAAGTCTCAGCACCGAACATGGCTGCAGCCTCGGTAACCGTCAATGTGACTGGTCAAGTCAAACAATTGCAAATCAGTGCTCCAGCTGCTTCTGTAGCAGGCGACACTTTCAACGTAACGGTATCAGCCATCGACACGACCGGGGCAATCGCTGCTGGTTATACAACCAAATTGCATTTCGCTAGTAGCGATGGTTTAGCAGGTTTGCCCGCCGACTACACCTTCACCGCTGCGGATGCTGGTACCCATTCGTTCCAAGTTACACTCAAGACCGCTGGATCGGTATTCGTCAGTGCGACCGAAGTGGGTGGCTCAATCAACGGTGGGGCCAACGTGAGTGTGGCTCCACAGGCCGCTTCGACTTTGGCTTTGGCTGGAGCTGCAGGTGCGATCGGTGTGATTCGGCCAGTCACGATCGTGGCTCGCGATGTCTATGGCAACCAAGCCACCGGCTATAGCGGTACGGTTTACTTCACCAGCTCCGATGCAGCGGCAATATTGCCTAACGATGCCACATTGGTAAACGGAACAGCTACAGTTAACGTCAAGTTCCTGACCGTAGGCACACAGACACTAACGGCCACCGATGTCGTCAATGCATCGATCACCGGAACCTTGTCTAGCAACGCTACGGCACCGATTGCTGCGTCCTTTGCGGTCTCTGGATATCCAGCCTCGGTCGCTGGCAACTCAAACGACTTCACCGTGAAGGTTATCGATACGATTGGACAAACCGCTTCTGACTACACAGGAACGGTGTACTTCACGAGCAGCGACGTCCAAGCCGGACTGCCAGCCAGTTACACCTTCACAACAGCCGACGCTGGGATTCATAATTTCTCCGCAACCCTCAAGACCGCCGGTAATCAGTCGATTAACGTGCGAGATCTGAGTGGAACGCTGACAGGTACGCAATCCGGTATCGCTGTCACAGCAAGCAACTTTTCGAAATTCTTGCTATCGGTGCCAAACGGGGCTGACAGCAAAGGTCACATCCTCGTCTCTGCCGGCGAGAACATTCAGCTCAAGGTAAGTGCGGTCGACATATTTGGTAACTCGACATCCGATTACGTTGGCACAATCGGACTGAGCAGCACGGACACTGCAGCGAGCGTACCAGCTAGCTACTCCTTTAGTGCAACCGATGGTGGCGAGCATGTGTTCTCCGTGTACTTGGCGACGGCCACGGTAAATGGCCAAGTGTCGTCGTTCAACGTTGTGGACTCCGTGAATCCAGCTAGCCAAGCGACCATCACGAACTTCGAAGTGGTCAATGGAGCCGCTGCGATATTCAAAATGGCGTTGCCAGCCAATATCGTTGCGGGTGAAGCGTTTACCTCGAAGATAACGGCCGTAGATGCGTTCGGTAACACCGCTAAGAACTACTTTGGTACTGTGCACTTCGCAACGACCTCGGCCAATGCAAATTTGCCTGCCGACTACACGTTCGATAGCAGCGATCTCGGGGTCCATGACGTTACGCTCTCGTTGAATTCGGCTGGCACGCAGTCGCTCACTGCCGTCGATGCCAGCGACTCAAGTGTCCTTGGAACAGATTCGGGCAGCGTAGCTCCATCGGTGGCGACTTCGCTAACGGTATCGATCAGTGGAACGGTTGTCGCTGGCTCTGCCGCTTCCGTCACCGTCAAGGCGACGGACGCGTTTGGTAACGTTGCAACGGGATATCGTGGCACGGTATCGTTTGCAAGCAGCGATGCCTTGGCTGGATTGCCCGCCAACTTTGTGTTCAATAACAGGGAAGCAGGGGTCGCGACCTTCAATGTGACGCTCAAGACGGCTGGCAGTCAGTCGATTACGGTCAGAGATTCAGTCGATTCGACGATTCTTGGTTCAGCGACGAGCAATGTCGTAGCCGCAAGCACGGCCGGCTCCTTTGTTGTCAGCGGGTTCCCGTCAACAACTGCTGGTGCTGCGAAGACATTCACCGTGCAAGTGAAAGATACGTTTGGCAATTTGACCAGTAGCTATGTTGGCACCGTGAACTTCAACAGCAGCGATGCTCAAGCCGGCTTGCCAGCGAGCTATACCTTTACCGCAGCCGATGCTGGATTACATACCTTCAGTGCGACCTTGAAGACAGCTGGTGTGCAATCGATTAGCGTCAAGGATTCGGTTACAGCCAGTGCAATCGGTAGCCAAACTGGAATTTCAGTGTCCAGTTCAACCGCAACGTCGATTGGTATCTCTGGATTCCCAGCGACCGTGGCTGGAGTCGCAGGCAATGTTGTGGTCGTAGCCAAAGACGCATACGGCAACGTTAGCACCGGATTCGTTGGTACCGTATCGTTTAGCAGTAGCGACAGCAAAGCTGGCTTGCCAACGAGCTATACGTTTACCGCAAGCGACGCTGGTACTCATACCTTTGCAGCCACGCTGAAAACCGCTGGTTTGCAATCGATTTCGATCAAGGACAACACAGGCACGTTGCTAGCGACACAATCCGGCATATCGGTAACAGCGGCCGCCGCAGCGACCTTTAGCCTGTCCGCTCCAAGCAACGTCGTTGTCGGGGTTGGTTTCAAAGTAACCGTCACTGCAATCGATGCGTTTGGTAATGTGGCAACTGGCTACTTGGGCAAGGTAAATTTGACCAGCAAGGATTCAAAGGGTGGCAAGAACAGCTATAGCTTTAGCAGCAAGGATGCCGGGGTCGCCACGATCAGCTACACCTTTGGCACGCTTGGTAGCCAAGTCCTGAGCGTCGTCGATCTTGCCAACAGCTTGCTGTCGGCCAGCATTACAATCAGTGTTATTTCGAAGAAGTAATTGCGAAGCACCTTGCTTGAGACGGCAGTGGCTATAGGAGTAAATCGCAGAGGCACCAGAAAACAGGGAGTACAGGAACTCCTGCGTTCTCTTGGTGCCTCAAGCTATTTCCACGTTTAGCGGTTTTCCTTGTTCTCGGCCTCATTTGCTCACTTCTCTTGCGGCTTGCTATTTTTTCCCGGTTCCGGTTTCGTCAGCACAGCATTCGCGATGTCTTGAAGCTTCAATGCCGCTTGTTGACTGAACAACCCAACAATTGCGGCGATTGCAATGATCACAAGCGACGTTTCTTTATCAGCTGTTGTATTGAGAAAACCACCTCGGATAACTAGAAAGAAGACTGTTGCCATGCCTGCTCCAGAGAAAGGCAGTGCGTAGTACATGAGCTGCCAACTTGATTGAAATTCCCCGTTTCCAACCTACCAGGTTACGGATCTCACCGCGTGGATCGTGTCCCCTAATGCCCCCGGGCAGCTCAAAGATGTTTAAAGGATTTTTAAGCGACTAGACCTTTAGTAATGAGCATAAAAACGTCCTCAAGGCTTGGATCTTTATCACTGAAGGATTTCATTTTCACCCCGCCAGCTACTAATTGCTCAAGCAATTTTGCAAGCCCTTCATCGTCCGTTTCCAATTCCGCAGTTGCTCTATCGCCATCGATATCGAGTCCCCTCAATGTCGGGTCGCTTCTCAGGATGGAGACGCCTGCGTCTTGGTTAGCTAAGAATCGGATCTCAACGATCCGATTCCGGCGGATCTTGCGATAGACCGAGTCGATAGGTCCGTGCATCAACATTTCACCGCGTTCAATGATACCGATCGAGGTGCAACAATCCGCCAATTCGGAGAGAATGTGACTGCTGATCAGGATCGTCTTGCCCATCCGCCGCAGCTCTTTGAGCAGCGCCTTGACTTCGATGCGAGCACGAGGGTCCAAACCGCTGGTCGGTTCGTCCAATATCAAAACGGGTGGATCATGGACCAACGTCTTGGCTAAACACAATCGCTGTTTCATACCTCGTGATAGGCCGTTGACGAAGTCGTCTCGTTTGTGTGTCAGGTCGAGGAGTTCCAGAACATCGCCGATCACTTGCTTTCGCTGTGTTCGGCCGATTTTGTAGGCGACTGCAAAGAAATCCAGAAACTCCCAAACCTTCATTCCGTCGTAGACGCCGAAGTCATCTGGCATGTAGCCGATGCTTCGACGAACATCCATCGGGTTCTTGTTCACGCTGAATCCATTGACGCTGCCATCTCCGCGCGTCGCCTTGAGCAGGGTGGCGAGAAAACGAATCGATGTGCTTTTGCCGGCTCCATTGGGGCCGATGAAGCCGAAAAGCTCACCCTTTTCGATCTTCATGGTCACGCTCTTGACTGCGGTAAATTCGCCGTAGTCCTTGCCAAAATCGTTCAGTTCAATCATGAAGTGTTCGCAGTGAGAAAAGGGGCACGTTTAGCACGACGCGCAAGCTAGTGAAGGCATATGGTTTGATTGGCTATTTTCCTAACCCGAAGCAAGGGATTCGCTGAGCATTCCCCCTCGCTGACGAGTCAAGTTCCAGTTCTAAGGCAATCGAACGCTCCTGAATTGTACACTAAGACGACCGAGGATGTACGAAGTACAATTCTTAGCCGGAGCCAGTGAGTGATGCTCCGTCTTGCCCCTCGCAGTTTGCTTTTTCGTGCTCGTGCTCAGCCAACGGCGGTGCTCGTGCTCGTCATCGAGGCAATCTTTCGAGCACGATTACGAGCACCATTTCATTGAGCACGAGCACGAGCACGATTTGAAACCGAAAATCGCAACTTCAAAACTTACGCTTCGGGTTGGGATACTTCACGCTGAAATCAAATCGTCAAATTCAGCTTCGGTTAAAACAGGCACCCCTAAACTTTTGGCTTTTTCGAGTTTACTTCCAGCAGCTTCGCCAGCGATCAGGAAGTCGGTTTTCTTGGAAACGCTGCTAGCCGCTCGCCCCCCTCGTTGTTCGATCAAGCGTTCGATTTCGTCACGCGAGTACTTACTGAGCGAACCGGTTACCACGACCGTTTTCCCCGCAAACACCCCCTCGGAATCCACAGCGTCCTCGGCGGACGCTTCCAAGGAAACGCCGGCTGCTCGCAGCTGCCGAATCAATTCGATACCGTCATCGCTTCGGAAATAGTCGAACACACTTTGGGCGATGATCGGGCCGATCTCATTGGTACTGCCGATCGTTTCCAAGTCCGCGGCCATCAATGCATCCACATTTCCAAATCGTCTGGCCAATATTTGGGCGACGCGTTGACCAACGTGGCGAATGGAGATGGCGTTAAGAACTCGCGTCATCCCTCGGTCCTTGGTCGCCGCGATTCCTTGCAAAAGATTTTCGGCAGACTTCTTGCCCATGCGTTCGAGCGACATGAGTTTCTCAAGCGTCAACGAATACAAATCGCCAAAGGAGCCAACGCTATTGCTGTCGACCAACTGATTGACGAGCTTGTCGCCGAGCCCCTCGATATCCATGCAATCTCGGGTGGCGAAGTATCTCAGACGCTGTCGCCATTGAGCTGGGCAGGCTTTGGAAACACATCGAATGTAAACGCCCTGAGGATCCTTGACCAAATCGGAATCGCACTCCGGGCATTTGGTCGGAAAGACATAGGCAGGAAGTTCGGATGTCCGGCGATGCTTTTCCACTCGCACGATATGCGGAATGATCTTGCCCGCTTTCTCCACCACGACCCAATCACCGATGCGTATGTCTTTGCGTTCAATCTCCTCGATGTTGTGCAACGAAGCTCGGCTAACGGTCGTCCCCGCAAGTTCGACGGGTTGGAGTTCTGCGACTGGAGTAATGGTCCCTGTCTTACCAATCTGGGTCGTTATGTTGAGGAGTTGCGTGACGGCTTCGTACTTTTCAATTTTGTAGGCGATAACCCAACGCGGGCATTTGGTTGTTGCACCGAGTGTTTCACGTTGTTCAAGCGAATTGACTTTCACGACGAGGCCATCGACCTCGAAGTCGAGTGCGTGAAGCTCCTCGACGAGGCGATTGCAATGCGCGATGGCGTCTTCTTTATCATTGAAGCATCGTACGTCAGGAGTCGTCGGAATACCAAGTGCAGTCACTTGCGTAAGAAAGTCCATGTGATCCCGAGCGTTAAGCCCATCGCAGAAGCCGATTCCGTGGCAAAAGAATCGGAGTCTGCGTTGGGCGCAGATTTTGCTGTCGAGCAGTTTGATCGAACCGGCTGTCAGGTTGCGAGTATTCTTGTATTCGGATTCGCCCGCCTTGGTTCGCTGTTCGTTGAGCGTGACCAAGTCGGCGTTAGTCATGTAAATTTCGCCCCGGAACTCTAGTGCCTTCGGGACTTTTTTGGCAAGAAGTCGCTGTGGTAGGCCTCGAAGCGTTCGGATATTGTGTGTGATGTCGTCGCCGACGTCGCCATTGCCTCGCGTTACGGCTTGAACGAGCAAGCCGTCCTCGTAACGTATCGAAGCAGCCACACCATCCACCTTGAGCTCGACTACCCACTCAATGTTTTCACCAGGCAGCAGCTTCTCCGTTCGGGCAAAAAAGTCTCTCAGCTCTTGTTCCGAATAGGTGTTTTCGATGGAGAGCATAGGGACGCGGTGAGCGACCTGAACGAGACCTTCCAGCGGCTTATCACCCAACCGCTTGGTGGGACTATCTGCGGCCGCGAGATCTGGAAAGTCCTTTTCCAAATCGGTAAGCTCGCGGAGTTTTCGATCGTATTCCAGATCGGTGATAGTTGGATTGGCGAGGACGTAGTAGTTGTGGTCATGCTCCCGAATTTCGTCGGACAACTCGGAGATACGAGCCTTTGCGTCACCTTTTATTAGTTTGTTTGACATGAGAGATTAGAGGTCAATGGGTTGATGTGGAGCGTCCGAATCCGCGTTTTGGGTGTCTGTGGTTTCAGCAAGAAATCGATAACCGGCATCTCTTAGCGTCAGGAAGTGTTTTGGTTTGGCCGGATCTGTTTCGAAGATCTTGCGAAGGCGGAGCATAAATTGGTCGACGCTTCGAGTTTGCATTTCGCCCGTAACATCCCAAACTTCGGAAAGCAATTCTTGTCGGCTGATCACTCTGCCTTGATTTTCGACAAAATAGCGTAGCAGCTGGAGCTCTTTGTGTGTCATCTTGATGTCCCGATTTTCGACTCGAACCTCATAGGTTTCGAAGTTGATCGAGGCCTTACCGAATGAAATCGAGGAAACTTTGGTCGCCGCGGTGGGAGCGGGTCCTTGGTTTTGTTTCGGGTAGAGCTTCAATAGGTTTTTTACACGGGCAAGGAGTTCATCCAGATCAAATGGTTTGTTCAAGTACTGATTGGCCCCGCAGTCAAAACCTCTTGCTCTATCCTCAGGCAAACTGCGTGCGCTCAATATCAAGATCGGCAACATAATATTCTCGTCCCGAATCGTTTGGCAAACCGCGTAGCCACTCATGCCGGGCAACATCAAGTCCAAGATCATGAGATCGTACGCAAAGTGATCTGCTTGGATCAATCGAATGGCAGTGGGACCGTCACCTACCAAAGTTATGTGGTAGCCTTCGGCCTCGAGATTGTACTTGACGATGGTAGCGATGTGCTTCTCGTCTTCGACAATGAGAATGTGCTTCCGAGCTCGCATGTGAATGAGATGGGTGAGAGTGTTTTCTAGTTTTGGGGCAGCGGTTCGTTGTCGATATGGATATCATCGACGGGTCGCATTCTTGCTTTTGGCAAAATCAAATCGAATCGAGTACCACCTTCTGTCGGCTGGTCTGCCACTCGAATCGAACCTTTCAGTCGTCGAACAACGGAACGGACGAGGAATAGGCCAAGACCGGTCCCAGGCTTGGTTCGTTCCAATTCGTCCCCAGCTCGATAAAATCGACGAAAAATCTTTTTCCTAAGGTGCTTAGGAATGCCAGGTCCATTGTCGGAAATAGAGATTTTGGCCGAATCGGTCAAGCTCTCAAATTCGACGCGGATTTTGACCAAAGGAGGAGTACCGCCGTACTTTAACGCGTTGTCCATTAAGTTGCGAACCAAGATCTCGATGTCGACTTGACGTGCCCAAACATCGCACTCAGCCGATTCGATAATCAACGATTCCTCGGGAACATGGTGTTGTGCTGCGAGCTTGGAAATGCACGCTTCCAAAACAGACTCAATCTCGACCCAGGTTTCTGGCTCAGGGGCATTCGATTTCTGTTGCAAGCGAGCTACGTTTAGCAGTTGAGTGATGAGTTGGTCCAGTCGTTCCACATCATCCAACATCGAACTGTAAAATTCCTGCCGCTTGGAATCGTCCAATTTGCGTTTTTCCAAAGTCTGCAAGAACAGCTTAAGGGATGCGATCGGGCTCTTGAGTTCGTGGGTGACGGCATCGATGAAGTTGCTTTGACGCCTGTTAAGATTGATCTGCTGAATGCTCCAAATGAGGTAGAGAATGACGCCAGCCAAAACAAACAAGAACATCACCGATCCAACGCTCAATAAGGTCCAATAGACATTGGAGCTTTTTTCCGTCGAGATGGCGCCAAAGACGTTGAGCAATACCCATCCAACAGTTAGGGCAATCAGCAATACGATCATGACGATCGCAAGCAGGATCGGCCACTTCAAGCTTTTTCGTTCAAACATGCTTTGCGAAAATGAGACCGTTCAAATGAGACCTCGCAATGATTATTGCGCAAAATTCGAAACCAACTTACCACCCACCAGGCCACCCATTAGGATGGTGCAGATGAAAAATCGCTGTGTTTAGCGTATCGCGGCCGGCGAGTATGCGGAAAGATGCATAGCAAATTTTTGGGAAAATTACGGGATACTGGTGGAACTGCCACTGACCTACGAATCACCACCACCTATAATGCAGTGTCAAGCAGAATTAGCCGTGCATCAAAGGCGGAAGATGCACCTTTAGATACGAAGGAATCGAAAACGTGACTCCCGAAGCAGATAAAATACAATTTTCTCGCCAAATTTGGCAGGCCGCGTCGGAACACGCACATCGCTGCTTGACGCGCCGTGAGTTTTGTCCGGAGCAATCGCGGATTGAGAATCTGCGGTGTGTCCATCTTGAGGACGAATCGGAATCGGTATTCGGCAAACAACTATGGTGCTTTGAGGCTATTGGCATCGATCCTGTTGGACGTCGCCACATTTTGTATGGTGTACTTGAGTTTTCAATTCAGTACGGTCTTCTAGAGGCATCTCAAACCGCGATGTTTGAGGACTCTGAGCACCGCGAACGGTTTCTACAAAACGAGTCCCAACCGCCATCCAAGCTGGTCTACAAGTACCCGTCCACCCGATTTTGGGTCGGTTCGGCTTGGTGCAGCATCATCGCTCTGACGGCAATCTGGATCTCGTTGCTCGTCAGCTACATCCGAAGCTAAAGGTAGTCCGAAGTTAGAGGTAGTTTGGGACCATTGTCCCGAACGAACTTCTGCAGCGGCAGGGCGCTAGCCCTCCGGTTTCGCTTCATTTACTGGTAACTCACCAGACGGCTCGCGCCGTCCCGCTATCAAAGTGAGTGCCATTTCGCTAACGCCCATCGGCTAATGGCCACTCTTTTTGGCCTCTTTGGGCTTGGCTGCACCATGCCCGCTTGGCTTAGCTGGTGCGGCGCCATGCCCCGATGCGGCTGGTTTCTTTGCTGGAGCCGCGTGACCAGTTGGTTTCTTTGCTGCAGCATGTGAGTCTGCTTTCGGTTTCGCGGCGGGGGCAGCATGTGCCTTTGCTTCGGGTTCCGATTCCTCTTCGGCTTTCTCTTCGCCATGCTCTTGGTCACCGTGTTCCTCGCTCGCCTCTTCCTCCGTCGTCGGGCTCCTCAATGTGGCAACCAAGCGTCTAGGCGACTGTGAGTGCCCTTGCGAGATGAATTCCAAACTGGCGTTGTCGGTCGATTCGCGAACTTCGGTAACTACCAAATCATCGATTGAGGAGTCTCCGATGGTCTGAACCATCACGTCCATCAATTGAGACTTGAGATCTGCCAAATAAGGATCGGTTAGTACGTTGCTATCGAGCTGCCGCAAATATTCCTCAATGGACTGACGAATTTGAGCTTTATTCAGTTCGATGAGTTGCCTGCTTTTCATGCGGTGATTCAGCGGAACAATGGCGTGCAACCTCATTTGAAGAGGTACTTTCTTGCCAATCTGAAAAGCCAGATATTGCCCTAAATCAACCTCGCAGGAAGCATCGATTTTTGCCAACGAAGCTTGGTGCCGTATGACTCCAACGATGCTCGCATGAAGTCCGACCAGGACAATCACAAGCATGCCGATCCAATATTTACGAATAGTTTCAAGCATGGCAAAAAAACACTTTTTTGACTTCGCGGATCTCGCTTTGGATACAATACTCAAAGCATAGGGAATTGAGACATTCGCTCGGCAACCCTAGGCTACAATTCCGTTCATGCTTTGGCTCATCTCTTCAAATCTGGGATTTTTTCTATGAATACCGTCTTCTTTGAGCAACCGTGGATTGTCGGAGCGATCGGGACGGTTATCACGATTGTGACGCTCTACGGCTGGGCACAGACAGGTAACTCCATTGCACTCAAGACCGGGATCGGAATTGCGGTAGCCACGCTGCTTCTCTTGCTCGCAAATCTATTCATCGAGACGGACGCGGAACAAGTTCGAACTTGGCTCGCCAGGACTGCCAGCGATTTGCAAAACAATGACTTCGACAAAGTGCTTAAGAAACTCTCGCCTGACTGCAGCGATCGCGTTACGAACGTTGCGGAACGGATGAAGAATGTGAAGTTCACCATAGCCAAGGTCACCAAGATACATTCGATCGAAGTGGAGTCCGACAAGGAAGGTGTGACCGCCAAAATCAGGATGAATGCCTTTGTCGCAGGGGAAAGCAACGGGATATCGGCCAAAGTTCCTCGCTGGGTGGCCCTCACCCTGGAGAAGAAAAAAGGCGAGTGGCTAATTACCGATTTTGAAGACAAAGATCCTCAACATGAGTTCATGAATTCGAGCGATCTATCGGACGCTTTTTCGAAGAGCCTGCAAGGCGGCCGTTAACCGATCGGCGGTTTAGATTATTCCAATTCCGTTCACTTATTTGTTTAACCGTCGGCCGGAGGCGTACTCGGCACTTTTGGAAGTACGCCTCCGGCTGACTGTTAAACGAATTTTATTGAAGTTATGCTAATTGAACGGTATCGGGATTAACTCAACAAGCCGTCACGTTTGAACTCGTTCCCTGGCTCCGCCAGGGAACGTAATGCGTCGGAGGCTCCCGCCTCCTGAGTCACAATAACGTGAGGCGGAGCCTCGAAAGCAGTGCGTTCCAAGGCAGAGCCCTGGAACGAGAGTGAATACCCAGCCCGTTGTGCTGCGGTGGTTTTCAGCCTGCCGTTCGCCGTATTGAAACCAGAAGCAATGAAACCAGAAATATCCTTGGCTCCCGTTCTATCTATTTTTCAACGCGGTCTGCTTTTGCTGGCGGCCATGCTTGCGATGTTTGGATGGCTTGTGATGACATCGCGAATCATGAGCGATGTGCATCCGATTTGGGATCTCGCATCTCATGTTTCCTGGCATACTTGGCTGGCGCTGAGCATAGCACTTCTGGCAGCAACCATTTCTTTTCGAACATCCAATGAAGAAAAACGGCTTCGTTGGTGGCATCGATTCATTATGGCTGCTCCTCCATGGCTCTATCTGACCTGGGTCTGCTCACCTTGGACCGTCCTGCCGTTTGCAGCAAACGATGCCAATGCAAAGGGCCTCAAAATCATGTCATGGAATGTTTGGCTCATGAACAAAACGCCAGACCAAGTCGTGAAGTTGATCGAGGAAAGCAAAGCAGATGTAGTGGTCATGCTAGAGGTCGGAGTAGAACAGACCACCGTCTACAAACAACTCGAGCAGACTTACCCCTATTGCCATTGGATTCCGGAACGCTCCTCACGCGGCATAGCTGTCCTATCCCGAATCAAGGGGACACAGTTTCGAGCAATCGATTTGGCGGATCAAGGCATGCCAGCCATTGAAGCGGAGATTCCAGAAACGAGCGATCACTCCAGCTTTCATCTTTTAGGTGTTCACTCTCTCTCCCCAGGCCTCCGCAAACGCACACTTGTTCGAAACCGACAACTGCAAGGCTTATCGGAATGGGCAAGCGCTTTGAAAACCAAAGGTGTTATTGTAGGAGACCTGAACATCACCCCTTGGTCCCCTCCTTTTTCGAGAATGCTGCAACAAGGTAACTTAGTTGACTCGCGGTGCTACCGCGGGAACTACGCTTCTTGGCCAACGGACCTAGGAGTCTTAGGCATCCCAATCGATCATGCTTTGGTAACCAAGGGAACAACCGTTCTCCATCGCGAAGTCGGCCCGTTGGCTCCAGACTCAGACCATCGCCCGATAACTGTTATTGTTCAGTAGAGTGTCGAACGATTGTCCTCAATCGTTCACATCCTGAACAACCGCAATCCAAAGCAGATCAGAGCGCCAATTCACTTCCGAACAGATTCATCAAAACCGTGACAAAGTTCCCGCGAAGCGATTGAGGACAATGAATCCTGTAAAGCCGTCATTCCATCGGTGCGTATGATGAAAAGGGTAACCTTTCCATCGCACGAGGAGACTGGCAATGATAGCAAAAATCGTAGGGCAGTTCGCAAAACAAGCGCCCGCAGCG
>JANPHB010000056.1:0-9311 GCA_031424235.1 Pirellula sp.
AGAGCAATTATCGTCTAAGGCGGATCAGTCTAGCGTCCCGACAACAGTAAATTCGATAGAGAACAAACCGATTGAGATCGGTACAACGTCTCCTAGAGTCAACGAGAGGTCGAAACTGGAAAGTATAGACGAGTTCTTTTCTGTCTTTTGGGGATTGGCGATGCCTTTAATTTAGTCTCGCTGGTGGTTCCAGGCTTTGAGTCAGCTCGCCCAGGTTAGGATCAGTATCTACTTAATTTAATTGGCTTTTGGAATCCGAAAAGAGAATAATACCATGAAGTCAAAACAAAGAATGCGGACACTCGTTTCCGAAAGACTCGAATTGCGTTTTGTTTTTGCAATTGACCCCATTAGCTCTCTTGTTGTGGGAGCCACTTCGGGCGGTGATGATTCGGCTCTCGTTGGTTCATACGATAGTTCTTCGGATGGACTGTGGGCTTTGAGGCCAAGAATTCCGGCTTCGCAGGGGATGGTTTCCTATATTCAGCCTACAGCGTTTTCGTCGGTGGTTATCGATACAGCTGTATTGGCGTCGAAGCTTGCGACAATCCCGATGGAATTTAGTGAAGAAGCATTAAGTTCGTCGGTTCAGATTACATTGCCGACCCCTAATCATGGTTTCGCTAGATTTGCGGTTGTGAAGTCACCCATAATGGAGCCCGCGCTCGCAGCTCAATTTCCGGACATCATGACTTACAGCGGGCAAGGCATCGATGATCCTGCTGCGACGCTGCGATTCGATGTGACGCCGGCTGGTTTCCATGCACAAGTGCTTTCCCCGAATGGTGCCTATTACATCGACCCGTATTGGCATCTCGATCAAAGCGTTTATGTGAGCTACTTTAAGCAGGATCTTGCGCCGCGAGCGGACATGGAGTTCAATGAGGAGATGTTTGATGAGCACAACGCTTCCGTCAAAAAGGTTGTGGCAGATCAAGCCGTTCCAGACCTTCAATTCGCAGCCAGAGGTGATTCAACAGGTAGTCAAGATGGCGTGGCAACAGGTGGCAAAGGGGGCAATTCGGGCATATTAGCGCGCTCTGGTATGCAATTGAGGACCTATCGTTTAGCCAATGCGGCGACTGGAGAGTACACGGCATTTCACGGTGGAACGGTTGCGCTAGGTCAAGCAGCCATCGTGACGGCAATCAATCGCGTGACGGGTATTTACGAGAACGAATTGAGTGTTCGATTGGTTTTGGTTGCCAACAACAGTTCACTTGTCTATACAAATGCTGCGACGGATCCGTATACGAATGGCGACGCATCGAGTTTACTTACCGAGAATCAATCTAACGTTGATATCGTGATCGGAAATGCCAACTATGATATCGGTCACGTTTTCTCGACGGGTGGTGGCGGCTTGGCGGGGCTTGGGGTCGTTGGTTTAGCGGGGCAGAAAGCGCAGGGCGAAACTGGTTTGGGGGCTCCGGTAGGAGATGCGTTTTATGTGGACTATGTTGCGCATGAGATGGGGCACCAATTTGGCGGTAACCACACGTTCAATGGAGTTACCACAAATTGCTCAGGTGGTAATCGAAATGGAGGAACGGCGTATGAACCTGGGAGTGGTTCTACGATTCAGGCCTACGCTGGTATTTGCGGTGTAGACAATTTGCAGACGCACAGCGATCCTTACTTTCATTCGGTTAGTTTCGATGAAATAACCAATTACACGACGACCGGCGTAGGGGACGCAGCGGCCAGCATTTCTGTGACTGGAAACAATGTTCCACGAGTCAATGCGGGTCCGGATTTTGCGATTCCAGCTAATACACCTTTTGCGCTGAATGCTGCTGGGGCCGATGCGGATTCCGGTGATGTACTTACGTATAACTGGGAGCAACGCGATTTGGGCGTGGCTCAAGTAGTCACTGCAACGGACAACGGAACGAGCCCGATCATTCGCTCGTTCAATCCCACGGTGAACCCAGAGCGTGTGGTCCCCAGGTTGACGAATCTATTGAGCAATACCACGGCTGTCGGTGAGAAGCTTCCAACCACCACGCGCTCGTTGAGTTTCAGAGCAACGGTTCGAGACAATCGAAGCGGCGGTGGGGGTGTCAACACGGATGATGCGGTAATCTCGGTCGTAAACACAGGGTCGGGCTTCGCGGTTACTGCTCCGAACACGGCGGTGACTTGGGCAGGGAATTCAACGCAAGCCGTGACCTGGAATGTGGCAGGAACAACTGCTTCGCCGTTCAGCACAGCGAACGTGAATGTTTGGCTCTCAACCGATGGCGGTCAGACATTCAAAATCCTGCTTGCAGCCAATACGCCAAATGATGGAACCGAAAACATTACGGTTCCAGACATCACAACCTCGACCGCCCGAATTAAGGTTGAGGCAGCTGGCAACATCTATTTTGATGTCTCCAATGCGAACTTCACGATCAATGGGGGGGCAAATACTCCGCCCACCATTTCAGATATTGTGAATCGACTTATCACTGCAAGCACGACGACCGGGGCTATTCCTTTTACGATTGGCGACGCACAGACCGCGGCGGCTTCTCTCACCGTATCCGCGACTTCTTCCAACACCACGTTGCTCCCTAATACTGGCATCACTTTGGGTGGATCAGGAGCAAGTCGCACAATATCCTTGACGCCAGCTTCGGGACAGTTCGGGACAACGACTGTTTCCGTAAGCGTGACGGATGGTTCCGGCTTAGAGGTAACGGAGACGTTCCAACTATTCGTCGAGGGGATCACGGTTTGCAATGCATTTCAAAATTTCGATAGCGTAACTGTACCCGCTTTGCCGTCGGGTTGGGCAACGTCGGCGACGGGGGCTACTCCGGCGAATTGGCTTACATCGTCTGCCGGTAGTTCGAGCGCTCCCAACAATGTCTTTGCGCCAAACCAAGCGAACACAAGCGATAGTCAACTTACAACGCCCGTTTTTGCTGTGACTCTGGCAAACAACCAATTCAAATTTAGAAACAACTACAACGTCGAAGAGGGATTTGACGGTGGGGTCCTTGAGATTTCCATCGACGGCGGCGTCTTTTCGGATTTGCTGGCTGCGCAGGGGAGTTTTAAGGCAGGTGGATACAATGGAACTATCCATGAGTTTGCCAATAGCACGATATTTGGTCGACCTGCTTGGACGGGAAATTCAGGGGGGTACATTGACACTATTGCAGAGTTTCCGTCGAGTGCCATAGGCCACAATGTTCAATTGCGGTTGCGGATGGTGAGCGATGATTCGTTCGGCGCGACAGGATGGCGGATCGACACAACGCAAACGTGTGGTATCCAGGCCCCTGCACCCTCTTCCACGGTTGCAACGCGAGGCGTGCGGTACTTTGGTACATCTTTGGGTACGAGTGCCTCGACATCGCTAGCAACGGACAAGGTGGCCTTATTGCCTGGCCAGACCTCGACGTTCGCCAACTACACGAATTACTCGCGAGGCTTGAACGGCATTGTGGTTGATGTGGATGGTTTGCCATCAGGAACCACGAATTCACAGATGTTGGCAAGTTTGCAGTTTGCACAGTGGGACGGCATAGCATTGGCAGGTTTCGTAGCTTTGCCTGGAGCGGCGGTTCCAACAGTCACGATTGCAGCTGGTGCTGGAGCTGGAGGTTCGTCTCGCGTTACCATCACGTTCCCGGACAATACGATACAGAACACATGGTTGCGAGTGACAGTGTTAGCCAATGGTGATACAGGACTTTCGGCCAATGACGTGTTTTACTTTGGCAATGTGATAGGTGATTTTGGCGTAGGTAACACGGCAGGGGCTGGCGGTCTCATTCGAGTGAGTGTTCAAGATACGGTAGCTGTGCGGAACAATCAGTCGACCATCGCGGATAGTGCAAGTGTTACCAACATCTATGATGTGAACAGGGATGGACGCGTCAGTGTTCAAGACACGATCTTAGTTCGCAACAACCAGCAGACGACCGGGATTGTGGCGCATATTGCAGCCCCGGCAGCACGGGCTGGTGGCTCGGGTTCTGGTAGCTCTGCACGGGCTGGCGGCTCGGGAGCTGGTGGCGGGAGTGTGCCGCTTTTTGGTGGAATCGGCAAAAACGCTTCCGAATTCGCGAAAAAGTCTGTTCTTTCTGGACCAGAGCAATTATCCTCTAAGACTGATCAGTTTAGCCTCCCGGCTGCAGTCAATTCGATAGAAAACAAGCCGATTGAGATCGGTGTGACGTCTACTGGCGTCAACGAGCAGTCGAAACTGGAAAGTACCGACGAGTTCTTTTCAACCTTTTGGGATTTGGCGAAATAGTTAGTTGCGTGATTTAATCAACACTGGAGACTTTTGATGAGAATTTTAGGTTTATTGCTTGGTTTGGCGGTGATTTGCTCGAATGCAAACGCAGCCATTCTTTTGTCGATTGGTAACAATGGTAACGGTGGCTCGTTTGCAGCGGGTTCTGGCCCGATTTCAGTTGATGTGTTCGTTCGATCCACGGCAGCTGAATCCTCACAGGGTTTGGAAGTTAGTTTCAATTTGCTTAACGGTGGTGCATTCTCACCGGTTCCGGGAGCGTTCAATGCCGGTTTTTTTGGTGCAGGAAACATCACTGCTGCCGGTTCCAGCTTTGTTAGGAGCAACGCGACAACGAGCGTTTTGAGTATCGAGTTTACTGCCTCTCAGTTATTTCCGGCTGCAGACGCACGAATTGCAACGCTTTCCATTGATACAACGGGTCTTGCTGCAGGCACTTACGGGATTAGTACGACTGGCTTTTTCACAGAGGCTTTTGTTAACACTGCACCCGGCGGGACTTTCTCCATTGTTTCCGCAGTTCCTGAGCCGACATCAATTGCACTCTTGGGCGTTGTGATCGGTGGCGTTTTCGGCCGTAGAGTTCTGAAGTCGCGCAAGCGGATTGAAGTTGCGTAGTCGAAAGCACGATTTGATTTTTAGGACGGGTCGCGGATTGCGGCCCGTTTTTTTTTGCATGGATACGAATTTGGGCGCCTGAGCGACTTTTCGAGCCATTGCCTTTTCGGTGTCAGGGACCAGAACTTTTTGCGGTGAGAAACTGGTCGGACGCAAGCGAAAAGTTAAGGGCGTTGGGTTGTTGATTGAACGTTCGCGTGAGCCAGTGGCGAACTGTTACTCTTTGTTTTGAAGGTCCGAAAAACAAGCCACGGCTCTTCATGAAACCTTCATAGAATACTGGCGTCATAATCGTTGCAATCGTTCGTTTCGTCGTCTAGGATTTCCTGCGTCAGCAAGATGTTGACACGCACAGATCCCCTTTTTTGAATGCCGTGAAGGTGTTCTTTCTAGAACCTCTGTGAACAACACCAAAGAGAGACATGGTTGTTCATTGGAGTGATCTTCAGGTCAAGCGATTGATTACCCAGGGCAACCTTGAATCGGAATAGGATTTTGAAGAGTTGACCACGTGTGGATTCACCGCCAACACTTGGGAGCAAAGCTCAACAATTCTTCCCTCGTTTTCGGCACCGACACTATCCAGCGAGATGCTCAATGCATGGGTAATTCGAGGCTGGGCGAATGAGTTACTTAATGAACTTTCAGTTTTACACATGCGATGTTATTCAACTTAACTTAAGGTCAGAATCGAAGATGAACCAAGGCTCCTTCACACGGCTTACCAATTTGCTGGCTTTCGCTAAATCCAAGCGAGCCAATCAATTACGACAAAGAAAAAATCGAAAGCTTCTGGTTGAAGGCCTTGAAAAGCGTGAGCTGATGGTTTTCAACGTTGGCGATCTTGTCGTTAACCGGATTGGAACTGGCACCGCAGTTCTATCATCGGCTGCAACTCCCATTCAGCTCGTCCAATACAACACTTTAACGGCTGCTCAGGCAGCACCTTCGCTTGTCGTTGCACTTCCGTCCTTTACCTCGGGCGGCAATAATCAAGGTGGTTTTACCGATGGTGGTACAGCAACGTCGAACGGGTTTCTCAATCTTTCCCCAGACGGCCAATATCTTGCACTGATGGGGATCGACGCACAAGTTGGAACGGCTGCCGTTACCGGCACTACCGCAGCGACTGCCAATCGAAATGTTGCCGTGGTCACGAACAATGAGAATATTTCGGTTGAAGCAAAATTGACCGACGCCTTTTCAACGAACAATGCGAGATCTGCGATCACAACTAACGGCAATGACGTTTGGATTGCTGGTACAGGCACGACGCCTTCGGACGGCGTTCGTTACGTCAATGCTTCCGGCGTTCCGGCAGCAACGACGTCGACGCTGATTCAATCTGGAAATCAGAGAAATGCAGCGATTTTCGGTTCGACTCTGTTCGTAGCCAATACTACATCCATCGTCGCGTTCTCGGGGGCGCCGACTGCGACTGTAGCCGGAACGGCGCTCAGCGGTCTATCGATCGCGGGAGGAAGCGGTGCGTTTTATCTTCTTGACCGGGATGGTAACACTGCAACTGGTGCAACCGGTCTGAACGGCCTCGACACGCTATACGTGATCGACGGATCAGCGATCGAGAAATACGAATCGACCGGAGCAACGTGGGTGGCACGTGGTGCAGCGACATACTCGGGTACGCTCTTTGGTCTAACTGCAAAAATAAACGGTAGCAATGTTGAGCTGTATGCAACGACCAACCTTGCGGCCAACAATGCACTCTTAAAAGCAACCGATGCGTCTGGTTTTGGTGGACCACTGTCCGTCGCGGCGGCAGGATTTACGGTGCTTGCTAACGCCGGTGCAAATCTCGGATTCCGTGGGGTGGCCTTTGCCCCATTGGGAGTTGATACGTTTCCTCCGACAGTAACTTCCATCGAAGACAACGACGGAGACAACAGTGTTTTGGTCGGAGCAACCATGACCTACACTGTTAGCTTTAACGAAGATATTAACGATACAACGGTTACCGCTGCTGATTTTGATAACTCAGGTTCTGCTGCAATTACCATCGGAACAATAGCCGAAACATCGCCTGGCGTTTTTTCAGTTCAAGTGACACCGACGTCAGCTGGCTCGCTTGTGTTGCGAATTCCTACCGGGGCGGTCATCCAGGACGTGGCTGGAAATATTCTTGTCGTTCCTGTATTGGATAACGACACGATCAATGTGACGGCTGCCGACACTACTCCGCCGACAGTGATCAGCATCGACGACGGTGATGCGGATAACATCGTTCTGACGAACGCCGTTTTGAACTACACAATTACGTTCAGTGAAGACATTGATGCTTCCACAGTTACCGCAAGTGACTTTGTGAACTCTGGCTCGTCCGTGATCACGATTGGGGCCATTGTTGAAACAACTCCCGGAGTCTTCACGGTTCCCGTAACGCCTACGTCTGCGGGGACTTTGATTCTGCAAATTCCAGTCGGCGCCGTGATCAAGGATGTGGCCGGGAACGGCTTGGTTCCTCCAGTTACCGATAACGACACAGTCACAGTCAACGTCCCCGACGTAACGCCGCCGACGTTGGTATCCATTACAGACAATGTGAGCGGTGGACCGGTGTTGCAAGGCCAACAGATCGCCTACACCGTGACGTTTAGTGAAGACATCAATGCCGCGACCGTTACTGCCGCAGACTTTGACAATGCGGGGACGTCTACCATTTCTGTTGGTTCGATTTCAGAACCGACTCCCGGTGTATTTACAGTCAATGTATTGGCTACGTCGGCTGGAACGGTGAAGCTTCGTATTCCCACAGCGGCCGTTATTTCAGATACTTCCGGCAACAACCTAGTTGCACCGGTTGAAGACGATACGGTCATTACCGTGAACCTTTCGGCGTTGACAGTAGGAGCAATTGCGTTTACCGCTTACCAATCGGACAATACAGGTGGTGCGGGTGGAGACTTCTTCGAGTTTGTCGCAATTTCGCCAATCGCAGCGGGCCAAACGATTTACTTCACGGACAGCGCCTACCAGACGGTTTCGAGTTCGCCTGCGGCATTCCGAACCAACGAAAACCTGCTCCGATGGGTCGCGCAAAGCAACATCGCTGCGGGAGCAAAAGTGTCTTTTACATCGACCGCTGGAGCCGGGGTTCCGAATACTGCTGAATGGACAGGGATCAATCCTGTAACAGGCGCATTTTTGACGAGTGCAACAGCGGCAGCCATTGGCCTGTCTACTTCTGGTGACCAAGTTGCCGCGTTCGTTGATCCAATATTCGGTGGGACAGATTTGTTGAATGGGATCGCGATCGCGGCCATCAATTTTGGTGCAGCGACTTATCCGGCGACACTTACCGGTAATACTGACAACACGCTAACTGCTCTTCCTGCTGGATTAACAGATGGCACAACAGCCATATCGGTTGGAGACTTTACAAACGGACGCTACGATCCAAACGTAGTCGGATCGACAGAAACAGGGACTGCAGCAGTGGTCCGCACTTCGGTCAATACAGACACGAATTGGGAAAATGCCGCAGCAGGAACTGTTTTCGGGACTGGCGGAACAGTTGCAACATTTGTTATCGGTGGTTTAGTCACACCAACCATCACCGCCACACCGCTTACCAAGGTTTATGACAGTACTGCCATAACCATCTTGGCGACCGCAGATGATGGTCCTGGCGGCAACGCGGCAGATACTTCTGGGTTCACCTACACGTACTATGCGCTTCCAAATCTTGCGGGCGCTTCGAGTGCAACTCCTCCCAAGAATGTCGGTAGTTATTCTGTTGATGTGGCTTATGCGGGCAACGCCAGCTACAACGCGGTCGGTTCAACCGCATTCAATTTTAGTATCACGGCCGCAAGCTTGCCTGTTACGGGGTTAACGGGTGCTAACAAGGTCTACAATGCAACCACGGTTGCAACGGTTACAGGTACTGCCACGGTGACGCCGTTTGGGTCTGATAATGTGACCGTCGGCGGAACTCCGGCGTTTTCTTTTGCAGACAAAATTGTCGCAAACGGTAAGGCAATCACCGCTTCTGGGTATGCGCTGTCCGGGACAGATGCAGCAAACTACTCGATTGTTCAACCATCGGGACTTTCTGCCAACATCACTCCTTTCGGGTTAACAGGAAGCATCACTGCTGCCAATAAGGTCTTTGACGGCAACACGTCGGCAACGATCGTGACCCGTACTCTTGCCACGGTCTTTGGAGGTGATACGGTCAATTATGTTGGTGGAACGGCAACGTTTGCCTCTTCTGGTGTAGGGACAGGAATTGTTGTTACAGCGACAGGATTGAGTCTAAGCGGAGCTGATGCTGGTAACTATTCTGTGAATACGACTGCAACTACATCCGCGAACATCACAGCTGCGGCAGCAACGATCGCAACGCGAGGCGTGCGGTACTTTGGTACATCTTTGGGTACGAGTGCCTCGACATCGCTAGCAACGGACAAGGTGGCCT
>JANPHB010000057.1:0-14810 GCA_031424235.1 Pirellula sp.
CCGTTCGGAAGAATCCGGTTTGCACAACCGTGATCTTGATTCCAAAATTCTCCACTTCGGTCGCGACCGACAAAGAAAGTCCTTAATCGGCAAACTTCGTCGCGGCGTAAGCGGCGCAGTGTCACAGTCCGACCATACCGGAAACGGTACTAATGTTGAAGATGTGCCCCGAACGGATAGGCAAGAAAAATCAAGGGCTTTTTATTGTCTGCAAATTCCTAAGGCACCAAACCTGCCAGCTCACGTAGAGCGAGTCATCCATACGCTCAAGCACGAAGTCCACAACGGATTTTGTATCGTTAGCAATCGGCACATGGACTTAATTCTTCGAACTGCAATGGACTGGTACAACAAACGACGCGGACACTCGGCTCGGGATAACCTACCACCTGTTCGAGATAGCGATCCGCCATTGCTAGCTGCTTTTCCAACTGGAGAGATCGTCTGTGATTCTGAACTTGGCGGGCATCTGAAGTCTTATCGACGTGTGGCGTAGGTGACTCCCAAAACTTTGAGTTCCAAAACTTTGAGTTCCAAAACTTTGCGAGATTGCAGCGAAGGTGTTCATCAGCAGGCCTGATTGTCGACTTCTCGTACACTAAACTCCAGAATGTCTTGGCACGGAGCAGGGCCTCGAAACTTTCAGACGAAGCCTCCCGCGTTCACATTGTTTGCATTATCCGCCTTTGCAGTAAACGAGATATGTGCCAGCCCTTAAAGTGCTTCGTCATCGACAACTAAAAATCGCGTTATTTGTACAGGTCGATCCCTTCGGAAACCTTTAGGATACCGCATGAGATTGGGGAGCGTGGGGGATGTAAGTATCTCTAGTCGTTGGAGACTTAGGTCTCTTACCATAGATCGTTGCGATCTGTTGGATGAGAGATTGGCGGTCAATAGGTTTAGTTGCGTAATCGTCGCACCCCGCACTAATGCATTTGGCTCGGTCGCCATCCATCGCATGAGCTGTCAATGCAATGATGTGCCCGCTAAGCGGATTGTCTGTTTCGTCGCGATCTACCGTGATAATGCGGTTGTACTTGACCCCAACGGCGAGCAAGCGAAGCGACGTTTTCCAAAGGTCATCGAACTCAATACGGGTCAACGAACTGCTTGGTCGTGATGGATGAATCTTTAATAAGAAAAATATCTCGGCTCGGTAGATGTTCCCTATTCCGGCGACGATCGACTGGTCGAGAAGCAACTGCCCAATGGGCTTCTTGCTCTTCTGAATTCGAATCCAAACTCGCTCTGGATCTGCATCAGAACGAAGAGGGTCTTCGCCCAACTTTGACCTGGAGTCGCAAACCTGTTTCGAACTGAGAATCTCACACTGATTCGGGCCATTCAGGTCCAGCGTGTGCGTTTTGCCAACGAATCGAATGCGTACCGCGCCCCGAGGTTCTGGGGGAGGAGACTGATGTAGTCGAAACTTGCCATACAACCCGAGGTGCACATGCAAGACAAGTTTGCTCGAAAAAGAATAATAAAGATGCTTTCCGTGGGCCTCGACCGTTTTAAGGCTCTTGCCGAACAGCAACTTGGCTCCCGCCTCGAATCGACCTTGGGGTGAACTCACCTTCAGTCGTTGGCCCGCGAGCCACTTGTTATGGTCGATTGCAAAACGATGAACGGTGTGTCCCTCCGACATGGTACGGCGATATTTCTTGTGATTAGTGTTGAATGGGATGGCCGCTTGCGGTTCCACCGATATTCCTTTTCAAGTTAGTCTAGTTTGCCAAACCAAACACAGTGAACCGTTCGAAATCCAACTGGCCAACGAAAAAATGCGTCTTTTGTGATCGCCCATTCGCTCGGCGGAAAAAGTGGTCTAAAGTTTGGCAACAATTAACATATTGTAGCGATCGATGTTGTCGTCCTGGAAGTAATAACCAACTGGACAAATCGCATGCTTCAATAGGGGAGTCGTAAGGTGCAGCGAGCTTCTATTCAATTGGTTTGGCTCAAACGTGATCTGCGATTGAGCGATCACTGTCCAATTTTAGAGGCTTGCCAAACCGGACCGACCGCGGTTCTGTATGTGTTTGAGCCCAAGCTTTGGGCCATGCCTGAGATGGATCGGTCCCATTTCGATTTCATCGTGGAATCGCTCCAGGAAATTTCGAGTAGCCTTTGCAAAATAGGAGGGCGGCTGTGTATTCGCGTTGGTGAGTTACCTGAAGTCTTGATCGATATTGCGAAGACTGCCCACATTGCTGGCCTCTACTCGCACGAAGAAACCGGAAACGGCTTCACCTATGATCGAGACCGGCAAGTTGCGAAATGGGCTCGGAACATGGGGACCCCATGGAAGCAGTTTCCTCAAAACGGGGTCGTGCGCCCCCTAACGAATCGCAATGGATGGGCGGAGCATTGGCAAAAGCGAATGAATTCGCCAATCGCCCCAACACCAACGCGTATGATCATCCCTAACGATTTCGACTGGGGGCGTATGCCCAAAGGCGAAGAGCTTGGTTTGGCACCGACGCGAAAGATAAACCTTCAGATCGGTGGCGAGTCTAAAGCGTATGAGACGTTAGACTCATTCTTAAAAGTGCGAGGGGTCAACTATCGAAAAGGAATGTCGAGCCCATTAAGTGCTGTAGAAAATTGCAGTCGATTAAGTCCTTATTTCGCTTGGGGCTGTATTTCGATGAAATCTGCGTATCAACAATTAGCAGCTCGACAACGAGAGATTCGAGAAACCCCGTCCGGATCGCTCGACTCGCGTTGGTTGAGTTCACTCAATTCGTTTTCGTCCAGGCTGGCATGGCATTGTCACTTCATGCAAAAACTGGAGGACGAGCCAGAGCTCGAATTTCAAAACATGAGTCGAGTTTACGATGGTCTTCGCGAAAACGACTTTAATCAAGAACGATTCGATGCATGGAAAGAAGGCAGGACCGGCTATCCTATGATCGATGCTTGCATGCGAGCGCTTAATGAGACCAGTTGGATCAATTTTCGAATGCGTGCTATGCTGATGTCGTTCGCGTCCAATCATTTATGGCTGCATTGGCGTCCAACGGCCGTTCATTTAGCGAAACACTTTCTAGATTTCGAACCTGGCATCCATTTTTCGCAATGTCAAATGCAATCTGGAACGACGGGAATCAATACCATTCGCATCTACTCACCTACAAAGCAAGTGATCGATCATGACCCGACTGGAGTTTTCATCAGGCAACACATGCCCGAATTGACACACGTTCCCGATGAGTACTTACCCGAACCCCACCGCATGCCCATGGACGTTCAGCTACAAGTTGGTTGCATGATTGGTCGCGATTATCCTTTCCCGATCGTAGATCATCGAACGGCTTACAAGTCGGCCCAAGAAAAGATCTTTGCGATCAGGCAAACAACTTCGGCTATTAATGAATCTAAGCGTGTTTTTGCAAAGCATGGGTCACGCAAGAAACGCGATCCGTTGCCAAGGCCCAAAAAAGCATCCGGATTCCGGCAGCTAACGCTCTTCGATGATACCGACGATCCCACTTGTACTCGTTAGTAAACCAGCAGCCAATACGAACCAACACACACAGGTTTGGGTGACCGGGGGGCGGGAGTTTTGAGAATAGGGTGAAAGTTTTGCACCGCAGCGATCGGAAGACAGCAGAAAACTTTTTGCAGCGCACTTCCCTGCTTCTTCCAATCTCTTGCGGTGTACATAATCCACATCTAGAATCTCTTTCACGGGATGAGATCTTACTTCAATCGGTTGGAAGAAAGACCCACAACGCTGGGCGACCGCAATTGCAATGAACGGCGCGTCCGAGAAGTCCAATTCCGGCAACACTGAGGTAAATGGACGTGCGAGCCGCATCCCAGAAGCCGACGACATGATGCGATCGTGGTCCCTCAAGGCGGTTTTCGACGCTTGGAACCGGATGAAAAATCGTCTCAACCAACGACGGACGCATCGGCTCTCCATCTTGCAATTGATCGAGTCGCTCTGTGTTGGTTCGCATTAATTGTGCGGTGTATCCCTCCGATTGCACCCGCTCGTCAATTTCGATAACCCCTCGCCGACTAAGCGTTGGCAACGCGAGAAGTCCGAGGAATGACCAAAGGCTAAACCAAAGACTAAACTGAATCGTTCCCCAGCCTGTGCCAAGATTCGCCGAACCGACCAGTAAGGCCGCGAACAAAAGTCCAACCGCTGTAAACAGCAATGCGACCGCTCGCCCTCGCCACCAACCACCTGTCTTTATCGCGAAGCTTCGTCGACTTGCGGCAAGTTCGTAACCGTCGGGCCCCAGCACGTCTCGCCATCGCATCGGAAGCAATTGGAATCGTGGTCGAAGCACTCCCACAATACCTCCTGTAAAACCTTCATCAGAACTTTCCACATTAATGACGTCGATATGCTCATCGTGCGAAGTCTTTGCCGCTGGGTCGCGAACAAGTGCCATGTGCGACATCATGGATGCAATGCGAACCCGGAGTCGAAGTAATAAGACACTAATCGCCAAGCCCGCAATCACTGTCCCTGCAACGCCTCCGTATTTTCCAGCGGTCATGATGAGAATGGCGGACATCAGCAAAAGACCACCGTGAACGAAAACGCCTCGAAATAGATTTCCCAAGAATGTTGTAAGGTTCGGGTGAACTCGACCGAATCGCTTTGGTAACCAGTAACCTCCCATAAAATCAAAGGGAAGTTGGACCAACGCGTACATCATGACGAACAGGGAAAGGCAGGTTACTTGTGTTCCAAAGCTCGTGTCGGTCGTAGGCCGGAATCCTGATAGTATTTCCAAAACAATCGTTAACGTCGCAAGTGTCACCATCGTGCCAACGGCGGAGATACCTAGCCAAAGTCGTGCCCGTCCGTATCCTGGTCTTTTTGTTATGTAATTGGTTGGAGCCGTCATGAAATGGGCCTTATTTAACTGTGTTGTTTCTGCCGTCTTGCGGATCCCTTTTAACATCCCGCCAAAGACAATGTTATGAAGCGGAACGACCGCGTACCAGTAGAGGATTCCGATCAAACCTCGGGGCCGATACCGGGCCGTCATCGTCAACTTGGTTTGATCGCGATTGCCTTCCGAATCGAGATCAAAGTTCAACATCGCCACGCCCGGAAGCTTCATCTCAGCAAGTAACGACAGAGAGCGATCACGATCGATACCGACCACACGCCAAAAGTCCAGTGCTTCGCCAAACTCCACTCGCTCGCTGTGACGTCGTCCTCGGCGCAAGCCCGGTCCGCCTACGACCGTGTCCATCCAGCCCCGAATGCGCCAAAGGATATCGCCCGCATACCAACCATTACCGCCACCAATACGACACACCGCCGCGAAAACGGAGGCGGAATCCGCGTTAATCATCACTGAGCGTTGGTCTGTAAAAACCTTTCCACCCGCCCAATGCGGATCGCCGGGGATCGGCCCCGCGACGGACCAACGCGTTTCGACTTGGTTCGATTCGACCTTCTGTAGCGCACGCTTGATCGCTTCTCGAACTCCCAGCGGTTCATGCGGCATCAGACGTTGGGTTTTGTCGTCGGTAACGACCACGCGATTGCGAAGACCTTCGGCCAGGGGTCTTGCGATCCTATAAGAAACCGGAGTAACGAGACTGATCCAAAGCGAACTGAGCCTTGGCGTAAGAATCGGAACTGGCACAATCAATCGCTTCGGAATGTGCAGTTCCTCCGCCATGATCCGCATAAGCTCACGATACGGGAAGATGTCAGGGCCACCGATCTCCAGCGTTTGCCCGATAGTCGCAGGAATTTCCAGACAGCGCACAAGCCAGTGCAAGACGTCGATGATTGCCACTGGCTGCGATTCCGTCGTTACCCAAGACGGAGTGACCATTACAGGCAGTCTTTCAACAAGGTATCTCAGGATTTCGAAAGACGCCGAACCCGATCCAATAATCATCGCAGCACGAAATGTCGTGACTGGGACACCAGTGGATTCCAACATATCTTCGACCTCGCGGCGAGAACGAAGGTGGCGACTGAGGCCATCGCCAAGTTCCCCCAATCCGCCAAGGTAGATGATCCGTTGGACGCCCGCGATCGCGGCCGCCTTGGCAAAGTTCGACGCAAGGTGCTGGTCTCGTTCGGCGTATTTTCCACCTGATGCTTCCATTGAATGAACCAGGAAGTAGGCAACGGAACACCCTCTCAACTGTTCCACGAGTTGATCAACGTCCGATAGGTCTCCAGTAACGACATCAACCTTTGGATCATCGCGCCAAGGTCGTTCTTCCAGCTTACGTGGCTCGCGGGCTAAGCAACGAACCGTGTATCCAGCGCGAAGCAGCGACGGAACGAGACGGCCACCGACGTAACCCGTGGCTCCCGTGACGAACATGAATCCATCACCCATTTTTTTATTGTTCAAAAGAATTCTGCTGGTTAGTTTTCTTGGGATACATCAACGGACAATAATCCACTTTTCGTGCAAAAAGCGACTTTGGTTCGACTACCCCTCGCGATACAACGTGCGCTAGGGGTAGGTTGCAACATTGCAACACTATACTATGGAGACTATTGACTTACGAAAATTTGATCAAGCATTCGCGGAAGACGACGAATTCTAGATCTTCTCAACCGCAACCAGAATGTCCTATCTCGAAAAAGAGTCATGTACGAGCACGCACTTTATATGCGACGGGCCATCGAACTGGCGGCAAATGTTCCCGATTATCCTTTTGGGTCATTGATCGTGGATCGAAACAATGGAAAAATTTTGGCCGAAGGATGGAACAAATCTGCCATCAATCCAACACTTCACGGTGAAATAGACGCCATCAATCAGTTGGTCTGCTCCCATCCAGGGATCGACGGCAAGGATCTCGTGCTTTACACGACTGCCGAACCCTGCCCAATGTGCCAAGGAGCGATCCTTTGGACGGGCATCGAAATGGTTGTCTTTGGCACGTCCATTGGCTCACTGCAAAGAATGGGATGGCCACAGATCGATATCCTTGCGGAAGAAGTGATTCGTCGCAGCCCAGCCTGGCGGTGTACGATCATGGGAGGCTTGTTAGAGCAAGACTGTGACGCATTGTTTGCATTGGCGATTTCAAGGAGGGATTAAACGAACTTTAGCCTGGCAAGTGGCGAGCGATTCAGGGGCAAGCGGTTCGTTTCGGACTGCCGGTCACCTGAATGAGCAAGTCCGACCCAAACGAGATTTAATCCATAGTTGCAATTGAGTGCTTTCCGCGTACCTAGTTATCACTGTGATTTTGGATTTGGGTGCTTTAGGAAAAGACGCTTAATACACACAACCCGTACAGGATAGCTGTCAGACCGGCCGGCAAATCTGGGCCAAATGTTCATGCTCCAGTGAATGGTGGACGGTGCGACGTACTCGCCGAAAAATGGCAATCAGTGCGGTTTCATGCCGTTTAACTGCTCCCAACGCGAGATCGCAACACCGATCGGAAAAATGGCCACTATCCGCATGCGGCCACTGTTGGCGTTGTTTTGGTTGTCCCTGCTGGCCAATTTAGTAGTGGTCATGGGTTGAGAAAGCGCCGCTCGTTTGATCGGTCTCGAATCGAAAGAAAACTCCCTTGACCACGAACGTTGGTGTTAAGGCAGCCTTTCGTGTTGCGGCTATCTAAAAATGAACGCAAATCGTATCGTCAATTTCTCTTTTGGAGCATTGCAATGTTTCACCTAGTTCCAACCCTGTTGGGTGCCATGCCCGACCTCTCTGTTTTTCAATTCAATATCGTAGACAATATCTTTTCGATGACCGTTGCCACGATGGGCGCAGCAGCACTTTTTCTTTTCATGTCGCGGTCGTCCGTCGACGAAGAATATCGGCCCGCGCTAATGATTTCGGGTTTGGTCGTAACCATCGCTTGTTATCACTACTTTATGATACGCCACTCATGGCAGGATGCTTACACTCTAGCGGGGGGCAGCTATAAAGGGAGTGGAGCTGCGTTCAACGATTTTTATCGCTACGCTGACTGGATTCTTACCGTACCACTCTTGATGGTGGAACTGGTTTCCGTCCTGCGATTGGAGAAGGTAAAGGCAGCTTCACTACTAACGCGGCTCGTGATTGCGGCAGCGTTGATGATTGCCTTGGGTTATCCAGGCGAAGTGATTTCGACTCCCGAAGGTTGGACGATGCGAGTGGTTTGGGGTGCTCTTTCCTCAATCCCTTTCTTCTACATTTTGTTCGTTTTGTGGGTTGAATTAACGAAGTCTGTCGCCACGCAACTAGTAGCAGCTCGCCGATTGATAGAGATCGCTCGATTGGTCCTACTGATTACATGGGCTGTGTATCCGATTGCATACGCTATGGGTGGAACAGTCGAAGCGTTAACAGCCAAGGCCGGTGGTGCGGTAGACGGCAGCGGAATTGTCGGACTGCAAGTTGGTTACGCGATCGCGGACATGACAGCTAAAGCTGGGTTTGGCGTGTTGATCTACTTCATCGCACGAGCGAAAAGCAAGGGCACCAGCGAGTCGACTCGTCCATCGATGGCGACGGCTGTTTAGTGGTCCGTAGCAGGTAGTTTCAAACCAGTGGCATAGGCTGTCAGCCTGTGTTTTAGAGTCATTCACAGGCTGGAGCCTATGCCACAGATGGTTGCAGGAAAAAATGCACAATAACCTTTTTATCGCAAGCTGTATTGGAACCATGCTGTTAGCTCAGCTTGGAGCGCCGCTCAACGCCTTGGGCTTCATGATTGCAATTCTGATAACTGTTTGTGTCATCGGAGTGCCCCACGGTGGGCTCGATCACCTCGCAGGTCGCCAGTTATTTGCAAATAGCTGCGGCCGGCTTTGGTTTGTTCCATTTTTTGTTGGTTATCTGGCGATCGCTGGGATGACTGTTGTCGGATGGCTGCTGTTCCCGCTTTCGACTGCAATCGGGTTTTTTATGATCTCCGCAAACCATTTTGGACGCGAAGATCGGTCAAGTGACCCTTTAGTCGAACCATTAAACGTGTGGAGTTCACTCACTGCGATTGCGTCGGGTGGACTGGTTGTTTGGATTCCAGCCATCGCGAGACCACTTGAGTTGCAGCAGATTCTGCAAGCCATCATTCCTGCAGGAACTGGTGCCTCGAGCGAGTCAATTGTGTTTTGGACGCAGATACTTGCGGGCGTGTTTTTTCCCGTGGCTTTAGCCGACATCATCTACTCGTTTGCATCGCAGATGGCGCGAACTGCTGGAAGTGTGACACGGGCTTTTCGCCATGTCTTCTTGATTCTTATGTTGGCAGCAACACCAATCCCGTTTTCATTTTGTCTATTCTTTTGCGGTTGGCATTCGATTCGAGGATTAAATCAGTTGATGCAAGACCATCGCATGACGCTCAAGCAACTGGCGATAACCTCGTTACCAATGTCCTTGGGAGCCATTGCCCTATGTGGCCTAGGAGCTTGGTTTTGGAGCAGTGGTCGGGAGCTGAATGCAGAAGTCATGCGCACACTTTTCCTCGGACTATCGGGAATGGCGGTGCCGCATTTGGTTTTGCACGATTTGATGCCCTCGATGATTCGCCGCTTTCAATTCGAGCGCAATCTCAACAGTCCGAGTGCCGCATGAGGACACCTCAGTTTGACTACATCCTCGTTGGTGGCGGATTGCAAAGCGGACTGATTGTGTTAGCGCTTAAGCACTATCAACCACGAGCAAGAGTGCTGGTCGTGGAGCGTTGCGATCGGCTCGGTGGAAATCACACTTGGTCCTTCCATCCCAAAGATGTATCTGCGACAGCCAACGTTTGGCTGGAGTCGATTGTCGAGTATCGGTGGCCCAGTTACCAAGTGCGTTTAAATCGATTTGAGAAAAAAATAGATCTTGCTTATGCGTCGATCTCATCGGAGCACTTTGCCTCGACGGTAACGCGGTCAATCGACAACGATAGGTCTGTTGTCGTTCGAACCAACACCGAGGTGACGGAGATCACCAGAAACGAAATTACGATCTCTAGAGGTGAAAAGATTTCGGGGCGATTGGTTCTGGATTGTCGCGGTCCCGGGCCATCTAGTGCACAGCAGCCATATTCCATGTGCGGCTATCAAAAGTTCTGGGGCTTCGAGATCGCCTTGCAATCCGACTGGCCGTTTGCTGGTCCCATCGTGATGGATGATCGCGTTGATCAGTCAGACGGATTTCGATTCATCTACAGTCTCCCATTTGAGCGTCGACGAGTGCTGGTCGAGGACACGAGATTTGCGAACGAATCCACTATCGACCGAGACGAGTGTTTGGTTCAAGTACGGAAGTATCTCGCATCTATTGGTGTTGAGGATTGGTCGATCGTACGCGAGGAGCATGGTGTCCTGCCCATGCCGATCAGCTCGGAGATGTATCCGGGAACGAACCGGCAATCCCAAACCGGAGAAAACTCGCAAGCACTCTGTGGAGGCTATGCAGGTGGCTGGTTTCACGCTGCTACTGGCTACTCTTTTCCGCTCGCTATCGCCTTCGCGGAAACCATCGCAAGCTCGACACCTGAATCAGCCGAGTCGGAAGTTGCGAAACTGGCTGTGCGGCATAGGTCGCGTGCTCGATTTGGGCGATTTTTGAATCGATTGCTCTTTCGACTTGTAAAGCCATCGACCCGTTACCAAATCTTTCGGCGATTCTACCGGGTCCTTTCTAACGATTCGGTTGCCCGCTTTTACTCGCATCGTTTTACCTGGCGAGATGCGTTTCGAATTGTTGTTGGTTGGCCTCCAGGTGGACTTCAGCCCGTTCGATTCATGGGTTCGTTCCAACCGGCCTTAGCTAAAACGTCTGCGAGGACCAACCCGCAGTCTGCTATCAATTCGCTTAAGGAGATGAGTATATGAGAATCGTTGATCGCCAGAAAGTGGCAGTTCCCCATCTGAACCGATCCCAGGTTTGTAATAACTTGGTCCGAAGAGATTTAACCGAACCGGCACAGCAGTTTTTAGACCGCACGGGTAAGCGAATACGCAAGTCGGTCGTCGAGTTGGTCTATACGATGGCGGGCGGATCGGGGCAGTTACCGCCGTGTCTCGGAGAAGCCATCGAATGGCTTCACGCAGGCTCGTTAGTCATTGACGATATTCAAGACGAATCGCCAATGCGGCGTGGGCAGCCATCTTTGCACATGCAAATCGGAGTACCGCTGGCCTTGAACGCAGGAAACTGGATGTATTTTCAAGCCATTGAGAAACTGTTCGACGGCTCGCTGCATCGCAAAATTCAGAATCGATTGGTTCATCAGCTTGTTCGAACCGCATTGCGATGCCATCGCGGTCAATCGTTGGACCTGGGGACACGCGTTGATCGGATCGAGCCATCGAGCATCGAGAGAGTCGTCAGCGAGATCAGTCGGTTGAAGACCGGCAGTCTGGTCTCAATGGCGGCAACTTTTGGCGCAGTGTCGGCGGGGGCAAACCAACCTGTCCGAGTGGCGTTGTCAAGATTCGGGATGCAAATCGGAATTGCGTTGCAGATGCGGAACGATCTCGAAGAGCTGAGGTCGATGACCAACGCTAGCAACGAGTTCCAAACCATACGCATGGAAGATCTACGCAATGCTCGTATCACTTGGCCTTGGGCTTGGGCTTACTCGGTATGCTCGCCCGGTGAGTTCGAGGCCTTAGTGGCCCAGCTGCCTGAGTCTGGTCAAGATCCACGCGCCATGTCACGCTTGGCCAGACAATTGCTTTCGCATTCGGAGCGATGTGGCGACGCCGCAATTCAACGACGGATTGACCGCCAGTTTTGCCGGCTCGCTGCAAATGGCGTGAATGAACGATCTCTCGCGGAAATGAAAGCCGTGTTGAGGAGAATTTCGAATCCAGAACGTGTTTTGGGGGAGGATAACGATGCAAAACTCGCAAACTAATCTCCTTCATTCGGATCGCGAGCAAGTTTTGCCGGCGACTCTGGCTAGCAAGGCAAGTAATGCACTTGTCGATCGCAATGGGTCAGAGAGTATCAATGGGTCTAGACCACGCCGACTTGGGACTCGTGGTCGTGCAGCTGTGATCGGTAGTGGCTTTGGCGGATTGGCTGCGGCGATACGATTGCAGTCGATGGGATTCGAAACCGTTTGTTTCGAGGGCCGCGATCAACCTGGGGGTAGAGCCTACGTCTATCGCGATGCAGGCTTCACGTTTGACGCTGGTCCGACTGTCATCACCGCGCCGCATTGCATCGAAGAGTTGTTCGATCTCTCTGGGCGCTCCATGCAGGACTATGTGCAATTGATGCCAGTCGATCCGATGTATCGATTGCGATGGATGGATGGTTCCAGTTTCGACTACGTTTCCGACGAAACGCGATTGATTGAACAGATTCGCCGTTTTGAGCCTGCCGACGTCGAGGGCTATCGACGTTTTGCCGAATACTCCAAGCGGGTATTTCACAAAGGCTATGAGGAGCTTGGAGCTGTTCCTTTTCTCAACTTTCGAGACATGCTGCGAGTTGCGCCAGACTTGATGAAGCTTCGGGCGGACCGAAGTGTTCATGGTGCCGTCTCGCGATTCCTCAAGAACGAGCATCTTCGTCAGGCATTCAGCTTCCATCCTTTACTGGTTGGCGGAAACCCTTACAGTACCAGCGCGATCTACACATTGATTCATTGGATCGAACGGCAATGGGGAGTGTTCTTTCCCAAGGGTGGAACTGGGGCTTTGGTGCATGGGCTTGCTTCTCTCTTCGGAGAACTAGGTGGCGAATTGAGGTTGAATTCGCCCGTGGGTCAGGTCGAAGTTGAGTCATCCGGGAATAGCGTCAAACATTGGGTTTCGAGTGAAGGCCATGCTCCAGAGCGGTTCGACTTGGTTGTTTCCAATTCGGATATCCACCATACTTATTCGCATCTCTATCGAAGTCATGCGGCGTCGGGCAAGGCGAGTCGACGATTGGAGCGGATGGAGTGGTCGATGTCGTTGTTTGTGATGTATTTCGGGACCAACCGTCGATTTGATCAACTCGCCCACCACACGATCCTTTTCGGGAATCGATACGAAGGTTTGCTTAGGGATATTTTTCGCGGCCATACGCTCCCGTCCGACTTCAGTTTGTATTTGCATGCTCCGACAGTCACCGATTCGTCATTGGCTCCAGCTGGCTGCGAGGCATTCTATGTGTTGAGCCCCGTGCCTCATTTAAGTCGGGCGAAACTCGATTGGGACTTGATCGCTCAGAGCTACGGCGATTCCATTCTGGCTTCGCTTGAGAATCATCTTCCGGGTTTGCAAGAGTCGATTGTGACGCGGCGGCATTTTACTCCAGCCAATTTTCAACGCGAGCTACATGCGTACCAAGGATCTGCTTTTTCGGTTGCACCAACGCTAACCCAAAGTGCCTACTTTCGTCCGCACAACAAATCCGATTCGATACCCGGACTTTACATCGTCGGCAGCGGGACACATCCAGGAGCTGGGGTTCCTGGAGTAATCAACACCGCCAAGGCAACATGCGGATTAGTGGCTCGCGATTTCGGAGTTGTAGTCAAATGAGCTCTCCATCTAGATACAGCCTGCCCAACGCTTCGATGGATTCAAACGAAGTGATCAAAGACTCGTTCTTGGTGATTCCACAGAACGAGACGTCGGTCATTCGCAAACATAGTCGTTCGTTTTCAATGGCAGCCCGATGGTTGCCTGCGGATGTTCGTGGCGACGTCGAAAAACTCTATGCGTGGTGCCGTTGGTGTGATGAAGCGGTCGACAGCGCAATTGACTTGCATGACGCGACAGCCCGGCTCGCGATTCTTCGCGAAGATGTTCAACGCGTTTTTGAAGGACAAACGGTAAGGCACCCAGCGTCGCGATGGCTTGCGGAACTCGTTCAGTCGAGGGGCATTCGTCAGTCGGAAGCGCTCGACTTGCTAACCGGAATGGAAATGGATTTGCATTTGGGACAAGTCGAAGATGAAGAGACGTTGCTGCGCTATTCTTATTGCGCCGCGGGAGTCGTAGGATTGATGATTTGCCGGGTGATGGGTGTTCAAAGCCGATCTGCAGAAAAGCATGCGATCGATCTGGGTATGGCGATGCAACTGACCAACATTGCCAGGGATGTGGCTGAGGATTGGAACCGAGGGAGGTGCTATATTCCAAAGACATGGGTCGAAGTCGAGTCACCTCACTTGTGTTCAGATCCATCAGATCACGCGGTTTTAGCAATGGAGCCCCCATCCAACTCTACCGTTCGGAGGAGCGTCGAACGCTTGCTGTCGATGGCAGAGGTTTGTTATTCGAGTGGACTTGAGGGAATCGAGCATCTGCCGAGAGGGTGTCGTCCCGCCATTGTTCTAGCAGCCAGGCTGTATCGAGAAATTGGGCGAGAGATTCTGCGTCAAGAAACTCGTGTGATGGATGGCCGAATCGCGGTCCCGCGCCTGCGATTAGTCTATGTTGCGTGCAGCACTTTGATAACAAGTCTGACCGACTTTGCAAGAAAATCAGGTTTTGGAATGAGTTCGTTTTTCACTAGTTACAAGGAAACACCGATAATGGTTTCGAAAGAACAAAGGATGAGTGATGCAAAATACTTGGCGTACTTGGGAGTATCCTTGACGTCATTCATGGCAAGTGCGCTTTTCGTAATGGTATCGCTTCATCCAAAAGACCCATCCTACGCCGCGTTACCGATCGTCTACGCGACAGTTTGCGTTGGGATCGGTGTTGTCACCAACGTTTTGACTCGGAAGGCTACGGTTCGGTTAGCGAAGATTGCAACCTTCACTAGGCCTTAAACAAGCGAACGCTTGTTTGTCGGAGCCCCATTTTTGCAGCGCAGCGGTGACCGAGCCAGCGGGGCTGGTTTGATTTTTCTATTTTAGGCTGCTTCATCTTTTTTCGGTTTCTAACTTGGTTTGGCGTT
>JANPHB010000058.1:0-37661 GCA_031424235.1 Pirellula sp.
AATCCGAATGACATTTGCGTTGCAGACTGTATACTCATGGTCGGTCCTTCTGATGCGTCGTAAGCTGCTTGTGATAAACAACTTATACGCACAGAGGGCCGTTTTCGTTCAACAACCAATGAATAATCCGCGCTAGCCGCGATAACCGTGTTTGCCAGGGAAACCACAACGCGGCTAGCGCCCGCGGCTCAGTAATTTGCTTGCACCTAGGCGAGTTGATCTCGAAATTGCTATATTTTGAACGCAACCAGCTAAGATCAAAAGCGAAATTGCGTTCGGTCTTTACAGACAGTTCTGAGTTCCTTGTCATCGAAACCATTGAAAGCGTGAACAATGTCCAGGTTTGATTTGAATTCTTTTGTCCAGAAAACGGCCCAACGCGATTTGAACCAAGGCCTTTTTGAGCTGGAAAACGAACGTCTATTGGAAGTCAATCTGAACGGGACCATTTGGACCAAGACAGGCTCCATGGTTGCTTATCTGGGAGAAATCAAGTTCACTCGCGAAGGCATTTTGGAGCAGGGGATAGGAAACTTGCTGAAGAAAGCGGTGAGCGGAGAGGGGACGCGGCTGACCAAGGCGGTTGGAGCAGGAAAGCTGTACTTGGCAGACTCGGGAAAAAAAATAACTGTTCTTTCCCTCAATAACGATTCGATTTTCGTTAATGCAAACGACGTTCTCGCTTTTGAAATGTCATTGAAGTACGAAATCAAGATGATGCGCAAGATGGCGGCCATGTTGAGCGGTGGACTTTTCAACGCTCGATTCGAGGGGCAGGGTATGTTGGCGCTGACTACGCATTACGACCCCATTACGCTGCGAGTTACGCCTCAACAACCGGTAGTTACGGACCCCAATGCAACTGTCGCATGGAGCGGAAACTTGTCCCCCGAGTTCAAGACGGACGTCAGTCTGAAGACATTTTTTGGGCGCGGCAGCGGTGAGAGTCTGCAGATGGTATTTCGAGGCGACGGGTTTGTCGTCATTCAGCCCTACGAAGAAGTGTATATGCAACACGGATAGTCTACCAATTGTGAATCGCTGGAGCACGAAAATGAAAAAAGTTGTTTTGGTGGTCGTTTTTGCTGTTTGCTACATGATTGCAATCCTTTTTGCGAAGCAGATGGGTTTCTTGTTTGCTCTCATGATGAGCGAGTTGCTAGTAATTTTCATCGTGGCTGGCTTGCTGTACCGTAATGTTCCTTTTGCGCTCTCCAATGCCTCGCGAGATAACTGCTTTCGAGTCGATGGCACTTTGTCTCGACGTCGAAAATGGCTTGAGCGAAAAGCCAAGTTGAAAGTCTATACCAACTTGCTCGCCGTCACCGCCTTGGTAGCAATGGCAGGAAACCTTTTGGTTCTTTGGATCGACGCCAGCATCTTGCCACTGCCACTTGCCAGCGAAACCATCTCTCTCTTTAGTTCAGATCTTCATGCCTGGCGAGATCGCATTGCGGATGCAAATCTAGATACTGTCTATTCGAACTGGCGATATTCGGGCGAGGAAGTCTCTGATGCGACGAATGGCCCGAATTACGTGAAAATCACCTTTCCCGCAATGCTTGGGATCGCGTCGTTTTGGCTCATTGGCAGCGCACTTCTGATACTGAAAACCTATCGTTTCTCATTGTCCCAATTCGAGCTTGGTATTCGAATTCGAAACAAAGAGTACATCGACCGGGACATCGGTCGGTTTCAAAGCCACAAAGACTACCTAGGCAACCAGCCGCGCGGTATCGGTTTTGAGGGTGTTTTAGAGTGAAGTACTCCCGCAAATTCGTGTCAAACGTTGGATTCCTCTTGCAAAAGTCTCAATCCGTCAAGAATGTCGAGTGGGCTTGGGTGAAACGGTAAAATCTCGCTACGCAAATCCAAGTCGATTTGCTAGACTACGTCCAGTTGCCCTCGTAACTCAGTTGGATAGAGTAGTTGATTTCTAATCAACCTGTCGCAGGTTCGATCCCTGCCGGGGGTACCTTTTTCTTACGTTCGCGGGAACATGTTTGGGCGAACGGCGGCTCCCAAAATAATTAGAACGACGCGCAAGCTAGTGAATTGGATAGTAGATTCACTAGCTTGCGCGTCGTGCTACGATAGTTTTCATTGTGCCGCTCGCCTTTGAGCACTTTTAGGAATTACGTAGGCAGTATTGTGTTGCTGATAGATAATCGGCTTTGCCGCACGCTACCTTCGCGGAGCGAAGGGCGACATTGTCGCTCGTCGCTCCGCGACGATTGCGTACACGCGACCGGGATTTTAGAGCTTCAAGGAGACAACACAAACCAAATGCTTGTTCCAAGCCTATTTTAACTTCTAAGATGCTTTAATGAATAGCAACGGTTTGCAAGATTTTTTGCAGTTGCTCAAGTCGGGCAGGCTTAACCAAATGGTGGTCGAATCCTGCTTGCAGTGCCGCTTGGCGATCTGCATCCTGTCCGTACCCTGTTAATGCGATGAGTACTACATGTTCCAGCGAAGGTTCGAGTCGAATCCGCCTCGCCACCTCGTATCCATTTAGGACAGGCAAACCGATGTCCAATAGGATGACGTCTGGCTTGTTTTCGTTGGCTGATTGAACGGCTTGCATTCCATCATGAGCCGTAAAAACCGTATTTCCAAGCGCCCGAAGCAACATTGAAAAGCTCAGCACCGTGTCTAGGTTGTCATCCACGACCAACACACGCAGGGACCTTTGCGGCGAGGTTGACACCTCTGGATTTGCAGGTCTTTCAATGGGTGAGTCCGTAGCCAAGACAGGCACTCGAATGATAAACTCGCTCCCTTGCCCAATATCGCTATGGGCCTCCACGGTTCCTCCATGGAGGTTGGTAAGACGCTGAACCAAGGCCAATCCAATCCCCAGTCCACCCTGCGATCGATCGAGAGAACGTTCTGCTTGAGTGAAGAGATCGAAAATGCGAGGAAGTAACTCGCGGGAAATACCCACGCCATTATCGCGGACGCGTAGGACGCAAGAGTCCATTTCCCGCTGCACGGTGAGCCAAATATGACCGTTCTCACTGGTGTATTTTGCTGCATTGGTCAGAAGATTCACGAGTACCTGTTCCATCCTGGATATGTCTGCGCTGAGCCAAATAGGATCGGGTGGCATCGATACGAGAAGCTGTTGCTTCCGTTCTTCAATGAGTGGCCTCGCGGTCTCCACGGCACCTTCGACGATACGGCTAACAACGACTCTTTCACGTCGCAATTGAACTTGGCCGGTCGTGATGCGAGACACTTCTAACAAGTCATCCACGAGTCGCTGCATGTGTTTCATTTGCCGTTCGATAATGCTCCGAGCTTGTGCTTGGATCACGTTCTCGCTCCCTTTCTGTAAGCTCAACAAACCAACGGCGTTTGAGATCGGAGCGAGAGGACTCCGCAACTCATGGCTGAGCATAGCTAAGAATTCATCTTTTCGACGATGGAGGTCAGATAACTCAGCCGCCTGTCGCTGCGTTTGCTTTTCAAGCCGACTTCGGACACTAATATCTCGAATGTTGCATTGCGCGACCCGGCGATGGTCTGATTCGTAGACGTTGCTTACGAACTCGACCTCGACCTGTTGTTCGAACGTCGATTTGAGTGGCAGATGGTCGTATCGGACGAAGCCCTTTTGCTGCAATTCTCGAAAGGCCGCTTCATTTGCCGATTGGTCGCGAAACAAACCAATTTCCCACAATTCCTTGCCGATGAAATCCGCCACAGCGTAACCGGACAGTTCTGCCATAAAGGGATTGGCTTCTAGAATTTTTCCGGTCTCGGCATCGAGAATAAGAACGCCGTCTTTGGCCGTTTCGAAGAGTCTGCGATACAACGTCTCCGAAGCGTTTAGTTTCCCCTCTAGAATCTTGCGATCCGTGATATCCTCGATTGCAATGAGGATTTGCTTTGTCTTTCGTTGCGGGTCAAGAATGCGACGAGCGTCGAGCAGCATCGTACGCCTGCCGAGTTGCTCGAAGTCGTGCTCGACTTGAAACGCTTCAATGCTGGTGCTTTGAGGCAGAACGTCTTCAAGCAACTCACGCAGCCTGGGAATATTCCATTGGCGATTCCCCAAGTCATAGATGAACGTGCCGATGGTTTCTGATGGGGACACGTGAAATGCGCGGTAAAACGAACGATTGGCGCTTTCGACGCATAGATCGGCATTGAGCACAAGCAGTGGATCTCGAACCGTGTCGACTGTGTTCTCCGCGTAATCGCGGGCCGCGTCGACAGCGTGTTGGCCGCGTTTGAGCTCGTCGATATCAATCATGAGCAGTATGGCGCCATCGATCTTTTTGTCTGGCGTAGTGTAGGGACGCAGTCGAAGGGAGAACCAGCGACCTGTTGAATCGACAACTTCGATTTCTTTCTCCATGCCTGATTGAATCACTTCGATACATAGCGATTCCAAGTCGAGAGACGTTGAGCCCTCGGATTGGAACAGTTGGTGTCGAATATGACCAATGGGACGTCCGACGTCGTTGCTGATCAACGAGAATTGCTGTTCCGCTTGAGGACTAAATCGTCGGATGGTTAAGTCGCTGCCCAGCAAAACAACCACGAGTTTGACCGAGTCGTGGAAATTCACCAGATCGTTATTGAGAACGTTGAGCTCCGAATTCCGGTAGGATAATTCGTCGTTAACGGTGGCGAGTTCTTCGTTGGCCGATTCAAGCTCTTCTTTGGATGTCTCCAGTTCCTCATTGATGCTCTGCAGCTCCTCATTCGAGGATTGTGCCTCGTCGCTCGTCGCTTGCAGCTCTTCGGTGGTTGCTTCGTGCTGTTCCTGGATCGCCATCAGGTATTCACGCGTATCGGAAAGTTGAAATGCCAATTCGCTAACACGTATGGCTTCCTCAGTTTCGCTCAGGAATTCCTTGGGCAGCTGATCGCGAATGGCGATTCGGTCTACTTTGCTGGAATCTTGAAAGAGTACTAGGAAATAGGTTTCCGCCAAGTTCTTAAGAGGAATGACGACCACGTCTACGGTGTGCGCCTCGTTACGTTTGCATTTGATGTTCTCTTTTGAAGTTGTTTTGTTCTCTTTTTTCGCTTCTTCCAGGGCTGAACGCAATGGAAGCAAGAGCCATTCTTTGGCCATCTTCAGAAGGTTGAATGACGCCTTGCCAATCGGTGGTTCTAGGTATTCGCTCGTTGAACCCCGGAACTGAACGACCTGAAGATCCGCAGTTACGAGGACGCCCGGTGGAGAGAACTGATTGAGGAGCAATCGATCCGCTTCGCGTTGAGCTCTCAATGCGACGCTTACGCTATCAGTCGGATGAACAAGCCCTCCGATGAGCGTTGATTCTCGCCGTTCTGAATCGACGGGGAGCCATTGACGGCGACTGGCGGGAATGTGAAAGGAAGGGGTAGCAGCTGCCTTCTTGGCGTAGATCTTGGACTTCTTATCCACCGACACAAACAGATCGGTACTTGCGCCGATAGACTCCGATGCGCCGAGGAGCAGATACCCTCCCGATCGAAGAGCGTAGTGAAAAGTAGGAATCGCTTTCTTCTGAAGTGCCGGCCCTAGATAAATGAGAAGGTTCCGACAGCTGATCAAGTCCATTTTGGAGAACGGCGGATCGACGAAGAGATTCTGTTTTGCAAAGATGACCATCTCGCGGAGTGATTTGCTGACTCGATAGCCGCCACTATCCTCGACGAAGAATCGTTCTAATCTCTCTGGACTGATCTCGCCTGCGAGCGATTTTGGGTATCGTCCTTGTCGGGCCTTTTCTAGCAGCTTTTCATTGAGGTCTGTGGCGAATACCTGCAAGTTACGCCCTCGGTTTGAATTCCCCGAAGTTTCAATAAATGCCATCGCAAGCGAAAAGGGTTCTTGCCCGCTCGAGCAACCTGGGACCCACACTCGAATGGGATCACTGCTCGACCGTTGCAGCAAGACCGGCAAAACGTCTTTCTGAAGTGCTTCAAAAACCTCAGGATTTCGAAAAAAGCTTGTGACGCTAATCAGTGAATCCGTAAAGAGAGCGTCCAACTCCACAGGATTGTCGGCGAGAAATGCGGCGTAGTCAGCCGGTGAGTCCATTCTGGTGATTGCGAGTCGCCGAGCGATTCGACGCTGTATCGTGCTTGCCTTGTACAATGAGAAGTCCATGGCAGCATGCTTGCTCAATAGGCCCAAAATCGTCGTGAGGCACTTTGGATCGATTGGTTCCCCATCTGCTAAATTTTTCCCGTGCGACACGTTTCCTTTGTCTTCGCGATTAGCGGGATCGTTTTCCTGATGCGGCATTGCCTCTGCTGATTTTTCTCGCGTAGGAACCGAGAGTACAAGTGACTTCCCAAGGATGTAGGGCGATTTGGCAATTCTGGCGATTTCTTGGGCAATATCCCCTGGAGAAAGAACGCGATCAACGCATCCGGCACTTTCGGCGTTGTGAGGCATCGAATCGTGTTTGGCTGAACTATCCTGTGAAAACGTGATGCCTCCGTCGACCTTGATCGCTTCCAACCCCAAGGTACCATCCGTTCCCGCACCGGACAAAACCACTCCAATAGCAAACTCTCGACGATCTAAGGCTAACGACTCGAAGAACAAGTCGATGGGCCGATGTGGCGTGCGGCTCTTTGGTCGCTGCGTCAGCGCCAACGTTCCTGCGCGGATCTCAAGGTTCGTGTCGGGTGGAATAATGTAGACGTGATTAGGCTCGACCATTTTTCCATGCAGTACTTCGCAAACGGACATTCCAGTTGCCTGAGCGAGGATATGAGCCAACGCACTTGGATGGTTTGGGTCGAGATGTTGGACCAAGACAAAACCCATGCCAGTGTCAACCGGGATGGCATTGAGAAACTGAGTGAATGCCTCCAGGCCGCCAGCGGAGGCACCTATGCCAACGATTGGGAATAAACCTAACGGAACACCGTCATCTGTCGAAGTCGCCATCGCCTCGAGCGGGGAACCTACTGACGAAGTTTCTTGATCTTGCACTCTGTGATCCGTCGTCATGGAAAGGAATTCGTTCGTTATGTTAGGAAGGTGGACTGCGTTTTCACTGAACCTGCGCAGAAAATTTAGCTGCATACAAAAAAAAACGATGTGACTTTTGCCGCAACGCGGTTTTGTCACATCGGTTTACCTTCCAACGAGCGACCCTTGGGCATGGCTAAGCTGCTCTTCGTTTAGTCATCCGAATATCCGTTCCTGGACATCGCAGTCAGCTTGTATTCCGCCGTCATGATCACGATGCTTCAGCAGGATAGGTCATCGTGCAACCTTGTACAATGGGCGAGGCACCTATTGCTTAGCACATCCTATGTGTTTTTCGTGTCAGTTAGCCGTTAACGCGAATTGTTGGTAACCCAACGTGTAAGCGAGGAATTACGACTCGAAAAATACGCTCGTCGCTCATGCGTTTAAGGATATCCTCAGCTCCAAATTTGTTGATTCGATTTCGATGTCCAAAAACTCCGCACAACTTCTTTGTCCGTTACCCGTTGCAAATACTGCGCCAGTATTCGATGTGAGATGAATAACTCCAACCGGGCCGGTCGAACTCGAGCTGCGCTGAATGCTAATCGACCAGTTGGGGCGATCTGTCGGCAGGTTGCCTGTTTGGAACCCGTTTACCTATATGCTTTTGAGGAAAAGCCAATCCTTAGTCGCGCATTTCTGGACAGCGTTCGGATTCTCCAATACTGCCATGCGAACGTCTTGCGACTAGGAAAACAGAGCGGAATGCGAATTTGAGTCTCTGTTTTCGATGATTGCAGACGAACTGGTACAGTATTTGCTAAATCGGGTTGCAACTGCGGAGTCCGTCGTTTGGATGTGGCGGTTCATTGAAACGAAAAAAACGTACATTTTGCTCATGTCGGAACGCCTTGGAGTGGTCGATGACAATGCATGGTAAAAAGCCATCACGAATGCCTTCGATCGTTCACGAGGGTCCCAAAAGCATTTTGCATTCGAGAAATGGTAAGCGAGCGGAAATGCTAGACCAGCCGGAATGGCAAAACGCGACACTGGAGAATATCAGCGACGCAGTCATCAGAACCGATGGATACACACGTGTCTTGATGATGAATCGAGCCGCAGAGTGTTTGACCGGTTGGAGCGAAATCGAAGCCATGGGGTGTGCGCTTGACGACGTTTTCCAAGTCAGTGACGACGTGACCCTTGATACCGATAAAAACGCCTCATACGATGATCACGAGCTAGCGGCAAGGAAGGGAGCCGGAAACGCAACAATCCTTTTTTCAAAGGATGGAACGGAAAGGATCATCGAACACAGAATTTTGCCCGTCAAGCTTGAGGGTGCCGAGTCGGTCGGAAGCGTTGTGATTTTCAGAGACGTTTCAGAAGGGTATCGAATGAAACAGCAACTCGAGACGCAACACAATTCAGAGCGGTTCCTCGCATCCATCGTTGAAACTTCCAATGATGCCATCGTCAGCAAATCGCTTGAGGGTGTCATCCAAACTTGGAATGTCGGAGCACAACGATTGTTCGGGTACACAGCGCAACAAGCGATTGGATCGCATATTTCGCTCATTATTCCATTGGAGCGAATGCACGATGAAGATCTCATTTTGAGTCGCATTTGTGCTGGAGAACGAGTAGAGCATTATGAAACTATTCGAAGAACGAGTGCAGGTAATCTAATTCACGTGTCGATAACGGTTTCGCCAATAAGAAACGAATCAGGCAAGGTGGTGGGAGCATCCAAAATTGCACGGGATATCTCCGACCGGATGCGTGCCGAGACTGAATTGCACCAAAGCGAAGAGAGATACCGCGCACTGGCGGAGGCATCTGCGACCGTCGTTTGGCGGACGGACCCAAAGGGCGAAGTTGTCTTCGCGAGCGACGACTGGAACAAAATCACCGGGCAATCGGACAGTGAAAAAACAGGTTGGGGCTGGTTGCAAGCCATTCATCCTGACGATCACGCGAAAACGATTTCGCTATGGACCGAATCCATTAAGAGCCAAACGTTACACGAGAATCAGTTTCGCGTTAGAACGCGGGACGGAACCTATCGGTGGTTTAGTGTTCGCGGAGTTCCTGTCTTTAATTTAGATGGCTCAGTACGAGAATGGGTTGGGGCCAATACCGATTTTCATGACCGTAAGGTGGCTGAGGATGCATTGCGCAGGCTTGCTGCTGATTTGTCGGATATGGACCGACGCAAGGACGAGTTCTTGGCGACGCTTGCACATGAATTACGCAATCCACTTGCTCCCATTAAGAGTGGACTGCAAGTACTTCAACTTTCGGATATTAGCGACGAAGAAGCGAACGAGACAAGGGACATGATGGATCGTCAACTGGGTCAGTTGGTTCGGCTCGTCGATGATCTCATGGACGTCAGCCGAATCGTTACCGGGAAAATTGAACTGCAAATGAAGTCGGTATTGCTCTCCGATGTATTGAATAGCGCCATCGAAACGAGCCGTTCGCTGATTGACCAAATGAACCATCAACTGTCGGTTTCGCTCCCAGGAAAACCAATCCGACTCGAAGCGGATTTTACCCGCCTATCGCAGGTGTTTTTGAATCTTCTTAATAATGCCGCCAAGTACAGCGAGCCGAACGGCAAAATCACTGTCGACGCGAACCAAGACGGCAATGATATCGTTATTTCCATTCGGGACTCGGGGATAGGTATCTCATCGGAACATCTGCCTCTGATTTTCGATATGTTTACGCAAGCGGATCAGTCGCTTGAGAAGTCACGAGGCGGCCTGGGTATTGGACTGTCGCTAGCTCGTCGGTTGGTGGAAATGCATGGAGGCACTGTCGAAGCCAAAAGCGCTGGCGCTGGAAGTGGTAGCGAATTTGTTGTGCGAGTCCCTGCTCGATCTACGCAACCGACGGTCGCCTCGGTGTCGACACCAGAACAAGAGTCGAAGACCGATGCCTCATTCCGAATCCTCATCGTGGATGACAATCGCGATAGCGTCACGACTCTTACAATGTTGTTGCGTCGACTAGGCCATCAAACACGTGCGGCTTTTGATGGAGAGGAGGCGGTTGCAGCGGCCAGAGAGTTTCAACCGCAAGTTGTCCTTCTCGATATAGGCTTGCCGAAACTAAACGGATATGAAGTCTGTCGTTGGATTCGCGCTCAGAACCAAACAGAGGCAGTGACCATCATTGCACAGACCGGATGGGGCCAAGAGGAGACGCGGCAAAAGACAAGCGAAGCGGGATTCGATTACCATATGGTCAAACCATTGGACCCGAATGCACTTCGCAAAATACTGGACAAGTTAGCGGGCAAGTAGTTCTCGAAGGTCCTCAACTTTGGCCGGTTTGGTGAGATGCCAATCAAAGCCCGCTTCCTTGGCGAGCTTCTGGTCGCTGGTTTGCCCATAGCCGGTCAAGGCAACGAGAATCACATTTCGCAATTTCGATTCCGAACGAATCTTTCGAGCGAGCTCATAACCGTCCATCTCGGGCATGCCGATATCGGAAACTAAGAAGTCCGGCGGGTCCAACATTGCGGCCTCGAAAGCCAGTTTTCCGCTTTCCACAGACCGTACCTCCTGTCCCATGGTGATCAGTAGTCTTTCGAGTGTGACCCTCGCCACTCTCATATCGTCAACAATAATAAGCTTTCGGGCGGGAATAATTTTTTTCGCTTGTGAACTATCACCAATCACACAAGCGTTTTCAATTCCTGCGCCGAGAATTGGCAGCGTCACCTCGAACAGACTTCCTTTTCCGTGCCCTTCGCTGTAGGCGATGATTTGGCCATCATGCATCTCAACGAGCTTTTTGGAAAGCGCTAAACCAATACCGAGTCCACCAAAAGCGTGGTGACGGTTCTTTTCAATTTGCACAAACATTTCAAAAACGCGACGCAGCATCTCCGGCGGAATTCCAAAGCCGGTGTCTCGTACCGAAATGACTACTTTGCTACCTTGAGGACGCACTTCAAGATCAATCGCCCCACCCTCGTCCATGTACTTTGAGGAGTTCATGAGTAAATTCGCGATGACTTGCGAGAGCCGTACCGGGTCCGCATACAAGACAATTTCCGTGGACTGTTCAATCACCCGAAGTTCATGTTTTGCTTCGTCGATTCTCGGACGAGCGATCTCGACCGCTGTTCTTAAGATTTGGCCCAACTGGATTTTCTCTTGCCGAAGCTCAATCTTTCCTCTGGAAATGCGAGATACGTCCAAAAGATCGTCCACGAGCCGGATCAAATGGGAAGTCTGCCTTTCCATCACATCAAGCAGCTCAGGTATCCCCTCTTCGAGATGATATGTTAGTCGCATGACTTGGATCGCATTGCTAATTGGGGCCAGCGGGTTGCGAAGCTCGTGTGCAAGCGTCGCAAGAAACTCATCCTTACGACGATCCGCTTCCGACAACCGTTCCGTGAGTATGCGCATCTCTTCCGCCATCTCACGTTCTGCCGTGATATCGGTATTCGTGCCGAATATTTGCGTCACTGTTCCATTCGAATCACGAATGCATTTCATGCGAGAAAGAAACCAACGGAAATTCCCATCTTTTCCCTTCAATGGAAAAGTATCCTCCCAGTCAAGCCCTTGTTGTACGTGATACACAAACTTTTCGATAACCCTTTGAGAATGATCCGGGTGGTGAACGGAGTGCCAGCCCAATCCCTGCATTTGCTCAAATGTTGTTCCCGTGTACTCGTACCAATTGCGATTGAACCAATGGACTTGACCGTCAGTACCTACATCCGCGATCCAAGCCATTTGCGGAATGTTGTCCGCAAGCGCGCGAAACCGCTCGTCACTTTCTCGCAATGCTCGTTCGGTATTCAATCGACTAGTGACGTCGCGGAAATAGCAGACGACACAATGGCGCCCGTTATTCAAGGCAATACGTTGAGTCTCCCACTCGTATGCTTGCTGCACGCCAAGATCATGGCGAAGCTCTGCGAACGAAGGTGAAACGTATTTTTCGCCCGTCTCCAGCGTGTGTCGAAAAACCTTGACGACATTGGCTCCTATCTCAGAGCCCCAGACTTGGGTGATAATGTCTGCAAAGTCGCGACCAAGAAGCGGTTGAACGGAACTAAATACGGGTGCGGCGAGACGATTCACATGCTGCAGAAGAAATGCATCGTCTACGACATACATACCAGTCGGAGCTTGATCAACCATTTGGATGAGCAAGTCTGGTTTTGAGGAGTAGTGCTGGCTTGCGATTCGATGCTGCTTGGTTTATCCATAGCGAGGCCCTATTCTTGACAGTGGCTAATGGCATGAGGGAATATGCCTTCGGGCGGCGGTTGTTTAAGGCGAGCAGCGGGGGCCAGAATACCTAGCACGACGCGCAAGCTAGTGAAGTGGAAAGTGAATCCACTAGCTTGCGCGGTTTGAAGTTGCACACTTATGTTTTTGTAGCAGAATTCGTGAGAATTCTGGCCGCATCTTGATTGCAAAGCGTCTGAATTCTCACGAATTCAGCTACATTTCTCAATACAGTTCAACTTCAAAACTTGCGCTTCGTGCTAAGGTGGTGTTCATTCTGCCGCTCGCCTAACAGTCAGCCGAAGGCATACTTTGCACAGTCGAAGTACGCCTACGGCTAACTGTTAAACGAAGTTGTATTTCGACGGCCGGCAATTTCTTTATTGCTTTCCGACAGAGACCGACCTCTCCAACAAGATTCCAAACGCCGCGATTCTATCGCGAACTTTGCCCCTCGTAATCCCAAGGACTTCGGCCGTTTTCGATTGGTTTCCATTGGTAACGTCCAATACTTTCGCAAACAAACGACGCTCCATTTGTTCTAATGCTTCCGCGTAGATGTTGGTCGAGCCCGCTGCCAGACGTTCGTCTATGAATTTGAAAAGCTGAAAGTCGTCGACATTGGACGGCCAAAGGGATTCTGATTGTTCAGCGAATTTTGGTTCTTCCACAACCTCGTCCAGTTCCGACGTTCTCGCGGATTCCACCGCAATCGGGATCGACTGTGCAAGGGGAACTTGGGACGAGCGAACCGGCGTGGTTCCAGTCAAGAAGGAAGGTAGATTATCGACACCGATGACCGTACCTGTGGTGTTGATCATCGAGTGTCGGATCGCCGACTGGAGCTGGCGAACATTGCCTGGCCAATCGTATTGAACCAACAGCTCATACGCATTTGGCGAGATCCCCTGTATGTCCTTCTTGCCCATATCCAATTTGGCTCGGCGCAGAAAATACTCGAGCAGCAGCGGAATGTCCTCGCTCCGTTCACGCAATGGAGGCAGGTCGATCGTGAACCCATTCAGTCGATAGAGTAGGTCTTCGCGAAACGAGTTGTCTTTGACCATGGCTTCTAAAGGACGATTGGTAGCTGCCAGTATTCGGACGTTGGTCGTAACCAACTCATTTCCGCCAACCCTCTCGAATTTCTGCTCCTGCAATAACCGGAGGACTTTGCCTTGAATGATGGTCGACATATCACCGATTTCGTCCAGGAAAATCGTACCACCGTCGCACTGCTCGAATCGCCCAATGCGACGTCGCTCCGCCCCGGTAAACGCCCCTTTCTCATGGCCAAACAACTCGCTCTCGAGCAACTGGTCGGGAATGGCCGCACAGTTCACAGCCACAAATGGTTTGTCCGCGCGATCGCTGTGCTGCACTAAGGCCCTTGCAACCAGCTCTTTCCCACAACCACTCTCGCCACGAATGAGCACCGTAACGTTTTCAGCGGTCACACGGCCAATCGATTTGTAAACTTCGATCATCGACTTGGATTTTCCGATGAATCGTTCCCCGCCGGATTCTCCTTCGCCTACTTGAAACGCAACCGGTTCGTCCATCATTCGCCTGGCTTTGATGGCGCTCAGGGTAAGACTTTTGATTTGACCGATATCCAGCGGCTTTGGCAGATAGTCAAAGGCGCCAGCTCGCATCGCCTGGATTGCCGTCTCGCTAGAGGTATCGCCGGTGATGAAGATAACCGGCAGCTTTCGATCAATTGCCCGAATCTTTCGGAACAGCTCCAGTCCATTGTGGTTTGGCAAATAAACATCGAGAAGAACAACCGACGGCTTCTCCGACTCAATAAGAGACAAACCGACATCACCATCTGCAGCCGGAAGGACCGTTATGTCAGAGTAACCGTTCAATCCTGTGGCAACAATGTGCCGCACAGTTCGATCGTCGTCAATGATTAGTACTTTTGTCAATCCAACACCCCCAACTAGAAATCATGTCACCCGTCATTTTCAACGGAACGGCGTGTTTCGACTAGACGTCATATTCGCCAACTCGGTTTATTTTCTTAAGTAGTGAACTTATCTTTTGTCGATTGGGGGGCTGAATCTCGATGCGCAAACTTTAAATCCCCCGGGCCTCAGGCGACATTTGGCTATACTCCCACGGTCGCGGCTAATTGGCTTGGTATTTGCGGTTAACCGGGAAGCGGATTTTTTTCTGTTCGTTCGTGCTTATGTCGGACTTGAGAATACCTGAAACTATGCCCCAAATTGACGTTGAGCGAGCATTGAGGGCCTTGGACGGCAACGCTGAGCTCTTGAAGGACTTGGCGAGTATGTTTGTCGAAGATGCTCCTCTTTTACTTGTTCAGTTAAAGAACGCCTTGGCGGATAAGCGTCCAACTCAAGCCAGGGCCGTCGTTCATGGCCTAAAAGGGCTTGTCGCAACTTTCTACGCCAAGACTGGAGTTGAAATTGCCCAACGGCTTGAAGACGCCGCTGCGGAAGGGGACCTATCCTTGTTTTTCAAAGGTGAGCTTGAGCAACTCGAACAGTCCGTTGGCTCGATCATGAGCGAATTTGAAGCTCTCGGCTGGGTAAATCGCCTCTAATCTTAGTGTTCATTGCCTGCTCGGACTGCAGCTTGGCACAAGTATTGCATTACTTGAATATCGGGTTCAGCTTAACGAGCCCGAATGGCGTTGAATTAAGCCTGTACTCGTAGCGGAAGTTGTAAAACTTCCTGGAGTTCGAGGCACTTCAGGAACTCTTACGAGATTCCACTACTTGCAAATTCAACGCCATTCGTAACGAGCCCGAGCACTTGAAAAGCGACACTTGAGTCGACGCTTCACTCATTCCCTATCCAACGGAGCATTTCCCATGGAACTTATCCTGTTCTTGCCGTTTGCAGCCATCGAGTACTCCCTCATCTACATGTTAGGAGGCGGAGGTATCGTCGGAGCTTTAGTCATTTTCGTCATCGCGAAAATGCTTCGACGGTAACTGCACATCGCGCCAAAGATTCTAGTTTCCAGAAACGTGGGCGACCACCATGATCCGACACGTTTTAAGCCTACTTTTGATCTTCTGCATCCCGTCGTCCGTAATGCCTCAGGACGCGCAGAACGCTGGATTGGTTGCGAGCTCCGAGAAGAACAACGGCGAAGTTCCGTTGCTGTTGAGAATACCAGCAAAGCTTATCGCGAAATCGGTAAATCGCGATTTCGAGCACAAAGGCCCAGTCAATCAAGTTCTACTGGGAACGACTTCCGTCGGAACGTCGCACTGCAAGGGGCAAGTTAATTGCGTTGTCGAAAACAATCCGACCGGCGTCTCGATCCTTTGCAGTATCATCGGGACGGTCGAGTCGAAAACCTGCGGGACAAACGGGCCTGCAATCATTGACTCCACCGCATTAACGCAATACGTTGCCAGCAAACACATAACGTTTGATGGAAGGCTTTTTGCAAGCAACCCGGCTTCGGTGACCTCATGCACTCAGCTCAAGATAAACGGAATCAAAAGCAGCTTACCCCGACTCGCAGGTCGTCTGGTGATACGCATCGCGTCGGCAAGAGCGACCGAGACCAAGCAGCAAGTTGAGGGAATTATCAAATTGCAGACCGAGGAAGAGTTGCGCCAAAGGATCGACGCCGACTTTGAAGTTAGGATTGCCGATTTGAACAAGCAATTTGCCAGCCGGCTCGCCATTTTGAATTATTTGCCTGGTTCGAGCAAAACGCTTCGACTACGCAGTAGATCAGACGGTGTCGAGTTGGCCGTAGGTCATCCATTGCAGTCACCGAACGAATCCAGCGAAGGCCAGCCGCCCATCAGCGAGTCAGTCGAAGTTTGGTTCATGCGGAACGAGAATCTTGTTGCAAATCGACCAATGACCGCCATCCTTTTTAGCAAAGTCCCGACTTGGCTTTCGACATACCTCTCTGACAATCCTCTGTTTCAAACTCCAGATGACCGCAAATGGGGAATTGAGCTCGGTGAAAAATGGATTGTTTTGAAATTGCACGAATAGATAACTATCGTCGTCGACGCGTTGTTGTGATCGTCACCCAGGCCGAATCTGCGACGAGGCTACCGCCGTACGCTTCGACTCGAAGTTGTGTTGCTTTGCCTGGTGTTAACCCAGTGACAATGACCGCGGTTGCGCTTGCCGAAACGGTTCCTAAGAGGACTGGCGTCGTACCATTCATCTCATAGATTCGATAGCCGTCCACGCCTGGGATACGTCCCCATGACAGCAAAGCGCTCGTGGAGCTGATATGCGTGATGGCAAGCTGTGGTGTACCGACTGAAGTCGAACTGCTGGGAAGCGTTATGCTCACAACACTTGAATCTGCTTTGGTCGTTGAATTAAACGCTTCCACGATCAATGACAGACTGATTCCTGGTGTTAGGTAGGTGAGCGTGGCTGAGGATGCCGCAGCGGAAATACTTGTTAAAAGTGTTTTCGTCGCGCCGTCGACACGGAAGATGCTGTAGCCGGTCGCAACACTTGATCCCGTCCAACTAATCCGGAGAGAAGTAGAGGAAAGAGCCGTCGCGACAACATTCTGCGGAGCCGTTAAGGTTGTGCTGGTATTGCTGGTCGGATAGATGACTCGGTCATTTTTATCGACGACCGCTTGCACCAAGTAACCATTGAGCGTCGTTGTCTTGGAAGTGAGGTCTCCAATTTCGCCGTCGAGTTGATCATCATACCAACCAATGCCCTTGTAATTTACGTCCGGATCGGTAACTGCCTCGGCCAACTCATGCGAAGTCACCATGGTCAATTCGTCTATGACGTTTGCGATACCTTGGGAATTTGGTGAAGGATTTGGCGATCCCGGATAAGGCAACACCACATATCGGATATCCTTTCCATTCGCTGAAAATGCGCCGTGGTACCCCAAGAAACTGTTTTGACTCGTCGATCGTCCAAGCGATACAACCACACCAGGTTCAACATAGACAACATACAGTCGGTTCGCATCCGGCACAGTGACTTTCGCGGCGCTAATCATGGACTTGAGGTAACTTTGGATGCTCGAGTCCGAGAGCGTCGAAGATTTATTGAGCGCCACATCGTCGACGACTCCAGCGCTCGCAGTTCCGCGTCCGACCCCGTAACCCGCATTCGTCATCATGTCCATGTACGAACTTTGAACGATATCCGCGAGGTATTTATCAATTGCCGCGGACTGGGTCTTCAGAGTAGCGTTCGAGTTCCAATCGCTGCCAAGATAGACCGCCTGCGCTTCGACGGCAGTCAGCAAAGCTCCACCATGGTAGGTCACCGCAAACATTTCTCGGGATTCCAGGGTCTCGAAATTCACCCAACTTCGATTGGGTGTGGTGCTTTTGCTAGAAGTCAGCCGGAATCCGAGTTGGGAGACGCAACGGGATAAACGCTTTAGAATCATCATTGTTTACTCTCTGAAAATCGACTGTGGCCATTCGCCGTTGCTTCGATAGGACGATTTCGGCCAAGTTCGTTTCAGCACCTTTTCAATTTTCGCAGTTTTTTTTGAAGCGCCCACTACTGAACGGGCAGGCGAGAGCAGAATTTGTGATAAGAAGATCGCCGTGTATTTTGCCGGCCAATTAGCCGTTGGGCGTTAGCCAAATAGCACTCATTTTGTTAGCGGAACGGCGCGAGCCGTCCGGTGGGTGGCCAGTAAATGCCGAGAAACCGGAGGGCTCGCTCCCTTCCGCTACAGAATAACAATCGAAAGTGAGTGCCATTGGGCGTTAACGTTGGCCCCAGTTTCCAAGATCCCTCGACATTCGTCGAGAACCGCGGCTAACACTGTGCGGCAAATTTGTTCATTTGCCCCCAAAGTTGCGTAAAGATCCGAACAACTTGTGAGAGGATCGCTCACCCCCACTCGGGGCATAGGGCTGCGCAACCGTTCGACTTGCACTCAGTTGTACAGATTTTCCAATCGGAAATCTCTCCGCATCCCATTTCGTCGGCTATTCTTCCTTCGATGTGGAATCGTCATGCTCCGTCGATTCACCAGCAAGGAATTGCGACCTAAGTTTTCTTAGTGGTTTATAAATGGACTTGAAGCTGTTCAAAACAGTAAATTACTGCATTCACGCAGTTCGCGACTCAGTCTGGCTCAATAAAGCTTTGGACCGGTTTGATGCGCTCGTTTTTGCACTAACGGACCTTCGGACACCCAAGGATCCGAACAAGCCGGATATTGTCGAGCTTGAAAGTCGGATTCTCTACAGCGCCAGCCCGTTTCCCGTTTTTGATGCGAGCCAAGCACCAGAAGCACTCGGCGAATTCGAATGCCCGCCTCAAATCGACCAGGAACAATGGAACTCGCACTTGCTGGAGATTGCCGCCAGCTCAACTTCCGACTCGCTCCTCCAAATCGCAGAAGCCATAAAATCGGCACGAAGCGCCGAAGTCGATTCGGCCGACGATCGTTCCAATGGCTTCGACGATGGCTTCGACGGTGATGGCGGCCTTGCCAGTCAAGTCGAAGATGGCTTTGATCAAGTCGAGCATCTACTTGCCAGCCTAGACGCACCAACGGACGCAAACATCGTTCTGCATGGAACCGATGGAACCGACCGATTGGGTAGCAAGTGGGTATTCTACGGAAACGGTGAAAACGAGAATGTTAATCTTCATCACTTGGGAATACTGCTTGACGAAGCCGGCAGCACGCAAGTTTATGGTTGTGGAGTCTCAAATCTAAATCGGGGCGAAACACTTCTCGAAGCCGTTTCAGCAGCTGTCGCAGAGCACTCGAGTGAATATTCTGCAACAGATGGTCATGCTGGCAACGGCGGTGCAACGGACGGGCCAGGCGCGGACCATTGGTCCTTGAGTTCGCATTTGAACGAAGGCGAGACGCTCAACGCTCTGAAGATCCAATCGCAAAGTAGCTACGATGGCTTGTTGGCAAACTATGACGTCGCAGGCCAGCAAACAGTGCCTGATCGGATTGGAGAGCAATTGGCCTCCCACGAACTTGTCTTCCTACAAGCTGGTCTTTTGGACACCGACTCGCTGATTGCCGACCTCGAGGCTCAAGCGAACACGCAAGGCCGATGGATCTCGATCGTCGTATTGGATGGAATGGAAGATGGCTTCGCTCAAATCGACAATGCATTAACACAAATCCATGATTTGAATGCCATTCACATCGTCTCGCACGGCAGTGATGGCATGATCCAACTTGGCAGTTCATGGCTCACATCGGCCAATCTTCAAAATCACCTTTCCGACCTTAGGCAATGGGGGATGGCCCTCGAAGATGACGGCGACATTCTGATTTATGGTTGCGACGTTGCTGCTGGAGCGGACGGCCAAGGATTGATTGATTCTGTTGCTCGCTTGACCGGCGCAGATGTAGCCGCATCGACCAACAAAACCGGCAACCTATCGCGAGGCGGCGATTGGGTTCTGGAGTATGAATCAAATCAGTCTGATCAGACCGATCCGACCGATCGGTACAATCCAAAAGATCCGTCTGATCCGTCTGATCCGTCTGATCCGACACGGATCCAAACGCGAATCGCGTTTGGTCTGAGCCTGCAGGAATCCTATGCCGGCCTATTAGCGACGTACACCGTCACGAACACCAATGACAGCGGAGCTGGTTCACTTCGCCAAGCGATCCTGGACGCTAACTCCAACGCGGGAACAGATACGATTCTGTTCGACTTGCCGACCGATGCGACCGTGATCTACCTGGAAAACGCGTTACCTTTGGTGACGGACGTGGTGGCAATACAATACATAGGTCCGGCAAATCTGTTGCTCCTAGGCAATACTCAAACGCCTGTAAGCACGATTGCATTTGCTCCGGGTAGTGAAGGCAGCCAAGTCAACGGAATTGACTTTGCTTCAATATACGCCGGAACGAATGGCATGAATCCCTTCAACGCCACAATTAGCTTGGCGGAAACCATGGGACCAACCATTTCCGCTTCGCTCGCCTCGCCTCCTACGGACGAGACAATCCTAGACGTGAGATTAAGTACCGAGCCAACCCAGACTCTCGATTCCCTTGCGGTCCAGTCGCAGCCTGTTGAACAAGTAGGAGTGACTGAATTGCCAGCGGATAACGCAACCGTCTTGACGTCGCACGCGAATCTTAAGCTCAACGCCGTGACCAGCGAGTATTTTCGCATTGATCCAAACGACTGGCAATTAGATGGCCACGCTGACGCGCATTCTCCCGTCGGCTCGGTCAATGATGTAGATTTAGAACACCCATTCATCGAGTCAGTAGAACGATTCGTCGCCGGAGGGAGTGTCGAACAATTGTCCTCAATTGTTCCGGCCCCTGAAGAAGCAAACAAATCGCCTCAAGACTATACCGACACCCTATCCCCCATCGACATAGGCGCTGAGGGGACACACCATGAAGTGGTTTTTGTACAAGCAGGTCTCTACGACTCTGAATCACTCATTGCCGAGCTTGAGCAAAACGCATCGATCTCAGGCCGCGATCTGGTAGTCGTCGTTCTCAATGGGACGGAAAACGGTTTCGATCAAATCAATAGCGTCCTTTCGCAATACACCAATTTAGACGCCATTCATATCGTTTCGCACGGTACCGATGGAATGATCCAGCTTGGTGGCTCCTGGTTAACTGCCGGAAATGTCCTGGATCACGGGATCGATTTGCAAAAATGGGGAATGGCGCTCAACGCTGACGGTGACATCCTAATTTACGGTTGCGATGTGGCAGCTGGCGCCGATGGCAAAGCTCTAATAGACACAGTTGCCCGGCTAACGAGCTCCGATGTGGCGGCATCGACCGACAAGACCGGCAACCTATCGCGCGGCGGCGATTGGGAACTTGAGTATGTTGCATCATCGTACTCATACTTAAGTAGCGAATTGACGTCAAGCACGAATTTCGGATCGGATTCGAGTACGGGCGTTCGGATTGAGTACCTGAACGAAAGAAATTCCTCGCTCAGCTTGCCTTCAAATCTACAGCCCCCAGCCTCTAGCCCCCAGCCTGTTATCCAAACCCAAATCGCCTTCGGCCTCCGCCTCCAGGAGTCCTGGGGCGGTCTGCTCGCAATATATACCGTCACGAATACGAACGACAGTGGAGCGGGCTCTCTGCGACAAGCGATCATTGATGCCAATGCCAACAGTGGTGCCGATACGATCAACTTCAATATAACCGGTACGGGCGTGCATACGATTACGCCAACCACCGCCATGACAACGATTACTGGTCAAGTCACGATTGATGCGACGACTGATGATAGTTATGCGGTCAACGGTAATAAGCCAGCGATCATTCTGGATGGCAACAATCTGGTCGCTGATGGTTTTACACTTTCCTCGACGGCCGATGGGTCGATCATTCGGGGATTTGTGATACGTGACTTTGCGGGCGATGGTATCGAGATTCAGGCAAACTCGGACGGGAATACAGTCGCAGGCAACTACATCGGCCGATTGAACAGTAGCGGAACAGATGGAGGTGCTGGCGAGGAAAATACGGGCTCGGGAGTTCGGGTATTGGGCGCAAATAATGTCATTGGCGGAACCGGAGCATTCGATCGAAACGTCATCGCTGGTAATGCGGACGGCATCTATATCACAGGCGCGTCAGCCACCGGTAATATACTTCGGAACAACTATATCGGCGTCGATGTAACAGGTGCAACTGCCCGAGCAAACAGTGGCATTGGTGTCTACGTTGATTCTGGCGCAAGTTCGAATACGATTGGCTCGGCGGGCTATGGTAACGTGATCTCCGGTAACACCAATGTTGGGATCTCGATCAGCGGGGCGACGACATCCAACAATACAATCCAATCCAATTATATCGGATTGAATGCAGCAGGTAGCGCAGCGGTCTCCAATGGTGCTTTTGGTATCGTAGTCGATTTCAACGCATCAGGAACGCTCATTGGAACGAACGTCGATGGTACCAACGATGCGATCGAAGGGAACGTGATCTCGGGCAATACTGGCTCGACTGGCAGCACTGCCGGTGGTGGTATCTATCTTTACGCGACCAATACCAACATTCGCGGCAACATTATCGGGTTAGATGCAACAGGTACAACTGCGATTGCAAATGGACGGGCAGTTACTAACTCGGCGGGCATTTACGACGCGGGCGGTTCGACCAACATTAATATTGGCGGCACAGCAGCATATGCTGGAAACACGATATCAAGTAATACAGGTGATGGAATCATCATCAACAACACGGGCATTTCCATCCTTGGCAATTCGATTTGGGGCAACTCCCAACAAGGAATTGACTTGGCAAATGATGGGATCAACGTCAACGATTTTAATGACGTAGACTCGGGAGCAAACGGGCTTCAAAATTTTCCGCGATTGAAATCGGCGACAAGCTCTGCTGGAAATACGACGATAACGGGTGCCATCAATACAACGGCAAGCACGACCTACCGAATTGAGTTCTTTTCAACCGCTTATGGTTCAGCCAACGCAAGCGGGTACGGCGGGGGAAAAACTTATATCGGGTCCACTTCTGTCACTACGGACAGCGCCGGAAATGCGACGTTCTCTACGCTTCTGTCGGGTGTTTCTTTAACGACCGGTTCGATCGTCACAGCCACGGCGACAGTCGACCTAGGTGGAGGCAGCTACGGTTCCACTTCAGAATTTGCGGGAAGCATTCTCGCCAATGCCTCGAATTTGATGATCACCGGCAGCTACACGGGAAACGGTACGGACGATCGAACCATCAGCGGACTAGGCTTTCGTCCCGAAGCGGTAATGATTTTGCCAGAGTCATCTAGTCGCGGTGTGTTGAGGACATCAAGCATGTCAGGCGACGCATCCAAAATCCTGAACTACACTTCCGCTGGACTCAGCGCGGATTTGATTCAATCGCTTACCGGTGACGGATTCACGATTGGCACAAACGCATCGGTCAATACCAATGCGGTTGTGTATCACTGGATCGCTTGGGGCGCTGGAGCGGACATCACCGTCGGTTCCTACACGGGAAATGGCACTAGCCAATCGATCAATGGTGTGGGATTTCAAGCTGAAATGATGCTTGTTGCGGGTGCAAGCTCATCCCAAGCGGCTATGCGTTCATCGCTTTCAACTTCAACCTGGGACTTTGGTAATAGCGCAGGTGTTGCAACAGCGGTAACGACATTAAATAGTGATGGTTTTAGCGTCGGGGCGAGCGCACTCGCCAACTCCTCCTCCACCGTCTATCACTACGTTGCTTTTAATCAAAACAGTAGCTACTTGAGCCTCGGCACCTACGTAGGTAATGCGACCGATAACCGCAATAATACCGGCGTTGGTTTCGAACCCGAGTTTGTTTTCACCAAGAAGCAAAGTGCAGCAGATTTCGGCGGCTTCAAAACTGAGTCTTCCGGTTACGCCACCGACAAGGGCCTGTTTGCGGATGGCTTTGCCTCTGCAGCCAACTACATACAAGCCCTACAGTCGGACGGTTTCCAAATTGGAACGGGCAACGAAGTCAATAATTCAGGTGCTACCTACGGCTATTTTGCATTTCGACAAAATGATGCTCCTCTCATTGTTGATACGACCAGCGATACCAGCGACGGAACGGTCGCTTCAATCAATGCATTGCGTGCCAACAAGGGTGCCGACGGCAAAATTTCGTTGCGTGAAGCGATTGCAGCAACGAATGCTGCCCACAATGGAACGATCATTGATGAGATCGATTTCAATATTGGGAGTGGTGGCTTGCAGACCATCACCGTCGGATCAACGGCCCTTCCCTCCATTACTGACGCTGTAAAAATTGACGCTTGGAATCACCTGGTTTTGTCAGTTCGCCACTGATTGAACTCAACGGCGGAAATACGGGAACGCTCAAAGACGGGCTAACGCTCGCTTCTGGAAGCAGTGGTAGCACGATTCGTGGGTTTGTTATCAATCGCTTTACCGGAGACGGGATTGAGATCAACTCGTCGAACAATAACGTGATTGAAGGAAACTGGATCGGCTTGAACAATACCGGAACTACTGCCTCGGCCAACGCTTTGCGAGGACTCTATGCTATTAATAGTACGGGGCTGACCATCGGTGGAACAAGCGCGAGCAGCCGAAACGTGATCTCTGGTAACACCCAGCAGGGGATCTATTTCGACAACGTCGATACCAGCACAATTCAAGGCAACTATATAGGCACCGATGCAAGCGGAACTGGCGACCTTAACGGTTCGACAGCGAATACAAGCCAATCCGGTTTTGTATTGGCGAATGGTTCCAGCAGCAATCAAATCGGAGGCACATCGGCGTCCACTCGCAATGTTATCTCGGGTAACAACCACTACGGGATCGAGATCATGGCATCGACCTCGACCAACAATAACGTCCAGGGAAACTACATCGGTACGACCATCACGGGGTTAACTTCGCTGGGTAACGTGAATGGTGGCTTTTCATTTTGGGGTGCCGGAACAGGAAATACGCTAGGTGGCAATGTAACCGATGCCGGAAACGTCATTGCTGGCAATACGGGAATCAATGTGCTTGTCGGAAACGCCTCGTCAGGGGCAACCATACAAGGGAACTATATCGGCGTCGGCTCCGATGGCTCAACCATTCTCAGCAGCACGGCAACGGGAATCTACATTGCCGGCGCGTCGATCAATACGCTTATTGGAACCGATGCGAACGGTACGAACGATACAAATGAACGCAATATAATCTCGGGAAACCTCGACGGTGTAGTCATCAGCGACGTAGGTACGACAGGAACTATCGTCGCAGGGAACTACATTGGAACCAGGTCGACGGGACTCGCTGCAGCAGCCAACGCAAACAACGGCGTCCTCATCCAAGCCGGTGCAACGAGCACAACCATCGGCGGCTCGACCACGACTCGACGCAACGTGATATCAGGAAATACCGGCGACGGTATTCATATTGATGGCGAAGCCACCGACGGCAATGTCGTTCAGAACAACTACATTGGAGTAAATGCTACTGCGTCGGCCTCCCTGGGGAACGGTGGATACGGGATCTACATTACCAACGGTGCGGACACTACCGTAATCGGTGGTGTCAGCATGGGTAACATTATCGGCGGAAATACGTTGGGTGGCATCAGTATTGACGGTGCGACGTCGGGAACAACTATCTACGGCAATTTCATTGGAACGGATAGCGCCGGCACACAGAATTTCGGCAATGCGCAACACGGCATCATTATCCAAAACGCTGCAACCAACAACACGGTTGGCGGCACAACGGCTGGTCAGGGCAACACCATTGCAAACAACGGTTTGGGCGTAGGAAGCTATGCCGGTATTTACATCGCTACTGGCGCCGGCACTGGCAATACGCTAGTTGCCAATTTGCTATATAACAACAGCGGTCTTGGCATTGATTTGGGAACACTGGGCGTTACAAATAATGACACCCTAGACCCAGACACCGGCGCCAACGACTTACAGAATTTTCCAGTCATAACTGCTGCGACCACCAACGGTACAACCGTCGTCATTAGTGGCTCGTTGAATTCGTTAGCGAGTGTCACTGGAATGGTTGTTCACTTCTACGCGACGCCTTCGACCGGAAACGTGTCCAGGCGCGATGCGAAGAGATACCTGGGCTCGACGACGGTCAACACGGATGCGAGCGGCAACGCGACGTTTACTAATGTTTCCCTCGCCTCCGCCGTAGTTTCTGGAGAGCTCGTTACCGCAACGGCCACGACTCCCGGAGCCAATGGAAACACTTCTGAGCTCTCGCAATCTTTCATCGTCAACTCAGCTCCTGTGCTGGACAACACAAAGAGTCCAACCCTGACTACTATCAATGAAGACGCCGGTGCGCCTTCTGGAGCGGTGGGAACATTGGTTTCGGCACTGGTGGACTTCGCTAGCCCGACGGGTCAAGTTGACAACGTGACGGACCCGGATACTAGCGCATTGCTCGGAATTGCAATTACTGCCGCCGACACCACCAACGGCAGTTGGTATTACTCGACCAATGGAGGCACTACCTGGTCTGCGATGGGTACAGTTGCCGATAACAGTGCCCGGTTACTCGCAGCCGACGCAAATACGCGTATATATTTCCAACCGAATGCGAACGACAACGGTACGCTGAGCTCTGCGATCACTTTTCGTGCCTGGGACCAATCCAGTGGAACAGCTGGAGCACTCGCTGATGCGTCGTCAAACGGAGCCTCTACGCCTTTCTCCACAGCCACCGATACGGCGAGCTTAGTAGTCACCGCCGTTAATGATGCTCCGACCATAACCAATAGTTACACGCACTCGCTGGCCACAACCGATGAAAACACAACCTCAACTGGAACTTTGGCCTCGGCCATTCTCAGCGGTTCCACTTGGGCTGATGTTGATACCGGCGCTGTTAGTGGACTGGCAATTACCGCCAAGACCGGCAACGGCACTTGGCAGTATTCAACCGACGGAACGACGTGGAATAGCTTTGGTACGGTGACTTCAACGAACGCGTTGTTGATCACTTCGACAACTCAAGTCCGTTACATACCTGATAGCAATAACGGCGAGACGGCAACGTTTAGTTACAAAGCTTGGGACCAAACCAGCGGAACTGCGTCAACCAATGGCACAGCCAACTACGCCACAACGGCATCCTCAGGTGGCACCACTGCCTATTCGTCGAACACGGACACGGCACAGATCGTCGTATCCAGCGTCAATGATGCACCGACGATCGCAAGCAGTTACACGCACACACTGACCACTACTGATGAGAACACATCATCTAGTGGTACGCTTACATCAGCGATTCTTAGCGGCTCAACTTGGGCCGATGTTGATACTGGCACTGTGAGTGGACTGGCGATTACCGCGCAGACCGGCAACGGCACTTGGCAGTATTCAACCGATGGAACGACTTGGAATACTTTTGGCGCAGTGAGTTCGACTAATGCACTTTTGATAACTTCGACAACCCAAGTTCGCTATTTTTCAGACAGTAACAACGGTGAAACCGCTACGTTTAGTTACAAGGCTTGGGATCAAACCAGCGGTACGGCGTCAACCAACGGCACAGCGAATTACGCAACGACCGCATCTTCAGGTGGAACAACTTCGTTTTCGTCGAACACTGACACCGCCCAGATTGTTGTTACCAGTGTCAATGATGCACCGACGATCGCAAGCAGTTACACGCACACACTGGCCACGACAGACGAGAACACGACTTCCAGCGGTACGCTAGCTTCAGTGATCCTCAGCGGTTCGACGTGGTCCGATGTAGATACCGGCGCTGTTAGTGGACTGGCGATTACCGCCAAGACCGGCAACGGCATTTGGCAGTATTCAACCGATGGAACGACTTGGAATACTTTTGGCGCGGTTAGTTCGACTAATGCACTTTTGATAAACTCGACAACCCAAGTTCGCTATGTTCCAGACAGTAACAACGGTGAAATAGCAACGTTTAGCTATAAGGCCTGGGATCAAACCAGCGGTACGGCCTCGACAAACGGCACAGCCACTTACGCCACGACGGCGTCATCCGGCGGTACAACTGCCTTTTCGTCGAACACTGATACCGCTCAGATCGTAGTGACAAGTGTCAACGATGCACCGACTTTGGGTTTCACCGGCACCATTGGGATGACGTCGACCAACGAAGATACCATCTCGTCAGCTACGCTGGTCAGTGACATTCTGATCTCAGGCGTACGCGGCGACGTCGATTCGTCAGCACTGAGTGGAATTGCGGTCACTTCAATGTCGGCGAGTGGGACCTTTCAGTACTCGACCGACGGTGTTACGTGGACCAATTTTGGATCGGTCAGCAGCACGAGTTCTCTTTTGCTGACCAGTTCATCACGCGTCCGCTTTGTACCAAATGGCAACAATGGTGAATCGGCGACATTTACTTACCGTGCCTGGGATCAAACTTCCGGAACAGCTTCTATCAACGGGACACCGGGCTACGCCGATTCAACCGCCCACGGAGGCACGACCGCCTATTCGAGCCTAGCGGGTTCCGTGCAGTGCTTTGTCACCAGCGTTAACGACGCGCCGACAGTAGCCAGCAGTTACACTCACACTCTGGCGACTACCGATGAAAACACAACTTCTAGTGGAACCCTAGCTTCAGCAATTCTCAGCGGCTCGACTTGGGCGGACGTAGATACTGGCGCAGTCAGCGGACTTGCAATCACAGCTAAGACGGGCAACGGCGTTTGGCAATATTCAACGGATGGGGCGACCTGGAATAGCTTTGGTGCGGTCACTTCAACAAACGCGTTGCTGATCACTTCGACAACGCAAGTGCGATACATCCCAGATAGCAATAATGGTGAAACTGCCACCTTTAGTTACAAAGCTTGGGACCAAACCAGCGGTACCGCGTCAACCAACGGCACAGCCAACTATGCCACGACCGCTTCATCAGGTGGCACAGCAGCATTCTCATCGAATACCGACACCGCCCAGATTGTCGTCACAAGTGTTAACGATGCTCCGACCGTTGCCAGCAGCTATACGCACACTCTAGCTACTACCGACGAGAATACGACTTCAAGTGGAACGTTGGCTTCGGCGATCCTGACCGGTTCAACTTGGGCTGATGTAGATTCCGGAGCAGTTAGTGGTTTAGCCATTACAGCCAAGACGGGCAATGGAACATGGCAGTATTCTACTGATGGAACTACTTGGAATAGCTTTGGAGCAGTCACTTCGACCAATGCGCTCTTGATCACTTCTACGACCCAAGTTCGCTACATTCCGGACGGCAACAAAGGTGAGACGGGGACGTTTAGCTACAAGGCCTGGGACCAGACCAGCGGAACCGCATCGACGAACGGCACGGCGAATTATGCGACGACGGCTTCGTCGGGTGGAACAACTGCGTTTTCTTCGAACACGGACACGGCGCAGATTGTGGTGACGAGTGTCAATGATGCACCGACGATAGCGAGCGGTTATACGCACACTCTGGCCACAACCGATGAGAACACAACTTCCAGCGGCACGCTTGCTTCCGCGATTCTAAGTGGATCGACTTGGGCGGATGTCGACACTAGCGCCTTGAGCGGCTTGGCGATTACCGCCAAGACAGGCAACGGCACTTGGCAATATTCGACGGATGGGACGACGTGGAATAGTTTTGGGGCGGTTAGTTCGACCAACGCATTGTTGATTACGTCGACGACCCAAGTTCGCTACATTCCGGACAACAACAACGGTGAGACGGGGACGTTTAGCTACAAGGCCTGGGACCAGACCAGCGGAACCGCATCGACGAACGGCACGGCAAACTATGCGACGACGGCTTCGTCGGGTGGAACGAATGCGTTTTCTTCGAACACGGACACGGCGCAGATTGTGGTGACGAATGTCAATGACGCACCGACGATTACGAATGGGTCGACCGTGTCGCTGTCGGGGACGAATGAAGATTCGATATCATCGACGACATTGGTGAGCTCGCTCTTGACCAGTTCGAGTTGGGCAGATGTGGATACCGGCGCAGTCAAAGGCATCGCGATCACAGGAAAAGTTGGTAATGGTACGTGGCAGTATTCGACCAACGGCACAACTTGGACTAGCTTCGGCAGCGTGAGCACCACGAGCGCTTTGATTCTCGATTCGGCGTCGCAGATTCGGTACTCGCCGGATACGCTCAATGGCGAAACCGCAACGTTTACTTTCGAAGCGTGGGATCAGACCAGCGCCACAGCTTCGACCACTGGCACGCCTCAATATGCGAACGCGAGTGTCAATGGTGGAACGACCGCTTATTCAACACAGTCCGCGACCGCGCAGATTGTCGTCACTTCGATCAACGATGCAGCAGTGGCAGTAGCGGATACGGATTCTGCCAATGAGGCGGGGGGTTATGCGAATGGAACTGCAGGAAGCAATCCGACCGGCAATGTGCTGACCAATGACTACGACGTCGACACTGGCGATACGATGGCGGTATCAGGAGTGGCGGCGGGCGTCCTTTCTTCTGCAAGCGGGAACGTGGCCACAGGTGTTACGGGAACGTATGGGTCGATCTCGATCGCAGCCAACGGTGCCTACACCTACACGATCGACAACAACAACGCAATCGTCCAAGCCCTCCGCACCAGCGGTCAGACGCTCAGCGACACATTTACCTATACGATTCAAGATAGTGGTGGGGCCTACAGTTCGACTCAGATCGTAGTCACTATTCATGGTGCAAACGATGCACCGACTGCGGTTGCTGATACATCCACAGCGGTCGAAGCGGGCGGCATCGCGAATGGAACCAGCGGTAGCAATCCGACGGGCAACGTGTTGACCAACGACGCCGATGTCGATAGCGGCGATACGAAAACAGTCACTGGTGTCGTGGCTGGAACCGCAGGCAGTGCGTCGGGTTCGGTTGGCTCGGTGGTCACTGGTAGCTATGGAACGATCACTATCGGCTCGAGTGGCGCTTACACCTATACCGTCGACAACAGCAACGCCTCGGTTCAAGGCTTGCGAACCACTGCCAACACGCTCTCGGATACCTTTACTTACACGATGGTAGATACCGCTGGGCTGTCATCGACCACGCAAATTGCGGTCACCATTCAGGGCCAAAATGACACGCCGACTGCCGTCAACGATTCGGTCACCGGCATCGAAGCGGGGGGATTCGCGAACGGAACGGCTGGTTCGAACCCGACCGGCAATTTGCTAACCAACGACACCGACGTCGATAGTGGAGATACAAAGACGGTTATCGGTGTTGTTTCCGGTGCAGCCGCTAGTGCAAGCGGTTCGGTTGGATCGACGGTGAATGGGACCTATGGCTCGATTGCGGTTGCAGCCAACGGTACCTACACGTACACGGTCGACAACAGCAATGCGGCTGTCCAAGCTCTCCGAACTTCGGCCCAGACGCTTTCCGAAGTATTTACTTATACGATGCAAGATACAGCCGGAGCGGTCTCGACGGCAACGGTTTCGCTTACGATTCAAGGCACCAACGATGCGCCCGTGGCAGTTGCCAATGCGGCTACGGCAGTTGAAGCGAGCGGGCTGCATAACAATATTTCAGGCTCGGATCCAACCGGCAACGTTTTAACGAACGATACCGATGTGGATGCTGGTGATAGCAAGACCGTGATCGGTGTGGTAGCTGGTACAGCTGGAAGCGCGTCGGGCTCGGTAGGCTCTGCAGTCGTCGGCAGTTTTGGATCTTTGGTGATCAATGCAAACGGTACTTACACTTACACACTCAACAACAGCAACGCGACGGTTGAATCGCTCAACGCAGCCAGTCCAACGATTTCGGATACGTTCACTTATACCATATCCGACACGGCAGGACTGACCTCGACCACCTCGATTGTCATTACCATCCAAGGTGCCGATGACTACCCAGAGGCCGTCGCCGATATGGACACGGCAGTCGAAGCGGGTGGACTAAACAATGCTTCAGCCGGTACGAACCCCAGCGGCAATGTGCTCACCAACGACATTTCGCCGAACGGCCAGACAGTCGTCGGTGTCGCGGCTGGACTGGTCGGGTCCACCAGTGGCTCGGTTGGTACGACTGTTACGGGTAGCTATGGTTCGGTAACAATTGACGGCGCAGGTAATTACACCTACACCGTCAATAACAACAACAGCTCCGTTCAGGCTTTGAGGTTAAGCAGCGACCACTTGACTGATTTATTCTCATATACGATTCGTGACTCACTTGGGTACGAATCGACGACACAGCTTACCATAACGCTGAATGGAAGTAACGATACGCCGGTATCAAGCAATGACACCAGCATCGCTGTGGAAGCGGGTGGCGCTTCCAACGGCACAGCCGGCAGTTCGGCAACAGGCAACGTACTAGCCAACGATACCGATGTCGATTCCGGCGATACGAAGAACGTTGTAGGTGTGGTGGCGGGAGCGGCAGCTAGCGCGTCAACGTCAGTTGGTGCGTCGGTTACCGGCAGCTACGGCTCAATCGTCATCAACACCAACGGCAGTTTTACTTACGTTGTTGATAACAGCTCGGTCGCCGTTCAAGCTCTACGAACCAGCGGTCAAACGCTGACGGATGTTTTTACATACACGATGGAAGATGCCGGTGGGTTGTCTTCGTCAGCGACCGTTACTGTCACCATCCAAGGTGCCAACGACACGCCGATTGCTGCTCTCGATACGATCACCGCAGTCGAGGCGGGCGGAGTGGCAAACGGAACCGCAGGCACGAATCCGAGCGGCAACGTTTTGACGAATGATACGGATGTTGATAGCGGCGACACGAAAACAGTCAGCGGTGTTGTCGCGGGCACAGCGGGCAGCGCGAGCGGCTCCGTCGGTTCGAGTGTTACCGGCTCCTATGGTGCGATCACGATCAACTCCAACGGCAGCTACACCTATATCGTCGATAACAGCAACGCAACCGTACAAGCCCTACGAACCAGTGGCCAATCGTTGACCGACGTGTTTACGTACTCGATGCAAGACACGGCGGGTGCGATTGCGACCACGCAGGTCACCGTCACCATCCAAGGTGCCAATGATACGCCCACCACCGTTGCTGATAGCAACTCAGCCACCGAAGCGGGCGGTACCGCCAACGGCACCGCAGGTTCAAACCCAACTGGCAATGTGCTAACCAACGACGGTGACGTCGATGCAGGCGATACGCTCAACGTCAGCGGTGTCGCAGCGGGACTTGTCGGTTCAACGAGTGGTTCGGTCGGTGCAAGCGTGGCGGGCGCTTACGGCTCAATCAATATTGCCAGCAATGGAGCGTATTCGTACACGGTCGACAACAGCAACTTAACGGTACAAGCCTTAATCGGCTTCAGCAACACGATCACTGATACATTTACCTACACGGTGCAAGACGCTGCGGGGGCCACTTCCACTTTTCAAATCGTCATGACCATCCATGGACAAAACGATGCGCCAGTGGGCTTCTCCGATACCGCCGACGCCTACGAAGCGGGTGGAACCGCCAACGGGACAGCGGGCACGAACCCGAGCGGCAATGTGATCACCAACGACGTGGAATACGATTCAGGCGACACTACGACGGTCACCGGCGTAGCCGCTGGAATTCAGGCTACGACGAGCGGTTCGGTCGCATCCGCTGTGACTGGAACCTATGGCTCTGTCACACTGGCGGCCAACGGAGCCTACACGTACACGGTTGACAACAGCAACGCAGCAGTCCAAGCGCTCAGGCTTTCATCGCAAACGCTTACTGACATTTTCAGTTATACGATACGCGATGCAGCGGGGCTCACTTCGACGACCCAATTGACGGTTACCCTCCACGGAGCCAACGATGCGCCAAATGGAGTCGTCGACAACGCAACCGCACTTGAAGCGGGGGGCACAGCCAATGGGACCGCGGGGACGAACCCAAGCGGCAACGTCCTCTCCAATGACATCGACGTCGATTCGGGCGATACGAAAACGGTCAGTGGCGTAGTGGCTGGCGTAGCTGGCAGCGCGAGCGGCAATGTTGGCTCTGGTGTGACCGGTAGTTATGGTTCGATCACCATCGCCTCCAACGGATCGTACACCTACACTGTCGATAACTCGAACGCCACGGTCCAGGCCCTGCGAACCACCAGCGATTCCATTACGGATGTATTTAGTTACACTGTGGTCGACACCCTCGGCCTCTCCTCGACCACACAGATCACCGTGACTATCCAAGGTGCCAACGATGTGCCGGGCGCTGTCACCGATGCCGCCACGGCCGTCGAAGCGAGTGGTTACAGTAACGGCACGGCGGGCACGAATCCAACTGGCAACGTTCTCACCAATGATACCGACATCGACTCGGCCGACACCAAGACTGTTAGTGGCGTGCTGGCCGGTGTGCAAGTATCTGCAGCAGGGAACGTCGGCTCGGGTGTCACAGGTAGCTACGGTGCGATTACGATCGCCGCCGATGGCACTTACACCTACACCGTCGACAATTCCAACGCCACCGTCCAAGCCCTGCGAACCACTGCCAACACCATTCAAGACGTCTTTACCTACACCATGGTCGACGCTGGAGGGCTGGCCTCGACCACGCAAATCACCGTCACGATCCAAGGCGCCAACGACGCTCCGATATCCCTACTCGATACGGCGACTGCTGTCGAAGCGGGTGGTTTGGCCAACGGAACTGCAGGTACAAACCCGACGGGCAACGTTTTGACCAACGACACGGATATCGACTCCGGGGACACCAAGACCGTCAGTGGCGTCGCTGCGGGTGTACAGGCCAGTGCATCGGGGGCGGTCGCTTCAGCCGTAACCGGCACCTATGGTTCGATCAACATCGCCGCCAACGGATCTTACGCCTACACCGTCGACAACTCCAACGTTACCGTTCAAGCCCTGCGGAACTCCAGCAATACGATCACCGACGTGTTTACTTACACGATGATTGATACGGGTGGACTGTCGTCAACCACACAGATCACCGTTACCATTGAAGGTTCGAATGACACGCCAACTACAGTCGTCGATACCGCGACGGCCGTGGAAGCGGGCGGCGTCTCGAACGGTACTGCAGGCACAGATCCAACAGGCAATGTGCTGACTAACGATACCGACGTTGACTCGGGCGACTCGAAAACGGTCAGCGGGGTGGCAGCCGGCGTAGTCGGTTCAGCCAGCGGTTCGGTCGCCTCAAGCGTCACGGGTTCGTATGGTTCGATCAGCATTGCCGCCAACGGTTCGTACACTTACACAGTCAACAATGCCAATGCGGCCGTTCAAGCCCTGCGAACCACGGCCAACACGTTGCTCGACGTGTTTAGCTATACCATGGTCGACACCGGCGGTCTGTCCTCAACTACACAAATCACGGTCACCATTCAAGGTTCGAACGACTCGCCGGTTTCGATTATCGACACGGCTACAGCGATCGAAGCGGGCGGCCTGGCAAACGGTACCGCAGGCACGAATCCAACTGGCAACGTGCTCGCCAATGATACCGATGTCGACTCGGGTGACACCAAGACCGTCTCAGGTGTAACGGCGGGTGTCGCCGGTAGCGCGTCAGGTTCCGTCGGCAGTTCGGTGACCGGTAGTTTCGGCTCGATCACGATCGCTGCCAACGGTACTTACACCTACACCGTCGATAATAGCAACGCTACCGTCCAAGCTTTGCGGTCCACAGCCAATACAATCACCGATGTGTTCACCTACACGATGCTCGACACGGCGGGTCTGGCATCGACGACGCAAATCACAGTCACCATACAAGGTGCCAACGACACGCCAACCTCCATCATCGACACGGCCACTGCGGTCGAAGCGGGTGGCGTCGCGAACGGTACAGCCGGAACAAATCCAACCGGCAACGTCTTGACCAATGACACCGACCTCGACACGGGCGATACAAAAACGGTTAGCGGCGTTGCGGCTGGTGTCGTTGGCTCGGCTTCGACGAATGTTGGTTCTGCGGTGACAGGGTCTTATGGCTCAATCAACATTGCCTCGAACGGTGCGTGCACTTACACGGTTGACAACAGCAACGCCACCGTTCAAGCCCTGCGAACCACCGCGAACACGATTCAAGACGTTTTCACTTACACTATGGTCGACACCGGTGGCTTGGCCTCGACCACGCAAATCACGGTCACCATCCAAGGCTCGAACGACGCGCCCATCTCCGTCGTCGACACCGTCACCGCCACCGAAGCGGGTGGCTACTCAAACGGAACCGTTGGAACCAATCCAAGCGGCAACGTACTCACCAACGACACCGACGTCGACTCGGGCGATACCAAGACCGTCTCCGGTGTAGCCGCGGGTGTGGTCGGTTCCGCTTCAGGCTTGGTCGCCACGAGCGTCACAGGAACCTACGGTTCAGTCACCATCGCCGCCAACGGCGCTTACACGTACACAGTCGACAACAGCAACGCCACCGTCCAAGCCCTGCGCACCACTGCAAATACCATTCTCGACTTGTTTACCTACACGATGGTCGATACGGCTGGACTGGCTTCGACAACCCAGTTGACGGTGACCATTCAAGGTGCCAACGACGCCCCAACCGCCGTCGATGAATCGATGACCGCAGTCGAAGCGGGTGGAGTTGCCAACGGTACCGCCGGTACGAACCCAACGGGCAACGTACTCACCAACGACACCGACATCGACACAGGGGACAGCAAGACCGTCTCCGGCGTAGCTGCCGGATCGCTCGGCAGCGCGTCCGGTTCGGTTGCGACTGGAGTCGCTGGCTCTTACGGTTCGATCATCATCGCCGCCAACGGATCGTATACCTACACCGTCAATAATGCTAACGCCGCTGTCCAAGCGCTGCGAACTTCCTCCGACACGCTCCAAGAAGTTTTTACCTACACGATGCAAGACACTGGCGGCCTGACATCGACCGCTCACGTTACCGTCACCATTCAAGGTGCCAACGACGCTCCTGTTCCAGTGACTGAAACCGCGATCGCCGCTGAAGCGGGTGGCGTTGCCAACGGTACCGCTGGTACGAATCCATCTGGAAACGTCCTAACGAACGACACGGACGTCGACGCAGGGGACACCAAGACTGTTAGCGGTGTACAGGCTGGCGTTCAAGCCTCAGCGACTGGAAACGTCGGCGCCGCCGTTACCGGCAGTTTCGGTACAATCACGATTGCGGCCGATGGCTCCTACACTTACACCGTTGACAATTCGAACGCAACCGTTCAGGCTCTGCGAACCAGTGGCCAATCGATCAATGACGTTTTTACCTATACGATCACGGACACCGCTGGATTGACAGGTACGACGCAAATCACGGTCACCATCCAAGGCACCAACGACGCGCCGACTTCAGTCAGTGACACAACAACCGCCGTCGAAGCAGGCGGAATATCTAATGGAACTGCAGGGGCCAACCCAACCGGCAACGTTTTGACAAATGACACCGATGTCGACAGCGCTGGGAATGGCGAAACGAAAACGGTCGCGGGAGTTGCTGCCGGTATTCATGCGAGCGCTTCTGGCTCGGTTGCCTCCGCTGTTACCGGGACCTATGGGGCGATCAACATCGCTGCCAACGGCGCGTACACGTACACCGTTGATAACACCAACTCCGCCGTCCAAGCCTTGCGGACCAGCGCTCAAACATTGACCGATGTCTTCACCTACACGATGACCGACACAGGTGGGCTGACTTCGACGACCCAAATCACCGTCACGATTCAAGGCTCTAACGATGCGCCGGTCGCTGTCAATGACGCAGGGGATGCGACCGAGGCGGGTGGTTTGTCGAATGGCACTGCGGGGAGCAATGCCACTGGAAACGTGCTGACCAACGATACCGATGTCGATAGCGTGGGCAATGGCGAAACCAAGACGGTTCTTGGAGTAGCCGCAGGATCGGTCGGCACAACCAGCAACAATGCAGGTTCATCTGTCACTGGCAGCTATGGCTCGGTGAACGTGAACGCCGATGGAACGTACACGTATGTTATTGACGAAACCAATGCTGCCGTTCAAGCTTTAAGGCTCACAGGTCAAACGCTGAGCGACATCTTTACCTACAAAGTGACCGATGCGGCTGGACTTGAATCGCTCGCAGAGCTC
>JANPHB010000059.1:0-49647 GCA_031424235.1 Pirellula sp.
TCCTGCCGAGCCATTTACGCATCAAGCTCGGCAGGAGCCTCGCCCTCCCGATGAAATTGCAAGCAATTGAAACTCGTTCCCAGGCTCCGCCTGGGGACGTAATGCAGCGGAGGCTCCTGCCTTCTGAGTTAGCAAAACCATGGCCAACGCGAGGCGGAGCCTCGAAAGCAGTGCGTTCCAAGGCAGAGCCCTGGAACGAGGGTAATTCAAGTGCGAGGAGGACGTCCCTTTCCCCAATCGCAAGCAAACAAGTAACGTCGCAATTTTCAAATCATTTGGACTGAAGAAATGCAAAACCAACGGATGGGTTCATCAATTCGATACCGAGCAAAGATCGTAGTCGCTGCGTTCTTGGCTGTTATGCTGACGCAAGCAGATCGATCGGTTGCCCAAGTCAGGCCACGTCCGCGGATGGCACAGTTGAGCATGGAGGTTGCGTTGATGTCAGCTCCACGCGAAGTTATGGTGCTTTTGGACGAAGCCGAGGAAGGCATCAAGAAAGAGCAGTGGGGAGAAGCAACCTTTGCCTTAGGGATTCTGCTTGGGTTAGAGGAGTCACGACAAGCAGACCTTACTGGTGCCGATTTCTTTATTCTCGATGAGTACGTTCCAATCGGACCGGGTGGGATTCCAAAGGTACCGGGTCAGCAGGTACCGGGTCAACTCGCTCCTGTCCAACCCCCAAAGCAACCCGAAACCAAGACATTCAACGGCTCGAGGTCGACGGTCTTTAAACGCGTTTATGAACTCATCGAATCGCTTCCGATAGAAGCGACCAAGATCGTGGATTTGCGGTATGGAACGCAGGCTGAACAGTTATTGGAACAGGCGATTTCCGAGTCGGACTGGGAAGGGGTTGCTTCGGTTGCCAGCAAATATGGATTTACGAGCGCGGGTCAAGATGCCACCGTGATTCTGGGCCAGCATTGGCTTCGAAAAGGGGACTCGCGACGAGCCGCACGCTTGTTTAGCAAAGCGTTTCGACAAAAGAGCGCGGCAGAAAGGTATGGTCCCGAGCTTGGAATACTCACAGCCTCGACTCTCCACAGCACGGGAATGGAATCGGAGGCATTGAGCGTTTTTGAGTCGACTCGAAAGCAATTTAAGCAGGGTGAGTTCACTTGGAAGGGAACGAAGATCAGTTGGGATGGGCGGTCGGTACTTTCCAAAACCGACTTTGACAAAATCGAACTGTCCGGGCAGCAGTCCATCGAGCGGGTTATTAAACAACCATACTATCAAAGTGGCATCTCTACTCGGAATGCAGACACCAATGCGGGTATTCCGCTGCCTTTTTTGTCGTGGCATGCGGAACTCCATGAGTCGGAACCTCACAAAGACAATCTCGAGCTTACGCTCAAACAGAAATTGCCAGATGGCAAATCGAGCCTTATTCCATCAAGGTACCCGATCAGTGTGGGGCCGTGGATCATTACATCGACCTACGACCAACGCATTGTTGCAATCGATGCGTTGACGGGAGTTTTGCGATGGAAATGTGATTACAGCGGAATGCCGATGGGCTTTTCTATGGATCGGTACCTTGGTCGTGATGGTCATTCCTACAACCTGCCTGCACCTGACTATCTCGCCAAACGGGTTTGGGGAGAAACGATGCTGGGAGGTATTTCGAGCGATGGGGAGCGAATCTACAACATTAGCGAAATGCCTGCATTTGATATCGCAGAGAGTTTTGCGCTTGGACCGAACGCTCGAGTTGCGAAACCCAAAGGGTCGCCGAGTTACAATGTTTTGCAATGTTGGAGTGTGCGAGACGAAGGGCTCGCGAAATGGGAAGTGGGCGGACAAAAGAGCTCAACGGAACCCAAGCTTGCAGGGACGCTTTTTCTTGGGGCTCCGCTTCCACATGAAAACGAACTGCTCATCCTTGGCGAGTTAAACAGCGATCTCTTCTTACACAGTATCGAGCCGGAAACAGGAAAGCTGCGCTGGCGACAACCGCTCACGACAAATTACAGCACCATCGCCAACGATCTGTTGCGCAGAAGCACCGGCGCGGTCCCAGCCGTCGATGGTTCCATCGTCATCTGCCCAACCCTTTCCGGCTATTTGGTTGCGTATGACAAAGCCAGTCGCTCAATATTGTGGGCGTTCAAATATCCGATTCGACCGGATCTGTCCACAAACAATCAGGCGAATGCTTTTGGCGGCCAAATGGATTTGGCAGACTTGTCCCCCTTGACGCCGCGGTCAGCGGATAATTCGGTCGTCATAAGCGATGGCATTGTGCTTTTCGCCCCTGCTGATGGACTCGATGCGTATGGTATCCAGATCGAGGACGGCGCGTTGTTGTGGAAGCTCAGCAACGCTACCACGGCTCCCATTCGATACATCGCTGGCGCTTGGGACAACACAGCAGTCGTTGTTTGTCAGCAGTCGGTGGTGGCGGTTGACCTCAAGAGCGGCAAGAGCAAGTGGCCGAAGATCGACTTCCCTGACGCGCAACAGGTGATCGGCCGCGGCGTTCGAAAACAGAGAACGTATTTGGTCCCGATTTCCGGTCAAAAGATATTGCAGATCGATTTGCTCAAGGGTTCGGTAGTAGACTCCGTCCGTGTCGAGCAGCCGCTCGGTAATCTGATTTCGGTTGGCGATCGGTTGATTTGCGCAACGCCTTTCGAATTGGATTGCTATTCGGTTCGTGAAGCCTTCCAGACGCAACTGAAAGACGAGCTTCAGCGCAATTCGACTTCGGTCTCAGGGCTTGCTCGACAAAGCGAATTGGCGTTGGCCAAGAGTGACTTCGATGGCGCCTTAAACTACCTGGAGCAAGCCAGGAAAATTGATCCGAACAACTCGGATGTCATTCTTTTGATCAACAAGGCTGGCATGGCCGCTTTGACTGCGGACTTTGACAAGTATGCGAATCGGGTGGACCTACTGGGCAATCTGGTTGTTGATCGGGACAAAGCCCCTTATCTACGGTTGCTCATCAAGGGCTTTCAAAACCAGGGTAGAAACAAGGAGACAGTGGCAACCTTGTTTGAAATGTCAAATTTGCGAACATCTCAACGACAAGAACAAATGTCGGGGGTTGCGAATATTGAATTGTCGTCGCAATGGTCTATCCAAGAGGATCGATGGATTGCAACTCAGTTTCGCAATGTGCTACTAAAACTGACGGCAAAGGAATTCGAGGAACTGAAGCCACAATTCGCGTCTGAGATCGAATCGATGCGGACATTGCCGTCACATGTGCAAAGGGTAAAGCTTGAGCATTTTGATTCCATTCGCGAAACGGAAGCAACACGACTTGAATCTGCCAAGACGCTTGTTTTGAAAAGCGATTACTTGCAAGCAGAGCGTATGTTGGCTTCCGACCATTTGTTCGAAGCGGCAAATTCCATGGGAATAGATGCGGCTGCTCGCCGCGATATCTTGGCAAGTATTTACGTTCGCATCAAGCGTTATGACTTGGCAGCAAAATATGTGAATGAGGTACGATTCAGAGAGCTTGTTCGCGATTTGAATGGATTGCCCACGGACGGGTTGGTTTTACCAAAAACTCTAGCCGCATCAAACACGATGACCAAGCCTCTAACAGAGTGGCCGACCGGTAAAGTGAATGTTTCGGTTGAGCAAAGCGAAGACGTGCCGCTGAACCGAGCGATTCGAATGGACCCGACAACGACCTGCAAGTGGAAAACGAGAATTGGCGATGCACTTTCCGGCTGGGAAATCAAGTCAGGAAGTGTGAATGTCGTCTTCACGAATCCTTCGAGCGACGTGACCTTTCAAGTTTACGTTGATCCAGGAAATCAAGACAAGTTTGTGGTTCCCACTGTTCATTCCGTCGACAGTATCGTTCTTCTCGAAGTCAATCGGCAAATCATCGCGGTTGATACCCTATCCGGTTCCATGCGAGAGCAAGAGAGCGAACTATGGCGTCAGCAATTTGACTTGGAGCTGCCCGAAATCGAAGGAACTCGGGGACAACGAAGTTGGGGATTACCAAACAACAAAGGTTCGTTCAAGGTTGCGTCGGTTTCTCGGAGCGGCATTGTCGTTTTGTCGGATGATGATCTGATCTGCTGCGATCTTATTACGGGCACAAAGATTTGGACACGAAAAGGTTTTAAGGGCTGCAGTTTTGCTACCGAGAACGAAGCCCTTTTAGTTCACGATCCTAAGAATCGTTCGGTACTTAGACTGGATGTGCTTGACGGCGCAACGTTGAGCCAGATTCCGTTAGAGGGAGAAGGCGGCCCTGCTATTGCTTCCGTCGGGCGATACTGGTTAGTTGGCAGCGAGGGGCCAAAACAGCTCGGGCTCAAACTGGTAGATTCCAAGGACGGAAAAGTCGTTTTTAGCGGCGAGTTTACGTCTTCCGCAAAAGTAGCCTTGGATGGTGAAACGGGTGTCATCATCTTGAAGGAAGGTGGTGAGTTGACGTATTGGAATTTAGTGGACCGAAAAGAATTCGCGCGCAAGATTGAACTCGACTCGAAATTCAGGCAAGTTTCCGTTCAGCGTTTTGGCGAAACGATGTTGGTGATGTTAGTCGAATCGAAAAATGAACCGGTCAAGCCGAAGATCACTCCGGATGCAAGTGATCCCAATTTTATTCCGGTCTCTGGTCGTGTGCATGCTCTGTCGGCCAAGGATGCATCCGACGTTTGGCCGCAAAGTTCGGTTGTTTCTAACTTCTACTTTCCGATAAATCAAATAAGGAATTCGCCGGCGGTGGTTTTTGTTCGAATGCTGAACTTTAGTCGAGTGGCAAATGCAGCCAGCATTGACTGCATGTCCATTGCGGTCGTGGATGTTCGGAACGGTAAGGTCGTTTTTAGTAGCGATGAAATTCTTCCAGCGACTCGCGGCCTTCCTTTTACGCAGGAAATACTGGCCGACGAAAACACGATGAAAATAGATTATTCGGGTGCGAGTTTGGAATTGAATTGGACCACGACTGCTGATTCGGAAGAGCCCGTCTTTGACTTCGGGAACTTTATCTACGCTGATTTGAAGAAACGAATCGAAGCAAAAATTGCGGGCGGCAAGCGTGCTGCTGAATTGCAGCCACCTCCTTCGATCGAGTCCGTGCCAGATAAATGAGAATTAGCTCGCTCCCGCGTTATTACCGCAATCTTCGGCGTTGGCAAGAGATTATCGTAGTGCTGCGGCGTTACGGCCTGGCTGACTGGCTTAGCCATTTGCGAGTCGACTTTATTCGCGATTGGTTGAAGGACGATCAAGGAGTTCCGCTTGCCAGTTATTCGCGAGAAGCGAGAGTCAGAATGGCGCTCACGGAGCTTGGCCCGACTTTCATCAAGCTAGGCCAAGTTCTGTCGTTGCGACCCGATTTGGTCGGTTCGGAACAAGCGGCGGAACTACAGCAATTGCAATCGCAAGTCCCTGCCGATTCATTCGCTCAGGTTAAGGACGTCGTTGAATCGGAACTCAAGCTCTCTATTGGACAGGCGTTTTCCCAGTTCTCAGAAAACTGCATTGCTTCGGCGTCGATCGGGCAAGTGCACGCCGCGAGACTGACGGATGGGACTCCGGTCGTCGTCAAAGTCCAGCATGTCAATATTGAAGCCAAGGTGAATGAGGATTTGGAGGTTCTTCGCGGGTTGGCAGTGCTCGCTGAACGCATACCGGAACTTGCGGTCTGGCAGCCTCGCGGCATCGTCGAGCAATTATCCCGATCACTGAAACGGGAGTTGAGCTTTTCGCGCGAGCTTTCCAACCTGCTCATGTTCCAGTCAACGCTCAAAGACTGCAAAGGCGTAATTGTGCCTCACGCTTATCCGAAGCTGTCGACGGCCCGCGTTCTCACGATGGAACGTGTTGAGGGAGAGTCCATCAACTGCTTGGGATCGCCAGATGCATTGATAGGCGTAGACCGCAATGCGATTGCAAGACGGGTCTCGGACCTTTACGTGCAATCGATTTTCATCAAGGGACATTACCATGCTGATCCGCATCCCGGCAACATCTTGGTCCAAGAGGACGGAACGATCGCTTTGCTGGATTTTGGGATGGTTGGCCGAATAGACGACTCGCTTCGCGGAACGATCGAAGAAATGCTTTGGGCCGTTTTGCAACAGGACTCGGCGTTATTAACGTCGCTGGTCAAGCGTGCGGGCAAAATCCCAGCTTCGATCGATGATGCGCAGTTGTCCAACGACGTAGCAGATTTGATCGCAACCTACGGCTCGCAGCCGCTCGACTCACTGAACTTGACGGGAGCCCTCAATGATGCAACTGATATTTTGCATCGTCACCGGATTACGCTACCAAGTCAAATGGGGATTCTGATCAAGACTCTCGTCACGCTTGAGGGCACGCTCCGATTGACTTCATCGAGTTTTAGCATTCTGCAAGCGATTCAGCCCATGATGGGGAAATTGCGTCGGAACCGGTTTTCACCGCGCCGCCAAGCGAGGCGTTTGAGACGGATGTATGTAGAGTTGGAGGGCTTGGTCGAACGCTTGCCCTCCCAGATCAGTTCTCTAATGGAACTTGTTCAAGAAGGAAAACTGGATGTTCAGTTGTCCCACCGTGGTCTCAGTCCGTCCATCAATCGATTGGTGCTTGGACTGTTGACGAGTTCGCTTTTGCTGGGCTCGTCAATTTTGATGGCATCGAAGGTTCCTCCGTTGCTATTTATGGATGGTGGTCCGCTTGGCTTAAAGGACTTGTCGCTCCTAGGTGTTGTTGGATTCGTGATCAGTACGTTGGTGGCATTCCGCATACTTCTGGCTATCAATAAATCTGGTCATCTTGACCCCACTGCGGACGAAAACGATTCGAGCTTGTAGAGGAGAGTAAAGCGATTGTCTCAATCGCTTGGCAGGCACTTCAGGTCCAATGCAGAAAAACGGCGAAGTATCGAGTTGCCGGTTCGTAGCTGGATTCGTGAGAACTCAGCAAGCCGGTTCGTAGCTGGATTCGTGAGAATTCAGCAAGCCGGTTCGTAGCTGGATTCGTGAGAATTCAGCAAGCTCACAAGTTGTTTCTCCATAGATTGCGTCAGAGTATTTTGGCAAAAAAATGAGGGGCAAAAAAATTAGGTGGCCAACTCAGTTTTTTTGCCACCCTGGCACCTAAATGGATTTTTGAGCAACGATTGAGGACAATCGTTTTACACTGTGTTCCGCTAGGCAGCCTTGATGTGGCCTATCGGATCATTTACTCGAAGCCAATCCTTGCAAAGGATATTAGTGCCATCCAAAGTGTTCGCGTGAAACCAATTTGCCGGGGCATACACGATTCGATCCTGGCGTTCTGCTAAATATGCTCCCCACCAACTGAATGTGCTGTTGGCAATCACGAAGCACTCAGCCGCCGTCATTAGCCAAAGGTCCTCGTGCGCGGAAGCGGTGTCCGCAGGTTCGACAAAATGAACAGGACACGGAAGTTTCAAATTGTCGCGACACCACGGCAAGTCATTTGAGAAAACAAAGACTTCGCTTTCTGGTCGCTGTTCCAATCGTGACAAAACACAATCTCGATAGTATCCCAGGCTCAAGTTGCGTACGGCCATTGGCTGTGTAGAGATGTAGTCGCCTCTACGAATGTGGATGGCGATGCTCGGTGTGTTAAGCATTTGCTCGCGAATCCCCAAGGTCCGAGAATTCATTTGAACACATGGAGTAAATTGCCTTCGAACACTTGACGAAACGTCGCGAAAGAACCGTTCACTCTGCCAATACCCAGCCAGAAAACAATTGTCTGGTGCTGACAGGTATTTCTCTAAAAACCCAAAGGGCTTTTCTCGTAATACTCGCAACGAATTCCCACCAAAGGTGAATGCCTTAAGGATTGACGGCTTTTCTGATTGATATCGACCAGGCAATCGCTTTCGCTCATCAGAGCGAAGTACTCTAGCCTCAATCGAAAACTTATCTAATAAATACCCATGAGCTGGTTTGCTATCATAGGAAGTCAAATCCAGAACGAGTTCCGTCTGATGTTTGCTTGCAAGTTGTGCCCCAAAAGCATATTGAAAGAATTGATTTCCAAGTCCACCTTCGATTCTGGCTACAATCATTCATCTGCCTCCCTCGATTGAAGTGGAATCTCTTTGAAATTTTGCGTATAGCACTTCTCGCCGCGGTTCTCTCGTCACTCGTTGACTTAAAACCCCGGTTTCGTAGACTTTTCGACAACTTTTGTCGCTAAAGTTTAGTTAATCGTCAAAATTCGCCTAAACGGCCCTTGCGATCGGGAAAAGGCACTCAACCGGTGAGCGACGAAATGGAATTGCTTCATTAAGCGGCCATTGAAACAGTTCTCAATCGAACAGCGGCGACGGTTGTAGCGATAAATCATGTCTGATTTTTTCTTTGCGTTGCGTTTTCGCAACCTACCCTTGCTGGACTGTGAAAACAAACCACATACCGTAGTGAGTTGTGTTCGCGTTGCCACACCGTATAGGCCACACCACACCGTATAGGCCACACCGTATAGATTGATGAATCATGGTTACCAATTTAACCACCCAAGAACTGAAACGCCCCAGCAATCCAACCCCGAGATCGATTGGATTTCCTCGATCGACCGAGAAAATCGACCAGGCGTTGGCAACGTTGCCCACGTCTAAACACAGGAGTTCGCTACCACCAACGCATCGTCCTCCCACTCCCAAACGCCCCAAAGGCAAGTTCTTCATTGGGTTCGTACTCCTTTCCATCATGCTTGCCGCATCCAGCATATTGTGGAATGAGTTTTTTCGATATCAAGCCTTCGGATCGATTCATGGCAACGTCCTGCGAATCGCCACTCCAATGCAAGGAATTGTTTCAAGGCTTTTGGTCGAAGAGGGCCAACATGTGGAGAAAGGTGAACTCCTTGCAACTTTGAACAGCTTCGAGCTCGACATGAAACTCTCTAAGATCCAAAGCGAACTTGAGATGGCTAGAGGCACGATGGCAACCAGAATCGCAGAGATCGATCGTCAAAATCGCGAGCATTCTCTTGAGCTGCTACGAACTCAAGTTGCATACTTTGAGATTCTCGGTCAACTCCAATCGGAGACAGGCAAGCTAAGAGAGCTTGATGCATCCAGCGAAGCGATGAAGCCATTGAATGGACGAGGCATCGTCTCCCAAGTTGAACTCGATCAACTCGAAGCACAGCACCAAGGGCAGCGATCCAAGGTAGATTCCCTCGAAAATGCCGTCGCGGAACTGAAACTCGGCATAAACCAGCTTAAGCGAACAGCCGTCAGCGATCCTTCCTTGCTGGAATCCGAGCGGGCTCGGGTCGCTGCTTTGCAAGGCGAATTGGATGAGTGGAACGCGTTTCGGCTCCAAAAGGAAGTTCGTGCTCCTGCAAGCGGACGAATCATTCATCGCAAACGCCTTCCCGGCGAATTCGTGGCTCTTGGGACAGAACTCCTCGAGCTGCTGGAGGATCGATCCATGGAAGCCCACTTGTTCGTGACTCAGGATCAAGCGGTTCGATTCCCAGTTGGATCCCAGCTCTATCTCGACGTTCCACCTCACCGGGCTCGACTCCCGTTCGCAATTGTTCGCATCCAAGACGAAACGAGCAGCGTTCCCGATCACGCAATTCGCTACTATCAACGCAATGCGAGATTGGTCGCGTTGGTCGTCAAACCGATCGATTCAGACCTATTGAAGACGCAGGGTGTCGACCCAGTGTGGTTGGGTGCCGAAGTTCGTTTACCGAGATTTCAGTGGAACTTCGGAAAGACGGACCAGCAACAGAAAATGGTCCAAACGCGATTCAGCGATGTTCATTCCAGCGATGTTCATTCTCTGGCGAACGACCTCGCATCGCCGTCTCGCACTCCAAAGCACAGCCGTACTAGCAGGCAAATTCAATGTTCCGTCCGCAAATCAAAACCCATCGGTTTCTGACGGGCCTAGCTCCGCTGACGCAGCCCCATTTGATATCGCTCGCATCGAACGATCCAGCGACGAGGGAGTGGAGCTAACGATCGCTCTTCTCAAGGATCGTCATTCGTCACGCATCTTGGACGACAACTGTGATCACCAACTGAAGGTCCTCGTTTTTCGCGAGATCGATAGCTACTTGGAGCAACTCCGAATCAATCCAGCTCAATTTGATTGCGTTCTCATTGAACAGGATTTACTTGAGCGAGATGGCATCGCGAATCTAAGTCTTCCAGAGCTTCGCTTCCCAGGCCCTCCGATGGTTCTTTTGACACCCGAACGTTCGGATGCGAACGCGGTATCGCATGTCGAATCGGGATTCGACGATTGCTTGCTGACCTCAACGTTGAATAGTCCCCTTCTCCTTCGTTCCATAAGCTTTGCGACGACGCGTCACGAACGTCTCTGCCTGCGACTTCGGGATAGTTTGAGAGCAGAACAAGATGCGTTGTTGAAACCTCTGGCTGACCGCCGAAGTGCAGCTCGCGGTTCCGATCGACGTCAAACCCCTCGCTATTTAGTAACGCGTCCCCTTCTCGCAATTCCAGTCCTTCCAGATGGAACACCGGATCGAAACGGAGTCTGCGAAGCGTTTTCGGTCGATTTTGCGATCGGCGGAATCGGATTGCAGATTTCGAATCGAGGTACCATACCAAGTCGCAACTGGGTGATGGGCGTGGAGTGCAATTGCAACGACGGCCACGGTGTTCGATTCCATTTTGCCAACATGCTTCTCAAAAATGCTTTTTATCCACAAGGCGGCGTTCGTATGGGAACCCAATTTCAACCGCCCGATGCCGACCTGTTTCGAAGCGCCAACTTAATCCCTTCGTTGCAAGCGTCCACGGGCCGTATGGCTCCCGGGCTTTCAGCCCATGCTTTGGAACAGTGGGCCGAGCTCGGAGTCCTGAAACGCAAGGTGTACCATCGCATCAACACTTGCCCTGAATGCCAAGGAGTTGCTGCAGTGGGCTCCGGTTGTCACGACTGCGGTTCGCCTCACATGGAATATCGCGAGCTGATTCATCACTTCGCATGTGCCTATGTTGGCGAGGCAGCCGAGTTCGAGCGAGATGGTATGCACGCATGCCCAAAATGCTTGATGGATTCGTTGGTTGCGGGTGCCGATTTTGAAGTCATCAAATCACAATACGAATGTACCGATTGCAGTTATTCCGGAAGTGAAGTGGAACACGTTGGGACTTGCTTGCATTGCAAAGTTCGCTTCCCGATTCGCATGGCAATAGAAGAGGAGGTAGTGGGATACGATGTTGATCGATTGGATATCTTGGCTTTGCTCCGTGCCACAAACTGAACTCCTTCTCCTACTTTGCCCGATCTTTCTTTTTGATACCCCTCGGTATCTTTTTGGAAGTCTGGCCATGTGGATATGGGATTTTGTTCAAGAAGCTCTCTTTCCTGTTCGAGGCAAGGAATCGCCGTCGTTTGACTACTGCCCAAGCGTTTGTGTGGTCGTGGCGGGCCTGAACGAAGCGGATGGCTTAGATCGTGGACTCACTAATATATGGGGCTCGTACCCGCGGCTAGAGATCGTCGTGGTCGATGATGGATCGAGCGACGGCATGTCCCAAGTGGCTCAAAATTTTGCCAAATCGCATAGTGGTGTTCGAGTCGTTACCAAAAGGCGGGGAGGCAAATCCGGAGCGATGAATACGGCATTGCCGCTCACCAAGGCGGAGGTGATCGTCATCGTCGACGCTGACTCCGGATTAGCGCGCGACGCGATTTGGGAGATCGTTCAACCGCTAGCCGATCCAAAGGTTGGAGCGGTATCCGGAAGTGTCCTCGTACGGAACTCCCAACGCAATCTGCTGACGAGGATTCAATCCTTCGAATACTTGCGATCAATTCTTTTGGGACGGATGTTGAGTAGCAGGCTTGGCGTTTTGGGCATTATCTCTGGGGCTTTCGGAGCCTTTCGACGCTCTGCGCTGCATCGAGTCGGCGGGTGGGATGTAGGACCGGGAGAAGACGAAGATATTGTGCTGCGACTTCGCAAAGTAGGGTATGCAATTGAATTTGCACCTTATGCTGAATGTTACACCGATGTCCCGGAAAACTTAAAGGTACTAACGAAACAGCGACGTCGCTGGGAATGGGCAGTCGTTACTTTCGAGTCGCGAAAGCATATCGACATGGCCAACCCTCGGAATGCGAACTTTCAATGGTCAAACCTCATGCTGTTCATCGAGCGATGGGTGTTCAATATGTTCTTGCCTCTATGGTTTTGGGTTTACCTATTCTTCTTGCTGACGACGGTGGACCTGGTCTATTTTGCGAACCTAAGCGTCGCATACTATTTGATTTTCGCTACCGCGGAAACGTTGCTCTGGCTGATCGTCTTGTACTATTCTAACAACCGAACGCGCGATGCACGGTGCTTCTGGATTTTGCCCATTTTGCCGTTCTACCAGTTGATGCAACGGTGCGTGACCTCCTGGGCGTTGCTAGAGGAAATGCTGACACGCCGCTCGTTTAGCGACTCTTTCGTTCCGGCACACGTTAGAAGAACCACATGGAAATGGTGAGTAACTCTCAGCCCTAGGCACAAGCTCAAGAGCCAACTGTATTAAGCCCGAAGGGCTGACACATCCTCTGCCGGTGGTGATAACCACCGGATATAGTTCTAGGAAAGAACTCAAAAGCCCAAAGGGCTGACACATCAGTGGACACATACTTCGGGTTATATTCAACCTCATGTCTTGCCAATAAGGCAATAAACTCATCTTGGAAGGTCTGCTTCTAGTTAAGCTAGATGTTGGTGTGTCGGCCCTTCAGGCCTTTGAGGTTTAATCGCAATTTGTTACCGGGGCCTTCGACCCCGGCAGAGGTTGTGCCAACCCTTCGGGCTTGAAAACCCAAGAATGAATCGGGGGGTAAGCCCCGTAGCTACGAACTTTCGCCGTTGCACCGTTACACCGTTACACGTATTTCATCAATAAAGTGAAACGGCCCCGACGCTCACTAGGTCCTCAGCAATCGTCAGCTTGTGGGTGGTTTCTTAAAGTAACGGCACTGGTTAAGCGGTTGTGGCGGGTACTTGGGCCAGCTCGACGGTGTGTCCTCGGATTGGCATAGCATAAACACCGAACCTTTACCTGACACAATCGACCTGTGGCTTGTACACTTCAAACAGATGGAATTGGCCAAAAGCGGTTGCATTGCGGCTAGGGCGTCCGCAGCTTTGTCTTTCTCTTTCTGCCTGTTTTCTGGGGCAGCGTTTTCGTCGTTGGTTGGCTGTGTGTTCATGCTTGAAGTGAGCGGCAATCCGAAAAAATGCACTTCGTTTAACAGTCAGCCGTAGGCGTACTGTCAAAGAAGCTAAGTACGCCTACGGCTGACTGTTAAACGAGTAAATCAACAAGCCCTTACGCTTCGGGTTGGAATAGTGTGGCTTTGTCTTATCGGCGCCCCGGTGTTGCTGTGGTTGGATCGTCAGGCCAAGAATGCTTTGGGTACCGACGCTTGAGTTCTTTCTTCACAATCGGATAGCCGTTTACCCAGAACGACGCTAAGTCCTCGGTGATCTGCTGCGGTCTCATGTTGGGCGAAAGCAAATGCAACTGCAACGGGACTCGACCTTTGGCAATACGCGGAGTTTTTTTCATCGAAAACACTTCTTGGATCTTGACCGCCATCGTCGGTGGCTTACCCATCGCATATTGTATCTTGATCCAACTTCCGCTCGGAACTTGAATTTTGGCCGGGGCCTCCTTTTCGATCGCTTGCCATTGCTCGCTAGCAAAGCGAGATTGAATCCAATCGATCCAAGGTGCGGCCCGAAGATCGGCCAATGAACGACGATTTTGGCAAAGTTCTTTGGCGACGTCCTGCAAAAAAGATTCGCCCAACTCCGGTAGCTCCAAATCGGGCAACCACTGGCGAAGGCAATTGACTCGCTCCACCAACCCTTGTACACGATCGTCGTCCGTCGGAAACGCTTGTTCCCAGTTCTTCAACGCTTCACGCCACAGAATTTCAGCGCATTGTTGCGTGTCGGTGATCGCTGTCGGGGTTTCGTTTAACACCAAATCAAACCACTTTGTCTGCCGCCTCGCGACAACCTGCTTTTGACTCGGATGGAAGAACAACTCCTCGCTCGACAAAACCTGCTCCTTGGGCAACCAATCCAAATCGATGCGACTGGCCTGTCGAACGGCAGCATCTCCCGCTCCCGCGTCGATGTCGATGCACAAAAACAGCTCCGCCTCGGTAACTCCGCTCTGATGGGATAGTGCAACTCCTTTGCCGCCGACCATAAGACCATGCGGTTTGCCAACGTTCCGCCGCTTGGCCAATCGATCTGGATATCCAAACAGCATGGCCTTCATCAATGCCTCAGGTTCATGCGATCGCTGACGCTCGCGAAGAATGCTCGTCCCCTTGAGGACAGACGTGCATTGTTCATGAAGTTGCTGTGCGGCATTGACAATCGATCGAACGCCGTTGCGATGAAGCGTACCAAATGGGCTTTCGAAATGGCGGCCGTCCAAGAAACTTTCCAGTGCAACGAGTCGTTCAACGCAATCGCTATCCCAACGCTTGGCCGATCGAGTGGAAGCTGTTCGGCTTTGTTGAAACGGGTCGCGCTCCGAAAGCAAAGCGGCCATCATGCAGGTACGCTCATAACATCCCGACTCGAATCCGGCGATGACCATACGAGCCAGTCGCGGATGCGTAGGCAAGCGACTCATGGCCTTGCCGATCTCGGTTATTTTGTTCTTGGAGATGGCCCCGAGTTGTTCTAGCAGATTTCGAGCTCTGTCTACGGAGTCCGCTCGCGGTTGCTCCAGCCATGGGAAATCATCGCTTTCTCCCTCACCCCAGGCAAAAAGTTGCAATGCCGCTGAAACGATGTCAACGCGGCGAATCTCGGGTTCCAGAAAGGCAGACCGAGCACGCTCGGACGAATCGCTCCACAACCGATAGCAGATGCCAGGTGCAACGCGGCCCGCACGTCCCGCACGCTGGGCCGCAGAAGCTTGACTGATGTTCTCCAAGGCCAAACGGTCCAATCCGACATCAGGCGAAAAACGCATGACTCTGGCAAGACCGCTGTCCACGACGATGCGAATGCCTTCGATGGTGAGCGATGTCTCCGCAACGTTGGTCGACAAAATAATCCTGCGTTTGTTGCCTGGTTCTATCGCCTTGCCTTGGTCCTCAAGTGTCATACCGCCGAATAGCTGCATGACTTCGCAGTCGCGACCGAGCCGCGTTTGCGAAAGGGCATCAAACGTTCGCTGGATTTCACCCACACCGGGCAAGAACGCGAGTACATCGCCATCATTCGTTTCGGCCACATCTCGAATTGCATCGACCATGCGATCGGAAAGACTAACTTCCGGTTTCGTTGGGCGATACCGTATGGTGACAGGGAAATTAGGAGACTCGACACGCACGATGGGCGCGCCACCCAATTGCGATTGGATCAAATTGGAATCGATCGTGGCGGACATGATGACGATCTTCAAATCATCGCGCAACGCTTCTTGAACTCGCCTCAGCATTCCCAGCAACAAATCCGAATCGAGCGAACGCTCATGAAACTCATCGAGCAAAACGATGTTCGTGTCTGAAAGCCCAGCGTCTTCCTGCAATTTCCTAAGCAGTACCCCTTCGGTCGCGACGATCAATTGCGTTTCACGCGAAACTTGGGAATCGAAGCGAACTTGGTATCCGATTCGCTCTCCGATCCGACTGCCGTGCTCCCAAGCGATTCGTTCACCGACCGATTTGGCAGCAATTCGCCTTGGCTGCAAAAGGTAGATTTTCTGCCCGGCAGCAAATGGCAAATTCATCAGAGCCGGTGCCACTCGCGTGGTTTTGCCAGAGCCTGGCGGAGCTTCCACAATCGTGATTGGGTTGTCTCGAACGTACTGACAAATCGAAGACAAATGAGCGTCGATCGGAAGCGGCTTAAGCATATCCGTACTTGGTCGCGTAGCTGTGCCATGCCGTCATGAACTCCGCATCTCCCTCAGGGGTCGAACCAAAACGATTGGTTTTGTATTCTTTTTCCTGTTCTTTTCGATTCTTGAGCAACGGCTCAATCCGGTCAAAGCCACCGAGCTCCAGTTGATCGTAGATGTTTTTGCAAACCGCGACTGGATCCTTGGCCAAATCTTCGTAGTGAACGTCGATCAATTGCTTGTCGCTCAAACCGACTCGGTCCCGTTCGAACGAATTGTACATGGTCGTCAGCGACTTGAGGACAAACTCTTTGAGCTTAGGTTGGTATTCACCGACTTGAATGGACTGCACTTGATCCAGCGAGTTCCAAAGTTTCATGGTCGACGGAAACAACTTGCGAGGGTCCCGAACGATGTGCACGAACTTTGCGTCAGGATACAGTGATTTGAGGATGCCAATTCGGCCTGTATGAGGTGGACTTTTCAATATCAACGGCTTTTGGTTTTTGTAGGTCAGTGCCTTCAGGAACCAATCGAAGAGATACTTCCATCGCTCCAATTCTTTGGGGCTAAAGCCATCCGAAGCCAAGGTGCTTTGATAGGGGTAGTCATGGCATGGAAAGACGAGACGTAGATAAGGTGTTGGGGCACCGAGGTTCATCAGTGCAAACTCGTCCTCTTGTGGCAGAGACCAGCCAGCCTTCATGTTGTCCATCGGCCTGCGGTTTGGGATAAGCCAATTTCCGTATCGCGTGACCAAGGGCTCTGTCAACAAGAAATGGGCTGGAGCAAAACACTCAAAGGTGGTTGGCGACGCGAACCGGTCGTCCAGGCAGAGTAGCTCGTGGAGCAGGGTGGTTCCGCTTCGCCAGTGCCCGAGGATGAACAAAGGTGGTCCGACAAGTTTAGTCTGCGCTATCTTGCGACCAAAAATCGTGTGCTGAAGCAGCCCCATCAGATCGGAGAAAGGCATAAACGCCGTCACGCCCGATGCGATGTGCAAACGTGATAGCGATACCTTGAACGAGTTTTTCCATAACAAAGGTAGCCAAACTCGGGAGGGCATGCCGTGCCAAAACCGTGGCGAGAGGGTTGGGTACTGGATTGTTTGGGGCGATTCGATAGAGGCCATTCGACGAAGTCGTCTTTAGTGCTAATGCTGTCAAACAAGGGTGCGAATCCAAATCCGTTTTGGGGCACTTGATCGCGTACATTATCGCGTGGAACCTGAAAACGATATAGACATCGCATAGGAATCCTGAGTAGTTTTCCAAATTGTTCCCGGATTTTCTCAAGTTCTCGAGGCAGGGCAAAACTGGATGGATTTTTGGACCAAGCTATTCCTACGGCACCGACATGCCATCGTTCCGATTGGAATTATTGCTTGCTTGGTCGTCATTTTGGTCCCGCTACCACCTGCTTTGCTCGACGTGCTCTTGTCCGCAAACATTGCAATCGCCGTCGTCATCCTCTTGACCACGATCTACATCGAATCTCCTCTAGAATTTAACATTTTCCCAGCGATGCTCGTGGCAACGACGCTTTCGCGGTTGGTCCTCAACTTGGCAACCACACGACTGATTTTGACCCGGACTGGCACTGACGGGATTGATGCGGCGGGGCATGTCATTCAAGCTTTTGGCGAATTCGTGTCAGGGGACTCGCTCGAGGTCGGCATTATACTTTTCATCATCATCTTTTTGATCAACTTCATTGTGATCACCAAGGGAGCGTCCCGAATTGGCGAAGTTGCCGCTCGATTTGCGTTGGACGGAATGCCGGGTCGGCAAATGGCCATCGATGCCGATTTGACAGCAGGGGCGATCGATGAAAAAGAAGCTCAACGTCGCCGAGAAGAAGTGACCAAACAAGCGGACTTCTACGGTTCGATGGACGGTGCTAGTAAGTTCGTTCGGGGTGACGCTATCGCCGGTATCGCGATAACTTTGCTCAATATCGTCGGCGGGCTTTATATGGGTTGTTGGCATGCGAAAATGTCGCTTTCCGACGCTGCCAATGTTTACACAAAACTCACGATCGGCGATGGCCTTGTTAGCCAAGTTCCAGCATTTTTGATTTCGTTGGCAGCCGCGTTACTGACAACCCGTAGCACCCAGAAGTCCGACTTCTCGGGCGAATTCCTGCGTCAAATCTTTTCACGCCCTCAAGCTTTGATCATCTCGGGCGTATTCTTACTCTTGATGACGTTCACTCAATTGCCGACTGTACCCATGGTCACGATGGGTGGCGGGTGCATTGGGCTAGCACTCATCATGCAACGTCAGAAGAGAGAAGATGCAAAGGTCGTAGACAAGAAGGGTAAAGATGCGGAGATTGCCAAAAAGACACCGCCCGAAAAGAAAGTCGAAGACTATCTCGAAGTTGACCCGTTGCGGCTCGAATTGGGAGCGAAACTGATCGTATTGGCGGACCCCAATCGCGGCGGCGACTTGATGAAACGAATCTCGACGGTGCGAGCTACGTTGGCAACTGAAATGGGAGTTCTGCTCCCAATGGTTCGAATCAAGGACCGCATGAGCCTGCCCGAGTATAGCTACGAACTCGAAATGTCCGGTAACCGTATCGCGACCGGCATGCTTCGGCCAGATCGTTTGCTAGCAATCGACACTGGCTTGACCAAAGGTGCGATCATAGGCGATGAAACCACCGATCCAGCGTTCGGGAAGAGAGCGGTTTGGATTGATCCTCGCAATCGTCAACAAGCGGAATTGTATGGCTATCAAGTTGTCGAGTGCGGAGCTGTCTTGGCAACGCACGTTCAGGAGACGGCCAGGAAGCATGCCGACGAGCTGCTCACACGCGAGGTCACCAAGCAACTCATCGATCAGCTCAAGAAGACGTCAGCCACCGTGGTCGATGAGTTGATCCCAGGGCAAATGAAGCTGGCTGACGTGCAACAGGTGCTTCAGAATCTGCTGCGAGAAGATATACCGATCCGGCAGTTAAGCATCATCCTTGAGACTCTTGGCGACTACATTCACCGCATTAAGGACCCGATATGGTTGACGGAATATGTTCGGCACCGATTGGCAAGAACCATTTCTCATCGTTATCGTGACAGCACAGGAGTGCTGCGAGTGGTAACGCTCGACCCAGCCATGGAAGATAGAATTGCTGCCGGAACCGAACAAACCGACCGAGGCGTATTCATCCGCATGTCGCCAGACTCCATTTCCAAGACCTGTGGTCGAATCGCCGACCAAGTACGAAAACTCGATCAGTTGGGCAAGCCGCGGTGCATTGTCGTCAGCCCCAAGATTCGTGTCCCACTTCGGCAGATCACCCAAGAGGCGTTACCGGATCTCCGGGTGCTTAGTTACAACGAGATTTCGCGTGACACCAGCGTTGAGTCCATTGCCATGGTGAGTGACTAATCGGTTCTAGCTCTAGGGATTTCCAATGAACAAGCCCATTCGCATCAAAACCTTCCGGTCGAAAACGCTTCAAGAGGCATTTCAAAAAATCCGGGCAGAGTTTGGCCCAGACGCGTCGATTTTGGAAACGAAAACATCGCGGTCCGGGCTCTTTGGCCGCTCGCGAATCGAGGTCACAGCAAGTTCCCAAACCAATGCCTTCGAACTCGACAATACGGAATCAGGTCAACAAGACACGCTTGCGGCGTCTGAAGATTCAGTTCGGCTGAATTCGCGAAGGGAAAGCGAACCTGAAATCGAGCCTTTAGAACGCGTTAATGATGCGACGAGCACTGAAGCCGAATTCGCAAGTTCACGCATTACTCCAGAAGCGTCCAGCGAATTCGCTGCCCCTGGGCGAGTGTTAGGGCAAGTGCATCAAGAATTGCTTCATGCCGGCATCGATCCTGGTATCGTAGCGCAGTGGATCGAGGCGGCACGTGCGTTGGACAATCCCGCGGTAATGAAAGATGTTTGGACCTTGCGATCGGAATTGATGGGCTGGATTCGCGATATGGTCCATGCCGCTCCGCCATTGAACCTCGAAGACTCGCGTCAACAAGTGCTTGCATTTGTTGGTCCGCCAGGGGCAGGAAAGAGCACGACACTAGCTAAGATCGCCGCGTATCTTTCGATGGAGCTTGGTTTTGAAGTCGGCGTTCTGACAACGGACAACAAGCGGCTCGGCTCCAACTTCCTTTTGCACAACTACGCGGATATCCTCGGCTGGAAATTTGAAGTTGCGGAAACGGAAGACCAAGTACGGAGTTGCATGCTAAAATTGTCAAGCTGCCGCTTTGTCTTGCTGGATACTGGTGGATGCTCACCCGACGAAGAGGAATCCTTAGAGCAACTAGGGCAGATTCTGACGATGGTAAAGCCGGACGAAACGCATTTGGTTCTTTCGAGTACTTGCAATGTTCGAACATTTTTGCGTTATGAACGGGCGTTCGAGTCTTTGGCTCCGAACCGATTGGTTTTGACGCGGCTGGACGAGTCGGGTGGCTTAGGCCCACTGTTCTCGTGTTTGCAAAGCAGTGGTACTCCGATCAGTTTTCTAGCGGACGGCCAAAAGATACCGGCCGATTTGATTCAAGCGACCGAGTTGCGATTGGCTCAGAGAGTTATGGCCATCGCTTAGGGCTGAGCTCGCTCACGATCGGATTTTCTGCCCATCCATGTAGGCTTGCTTTCTTCGGGTTTACCCATGCAAGTTGTAAATTGGGAGGGTGAGGCTCCTGGCGAACCGTAGCGTGCAAGCTCGGCAGGAGCCTCGCTCTCCCGAAGGTTCTTGGGGGGACTTAGCCGCGATAGCGGCGACAGTTTGTAGCCGTTTGGCTCGCCCCACGGCTCTTGGAATCGATTCGGAATTTAGCTGCGGGGCGAGCCCCGCAGCTACGAACTGCCGCCGTTACACGGCTAAACATACTTCCTCAACAAAGCGAGACGGCCGCCAAGGCCGCTGGGGTCTCTCAGTGCACCGACCCCAAAAAAATTCTCAGCGTCCTCGGTGTTTTTCCAAGCGTTGCGTCAGATCTTTTAGCACTTCTTCCCATCGTTCAGCAGCTTTTTCGAAATCCACCTGCGCCCAGCGGGATTCCTGTGCCTCGGTTAGGCGGGATTTGATTTTCGCGTCTGGCCAAACGGGAAACTGAGCGCTATTTCCTATGGTTAATCTGGATTCTACCTTTTCGCTGACCAAGTAGTCAGCCAAGAGTGAAGCGGCCGCTGGATTGGGTGCTTTTTGAAGTACGCAGATCGTATTGGGAATGAAAAGGGTTCCAAAGCCCATTGCAGCTTGATCAGGGAACACAATTTCGATTGGATTGCCCGCTTCCATTTCTACGACGGCGTCGTCTGTATCCGTTAGGCCCCAGTCAAGTTCGCCGCTGCTGACAGCCAATGCCACTTGCTTGTTGCCGGCTAACACAACCGCGTTTTCAATCCAAGCGTCCGACCATCGGTTCCAATCCAGGGTTCGCTCTTGGTTGAAATAGGCGGCGTTTCTGTTTTCCTCGCTACGGATTCGTTTTTCGTGAGAAGCAAGGACAGCCATGTGCGTGGCAGTGGTTCCATAGATAGGGTTGGCTAGTCCACAGCGATGATGCCACTTCGGTTCTGCGAGCTCCAGCACACTCTTTGGCCAGGTTGCTGGATCAGGAAGTTTCGTCTTGTTAATGATGAGCACACGGGCTCTAGCTGCGAAGCCAATCCAAGTTCCGTCGTTGGCTTTGAATCCTTTCGGCCAATTGTCCGGAACTTTCCATCTGCGAATCGCCAGCAGGCCCTGCTTTTGTAGTCGAATCGTGTGAATGATCTCGTTATTCCAAAAAACATCGCATCGCGGACGCTCTTTTTCCTTTTGGATTCGCGTCACCAGACCAAGTGTCTTGGACGCTTCTACGTCAAATTGTCTCGCGATTTCGGTACCAGGATTGGAGCGTTCAAACGCGTCGAGAATGGGCGTGACGTATTCGCGATCCGAAGCGGAATAGAGGACCACGGACTTTTCTCGCTGGGGGACGCAGCCAATAGCAAAGGCAGAGGCCGTTGCCATGAGAATTGGTAACCAAAACAGCGAAACGCAATTCTGCGACCTGTCGGCAGAATCGTCACAATCGTTACAGAGTTTCGGCTTTTGGTTCGAATCAAATAACACGATGGCAATTTCCTACAGAAAGCTTTGCGGGTGAATCGCCGTCGACCTAAGTTAGATTGTGGGACGCTTCATCATCAAGTGCTTGGCGTCTTACATCTCCCTTCCCCCGTGGCGAGGTCAGCTCTCGTTGAGCTAATCTCGCCATTTTCGTTTGCATTTCCTATTAAAGCAACCGTAACCGAGACGAGTCTCCGCTAAACGAAATTCGGCGTCCGTGCCATATGGCTACACTGCCCCCGCACTCGAAAAATGCAAGTCGACATCGCATCCACCCTGCATCCAGTGCAGGACATTTCGTTTGAGTTACTTGCAGCTCGCTTTGTTAGCGGAACGGCACACGCCGTCCGGTGAGCTATTGCATTTTTCGGGAGGGCGAGGCTCCTGCCGAACCATGCGTCTCCAGCTCGGCAGGAGCCTCGCCCTCCCAAAGCGACACAGTACGCCTTCGGCTGACTGTTAAACGACTGAATTGGCTAGCTACGCTGCAGCTAGTTGTAGCTGGCCTGACTTGGCCAAGATGCCTTCGATGAATTCTTCGAAGATACGGATATCGAGAGCGCTTGCTGCCGCAGATTCAGGGTGGAACTGACAGCCAACCACGAGCCAATCATCGCTATTGCTTTCGATTCCTTCGATCACGCCGTCTTGGCACTTGGCTGTGACGCGGAAACAATCCGCTAGGCGGTCGATGGCCATATGATGGCGGCTGTTGACTCGAATTTCACCTTCGCCGTAAACACGACCGAGGATGGAGTTGGACTCGACGACCAACGAGTGTCTATGATTTGGGTCATGAGGGTCTTTGTGAGGGATTGCAGATGGCATATCGATTGGGAGATGATAAAAGAGATTGCCCCCTTTGATAACATTGATCAATTGCAGTCCAACGCCGATAGCCATAAGACTCATTTGACGATTGGCGATTTCTTGTGCCAAGCGTCGGTCAAACTCTTCGCGACGAGCATCCATCGGGCGAACGGAGCTGTGCAGCATGTATCCATCATTGCGAGGATCCAAATCGCCGCCGCCGACCAATACAAATCCATCGAGTCGATCTAGCAATTGTTCCAATTGAGCTGGATCAGATGTTGGGGGTACCAATACTGGAATTCCACCTGCATTGGCAATCGAATCAAAGTAACCTGCAGCGAGATAACAGTAAGCTGGAGTACCTTGATTGGTAGCACGAAAGTCGCAGTTCAAACCAATAAGCGGCCGTTGGTTCATAAGATAGGATCCTCCTAAATGAAAAGGTGACGTGTCGCAATCGACTGAGAGGACCAGCTGTTCGACGTAAGATGGAGTAGGCGATGCCGACTCGAATTCGCATTCGCAATTCAAACAACTTGAACCAGGAATCCCTCCTGGATAAGATTGACTTGAATCGATAAGGAATCTAAACCACTCTGGGTGACTAAGACCTTGAACGAATCCTTCGTTTGCAAGCTCGCTTGAATCCAGCTCCTTGTTGTTCGGCTTCGATCCCTCGTTCTCGCGGAGTAGTGACGGGTACTAATCCGCGGGGCGTTAAGCAGGAAATTAGCCGCAAATTACCCAGATTGCAAACGCTTTACTACATTTAGTACTTGCAGTAAATGCTAGCACGTAATTGTGTGCTAGCATTTAAAGACATTGTTAAGAGAAGTGGGGAGCAAGTAGCGGAATCTCGTAAGAGTTCCTGAAGTGTCTTGAACTGCAGGAAGTTTCACAACTTCCTCTACGAGAAAGGTCTTGAACTGCAGGAAGTTTCACAACTTCCTCTACGAGATAGGTCTTGAACTGCAGGAAGTTTCACAACTTCCTCTACGAGATAGGTCTTGAACTGCAGGAAGTTTCACAACTTCCTCTACGAGATTGGTGCTACACCAGTTCATCGAGTTGCTTGACCAACTCGCCGAATTGAATCAATGCAACTTCGACGGGCTCGGGCTTTGTCATGTCCACTCCCGCTCCCTTGAGCAAATCGAGGGGATCCTTTGAGCAACCGCCTTTAAGAAAGCCCAGATACGCGTCCAGTTCTTCCTTGCCCCCCTCGAGCACTCGCTTGGATAGTGCAATCGCGGCGGACAAGCCGGTCGCATACTTGTAAACGTAAAAAGCCCTGTAAAAATGCGGAATCCGGAAGCATTCCAGCGACAGTTCCTCGTCGATGACGAACTCTGGGCCAAAGTACGCGCGAAGCAGTTCTGCGTAAACGGCCTTGAAGCTGGCTACGGTGAGCGGTTCGCCACTTTCTGCCATTTCGTGCGTGATCTTCTCAAACTCAGCGAACATCGTTTGTCGAACGATGGTGGCTCGAATACTATCGATTTCGTGATTGAGGATGGCTGCCTTTTCTTCTTTGGTCTTGGCGTTTTGTACCATGTGGTGAGCTAGTAACTGCTCATTGAAGGTGCTCGCTACCTCAGCCACAAAAATGGTGTAGTTGTAGTACTGGAAGGGTTGATTGGCTGCCGAATAGAAGCTGTGCATCGAATGGCCGGCTTCATGCGTCAATGTAAAAACGTCATTGAGCACGCTCGGTTTGAAATTCATCAGAATAAACGAATCGGCGTCGTAGGTGCCGCAGCTAAAGGCACCGCTCTGCTTGCCTTGATTGGGATAACGATCGCTCCAGCGACCGCGAAGGCCCTTCTCAAGCGTTCGGCCGTACTCAGCCCCAAGTGGCTCTAACGACTTCAGGACGACCGAGACGGCTTCATCCCACGTGTGATGCGATTGCTGAGCAGCCAACACCGGGACATAAGTGTCGTAGTGGTGGATGTCAGCCAGTCCCATCTTGCGACGGCGCATGTCGAAGTAGCTGTGCACCTCTGGAAGCCGATTGCGAACCGCGGTGATCAAATTGTCATAGACGCTCAACGGAACATTGTCTGCGAACAGCGAACTTTCTCTCGCGCTCTGATAATTCCTGGCTCTTGCATAGTAGACGTCGCCATGAATGCTCCCTGCCAAGGTTGCCGACAAGGTGTTTTCGTGGGCTTGGAACTGCTTGTAGTATTGGTGAAAGGCTCGCTTGCGAACGTCTCGATCTGGGGACAAGAGGAAGGAACTAAACGAAGCGTTGGTCAGTTCGATCGAGTGGCCGTTTTCGTTGACCAATTCGCCGAACTTGAGATCGGCATCGTTGAGTTGACGAAATGCTTTGCTGGCCGTTTGGGCCATTTCGCCTTGCATGGCTAGCAAGTTCTCTTCTGGTTGGCTGAGAGTATGCTTGCGATACCGATTGATGCGTTCTAGGACCAGAGCGAATGGCTTCAGGCACTCCTCGGTCATCATGGCGGCCATGCGTTCGGCTGGTATCGACAGGATTTCAGGACGGATGAAGCTGGCCGCTTGGCCGGCTTTGGTGGCTAGGTTCTGATAGCGACCGACGAAACCTTGATAGTGGCTGTTCCCTTGATCTTCGGTGGTTTTGAGAAAAGCGTAGGTTCCGAGTCGTTCTCCTAGTCGGTCCAGTTTGACGTCAAACGCCAAGCATAGAGCGAGCACTGCAGCGGATTCGCCAAGCCGGCCAGTGAACTGGGCAAAGCCACCAATCTCCTTTTCGAATTCGGCCATCACTTCTAGCCAAGAAGCGTCTGATGGGAACAAACTAGCCAAGTCCCACGTGTCACCTTCGGGCACTTCGGAGCGTTTTGGATTGGATTTGGCGGTTGGGCTCGACGCGGTCATGGCAATGGGTGACTTTCGTTGGGGACTAATTTTGCAGAATGTACCATTAGAGTACACGGACACGGTTTTTTTCGGCACCCCGAAATCCCTGTCAAAAATCGCGTAGAATCTCGCTAAAGGGGACCGGTGGAATCAAAACTACCGTAGCGGAATTCGTGAGAATTCCAAACCGGCTAAAACTACCGTAGCGGAATTCGTGAGAATTCCAAACCGGCTGAATTCTCACGAATCCAGCTACGAATGGAACCAAGATGCGAAAATCGGAACGTGCCCAGATTGTTCAAGCCCGGCTGGAAAGTCTCTATCCACACACCCCAATCCCTTTGGACCACAAGGATACGTACACCCTTTTGGTGTCCGTTCTCCTCAGCGCTCAGTGCACGGACAAAATGGTCAATCGTGTGACCCCTTCCCTCTGGGCTTTGGCGGACAATTCACACGATATGTCAAAGCAAACCGTGGAAAGCATTCGGGAAATCATAAAGCCATGTGGACTGAGCCCTCAGAAATCCAAAGCCATCAAGGAATTGTCCAGTATTCTGGTTGAGCAGCACGCCGGCCAAGTGCCCGAATCCTTTGAAGAGCTTGAGCGGCTGCCTGGAGTTGGACACAAAACAGCTTCTGTCGTTATGAGTCAAGGCTTTGGCCATCCTGCCTTTCCCGTTGATACCCATATCCATCGACTCGCGCAACGATGGGGGCTCACCAATGGCCGCTCCGTGGTGCAAACCGAAGAGGACCTCAAAAAGCTATTCGACGAGTCGGTCTGGAATAAGCTCCATCTCCAGATCATTTTTTACGGTAGGGAGCACTGCACGGCTCGCGGTTGCGATGGCAACATATGCGGCATCTGCACCGAGCTGTATCCCAACCGCAAGAAAGCCGTTTTGACCAAGAAATAGCATCGCCCATGCAGACTCAAACTACTCCGTCTCAGTCGCCTCAGTCCAAGCGTCCCAAACGTTGGTACCGACCTTTTGTCGACCTGGTGTATCCTCGCATCTGTGTTTTGTGCGCCAAACCTATTGTCGATTGGGACTTGGAATCCCTTTGTGTCCATTGCGAATTGCAAATTACTCCGACTACCGTGAGTTGCCTGCGTTGTAGTGCTCCGCTGCCTGCTGCTGGCATAGCGACTTCTCAAGTGACCAAAAAGAAATGCTACTATTGCGAGCGACGCAAATGGGCCTTTCGAAAAGCCTATTGCTATACGGCTTATTCGGGGGCAGCCGCTCGGGCCGCCAGAAAAATCAAGCAACCTACGTGTGAGGCTCTCGCGATCGAATTGGGGAAGCGAGTGGGGGGCTGGCTGCAAACGCTTGAACACTTCGACTCGCAGCAATACGACTTTGTGGTCCCGATCCCACAGCATTGGTTTCGACGGGTGGTGGTTCGATACAATCAAGCTGAAGTACTCGCCGAAAACGTGGCTCGCGAGTTGAAAATTCCTGTGCGGCGCAACTGGCTCTATCGAACGCGTTTGACGGACAAGCAAGGAACTAAGACCATTGTTGAACGTCGGACGAGTGTGACAAATTCGTTTGGATGCAAGCTTGCCGGCGAGTTGAAGTCCGCCAAAATCCTGGTTGTGGATGACATTGTCACCAGTGGAGCGACGGCCCACGAAGCGGCTGCGGCATTGCGAAAATCAGGTGCTGCCCAGGTAGACATAGCAGCCTTCGCGCGTGGAGTCGGCAGTTTCAATCGAAAGATTGCTTCGCATTGAATGCTTAAGCGACCGACTGGGGCAATATACTTAGCACGACGCGCAAGCTAGTGAATTGGGTAATCGACCCACTAGCTTGCGCGTCGTGCTAAACTAGCTCATGCGGCCACTCGCCTTATGTCACAGAAAACAGATCCGTCAAATCCAGTTTGGCTGATGGTAAGCATGTTGGCGAAAGGAACTGCGGAGCAACGGCGATCTCGATTTTTCGATACGATTTACCATCGCTTTTTGAGAGGACATGGATGCGTGACGAGGGTATGTCGACAACCCAATACTCTTGAACACCTGCTTCAGCATAGATATCAGCCTTTTCCCGCAAATCCGAGGAAAGGCTACTGTCGGATACTTCGATGAGCAACATCACATCGCGGGCAGTTGGGCGAATTCGACCGTACCGTCGGGGTTGTATCCACAGAACATCTGGCTCGGGACGATTGTCATCGCAAACGAAACCACACTGCACTCGAATGTTCGCTATTCCTTCTGTCGCTGATTTGTGAGACCATCGAGTTAAATAGTCGATGTAATCATCATGGATCGGTCCTGCAGGATTCATGAATCTCAATTCTCCTCGAATCAATTCGACCTTTTTGCCTTCAAGGCAATCAAATGCACCTCGATCGACCATCGAATCGAACTCTGGACCTGTTATTTTGGCGAAGATAGTGCTCATTGGCTTCCCTTATTGAAAAGCTTGTCCACTGAATTGATTTGTTGGTGTAAAGGCTACTGCTGTGTTGTTGCAAACAAGAGCGAATGAAGCGGATATACCAAATGCACTTCGCATTGTATCCAAAAAGGCCTATGTTTTTGAGGTCAAGTACTCAACGGGAATAGGAATCCCTTTTAAAACCCCTTCGACGACGATGTTTCTTTTGACGATTCCTTGGAACCGGCAGACGATTAGTCGGGGTTTGCGAACTTTCAGAAGCTCGCACATGACAATGAGACGATCGCCTGGCAAAACAGGGTCTCGAAAGCGAACATCTTCCAAGCCGCCGAAGCCGACCATCGATTTGCCTAGCAATTCGTATTTGTGGGAGCAGTAGCAGCATACTTGGGCTACCGCCTCGAGCATTACGATTCCGGGCATGAGTGGCATGCCTGGCATATGGCCTCGCACCCAAAATTCTTGGTCCGTGATGTCTTTGTAACCGACGCACGCAAACCGAACCGGGTCCTCATGGACAATCGCCGTCAGCTGTTCCATTTCGAAACGCTGTGGATTGTACTTTCTGATTTGCTCGATATCCGCGACTACGTTGTCGAAGTCAATCGTATCTGGATCGATGATGAAGTCTTTAGTGACCACAGAAGGACTCCGATATGACCAACCCGTGCGGCGACGAGTGGCTCGCTAAAATCTCTTTAAGGAAACAAATAAGCCTTAGGTGCGAACTTTTCTTCGCTTGGACTTTCGAGCCTTGCTATTGGCTGCACGCTGTCCGTGGTTAGCCTTCTTTAGTTTCCGGTGAGGTTTTGTCATGATCCTAGGAGTTTTGAAAGGGTAAGGGTTGGTTTTCCCCGAAACTGGAATTGCAACGGGGCGGATAGAATACCAAGAATGTCAGCCCGTGCAAAGGCAATTTTGACTTGCCGTATGTAGGCATGCAGGCATACTATAGTCTTATTGTGGAAACGGTAACTAACGCTACGAAGCCTATTCGTCTGGAACTGGATTCGTACTTCAATTTATTCGCACTTTGGTTTTGGAGTCAGAAGATGGCAGTGATGGTATCAGAAGAGGCTGCTTTGGAACTCAAGCGAGCTCATTCCGAAAGCAATCTCACCGAGGACACATTTGTTCGAGTGGGTGTTTTGGCCGGCGGATGTGCAGGTTTTGAGTATTCTTTGAGCTTCGACGACAAGTTTGACGAGCAAAAAGACAGCCAATACGACCAACATGGCGTGAAAGTTGTTGTCGACAAAAAGAGCGCTCTGTTGCTCGACGGTGCCGTGATCGGTTGGCACAAGAGCTTGGAACGACAAGGATTCACGTTCGAAAATCCAAACGCAACCAAGTCCTGCGGCTGCGGAAAATCGTTCCAGTAAAGATTTTCACTGGTCTGAAAAAAATTGACGAGGATTCAGCGATTGGCTGAATCCTTTTTTTTTGATTCGGTAGCAGCGACCGGCATCTGTTGTGCGGACGATGCCTATTATTCGTTCGGGACAATGGTCCCAAACTACAAAAATCGATTGCTGCTTTCGAAGGCCCGGTTACCTGAAGGATCGCAAATTGAACAAAACTCGGGAGGGCGAGGCTCCTGCCGAGCCTGTGAAGCTGCGGTTCGGCAGGAACCTCCCCCTCCCGAGTAACCATTTGGTTGCGTAAATGCTCCGAATTTCCGAGATTCCTTGACTTTGGGAATAGTCGATGGCAACTCATCAAAAGATCTACTCCGTTCCACGCAAACTAGACTTGGCAAGTTTGTTTGTCTTCACGACCGGCTACGGACTTTTATTTGCCGCCATGAAATTGCTTAAGCAAGATGCGATTTCATTTCTTTTGGTTGCAGGATTTTTTACCAGTGTCGGCGTTGCTCAAGCGGTTCTCTTTGGCGGCAAGGCTCCGCGGCTTGCATCATTGCTTACTGGTGGATCGTATTTTTTGTTCTTAATGGTCCGCTACGGGTTGTCTGAAGGAATTCCAATAGAATACTTTATCAGCTGCGGTTCGTTGTGCCTTTTCGCATTTGGAAGTTCTTGTGGTTACATTGCCGGCACCGCCATTGCAGGTATTTTCCTAGTGGCGGACAAATTGAGAGGCTGGCTTAGATCACGAAGAATTGGGGAGGGAAAAAACTCTGATGAAGCTGGTGAAATGCAAAACGAATCAAACCCACTTTGATCAGTGCTTCGCAGACCACGGAATTCATCCCGTGGTCTGCAGAATGTCACTGCTTCACAGTTGAAGCCATCCAAGACTAATTAGTCAGCCCGGCGCGGCGAACTCTTGGCCAACGAGTCGCGAATTTCTCGCAAGAGTGCGATGTTTTCCGGTGTCGGGGCTGGTGCCGCTGGAGCTTCTTCCTTTTTCTTTTGTAGTGAGTTCATCAATCGGACCATCATGAAAATGGCGAATGCGACGATGATGAAATCGAGCGTAGTCTGTAAGAACGGACCGTATTTCAAAAGGTCAGGGTCCGTGGATTCGATGACTGCTTTTCCTGCGCCATCGAGGACTGGGACCCCTTTCTCCATCTTGGGAAGGTCAATTTTGGAGCCGAAAACTTGCGAGTATTTAAGCGACAAGCTGTTGAAGTTGGCTCCCGACTTCGCTGTCAACAAGTTCAAAGGGGGCATCACAATGTCATTGACCAAGGAACTGACGATCTTTCCAAACGCTCCGCCGATGACCACTCCGACTGCGAGGTCAACAACATTGCCCCGCATTGCGAAAGCTTTAAACTCTTGTAGCAAACTCATAACTTCATCTCCCAACGCCTAAAAAAAATATTTGAATCACGACGACTAGTGCGTGCCTTTGTGCTTGGTAACTTTGTTATGCCTTCTTGCATAGCGGTGCTGTAAAAAATTTGCCCAAAATCTACCCAAACTACGAAGAGCCCCTAGCTGCTCTTGTTACAACCCATAGGGTTTTTGTATGCAATAAGCCTATGTTTATGCAGAAAAACACGCTATACCTCGCTATTGTGGTTGTGTTGATAACCACATGCGTCGGTCTTCCACAACAGCCGCAATCCAACTCGCTCGTAGCCCTCTACCAGAGCGCTAGGACGGCATATACCGAGCGCAATTTTCAAAAGTCCGCCGAGCAGTTTCGCGCCGTTGCTGAGCAATGTCCTGGTACCGAACTAGCTATCCAATGTGAGTACTTTGCTGTCATGTCCGAATGGGCAACGGACCCTTGCGATGGTTGCGCTGGGAAACTCTCCTCTTGGCTCGCCAAAGCCAAGAAGTTTGAGGAAGATGCGATTGCAACTGGGAAGTCTTTCAATAGCAAACAGCTCTTCAAATGGACGGACAACGCGGAACTGGTTCACGCCAAATGGGACCGACAAAAGCAACGCTTTGAACTCGCAGAACAACGCCTCAAAAAGCATTTAGGCTTTGGCAAAGTCAATGTGGTGGATGCACAGGGTGCTACCTCGAAAACGAATCCAATCGCGTGGCTTGAACTCGGCTCGCTGATGCTCGAGCAGCGACAAGACTACACCGCCGCTCGATCGTGCTTTGAAAAGGCAGTGCAGAACACGAAAGAATCCGAGTCGACTCACTGCCAAGCACTCTTGGGCTGCGCGCTCACCTGCTGGTACGGCAAGCAATATGGTGAAGCTCGCGCGTTCCTAGACCGACTTTCCGATCAGAAGCTCGACGATAACCTCGAACTTCAAAGTCAATTGCTCAAAGTCAAGATCGCAAAAGCCCTTGGCGAAACCGTAGATGTGGTCGAGACACTTTCCCCTTTGATTCGCATCGCCCTCGCTAGCAATCCACCTGCGGCAACTCTCTACGAGCTTGCGATGGCTCTTATTGAGTCCGGCGAGAAATCGAATTCAAACGAAATTTTGCTGGAACTCGTTCATCGTTTTCCCGAAAGTCCGATCTCAATCGAAGCCCGAGTACGACTGGCTCAAAATGCCTCGGAAAAGAAAGCTTGGAAAGAAGCGGCCGAATGGTCTAACCAAGCGCTCGGCATGGGCTGCGACAAAGAACTCCATCCCTATGCTTGCTGGCTACGCGGGCAAGCGCGGTTCGAACTCGGTTCGTTCGAAGACGCCAAAGCGGACTTGGAAGCGGCTATCAGCAATCCATCCGGCAATATCCAGCTAGAGGTCAGCGTCCGATTCCAATTGGCCGAGACGCTCTATCAGCTCCAGCGCTGGCCGGAAGCCGATACGCAATGGAAATGGCTGATTCAGCTGGCAGACGCAAGCGACGGCGACGCTAGCATTGGCGGTAACGCTAGCAAGCCTGAGTGGTACTCAGTGGTCCTGCTTAGAACGGCTGAATTGCTGGCATTGCGAAAAGAGTGGGGTGATGCCGAAAAAACCGTTTTGAGGATTCGTAACGATTTTCCCAAATGTAACCGCGCTTGCGAAGTCGATTACCTTTTAGCGAGGTGTTTGATCTCCAAGGCCGACTTCGATGCTGCGCGACAAGTGCTTACGTCCATTACACAGCGAACACGACCGACCTCCGATGAGTTGGTGGCACGTGGACACTGGATGATAGGCGAAACGTACTTGATGCAACGCAAGTACGCAGATGCGTTGCTTGCGTACCGCGAAGTGTTGCAGTTGCCTAAGCAAGAGTATTGGATTTGCGCGTCCCTGATGCAAATTGCAGAATGCTGTGAAGCATTGCGAGACCCGCAAGGTTCCATGGACGCGTACGAAACCATTATCAACCAATTCAGTCAAAGTCCATTTGTTCCTACCGCCAAGGAACGACTCGACAAAATCCGATCCATATCCGTCGCAAATCAACCAGCAAACGAACCCTCAGGAACCAAGCGATGATGATGCATCTCCACTCCATCGCGAAACTGCAGAGGTGCAGTTGGTTCCAAGGTGCCGTGGCAAAGCCATCTGGTTCCCAGGCTCTCGCCTGGGAACCCACTGCCGTGCAGGCTCAGCCTGCGGTCGTTTCGATTGGTAGAGAATGTCGCTGGTTCATCAGTGCCCTAACAATATTTGTCTACGCCATCCTGGCTCCTCAATTGAGTTTCGGACAATCGCCTCAACCACCTGGCACAAGACCGCAACCGCCAAACAACTTACAACCAAGCAACTTTCCAAACGGAAATAATGGCGGAGCGATACAATACAATGCCAGGAGTCCCCAGTCACCGTCGGGCGGATTTTCGCAACCGGGCAGTCAGCCATCGAGCTTTAGACAACCCGACGTAAGAGTAGCTGCCAACAATTCCTCCAATCCATTGCCGTCAGGCAACGCAGGTGCAGCCAGCCCTACCGAAGCGTCAGGCAAAGAGGCAACGATTCCAACACGCAACCTGTTGCAGATGTTTCACGATGGCGGGTTGATGATGTACCCCATCGCACTTTGCTCGTTCGTGCTGACCGTTTTTACTTTTGAGCGCTTCATTTCCCTGCGGAGCGGTCGCGTTATACCTCGGCCGTTTGTGAAGCGACTGATCGAACAACTTCAGCAAGGGCAAATCGATCGTGAGGAAGCGTTGGAACTTTGCGAGCGCAATCCAAGTCCGATCGCAGCCATCCTGGCCGCTGCGGTAAAGAAATATGGTCGCTCGGCAGTTGAGGTCGAGCAAGCTGTTCTCGACGCGGGCGAGCGCGAGAGCAACCTATTGCGCCGTAACATGCGATTGTTAAACGCGATTAGCAACGTCTCGCCTTTGCTCGGATTGCTGGGCACCGTGCTTGGAATGATCCAAGCGTTCAATGATATTGCGAGCGCGCAAGCGATGGGCCGTCCCGATCTTTTGGCTGGTGGAATTAGCCAAGCGTTGTTGACAACGGCCGCGGGCTTGCTCGTCGCCATCCCGGCTTACCTGATTTACATGTTTTTCTTGGGACGCACCGACAAACTCGTCATGGAAATGGATAGCTACGCACAACGGTTGGTCGAAGTTGTCAGTGCCGAAGGTTTGCAGGAAAACGACTCGACGCGAACTCGATCACGAGCTCGAAAAGCAGCTTAATGGATTGTTCAAAGTGGATATTGAACTCGTCCCCTGGCTCCGCATGGGGACGCAATGCAACGGAGGCTCCTGCCTCCTGAATTAACAGATCCACGGCAAACGCGAGGCTGAGCCTCGAAAGCAGTGCGTTCCAAGGCAGAGCCCTGGAACGAGATGTACCGTAACTTGAATTCCCAATGTGAGCCGCGAGCGCTAGCCGCGACAGCCGTATTTGACTTGGAAACCATAACGCGGCTAGCGCCCGCGGCTCAAATAAAAAGACGATTCGATGCCACTCAAGCTCAATCAAGACGAACTTCCGACGATCAACTTGACCAGTATGATCGACGTGTTGTTTCTATTGATTATCTTTTTCATGGTGGGGACTCGTTTCACCGAAGACGAATCCAACATTAAAATCAACTTGGCCAAGGTCGCGCCAAATGGCTCGATGCTTCAAGGCCCGCCGAGCAAAGTCGTTTATGTGGCGGCCGACGGTTCAATTGAATTCGAGAACCAACGTGTCACTCCCGATCAATTAGCGAACATCCTGACGCAAGCAGTGCGAAACTATCCGGACACTTCGGTCCAATTGAAGCCCGATGCCAAAGTGGAGTATCAGCCGCTTAGCGCGGTGTTGATTGCCATTCAGCAGTCGGGAGCTCGCTTTCATGGACTTGGAAATGCAACTTATCAAATGCCTACTACACGTCGTTAGGTCATGATGACACCGTTATGGGGACCATCGATAGCCGCAATTGGAGACCTTAGTAATGGTCGCATCTGGGCGATCGTTTTGGGTGTGTTGCTGGCCATTGTTGCCGTCACTCTCTTGATCGCTTCGTGGACCAAGTGGGGGCAAACCAAGTCGCTAACCAAATGCATCGCCTTGGCATTTCTTGCGCACATTTGGCTCCTTATGTACGCTTATGGAACCAGAATCGTCACGCCAGGTTTCGGAGGAGGTTCGCAGGGTGGAGCGAGAACAGAAGCGGTGGCTTTTACTGCTCCTCTGTTGATGATGGAGGAGACTCCAATGCCAGAGGATCAATCGACCAAGGATAAGACGACGGAAGACGATGGCGAGAAAGAATCGAAACCAGCTCCGTGGGAGGCTCCGCTTCAGCGCGACGACGAGTCAAGCAAAGCGCCGATCGACAACCCTGTTCGAGAAACGTTGAAGCTGCCAGAGTCGATTGCCGAGTTTCCGAAGGAGATTCCGATGCCGAAGGCGGAGAGCTTCGAGCCGGAACTGCCTACCATGGAATCGATGGAGCAAATCGCAGCTCTCGCAGCGCCACCAGTCCCCGCAGCCGCTGCACCTGCAGCTATGCCGTCAATCGCACCGGTCCTTCCGGTGGATCCGAACCGCTTGTCCGTCAGGCCTTCTGCGCCGCAGAAACGAACCGTGGATCAACAGCCGGTGCCCAACAACTATCAAATGCGCATGTCTCCGATGCGACAGCAGTTTGCGATGCAGAACGGAGGCGATGTCAATACCGAGGCTGCTGTCGAGCGCGCGTTGGCTTGGTTGGCTCGCGCGCAGGGGCCAGACGGTGGTTGGAATGCGGCTGAGCACGGCGCGGGGCGCGATGCCCCCGTCATCTCTAGCCGCAATGATGTTGAGAACCGCCACAACGCAGGACTCAAGGCAAATACCGCAATGACGGGACTGGCGTTGCTCGCCTTTCTCGGCGCAGGGCATACCCATACCGATGGCAAGTACAGAGAGGTTGTAGCAAATGGTCTGCGGTATCTTCGAGCGCAACAGCAATTTTCCGGAGACCTTGCTGGTAGAGACCAAGTTGGCCACGAGCCGACGGTTCGATTCGCCAGAATGTATAGTCATGGTATGGCTTCGTTGGCAGCGACTGAGGCCTATGGAATGACAGGCGATCCCGCTTTGTTGGACACCGTCCGGAATTCTTGCAAGTACACACTCGGCAACATGAATAGTCGGACTGGAGGTTGGCGATACGAATTTAACATCGACGATCCAGGTGACCTAAGCCAATTTGGCTGGCAAGCTATGTTGCTTTGCAGCGCGGAAAATCATCGAACGATTGTGCTGCCGCCAGAGACACGATTGCTGATGCAAAGGTTCCTGGATTCGGTAAGCACTGGCAGATTTGGTGGACTCGCTGTGTACCGACCAAAATCTGGCCAAATGGCACCTCCGGAACAAGCGACTCCGGCCATGACAGCCGAAGCAATCGCATCTCGACTTCTACTGGGCTTCCCGCTTTCGTCCCAAGCGGCGGATGAGGGCCAGCGTATGCTGCTTAGCAATTCACCAGGTTCGAGTGAAGAGAACCTCTACTATTGGTACTACGCAACGCTTGCCATGTATCAATTGCGAGGCGAAGTCGAGAATGCCCAGAATAGTAATCCTGCCTTTCGAGCAACAAGGGAAGTTGCCTGGGAGCGTTGGAACGAATCGCTTAAGCAACAGCTTTGTTCCACCCAGGTTCCACGCGGACCACTAGAGGGCTCGTGGAATCCAAGTTGCGTTTGGGGGAGACATGGCGGTCGCGTTTACTCGACCGCCGTGGCTTGCATGTGCTTGGAAGTTTATTATCGGTACTTGCCGATGTACAAGGCCGACCAATTCGCGAACGGGTGGCAGCCTGCTCGGAGGTAAGTGGCTGATTATGGAAACGTTGTTGGCACTTCAGGGCACACCCGGCAGGTGTGCCCCACGTTGAAGTGGGTCACTCTTGCCGAGAGTGACCTTGCGCACTGCGCATTAATCTTTGCTCACCAGAACCCCGGTCGGACCTCGCAACGGGGCAGGCATAGCTCTCGACTTCAATCGAATACCCAATTGCGCCAAGACGCTTTCGGTATCATCGCCGACCGCACTTTGTTTTGTGTTGTTTTCAACTAGAACAACCTTAGAACTATCCTGTTGCGTATCGATTCCGATTTTGGCTTGATAGGAATTTGCTCGAACGATGTTTCCTTTGGGTAGTTCAGGTTGGTCCTGCAGCATTCGAGCCAGCTCGGGATACTTTTCTGCGTAGACTGGTGATTCTACTTGCGTGGTTCGGCATAGTTGATGGATTCGGCTTTTCTCACCTTGAACATGGGATTTCGCCCACGTTGTTCCGCGTGAGTCGATTTGAATGGCAGCGAACGCGCCATGGATCACGTTGTTCTCAAGGCGATTGTCTCGGCCTCCGCCGACTGCGATGCCTCGGGCCATGTTGAGCAAGTAGTTGGACTCGACGATCGTTCCACTTGCGAAGTCGTCAAGGTAGATGCCGATAACACCTGTCTTGCTAAAGCCGCCGATGGTGTGAATATGGTTCTGCCGAATTTGGTTGCCACGGTAGGTTGGATCGAAAGCCAAGTGGATTGCGCCGGTATCGTCGGTCTGAGTGCACACGTGCGATATTTCATTATGCTCAATCACATGCTCATTGCCGTGGATTCCGATAGCCACATCAGGGCCATGGTGAATGTGATTACCACTCAATGTAGCACCGACACCGTAGATGCTGATACCTGGCCGACCTGCCTTGAAATGATGTCCGAATTCATGGACATGGCAATCCTCGACCAAGTGATTCGCTGAGGTTAGAGTTGATCGATCTCCACCTTCGATTCGAATAGCGCTAGAGCCGGTGCAGGAAACGTCGCAACCGACTAGTTGGTGATGTTCACCTCGGAAAATATGCACGGCCGTGTTTCCGGCTTGCGTGAAGGTACAGTCTTCGAAGCAAACATGGCTGCCTCCGACAACTTCGACGAGCATTGCTCTCGCGGTCTCAATGCGAAGGCCTTCAAAGCGGATATGTTCGACATCGTAGAGCGACAGAAGGGTTTCCAGCGTGGAAACGGTTACCACTGGCCCTGACTCACCTGAACTCAGTGGCCAATAGAGGAGCAATTCCGATGCTGAGTCGACATACCACTCGCCCGGCATGTCAAGTTCCGAAAGGACGTTACAAAGTCGGTAACGCGCACCGTTTCGAACTCCATTAGGACGATTCTCGTCGGTGGAGGAGAGCGAAACGGAGTTGGTGTTCGCATCGACGTGAACGGGTTCAAACGAATCTTGCCAATCGTGTTGCCAAAAACCATGGGCCCAAGCATTCTTGCAATCGTGCGGGTGAAGTTTGCGTTCTAGTGACCAAGAATGTGATTTTTCCGTATGCGAATGCGAGTGCCGTTGGACTTGAGCCCAATCCCGATTCGGCCAGCTTGCACGAGGTAGCCGTTGGTTATTGGCGAACAGTTCCATTGGTTCTGGATGCATTTCCTGATGCAATCTTCTTGAAACCAATGAACCTGCCTGGATACCGAGCTGTTTCAGGTCGGTGCATAAAACGTTTCCGACTGCATTTGGTGGCAGTCGATGGATCAAACCATCATCTACCAACGGTTGCCACTGATCGATTATTTGGCCACCGCTAAGGACGACATCACCATCGACACTACGGTAGGTAATGGTAGCGTCCTCTGTCCCGGAGTCGTCTGCGGTCCAATGGAGGGTTTCGGTCTGCGGATAGTGGCCAGCGTGGATAAGAACTTCGATCGGCTCAGGGATGGAATCCGATTCATTTCGGATAGATCGGATCCGATTGCGAGCGCCTACAATCGTTGCCAAGGGTGCCTCTGCGGAGCCGACGGCTGCGTCGTCTCCTTTGGTGGAGACGTGGATTTGCAGTTCCGATTTGGCGGTGTTGCAAGTGGCGAGCAAAACGACGAAGGAGAGGGTTCTGAGTTGCATAGCATCATGGTGAAAAGTGTGAACAAGGTGCACATACAACTGATGCGTTTTGGCAACATGATGCATGTGAGCAACACAGCTTTTTGCGCTGCTCTAGAACCCTAGCTTGCTAATTTTGCGCACCAGGGGCGATCGGAGAAGTATTTCGAAAAACGTCTCAGAACCCAGGTTTTTCCTTGGTGAAACGAACCCAGGAGTGGGTCGAGTTTGCCGATAAGTCACCTCGCTATCGCCTCGGGTTACCGACAGAGCCCTGAGTTTCGGCTGATGGCAAAGCTATGGCACGCAGCTTGCATTTGGTGTAGTCTAACGCCTTAGGAAATACCGTTTCGATTGCATTGGGGACCGAGTTATGTTGTCGCAGAAAAGCAAACTTGTTTATGCACTTTTAGCATCCGTATTTGCGGTGCCAGCGCTCAGCATGTGTGTTGCAACCACCACGAATAACCTACCTGCTACGAAGATCGAACTGGCATCGCGTTATCAACTGAGAAGCCGTACTCCCAGCTTCTTTGAACGCTCGAAGACATCACCAAGAAACTACTCCGGTAGCCGCCAATTCATGCGTGCGTAGTATTGTGCAATGCCAAGTCTCTTAAGTGCCTTCGGGAGAGCGAGGCTCCTGCCGAGCTGGGGACGCCACGGTTCGGCAGAAGCCACATCCTCCCTTAGGTTCATCTCTATTTCAGAGTTAGGGAACCACGAAATACACGAAACACACGAAAAGAAAACAGGTTGATGAGTCGAGCGGAACGAATATGTACGTTCCAAACGCTTAGCTTTTCTCACTTCACCGTCTGAAAGTAGTTTTTTATTTTTCGTGTGTTTCGAGTCTTTCGTGGTTAAATCGCTTAGGACTCGAAGCCCGTGAGTGCTTAGCAAACAACGTCTCGACGATTTCGTGTTCGGTAACTAAGATAGTGCGGGAATCGTCTAGAGTGCAGCCACTTTGCTGCACCGACCGACACGACCGCAAGAACAAAGATCTTTGAAATGACAAACGAATCCTCCTCCGCGAGGCTGGCGCCCGAGCTGCTAGCCCCGGCAGGAAACTGGGAATGTATTCACGCAGCTATCGAAAACGGGGCCGACGCCGTCTATTTCGGACTCGATGCTGGCTTTAACGCGCGTGCTCGTGCGGTCAACTTCTCGCTCGAAGATTTGCCGAGCCTCATGCAGCTTCTTCACCGACGAGGCTTGGTCGGTTTTGTCACGCTCAACACCCTCATTTTCACGGACGAACTGGCTCAGTTCGAAAAGCACGTGGCCGAGCTCGCTTCGGCGGGGGTTGATGCAGTGCTTGTCCAGGACTTGGGTGCGGTCCGACTGATTCATGAAATATGCCCCGAATTGAGTGTGCATGCCAGCACTCAAATGACCATGTCTTCCGCTGAAACCATTCTCGCGATCGAGTCCTTGAACGTAGACCGTGTGGTCCTGGCTCGAGAGCTTTCGATTGCGGAAATTCGGAAGATCACGGCGTCGACAAAGATGCCGGTCGAGACGTTTGTGCATGGCGCGTTGTGCGTCTCGTACAGCGGCCAATGCTTGACCAGCGAATCATTGGGAGGCCGGAGCGCCAATCGTGGCCAATGCGCGCAAGCTTGTCGGTTAAACTATGACCTACTTTGCGACGGCGAACATCGCAACCTAGGAGACAATCGCTACCTACTGTCACCGCAAGACTTGGCTGGATATGCCCACATTCCCGATTTGATTGACGCGGGGGTTTGCTCGCTCAAGATCGAAGGCCGACTCAAGACACCGGAGTACGTCGCCAACATCGTCGGTCATTATCGCAAAGCCATCGATGCAGCTATGGCTGGCCGAGAGGTACGCTGGTCGAATCAGGACAAGCGTGAAATGGAGATGAGTTTCTCGCGCGGCTTCACACCGGGTTGGCTCGAAGGCTGCGATCACAAACGACTTGTGCCAGGCATCACGAGCGCTAAACAAGGCGTTCGCGTCGGCAAGGTGATCGCGCTCAAGGGGGAAAAATTGGTGGTCGATCTCGAAGCCCCTTTGATCAAGGGGGACGGTGTGGTACTTCAGGGAGATCGCATCTCGGGAACGGAAATCGGCGGGCGTATTTTTCAGGTGTTTGTGAACGGTAAAGCAACTGACTTGCCCAGCCAAGGACGAGTCGAACTGGCATTCCAGAATGGTCTCTTTCGAAACGTAGAAATCAAACCGGGGCAAACGATTTGGCAAACCGATTCTCCACAATTGAGTAAACGTCTACGAGCAAGTTTTGCGTCTGAGCAGTTTTTGCGAAAGATCCCGATCGAACTCTCGATGAGCATTTCCGTCGGTGCACCGATCACCGCCGATGTGAGTTGGCTGAACAACACTGGTGTAACCCAAACGCTCGAACTAACGACAGAGCATGTGCCAGCCGAAGCCAGAAAGCACTCGATCACCGAGGACGAATTGCGGCAGCAAATGTCTCGGCTTGGCAATACACCCTATGAGCTAGCGTCACTAACGGCGTCGCTAACTGGAAACCCAATGGTACCGTTGAGCGTTCTGGGGGAGCTGCGAAAGCAGATGGTGAGCGAGCTGGATCGGTTGCGCACCACACCACCGATTCGAACGATTTCGGAAGTAGGAGTCGCAAAACGCATGGTGTCGAAGTTCAACGATCGCCCGAACGCAACAGCGAGGGGAGAGGCGGAGGTGGCCACAAGCGGGGCGGTGGAAGCGGATCGACTGCACCTACTGGTTCGAACCCTGGAGCAGCTACGACAGGTTTTGGAATTGGGCCAAAAGACTGTCTATGTTGAATTTCAAGATATACGCGAGTACCGGGAGGCTGTAGCCGCGGCGCATGAAGCCAACGCAGCCATCTACATTGCGACGCTTCGGATCCAAAAGCCTGGCGAGCAGGGTCTTTTTAAGGCGATCGCCAAGCATGCTGCTGACGGTTGGCTGGTTCGCAATTTGGCCGCATTGGATTTTGCCAGCGCGAATCAAATTCCGGCGATCGGCGACTTTTCTTTAAATGTGACCAATCCATTGACTGCCGAATGGTTGATGTCGCGAGGGCTAAAGCGAATCACGGCCTCGTACGATTTGAACCGCGATCAACTCAATGAGTTGGTTCAAGGTATGCCTGCTTCATGGTTGGAAGTGGTGATTCATCAGCACATGCCGATGTTTCATATGGAGCATTGTGTCTTTTGCACGGTGCTTTCGCCGGGCACGAACAAATCGAACTGCGGCCGACCATGCGATCGACATGAAGTCAAATTGCGAGACCGTCTTGGAGTGGAGCACGTCTTGCACGCCGATATCGGCTGCAGAAACACACTTTACAATGGTCATGCGCAAAGCGGTGCGGAGGCAACACCTAAGCTTCTACGCCTGGGCATAGAGCATTTTCGAATTGAGCTATTGCGCGATGCACCGGCCAATGAGACGGCACGGTTGCTCGGACTTTACCGGGATCTTTTGGCTGGTCGAATAGATGGTCCAACGGTTTGGAAATCGTTGAAGGCTGAGAATCGTGTTGGGGTTACTAGAGGGACACTTGAGCATCCAAGAAATCCGCTGGCGATTCTTTAGTGTGGGGCAAATCTACTGCAGCTGCCTTAACTGCGGAGCAGTGGCATTTTATAGCCACGGATGAAATCCGTGGTCGGCATAGAACGGATTGTCTGAGAGTCGCAAAGCGACGGCATTCCCGTCGAATCTACTTGGCCAGATGATCAAAATTGCATTTGATGGTGGCGTGATTCAAGCCAATGCCGCTCCTTCAGAGCTCTGTGTCCATTGGGGCGTAATTCCTGGGGTTTCGTCCGCAGAGCGAACTCACCCCAGGCTTAAAAATGTCATCGCATTCGCGATTGAGTCGCAGAACGCTCCCTGCGTTACCAGCTTGCTTTCTCAAACGTTCGGTTGAATCTGCGAGAGCTTTCGATGGGGCGGATAACGACACTATCGTTGTGGCTAAGCTTTGGGGTAAGTGTAAAGGCCGATACTGAGGAAGCGAGCGAGCTGGCTTGGGCATTGAGTTCTTCTCCGGCACTCGCAGATTCTTCGCTGCTCGCTGCGTTTTCTTGGGTCAATTTATCTAGGCCAGCGATTGCCTTGTGCATGTCTTCGATGCCTTTGAGCTGGGATTGGGATGCTGTTGCAATTTCGGAAATGAGGTCATTTACTTTGCGTGAGCCTTCGCTGATGTCGGACAAGATCGCTCCCATTTGTTGGGTGATCGCGACTCCGCCCTCAGAGTTTTTGACCGATTCATCGATCAGTTCGGCAGTGTTCTTGGCCGCGTCGGCACTTCGCTGGGCTAGGTTGCGAACTTCTTCTGCAACCACGGCAAATCCTTTGCCAGCGTCACCTGCACGAGCAGCTTCCACGGCAGCGTTCAGTGCCAAAAGATTGGTTTGGAAAGCGATATCATCGATGGTTTTCAAAATCCGTGTGGTTGCGTCGGAAGACTTTCGAATCTTTTCGATCGAGTCGCTCATGAGTGCCATCGATTGTGTACCTGATTGGACGGACTGCTGTGCTTTGGATGCGAGAGCTTGCCCGAGTGCCGCATTGTTGACACCTTGCTTGGTTGCCACGGCGATGGTCTCCATACAGGAAGTAATCTCGGCGAGCGTGACCGCTTGAGTGGATGCACTTTGCGCAAGAGCTTGGCTGCCGTTCGCAATTTCGCACGAGGCCACATTCACTTGTTCTGCCCCGAGGGCGACTTGGCCTAACGTATCGCATAGGCCGCTCAAGGCATTGTTGAGGGAAGATTTCATAGACTCAAATTGACCGGAATAGGTTCCCTTTAGGCGAGCACTTAAATCTCTTTCCGCTACTCTGCCGAGCACGTTCACCGCTTCGTCAATAGGTGCGTTGACGGCTTCGATGGTGTTGTTGAGTCCAACGATGAGGTCCCGGTATACACCTTGATGGCCAGACGCTTCAGCTCGGACGGAAAGATCGCCTTGCTGGGCCGCTTGGACCATGCGTTGCAGTTCGACCGTAAGTTTAGTAAGCGATTCTTTGACGGCGTTGTACGATCTCGACGTGTTCCCAATTTCATCGGTTTCGGATGCATCGGTGTTTACGCTCAGGTCACCGACAGCCATCGCTGCCGCGGCATTTTGGAGAACCAAAATTCGCTGACTGGTTTTTCTTCCAATCAACCAGAACAAAAAAACTGCGCCGCCGAGAACAAGGGAGGACAGGGAAAGACTGTACCAGCTAGTCATGTCGGCCGTTTTAATTGCATCGGCAGCGATACTCTTTTGTGATTCGAGTGAGAACGGGACGGCTTTAACAATTGCTGCTTTATGTTCAGCAAAAAGTGGCGACAATTCTTCGTCGACTATTTCCCGAGCTGTATCGAGGTTATCATTTTTGACCAAAGGCAGAATTTTGTCGTTGAGCATGTCAATCAACTTCCCCGCAGGAAGTGAGCTGGCTCGCATGGCGTCTTGCAGTTCACCGTCGGGAAGGGTTTCAAGCCAATGCTTAAGCCGCGAATGATAGTCCTCTTGCAACCGGTTGATTTCACTTAGCAGTTGACTACGAACGGCAGGTTCTTTTGTGTCCACGATTTCGTGTGCCGACAAGTAGAGTTCGATGCAGTAAGCGGGTGGGGGCAAGATATCTGCCACTAGTTCATTCGAACTTTGAATATTTTTGAAATGTTTACCACCTACGATGCAGTCGCGGGTTGCAACTTGGGTTGCCACGATGGCTGCAATACAAACACCTGCCAACATCAATCCAAGTAGCAACTGTTTTCGGGCAAAGGCTAGATTGTTAAAGAATCGCATTTTTGGTACTCGTAAAAGCTATCGGTTGGCGGTTCGAATTGGAGGTTACTTGTGTTCTTGAAACGGCACAGGTGCTGTTTAAGTACTCGATTGCACGGGCTTGAAACTATGGGTCGAATGTGCGCAGGCTTAAAGAATTCGTTGGTTTTTTGCACACATTGCGTTGCAAGACGTTGGTGCATTCCGAATGTTCTCAACTTATATCTTGAATGAGAATGGCATTCCAGCCGGTTGCATAGGTTTCGAAACCGGGGGACTTCGCAAAGGCAATGCACACGGGGCTATGATCCACTTCGACGTGCGCATAGCCTTTGTCCTGCTTCAATAGATTCGGAATTTTCTCTAATGGCAACCGATATCCATCTGGTAGTGGCTTGGAACTAGCAAGAACGTTGGCTTCATCATCCACGATCAATCGAAGAGTTCGGGCGGATTCCTGCGTAGTCAGACTTGCATTTGCTAAGACCGCACTTGCCAAAGCAGTCCAGTTAAATATGACTCCAAGGACACCCAGTGGCGTGCCCTTCGATCTGCCGTCTTTGCGGACCGCTGCTGAATAAATGAGAGAATGGTGATGGTCGACGAGCTCAGAATTATGAGAAGACTGGAAGGCAAAATCTCCACCAGACTTAGTCGCCAACGCTTGCTCAAACCAACAGGTCCTCGAAACGTTTTTTCCGATGGAAGCGTAGTCTTTAGTGCGACCATTGGCAACGACATTGCCCTTCGAATCGCACAGTACAATATCCAAATACACGGTGTACGCATCAAGAATGACGCTCAGCCGATCGCATGCATGTTTTGCGGATTCAGGTGAGGGAGATTGCAGTGTGCTCACTACCGAACTATCCGTTGCCCACCATCGCACGTCGCAAGTGCGTTCATACAGATTTCGGTCGATTAAATCCAAGCTGTTTAATGCGATGTCGGCTAACCGGGTGCCGCAGAGCCCCTTCGCCATCGAGCAAACCAAGTCGATTGATTTCTTGGTGCGCATTTCTATTTCATCAGCAACATGTTCCGTTTTGGCAGAGAGCCTTTGGACTTCTTTCGCGACCTCGCTAAAGGCCGCACCCTGAGCGTTCGCTCTTTCGGCTTCGATGGAAGCGTTAACCGAAAGGAAATGTGAGTGCAAATGAATCTTGCGTATCTCGCCAACCGCAGCATTCATGGTCGAGGTTAGTTGGCTAACGATCCCTGCTACAAGGTCCCCGGTTTTGACTTCTTCGTTAGCAACGCCCTCGCGAGAGTTCGGTTGGGTGACTGGTTTCTGGATCGAAGTGACCACGGTATTTTTGTGCTTTATGATCGGGCTAAGTTAAGTTGGACACATGCGAACAAATATGCGCTCAGATTGATGCAAATAGGAAGGTCCTCTTTGATATTGCACTCAAAGTTTTAGGGTTGCCATCCGTAGGCCCATTCTTCCCGTAGCGCAGCAGCGCGTGCGGGAAAAGTTTCAAGCAAATCGCTACGTACGAACCAGTTCTGACTGCATGCTGTGTACGATTTCCGCTGCCATGTTTTGAAGAGGGACTTCTTTCATGGATGCACCCAGCTTTACGGCTTGCATCGGCATACCATAGACAATGCAAGAATTCTCATCTTGGGTTAGGGTTATCGCGCCAGCTTCCTTCATTTCTAGCATGCCACGCGCACCATCGCTCCCCATGCCTGTGAGCAAAACGCCTACTGCGTTCTGACCAGCTACTCGAGCTACGGATCGAAAGAGGACGTCAACGGACGGGCGATGACCAGAGACAGCTGGCCCTGGTTTGATCTCAACAAAGTAGCGAGCTCCGCTTCGTCGCAAAACCATGTGCTTGTTGCCAGGTGCGATCAAGACGCGACCCGGGGCGACGCTATCTCCATCCATGGCCTCGCAGACTTCCATTTTGCAAATGTCATTTAATCGCCCTGCGAAGGACTTGGAGAAATGCTCAGGGATATGTTGCACGATGACGGTTCCGGGACAATCGGCTGGCAGGCAGAGCAAGATGTCTTCGATTGCTCGTGTACCACCCGTGGAGGCACCTATCGCAAGTATTTTGTTGGTCGTGCAGGTCAGTGCGAGCGATTGACGATTGGCTTCTGGGGTAAAGACCAGCTTTTCGACTTTGGTTCGCGAGGCCGCTTTTACGGCGTCGACCAGCGATTTTTCGAGGTCCCCGACGGAGTACGCATTCTTGGGCTTGGCCAACACTTGAACGGCACCGGCTTGCAGTGCTTCAACACCAAGTTTTGTGCCTGCTTGAGTCAGAGAACTGACCACGATGGTTGGAATCGGATGGTACGACATCAGTTTTCGCAGAAATGTGATTCCGTCCATGCGCGGCATCTCGACATCCAGCGTAATGACATCTGGCATGTCCGCTGCAATCATGTCTCTCGCGATGTATGGGTCGGCGGCGGTTCCGATGACTTCCACTTCAGGATCTTGTTCCAAGGCACGCTTGAAAACCTGGCGGACCACTGCAGAATCGTCAACGATGAGTACTCGTATCATGGTATTCTATTTAGCGAGGTTGACGAAAAGGATGAGTGGATGTCCGTCCACCGAAAGGGTTACCAAGGAAGCCGAAGACGCTATGCGAGCCCATTGTTCCTGGCTGGTTTTCACGACTTTTGGTGGCTGAAGTTTCGGGAGTTCTTCATTGCTAAAATGCTTGGAAACCCAGTGACCGGCGATGATGTTGGTCAGCTCGGCGAGCGTGTCCAAGTGGATCGTCTCGGATTGTTTTGGGGACATCATTTCCGCCCACTCTAGGCAAAGCGCATTTGGCGCAATCATAGTCAAGCATCCAGAATGACTACCTGCAAATTCGACTTCTGCCGTTAGGAAGCGTGCTGGCTCGAATTCCGGGAGTTCTTCCAATGGCTCTGTGAAAGCGAAAACGATCGTTTCCAGAATATTGCTTGCAACCTCGGACAATTCGTTTTGGGCGTTGGTGTTCATATCGCAAGTTCCTTTGTAGCAATGATTTTGCAATCGTTCACAAGTTTCGCGATCATTTCGGGCAAGAAGGTTTTTCTGAGGACGCCTACAACTCGATCGCATTGCAAGCGTTCGATTCGTTCCGGCGTTGCTTCTGCAGAAACGATTATAATGGGTGGAGAAACGGCGCTATTGGACTGTGCAATTTTGGCGATCAACTCGTCGCCGGTCATGCCAGGCATGTTCAGGTCACAAAACATGAGATCGAATGGTTGGCCTTCGAGAAGCCGCATAGCTTCTTCTCCGTTTGTGGCTTCCACGATTTCCTGTGTTTGCACTTTTGCCATGGCCAAGGATTTGCGCAATACCATTCGCATCATCGCCGAGTCATCTACCAAAAGAATTCTTGCTAGTTCGACCATTACTTTGAGCTCCTCAACGGTTGGTACAGCACGTGCCGCACTTGATCTTTAGATACAAAAACCGATCCCGATCCAACTTCGACGGACATCGTTCGGGGGCGATCCCCGCCTACGTCCTCGGCTGTGATCAACAGGCTGTTTTTCCACATTAGTTTTCGAAACACCGCATGATTGCGTTGCGCTATTTTGAAAACGGTTTCCGCGCCCATGACTTGAGCGCCACCAGCAACGCAGATCGCAATATTTTCGAGGCTCGCGCCGCTGTTTTGCATTTTTTCCAAGAGCAAACTAACGCCGGTATCGACGTACCGTGCAGGGTTTCGATTTGCCTGTTCTGGATCGTCCAAGCTCAATGGCAACTGGCAGTGAACAAGGCCAGCGATGGATCGAACGAAGTCGTAGGCGACTACGCCCAAGCATGGTCCGAGGGCATAGGTTATGATGGAATTTTCTGCAGTGGTGCTGACCGCCAACTCACCGATTCCGACTGTGGTTAGGCTCATTCGTTCCCCTTTTGGTAGACAGTGGGTTGAACGATTTGGAAACCGTTTGGCAAACCGGACAAGTTTTCGGAATGACCGATAAGGAAGTATCCATTCGAACGCAGCAAGCGATGGGCTTCGGAAACGATTTGCGATCGCACCAGGTTGTCAAAATAGATCATGACATTTCGGCAAAAAATGGTGTCGAAAGGTCCTTGCATTGGAAAGGGAGCCTCTGACAAGTTGATTCGCCGAAACGTGACCATCGAGCGAATAGACTCAACGACTTGGAACTCGCCGGGACTGTTGGTTTTGCGAAAGTACTTTTTGATCCATTCGTCTGGGACCGCTTCGAGTTCCTTTGTCGAATAGACCCCAGTCTCTGCTTTACGCAGAATCTGCGTTGAGATATCGGTAGCGAGGATTTTCACTAGGGACGGGGACACGTTCTTGGCCCGAGCCGCTTCCTGAGCGACCATTGCGAGGGTATATGGCTCTTGCCCACTGGAGCAAGCGGCTGACCAAAACTTGACTGCTTTTGGACCATTGCGCCATGTCTCAAGTAGCATGGCGCTATCGAGTTCGAAATGCACCGACTCTCGTAAAAAGGAGGTCACATTGGTGCTCATCATGTCGATCAAGTGCGTAAGCTCTTCGATCGACTTTTCAGCGTCGATGTAATCGTAGTATTCGTTTTCGCATCGAAGCCCTAGCTCTCGAATACGCTTGGCAAGGCGGCTGCTGACGAGTGCTTCCTTTCCGGAGCTCAAGTCGATCCCACTATGCTTGTAGATCAACTTTTTGAATTTTTGAAAGGTTTCGGTTTGCATTATGGTTCGTTGGATAGCGTTTGGATCGACGAAGTTTCAAGTGTGTTCCCGAAGTCGTTGAAATCAGGAAGGATTGCCTGCGAATTCACTCGTGTTCCAGGGTTATGCCTTGGGACGCACTGCTTTCGAAGCTCCGCCTCGCGAATTAGTGAGCCGCGGGCGCTAGCCTCATCTTTACCCACATTTTGATTCAATCTGCAAATACATTTCCCTCAAAATCAAACGAAACCGATGCGATTTCCTCCCCCTCGCCCCGTTTCGGGGAGAGGGGGCCGGGGGGTGAGGGGCGAAGCGTCAGTAACATGTCTCCGGTTCAGTGATTTGTTTAGACTTTCTAGACATTGCATGGCATTGCTAGCGAAGCCAAGATCCCTATCAAGACACAGTGCAAATCCCCACACCCCCACCCCCACACCCCCAACAGGGGGGCGGGGGGCCAAATCAAAAATAATTGGGTAAAAATTAGGGGGGGAGGCGCGGCGCAATTTTGGGAAATCGAGGGGGCGAGGTGGCAA
>JANPHB010000060.1:0-43632 GCA_031424235.1 Pirellula sp.
CGCTGCGGGCGCTTGTTTTGCGAACTGCCCTACGATTTTTGCTATCATTGCCAGTCTCCTCGTGCGATGGAAAGGTTACCCTTTTCATCATACGCACCGATGGAATGACGGCTTTACAGGATTCATTGAGGACAATCGTTCTACACTGCTTACATTGCGATTGTTAATCTCGACTTTATCGAAACTAAGCCTTGAAGGAACCGATCTTGGCGAGCAAAGCGTCGACGGCTGGCTTGAGGATGGCTTCGACACCTGGAATCGCGAGCACTTTGTCTAGGATTGGCTTGAGCTCGCCCAACGCGGATGTAAATACGCTCGACACTGCACCTTTGGCGGCATCTGGTAGTTTGCCAAACATATCGGAATACCCGCCGAACGATTCGGTCAGCTTCGAAATTTCGGGCAACGCTGCAGTTGCGGAATCGGCATCGGTCACACCCTTGAAAGTGGACGTGGCTTTTGCAAAAGTTTCCGAAACATTCTTAAGCATGTCAGAGCCACCTTCGACGGATTTCAACGCGTCCTGTGCTTTGCCCATCATGTCTGCGAGGCCGGTTGCGCTAGCCATATCTCCGGCTGCCCCTTTGGTTTTTTCTGCCATCTTATCTGCGGCAGCTTTGGCACTGGCAGCGCTTTCTTTGCCCATGTCCTTGACGGCTTCAGGGGAGCAGCCCATAGGAATAGCGACCAAGGACATCAAAACAACACAAAAACCAAATGAACGCTTCATAACTATACCTTACAGTGGAAAAACGGAATCTTAGTAATCGGGGACCTACAGGTTCATTCCGAACGCGTTCTATATTTAACGCATGTTGAAGCATTTACAAGACTCGTTTGAGAGGAAGCCATAGGAGCACTTGGCGTTCGACACAATGCAAATGTCCCTTTAGGCTGACGAACTGGAGGTGTCTCTGCCCACTCATTCGCGGAAGCGAATGTGGCTGTCATCAATTTAAGGGCCTCTATGCACATCGCCAAGTTTATTACGGGTCCATTAGCCGTTGGGCGCTAGCCAAATGGCACTCACTTTGTTAGCGGAACGGCGCGAGCCGTCCGGTGAGTGGCCAGTAAATGACGCGAAACCGGCGGGCTGGCGCCCATCCGCTACAGAAACACAATCACTCGTCCCCAGGCTCCGCCTGGGGACGCAATGCACCGGAGGCTCCTGCCTCCTGAGTTGGAAAAGCATGGCTAACGCGAGGCGGAGCCTCGAAGGCAGTGCGTTCCAAGGCAAAGCCTTGGAACGAGGGTAATAAAAGATTCGATTGCGAGCCGAGCACCATTTCGATAGTTAGTCCTGACACCTGGGATGAAACAATTGAGACAGTTGTTCGACACTCATCAGCCTTTGCGTATAAAGTGAGCAGCGTAGCTTCGGACATGTTTGCCGTTCAAAACATGGAAGGTCCGAAGTTGCTGTACCACAGAATCGGAGAAGTGATTCAACGGGACGTGCACTAGAACTTTTTTGAATAGCTTTGCGATCTTCTTTAACGCGATTCCAGGAGCCGACCAACTCAGCAACGCGATATGTCGCGATTGGGAGTGAAGACAGGCGGCCGCAACCAAACGCTGTTCGATGGTATCGGCGAAGTCCAAAAGCTCTTCTTCCCATATATCTTCAATTTGCCTCGGTGGGTACAGAAACATAGCGCCCCCATACGTTGAAACTGCAACACCAGGTCCTAGCATTTCTTTTTGGAATGGCGTCGCAAAAAACGCCAGTGTCGACTCATCTTTGTGTTCTGCAAACCACGTTGCTCTCCAAGCATATCCACGCGGATCGGGTTCGTTATCGAAAAGCATCACCGTCGCGTCGAGATGACCGATGGTCGGCGGTTGGACTTTGACGAAAAGCGAACCGTCATACCAATGACGAAGCGTTTCACGGAGGTCAATTCCATCCATCATGCTCGTTGTAAACTTTTCGGTACGAGCGAGGTCGGCTCCAATCATCCCTTGAGCTCTCTCGAGAACACGGTTGCGAAAGCTCTCGATGCGAGTATCTTCTTCCGGCCATGAGCATTGATGATAGGGGTTCCATTTCATCCCCCACTTTTTTTGGTCGATCATTTGCGCTCGTCGATTCAATTCGAGCGAATACCATTGGGTGGGCGGTCCAGGCAATCGGCTGGTCATGGACACTTGCCCAAAGCCCGGCAATATCGCTTTGCCAATTCCCATTCTCAGCATCGGCCATGGCAAAGGATCATCGAAGGGATAGTTCTTTGCCGCCTCGACCAAATGAATCGTGTACTGGTCGCCCATCACCTGTTGCGAGGAACGCGCGATGGTGTAAAAGCTGGGAGTAAATCGACGTTCGAGCAACGTTTGATTGCGAATGTATTTCAGGCATTGGGACAAGAGTAACGGAGGAATCTTGCGTGCCCGGTTGCCCATGTCGGCAAGATAACTCTGGCGGGACGAGATCATCATTTCCTTAATGCCATCGACGACCAGCGATGTGTCGTCATCCAAGGACTTGCGTGCGTTTTCATACAAGCCGGTGATGAACGGGATTTCACCCAGAAAGAAAAGGAGTGTTCTCGGGTCGACGGAATAGTTCTCGGCAGGCGCCATATCATCCTGCGAAAATCGCGGCGAGCGATTGTCTTCTTCCTGCGACTCCGTTTCTGAGATAGCTTCTCGCAACCACGGCCAGTCTTGCAAGTCGCAGAGACAAACCATGTTGGAATACTTGCGTTTGAGTTCCTTTAAGCGGCTTGCCATGAAAGTAAGTCTGGCGATGCGATGTGGACTTTGAGGTGGAGGAATAGCCGGTAGCGTCGCTGCACAGAATCGCTCGATGGAAGTTTCTCGGAGCGCGAACGCGTCTGGAAAAACGGAGGAGTCAGGGTCGAAGTCCTCACATTCTTGGTCGATAAAATGGAGCGGTGTTCGGTCTAAGATTCCAAATCGGATGGCCGCAATCACAGCTTGGCACGGGTCGATTGGAACATACGTGGCAGAGGGTGCGATGGAATCGTAGGACTTTTCCTCTTCGTCCTGATCCTCACCGTCGGTATCCCCATTGTCCGTATTTGAGGCCGACGAAGCGACTTGAACCACCGCGTTTGGAGTCGGAAGCTGTTCGACCCCTGCGATCACCGCTGATCGGAAGGAGTCAGGCAGTGGAATCGCAATGCAATCAAAGGAATGGTCCAGTAAAAAACGGCGGACGGCGACCGCATACGATGCATTCCCGTGTACGACCGGCAAGAGAGTCAGCGTTTCGTCGACTTGTAGCGAATCCATGAACAACAATCGCAAAATGAGACAGCGTGGATAGAACCTGTTCAATTCTATCAGGGCAACTCACCGGCCATAAGCAACAACTTGGAATCTGACTCGCTCGATTTGATTCAATTTAACGGGCAAAGCAACAGAATCGCAGTGTAGTGCAGAATCGACCTGTTCTAGGGACGAATTTGAAAACTTTTGGCACGGCAGTTGCTTTTCTTTTGCTTTCATCAACAGCCTGTTTGGGCAGATTAATAAGTGGAGCAAAATGATGAAAACACGAATTCGCAAAAATTTGACACGGTTTGCATTGGTCGCATTGATGACCGCAGGGGCTTCAGGAGCCGCTCAAGCTCAGGGAACTGCAATCGCACAACCCATTTCAAATTGGTCTTATACCAATCATTCTAGCACCCTCGTCGAAGGCTCTTTACGAGGCCAATCCGCGGTTATCAGCTCCGTTGGACAGACGATTTACTTGGATAGCTTGGCTGCCGTCAATTACGCGGAAGCGTACAAGCGAGCGATCGAGAACAGCGTCGCAGTAACCAAAGCGTACTATGAGAAACGCGAAATTCGAGAAGAATACAACCAAAAGTATGGTCCGAAAGCTTTTGTCGGAGAAGCCCGAAAGAAGTTCATCGAGTATTACGCGCCAAAGCGATTGTCCGCCCAGGAATTCGACTTAGAACGCGGGAAACTGACTTGGCCTCACATTCTCAGACAAGAGCAATTTGCTCCGGTCAAAGACCAAATCGATCTAGTCTTTTCTGGTCGCGACACCTCCAATTCGGGAGATGGAAGCAAAACACACCGCGATGTTTTGCAATTATGCACCGCCATGACGGGCCTCCTGCGAGAGAACATCGGCACCATGACTTCGGATCAGTACATCAATGCACTTGAGTTCATTCGTTCCGTCGAATTGGAAGCAAAAACGTCAATCTCAACTGATCTAAAAGCTGCCCCAGCGGTGGCTGAAGAAGCGAAGCCGGACGAAGCTCCAGCGAAGGCAAAAGATTCCGACACGTCCAGCATCAAACGAACTACCGTACGCGGAAAAGCTTAATCAAAATTGTAAGAAGATTCTCCTCTCAGCTTTTTTGGTAGTGTGTGTGGGGTTGAGGGGAGAAGAGGCTGCCGAGGAGAGGAGTTGCGAAAGCGATTTCTCTCCTCGGTTTTTTTGTGTCAAAAACCAGGGCCAAGGCGAATCTCCAATCGTACTCGTACTCAATGAAATGGTACTCGTACTCCTACTCGACCAAGATGATTCGAGCACGAGTACGAGTACCGCTGGTGCTGAGTACGAGTACGAAAAGCCAAGTTTTCCTCGCCCAGGCTCTCACGCTTCGGGTTGTGATAACGCAGGCTGCCACTCGGTTAAATCGCTTTGCCCGAAATTGTGCAGCCAATTTCGTCGGTCTCAAATACCGAAGATCCCTTGGACCGGCTATCATATCGGAAAAAGCAGAACGAACCTGCAGGACACACTTGCGGGGCAGAATGACACCTTCGTAGAACTTGTCGAATTGAATTATGCCATATCTGGACGCAATTACCGGCCCCGCCATGGGTCGTCGCTACCCCCTGGAAAACAGCCAGTACGTCATGGGTCGGCATCCAGAATGCGACATCGTTCTCGAGAGCGGATCTGTCTCTCGCCAGCATGCCAAAATTTCCAAGAGCGGCGCGAGCTTCATCCTGGAAGATCTCAAGAGTCGCAACGGGACCTTTGTGAATGGTCGGCTAATCAATGAGTCGACCAAACTCTTGGAGGGGGACACGATTCGGATCTGTGATATCGAACTGAATTATCACGAAGAGGTCGAATCATCTGCTTTGACGGCGAATCCAGCCTCTGAAAACTCGGCGCTCGGCATCCTGATCGTCGACGACGGTGAAAACGGTCCGTCGTCTCGATCTGTTACGGCCAAACTGGATGTGCGCGGTAGCCAGTATGGCCTGCAGCTAAGTGCATCGCCAGAAGCCAAGCTTTCGGCGATTTTAGAGATCATGAAAAACCTAGGCCGAGCTGTCACGCTCGACGATGTGTTACCGAAAGTGCTCGATACCCTTTTCACCATCTTTATCCAAGCGGATCGCGGGTTCATTGTCCTCAACGACAACGAAGGGCAGCTCAAACCAAAGTGGGTTAAAACTCGGCGGCCCGATCAAGAAGAAATGGTGCGAGTCTCAAGAACCGTGCTGCGCGAAGTCATGCAAACCAAAGAGGCCATCATTTCTCTCGATGCCGGTAGTGATGCCCGCTTTGAGCTCAGCCAGAGCGTGGCAGATTTTCGCATACGGTCAATGATCGTTGCACCGCTGCTCAATAGCGAAGGGGAACCGATCGGTGCTATCCAGATCGATACCGTCCAGCAAAAGGGAGGCTTCGAAGGCAAGGACCTTGAGATTTTGGCCGGGGTCGCCAATCAAGCCGGGATCGCGATCGAAAATGCACAACTGCATGAGCAAATGGTTCAGCAGCGCTTGGTCGAACAAGACTTGGAATTGGCCAGTCAAGTTCAGTTGGCGTTCCTCCCAAAAGAAGCTCCCAAAATTCCGGGCTATACGTTTTTCCAGTACTACAATCCGGCCCAGCAAATTGGCGGCGATTATTTCGATTACATCGAACTCGAAAACAACCGCATTGCGATCGTGATCGCAGACGTCGTGGGACACGGGGTTGCAGCCGCCATGTTCATGGCCAAGCTATCGGCTGAATGGCGATTCGCGTTCGCAACCATCGACGACCCACGAGTTGCCCTCGCGACACTCAACGATCGCATCACGGCATTGGGCGTCGAGAAGTTCATCACGATGGCCGTAATCGTCTTGGACTACGTAGCCCACAAAGCCTCCATCGTAATCGCTGGGCATATGCCACCGATCATGCTCATGACGAACAAATCGATCGAGGAACCTGGCGCCGATGTGGGTGGTCCACCGCTCGGTATCATGTCCGACATTCCGTTCGATGCGTTCGAGCTAGAGATCAAGCCGGGTGAGTCGATGACCATGTACACCGACGGAATCTTCGAAGCTCCCAACGCCGCAGGGACGCAGTTTTCGATCGACCGCGTGCGACAACAAGTAGCAGCCTGCGCCGGAAACATCGAAAAAGCCGGAACCGAAATCATCAACCAAGTTACTAGGCACATCGTCGGCTGCGAACAAGAAGACGATATGTGCTTGGTGATTGTGGGACGGGACGCTTAGGGCTTAGGCAGCATAAAGGGGGCGATACCTAACTCATTGCGCTTCAATAGAACGAGCGTGGTGGAACAACCTAACTCCAAAGCAATCGCCGCGTCGGATACTTTCCCCATTTTTTTTATGATCTGATCTGTCCATTTTAGGCTGCTTCTTCGTTTGGCAGGTATCCCAAGCTCTAGTCGCTTTTCGGCAACAAACTGATACGACAAACCGATCTCTAAGGCCAACTGATCGTCAGGAACCTGGCCAAGTCGCTTGAGCAATTCTGGTTTCCAATCGAATGGCCCCGAACGTTTGAGTGAGGGTATGTTTAACTCCGCCCGTTTCTTACCAATCAAAGTCGCTGAGAAGCCTAGTTGTTCTGCAAGTTCGGTGTCTAGCATCGTGCCAAGAAGCTTCAATTCTTTTTTGGACCAGTGTCTTGCAGCGTATTTGCATTTTGCAATTCCAAGAGATTCTCGTTTTTTGGTAACGTCCCTCTGTGGGATCTTCCAACGTCTAGCCAACTCTTGGTCCGGTTGCTTGCCCAGTTGATCGATGACGTCCTTGGTCCAACGAATGGTTCCCTTGCGATCGAACGGTGCTATATCGAGTCTTCGTCGCTGGTGACACACTTGCACCCTTGGGATGTTTAACTTTCTGGCGAGGGCTCCATCCGACATTGTGCCGAGCAATTCCAGTTCTTTCTCTTTCCACGTATGCAGGGTTGGCACAATGTATTCAGCAAGACCTATCGAGTGAAACGCGCGATACAAGCGAATGCTGGCTCGGGAGATTTTGAATCGGTCTGCAATATGCTTGTCTGGAATTTTTCCGATAAGGACAATTGCATCGGGTGGAAGATCCGGCTCCAAGTCCATTTCGCTTTTGCCAAAGGGGAGAATCCTCATTTCAATCCGTTTTAATTTCACCGTGAAAGCTGAAACTTTGTAATCTCGAGCGATTCGACCGTCAGGCACTTCGCCGAGCAAATGGATCATCCCCTTGGTCCACTCGATTTCCTGGCAATGCGTGTGCGGTTCGATACCCAGTTTCTGTCTCGCAACCGTTACCGTTCCGGCGGATACGCCCCATCGTCTTGCAAGGAATGCGTCGGAAGATTTTCCAAGACTGGCAATTCTGCCTGGCGTGAGCTTCAACCTCCCTTTCTTTATTACGGACTTGGGGTTTTCTGGAATCAAATGGGCATCGATCTTTAGCTCCTGTCGCCTTTTGCGAACCCAATACGGGGACATCTTCAAAAGTTTTGCCAATTCGGTATCTGGCATGGTCCCCAGTTTCTTTTCCATTTTTTTGGTCCAAACCACCTCCTCTGCTTTCGTGCGGTCGTAAATCAATCCAAGTTTCCTACGCCGTACAAGAATGGATCTCGGAGAGATACCAAATCGCCTTCCAATAATCGAATCCGATGCTGTCCCGATGGCCTTGTCGATTTCCTCCGTCCATTCAACTTCACGATAAGCCAATATCTTTGGTTTGGCGGATGGTTTCATAGGGCTGGCTTGCTTTGAGATTTCGTGACACTGAGGTGATTCGCAGAACTGAATATTGTTGCGAAAGCCTTTCTAGAACGCTAGCGGATAATTGATAACCCGATACTGACGCGGCCAAGTTATCTGCCGAATGGCGATTCGCGTTGATGCGTTCGAGCTAGAGATCAAGCCTCGCGAGTAAATGTCGATGAACACGGACGGAATCTTCGAGGCACGTTCTTGGTGATCGTCGGCTGGGACGCTTAGTTCGCGAGAACTTTTTTCTCACCTTGAATACGAATCTGGCAATTGCCCTCGCTGCCGCTTGGCATACCAACTGACTTCAATCCCCTCGGGTCTAAAGTTATTAGGTGGCCTTAGTTGTTCAAGGTTCGGCAAGTCATCGGGAAAACCAGTCAATTGTCGATACAAGGCGGAATCGCGTTTCCTCGCAAGATCAACGATCCGCATCCACATCACTCGCCATTTCTCGAGTCTCGGTGAATTCAAATCAAGTTGCGAAATAAGTCGTTTTGATTCGGAACGACGTCCGACTAAAACTCCATCTGGCAATACTGCCACAGCATCTGAAGACAACAGCGTCAAAGGATCCGCAACTTGCTGATCGAGTTTCACAGAATTGCACCTTCGACAAGCGTACACGAGATTCAGGTCGTCAACGGCACGTAACGGTGCGAGAGACTGCGGTTCAAAATGGTCTAATTCAAATTCACCCGTAACCTGCCCCCATGATTCGCGTTTGAGACAATATACACATCGAAAGGTGAATTCATCCCGCAGCCATGGTCGGAAGGATTCGTAAGAGACATAACCCGCTGGTTCATGAAGTCGTTCTTGAAGAGACTCAGGATAGTCGAATATCATGGCCTTGTGTCCGTTTATTCTGAATTGAAATCCGTTAGTAGCCGATGTAGTTTTCTCGCTCCCTCCATTGGAAGGTTTAACTCGGAATCGACGTGAGCACGCATGAGCTGCGTTATACCTGCCAACTCAAGTTGCTCCGCTTGATTGAGGGTTCCCTGAATGTCCCTGTCGATAAGTTGGAATCGTCGCTCGTTCAATTCAGCATTCCATTTGAGTTGATTAGCCACCCTCCAATCCTCGAATGCGACCCTTCCAAACAGATGCCGGATCTGCTCATCGTTCATTCCAGATTCGAGCAAAGTAAGCTTGACAGCCCGCATGGCAGCGAAGCTCAAATCAAAGGTGACAGCATTTGCAGCCAGCGATTGTCCTGTCTCAACCATAAAAAGTTCGAGATGTTTCAGGAATTCTCGAAACCAGTCGTTAGTAGTTTCGTGGAGTTTGCCGGAATTGGAATCAGGCTGCTTCTTGACGGCCATTGGAGGAACCGGAGTCCTTAATTGCATTCACCAAAAACTGTGCTGCAATGCTCACCGATTTACGATAATGGTCAAGCGTAATGGCGCCTGGCGATTTATCTTTCTTTGCCAACTCCTTTGCATGCATCATGACCTGTTCAGCAAAAAGTGCCTTCCACTCCGCCAAAGCCTGTGCCGCACAGGGATCAATCCAATAGGTTTTGCTCTGGTCCATCGTAACCTCCATGCTCAATGAGACCTACAAAGCATAGCACGTTGGCGTCTAATCGAGAATATCGGTTTCCGGCCTGAATTTCAAGGAAAACTAGCATCTTGGTCCCAACAATTGCGACTTGTTGCCCGCACTATTGCCCCTCGGCATGGATGGATTCTGAACGACAGTGGGGTGGCGTTTATCTTTCGTGTTAAAACAATTGCCGATCTCAAGTACATCGAACGCATCACCTTTTTCACTAAGCCTAAAAAGGAACAAAAATTCGCCGAGCATTCCTACGACCGTTCGTCCGTCGAAAATAGCCCAACGGTGGTGATTGATTTTCAAGTTTTCATCGGCGGCGGGAACCATCAAACCATTCTCATGAAAAACAAGAAACTTACCCGCCCAACTTGGAAAGTTTGGGTGGCTTTCACAATTCCATTTCGACTTTTTAAGGATTGCTGCCAGTCTTGCTTTTTCTTTGGCAAGTTTATCTCCCTCCGGTAAAGATGGCCGGTCCATTTCCAGCTTCACTTGGCTGACAAGGTCTCGTAACTGAACAGCTTCATCTAGTTTGTCCTCAGTTGTAGCAATTTTCCTTTTGGATTCGAGCGATGCAACAAGTTCCGACTGCAGTTGATCTAACTGGTCAAGGTAATCCTTATTCAGTTCCTCTAACTTCTTGCTTCAATCCGGATCAATCGATTTGATTTTCGATTGCAAGTCCTGCGACTGAGCAAAACAGGAAAACGCAACGCACAAAACTGCAATGACTAAACCTAATCTCATGATTGTCCCCACAATTCTGGTCACTAAATGTCACCTTGTTCGAAATCTTACTTGTCATAGAACCGCCACGTAGACAACTGCTTGGGCGACAACGGCTGATCCAACATCTTGGCTCGCAGTAGCTCGAATGGGATGTAGTTCTCTCGCAGAACCGCGTCGTGAAACTCGCGATTGGTCATCTTGCCTGCTTGAACGACTTCTCGTTGTAGTGATCTCAACTGCAAACCACCTAGCATGTAGCCAGCTTGATAGAGTGGTCCGTAGCCACCCATGATCGAGCGACGTACCTCCGCGGCGGCTGCACTCGGTTCGTGACCGACTCGGTCGATCAAGTACTTAACGCACTCTTCGGCTGTCCATTTGCCCGATTGGTAGTTGAGAGAGAAGATGATACGAGCCGCTCGATGCTTGCGCCAAAACAGCATGCCGACTCGATCCTCTGGCGACTGCGCAAAACCCATGTCCCAAAGTGCCATCTCCCAATAGAGCGCCCATCCCTCCATCCAAAACGGAGAGGTAAAAAGTTCTCGATACGGTCGGTAGCGAGCAAGCGAATAATATTGCATGTGATGACCTGGGATTAACTCATGGTGCACCGTTGCTCGGCAGAAGTGAATGTTGTTGCTCTTCAGACTCATCAGCTTTTCGCTGTGGGTCATGGTGTTGGTTGGAAACGAAACCAAGATGTTGTCGCCACCCAGGAAATAAGGATTCACTCGTTGCGATTCTGGGGACATCATCTCCACGCGCCAACCTTGTTTGGCCATTTCCGGGATCGTGATCAGATCGTTTCCCTCGAGGAATCGGATCGCCTCCCAAGCGAGCTCGCGGATTAATTTCGGTTGATCACCCGGCTCCACATGCAGCATCTTGACCTGCTCGAGGGCTTTGCGCCAATCGCCGTCCAGCTTAAGTTCATCGGCCGCTTCCTTGAAACGATCCTCACACCATTGCATTTCTTTTTCACCGATCGTGATCAGCTCTTGCGGTGTATACGGGATCCAAGCGTATCGCAGTTCCTTAAGCAATGCCTCGCTACCGATGGGAACGCCGACGATCTTGTCGTTGTCGGAATCATCTAGGCCAGCAAGTTTCTCGCGGATCGCTTTGCGGTGATTTGCGATGGCCTGTTTGACTGACTCAAAGGGTTTGGCAGCCCACCATGTGTACTTCGGGTCGTAGCCTTCGTAGTAACGATGCGTGTCCTGCATTTGGCGCGAGAACTGGTCCAGCAAAGTCGATGCGTCGATAGCGACTGTGGGTGATACCATCAATTGCGGTGCTTGCGTCGCGTCTTTTTTCTCAGGCTCTTTGGCAGGCTTTTGCAGTGACTTAGTGGCTTCGATGGCTTGGGTAGTTACTGCATCTAGCAAGCTGGCTGCTTCCTCTGCGGTCAACGGTGTGCCGTGTTCCTTCGAAGCGCAAAACTGCAATAGTTTGTCCGAGTAAGGAATCAGCACCCTAGCAGCTGTGTTGCGTTCGGTCCTGCGGTCGAGCGTTTCCTGATCGTGCTGGATCTTGCTGTTTAGCAGCAGCCAATCGATTTGATTGTCGCGATCCAATTTGGCGAATTCGATCGCATCGAGTTTGGCGTTCCAGCTCTTGAGCATATTGCTTCGGAATTCGGCGCCAATATGATCGAGCGGAATGCGAAACCGCGCCCCGAGTGTTCTCTGGTCTGCGGAGTATTGTGCAATCAAGAACGCGATGTTGGCATCGTTGGATGAAGTCGCCAAAACAACGGGTTTGCTTTCCGTCCCTGCGGCATCGACCGGTTTCGGCGCGGCCTCCTGCGGATTGCTCTTAGGTTGCGAGCCACTCGCAGGCGGCTTCTTTTCTTGAGCGTGAGCGGATGGCAAGCTCGAGAGGAACCCAAGAGCCACGATTGGGAGAATCTGAAATTTCATCGGCGGTTTTTCAAAGGAGTTTGTGATCAAGCAGCTTGATGGACATTCAGCAATTTCGGATGAACGACTTGGCCATCCCGAGTCACCATGGTTTCGCGAACAATTTCGTCCTCCATATTAATAGTGGCTTGGCCAGCCTTGACCATGTTTTACAAGAATTTTGTCACGTTATTTCCAAACATCAGGCTCGCATGGTAAGCCGCATCGGAAGCGAGGTTGGTCGGCCCAAGAATCGTTACGCCGGAATCCATCACGCGTTGGTCGGCTAGCGTGAGTGCGCAATTTCCTCCGCGCTGTGCAGCTAAATCGATTACCACCGAACCCGGTTGCATCGAACGTACGGCTTCTGCAGTTACAAGCAATGGCGACTTGCGACCTGGGATAGCAGCCGTCGTTATGACAACATCGCATTGCGAGACCGTTTGCGCTAGTTGCTCTCGCTGTTGCCGGTAGAAATCTTCGTCCATAGCCTTGGCATAGCCACCCTTGTCTTCCGAATTCGAATTGGCAATCTGTAGCTCTACGAATTTCCCCCCCACGCTTTCGACTTGCTCGCGACATGCCGTTCGCAAATCGTAGCCGTACACGATGCCACCCATTCGCTTCGAAGTTGCGATGGCTTGAAGTCCTGCGACTCCAGCACCGAGCACGAAGATTTTAGCGGCAGAGAGAGTTCCCGCTGCCGTCATCATCATTGGGAACAATTTGTGAAGTTCCATTGCGGCCGTTAGGACAGCTCGATAGCCCGCGATAGTCGCTTGCGAGGAGAGAATGTCCATGCTTTGAGCGCGCGTGGTTCTGGGGATCAGCTCAAGGGCAAATAGTGAAGCTCCAGTTTTTGCGATGGCCTCGACGGCGTCGCGATTGCTGAGAGCGTCGCAGCTAGCCACGATCCATTGCCCCGGCCGCATCCATTGCAAATCATTTGCGCCATTCACAAGATTCTCACCCGCCGCGCGAACTTGTACGATCACATCGGCAGCAAAGACCGCAGGCCGGCTCAACACTATGATTGCTCCTTTGCTTGCATAAGCTGAATCAGGGTAGCCCGCTGAATCGCCCGCTCCCGACTCGACGAGAACTTCGATACCGGATTTGATGAGTGATGGCAGACTGGCGGGCGAAATCGCGACCCGTTTCTCGCCAGGAAACGTCTCTTTTGGAATTCCGACTTTCATGAACCACTCCGCTCAACGTTTGCAAGGTATTTATCTAAAAACTCTTGACGAGTTTCGCTACAAAATGCTTTTCGCTACAAAATGCTTCACAGCGTTGCCTTTGGACTCTCAGTATAGCATAGTGCCGGGCACGCTCCGCCTTGCTGGCGACTCTGCAAGAATCAATGGGGATTCGGGCGGACGGCACATGGAATGTGCCTGCTACTTTGAATGGTGGCACGGGACTGTTTGAGCGGATACACTTACTCAACCATGAAAATCATCACTCAACACGAAGTCCAAGATTGGTACGCTGGTGCCAACGATCTCGCATCGAGCCTGAAGTCGATTGGGATGCAGAGCGAGGATTTGTCTTTGCCCGAAATGCCTTACCATCTTCAGGTGGCCATTTCCGCTTTGGCGAAAGCAGATCCCGCGGCGACGATTCCCGTTGAGCGTTTTTCTTCCATTTCATTTTTCTCTCTGTGCAAGGGCTTGTTTCTGCCCTTGAGTGGGCTGGCCGACCAAAGAGCCACTGAGATTTTCGGCTTTGCTTGCCAATCGAAATCCATTGCATCCACGCAAGCTTCGACTCAACTCATCGAAACATTTTTGAACACCGATGTTGGATTGAGCTTCTGCCAAAAAATAGCTTGCCTTTTGGGCGATCCGTTTGAAGGGCGGCGGAGCATGTTTCGCCGCGACTCGCTGCTGCGATTGCTACAGTCGGTTTCACTGCAAGCTCGCGGCGATGTTCTCGATGAGCTAACACGTGTGGGTGACATCGCAATTGTTTTTGCTCAACACGCGAAGGTCATCAAGCAGACGGAGCCACTTACCGCCGCGGAAGTGCTCGCAGCATTGAATGCGATGCCCGATCTGACGGCCACGAATCGGTTTGATTTGCTTCGATCACTGCTCGAGAGATGCGGGCGGATGGAAGCGTACTACTTAGTCAAAATGGTTCTCCGAGCCGCGGGCTTTGGATTCGAGTATCAAGGTCCGATGTTGGCAGCCGCCATCGCTAAACAATTTAATGTATCGACGGAATCGGTCGAACATGCCATTGCGTTGACCGACCCAATCAACGTCGCCAAGGTACTAACGGAGCACGGCCCACAAGGCTTGCGAGCGATTCAGCTCAAACCGCTTTCACCGGTTCGGCCCGCGTTGGCTTCGGTGGGTGGCGAGCAGATCGCCAAGTTCCCGGTTTGGGTCGAACGAAAGTACGACGGCATTCGATTGCTTCTGCATAAAGCTTCGGACGTAACGGACTCGACCCTGTGTGGAGCCTATACGCGCAATCGCAAAGATTGGCTTGAGCTGATCCCTGGTTTGGATCGCACGATTGCGATGTTGCCTGCAGCCAACGCCATTGTCGACGGCGAGTTGTTTGGAACGATTCTCGATTTGGAGGGCCCCAGGCCGGCTTCGGTTTACGAAGTGTTCGCGATGCTTCAAGGGGAACCTGTGAGACCGGTTACTCTCAAGTTCGCGGCTTTCGATTTGCTTTATATGAACAACGTTGATTTGACAGGTCAACCGCTGCATCAGCGCCGCGCCGCTCTTTCCACCCTCATCAGCCCGATGCTTCAACAACCAACGCCGTTGCCGATCTTGTTTGCCGAAGGGCAATTGGCCAACAACAAAGACGACGTCAATCGATTCTTCCATCATTTTCGCGCTCAAGGTTACGAAGGAATCATCGCGAAGGATTTGTTGGGGACGTATCACGTTGCGACCCGAGATCCAAGCTGGATCAAACGCAAGCCGGAAATCACGTTGGACCTCGTGATCACCGGTGGCACTATGGCCGTCACAACCAAAGAATCGGCAGGCATGTTCGGCTCGTATGTTATCTCTGCTAGGAGCGTGACGCCTGGCGGAGCTCCGTTTGAGATCGTCGGTGACGTCGCAGGTTTAGATGTGGTGCGAGATCGGCAGATCCAAAACGATGTCATGCAACGCGGGTTGTTGACCGGTCGCAAATTTGAACGACAGAGCGCCAGTGGAACGCGTCCGGGTTGGGAGTTTTCGCCTCAAATCGTAGTGACGGTCAAATTCGAAGGCATCATTCGCGAAAATGTCACGGGAAAACTAAGCCTTCGCGATCCGAAAATCGCTATGATTCGTGCCGACAAAACGGCAAACGAAGCCGACACGACGCACGCGATTGATGAGCTTTACTTGAACCAACGATTATCGTAGCGGAACAATGCGGTTCCTAATCGATTACGGAACACAGGGAGAGCGAGGCTCCTGCCGAGCTGGGGACATATTGGCTCGGCGGGAGCCTCGCCCTCCCGATTTATGAGCCTCGCCCTCCCGAGTTTTGACCTGAAGCACAAAGTAAACTTTTAAGAAACGAACCTTGGACTTATGCCAGAAAAAGATGGAGTGACGACTGGATCCGCAGTGGATGCTGGATACCGATGGGTTGCGGAATGGGAACGCCACGAAGCCACCTGGATCTCATGGCCGCACAATGCCAACACTTGGCCAGGGAAATTCACAAATATCCCCCATGTCTCGGAACAGATGGTTCGGACCTTGGCCGAGGTTGAGCATGTCCATGTTCTCGGAGGGACTCCTGAAGCTACGGCACAAGCGAAAGCGTTTTTGAGCGGCGCCAAGAATGTCACGATTCACGACATTGAAACGAACGATGTCTGGATTAGAGACTTTGGCCCAACGTTCTTGTTGAGCAACGACGGCAAGAAGCTCGGGGCGACACGCTGGCGTTTTAATGCTTGGGGAGGCAAGTATCCGCACGAACGAGATGCTGCCGCATCGGCAAAGATATGCAACGCTATCAACTCGCAAGGCAAATTGCTCTCAGATGGCGAGCCCGCAATGGACTCGTTTGCCTCCAGTTTGGTCGCAGAGGGTGGCGGATTGGAGACGGATGGTCAGGGGACATTGATGTCGACCAGCAGTTGCTTATTGGCTTCGACTCGCAATTTCCATTGGACGCGGGAATTGATTGAAGCAGAGTTGATGCGAATGTTAGGGGTTCGCAAAGTCCTTTGGGTCGATGGCGGAGCTTTGGCTGGGGACGACACCGATAGCCACATCGATCAACTCGCAAGATTCATTCGACCAGGGCTCGTGGTGGCTGCGGTTTCGTATTCGAGCAATGACAGCAACGCGGATAAACTGAGCTTGCAACGCCAGCATCTGATTGAGATGACGGATGCAGCAGGACGCCCCCTGGACATAGTGCCGTTAACAACGCCACCACCGAGATTGATTCAGGGCAAACGGGTGCCTGAGAGTTACTGCAATTTCTACATTGCGAATGAGATCGTGATCATGCCGACGTTTGGGTTTCGGGAAACAGATGACTTAGCAGCTGGCATACTGCAAGACCTGATGCCAGAGCGCCGCGTGATTTGTATCGATGCCTCCGATTTTATCTGGGGGCTAGGAGCATTCCATTGCGCAACGCAACAGCAGCCTGCGGTAAAAGCCTGAGACAAAGGCTAGAACTTTTGGGCAAACAAATCGATTGTCTCTCCCCGAAAGAAAATTCGCCAAATTCGTGAAAAACCAACGGCCTGCCGGCATTATTCTCTACACGAGCGTCAACTCGAACAAAACACGATGCAGGTGGACTAGGTTACTGTGGCGATACTGGCGGACGAACTTGCGATTTCTATCGATCGATGGGCGGGGCCGCTAACGGCCTGGCTGCGACGTCGGTGCGCAAATCCAGACGATATCGTACAAGAAGCATTCTGCCGACTGGCTCAACAATCTAGGCCCCCCGAACGGATTGCACCTTGGCTGTTCTCCGTGGCTATGAATTTGGTTCGAGAAGAGGCTCGTCGCACCAAGCGTCGACAACAACGCGAAAATGTCGTTGCCCGGACAGAGAATCATCTTGTTTCGGCATCGCAATCGCTTGAGGATGCGGAGCTTCGCAAGGCAGTCGACTCCCTATCCGAAGAACTTCGCGAGATTGTGATCGCCAGGGCTTGGGGAGAACTGACCCTAGCTGAGATTTCAAACATAACTGGCCATTCGATTTCTACGACGCATCGACGTTACGAACAAGCACTGAACCAACTGCGCAATCAACTATCCGACAAAGCACCTCAGACAGGAGCATATAATGGAAGCAAGTGATATCGAAAATAGGCTCGCCGCATGCAGACCGCAGCTATCTAGCCAGGAGCGCGACAGGCTTTTTTTTCAAACAGCACAAGCGAGCGAAAGAAAGAGACTATTGAAACAAACGGTTTCGTACTCTGTGTTCAGCTCGATGTTATCTGCTGCCGTATGCTTTGCCGTCATGACATTTAACATCGGGCCTCCCTCCGGGGGAAAACAACTCGCTGGTTTAGCACCATCGTCTCCGCCTCGCAAGCAGGCGGTTGAGCCGATCGATCGCGGCAACCAACAGTTCGAATCAGAATCGCAATTGGAGATTTCGCTAAGACCGCGTGGAGTCTTGACTGCCGCGTCGTGGCCTCGCTGGGAGGACATTGAAAAGCAGAGCCTTGCTTCGCTTGACATGCCAACCGAATGGAATCCTTCCCAGGACGCAGCCGAATCGAAGCCAATTGCCGTTCGTTCCAAAGCTTCTTCTCTATAGATCGTAAGCATATCGGCATGATGTTTTCGAGTGAAACAAACCAATAGCCGTTGGGCGCTAGCCAAATGGCACTCGCTTTGTTAGCGGAACGGCGCAAGCCGTCCGGTGAGAAGCCACTCAATGCCCCAACACCGGTGGGCTCGCGCCCTGCCGCTACAAAAACACAATCGAAAATGGGTGCCATTGGGCAATGGCCCTGATTTGCTCGACATTTGTCGAAAACCGGGCTAGCGCCCAACGGCTAATTAATACAAAAACGCAATCTTTTCTTCAATCCATCGAGAGAATCCATGTTTCATTCCAAGTACCTTTCTATCGTTGCTTTCTTTGCAATCGCAGTTTCGATAGCAAATCAAAGCGTTGCGGTTCAAGAAGTCAGTGACTTTACCGGTGGTACGTCCACGATGGACCCACCGGGTACCAATGTGGCGGTCAGGACCATCGTTCTCCGCCCAAAAATCGCGGTTGCAAGCACCGCAAGCAAGCTGTTTCCAACACAAGAAAGACTTCAACGCGGAAACGCAGCACCAATCATTTTGCGACAAAACTTCGAGGCGACGCAAAGGCAGGAAGCGCTTCGTAAGTTTTATGCCAAGGACTATTTGAGCATGCCGCTCAAGTCGCTCGACGCCGAAGAGATTATCAAGCTTACACCAATCAGTTTTGGTGAGCTGAGACGCGCGGCATTCCGAGAACGGGCTGGATGGGAATATCCAATCGGAGAAGGGACGCAGCCGCTCATGAGCGTTATGCTTCCCGATGTGCAAGAAACACGCATCTATGCAAAAGCCATCGCTGTAAGGGCACGAGTCGATCTTCGGGAAGGCAAAGTTGACGATGCAATGGATAAACTTTCGATCGGCTTAGGGCTTTCGAAGCATGTTGGCGAAACGCCCTTTCAAGTTTGCAAACTCGTGCAAGGCGCAAACGCAACGAATATCATGGGAGTGATCGAAGAGCTAATCCAGCATCCAGCGTCGGAGAATCACTATTGGAATATTGCTGGGTTGCCCTCGCCATTCATGGATACAAAACCGGCCTTGCAACTAGAGGCTTTCATCTGGCCGAAGTCGGTCCTGGAACTCGCAGATTTGGATTCCATTTCAACCGAATCGCAATGGCAATCCTTGGTGAAAAAGATCATGACGTATTCCGATTTGGGAAATCTCTCCGAGGCCAATGTATTTCAGGGCTGGACAAGTCTGGCTCGAGAACGACTTCCTGCGATTTGGAAAAACGAAGACCGTCCGGTTCAATCCATGAGCGACTCGGAGGTATGGGTTCGATATTGGCACATGCGCACCCAGATGCTGACGGATGAATGCATGAGCTGGGGGCTTTTGGACTTTCACCAAGCGATCCCAAAGTTGATCGAACTCAAGGATCGTCGAGAGAGGGAGCTTGCTGATGAGCTACCTGTCAGGATTGCATTTGAGCCACCTCTTAAACTTGTGGTTGCGGCAGCGTCGCTTCAGCAGCATCTACGCTTGATTCAAACCATCGAGTCCATCCGTGATTGGAGCGGCAAGAATGGTGGAGCACTCCCAAAAACGCTTCAAGACTTGGACTTGCCAGCGCCATTGGACTGTGTAGTAAACAAGCCGTTTGTTTACCTTCTATCGGCAGACGGAAAATCCTCGCGTCTGAGCGGTGCAATTGTCGAGAATCGGGGATTTCAATACGAACTCGAATTGGAATGAATTTCGTCTTGCCACAAGGCTGTTGGATCAACCCGGCGTGAGTTAGGAGGTGATATTGGCGAGCCCGGAGGGCGGAACATCTCTGCCGGCGGCGTGAGCCGCCGGATTCTGATCTTGTTGTTTTCAAGCCCAGAGGGCGACACATAGACGGGTAGATTGGAAACCATTTAGAGCGAACTTTCTAGGTGATTATCAAAAGATGCTTACTGGTTATTCCGTTGAAGAAACCCCGAATATCGCTTTCAATGTGTCGCCCTCCGGGCTTTTTTGCTGCACACCATGCGTCGGTCGCTCAACACATGTCGGTCACTCAACGCATGTCGGTCACTCAACGGCAGGCCCTTTACTCAACGCGCCGTGGTCCTCCAAACCGTTGCGAGTTGCCGCTGCTTTCTGCAATGACGCTCTAAAAAACGCCGCCATGGGTACTTAACCAACTTCCTTGCAACGACTTGCTTCGGGGCAGCATCTAAAGGATAATCCGAATCAGATTATTTTGGTTGCGACTGCAACCGTCCCCTCCATGCTGCTTTCTGCGACAGCCCAATCATGAACTCGATCTTTCTTTTTTCCATTCTGCTGGCTGCGGCGGCCGATCCCATCTCGCTGCCCGACCGAGTTGAATTCAATCGGGATATTCGCCCCATTCTCTCGGACCGATGCTTCTCCTGCCATGGTCCCGACAAAAACAAACGCGAAGCCGAAATTCGGCTAGACACCATGGATGGGCTCCATGGCAATACGGACAAACCTGGGCCGCTCGTTGCAGGCGATCCAAACGCCAGCGAAATGATCCGGCGTATTGAGTCGACGGACAATGACACTCGGATGCCCCCACCCGCCTTTGGCAAAGACGTTTCGGATTACGAACGAGCGTTGTTACGTCGCTGGATCGAACAGGGAGCAAAATGGGAAGGCCATTGGGCCTTCCAACCCATTCGAAACACTCCCATACCCAATGCCGGCGATGATCGGCCCGCAAAAAATGCGATCGACGGACATGTCCAGTCTGCGCTTCGCAAAGCAGAACTTGTTGCCTCGCCAAAAGCAGATGCCCGCACCTTGGTCCGCAGACTTTGCTTTGACTTGACGGGGCTACCTCCGAAACCGGAATGGGTGGAACGATTTGCAGCCGAGCCCACCGATCAGGCTTACGAAAAGCTGGTCGATGAATTGATTGAGTCGCCGCAGTTTGGTGAACGCATGGCGGTATGGTGGTTGGACTTAGTACGCTATGCGGACAGCGTAGGTTATCACGGCGATCAACCGGTTCCGGTTACTCCGTTTCGCGACTACGTCATCAATGCGTTCAATAACAATAAACCGTTCGATCGCATGACGATCGAGCATCTTGCTGGCGATTTGTTCCCTGCCCCCACAACAGAGCAACTCATTGCCTCCGGGTACAATCGATTGGGCATGATGAGCGCTGAGGGTGGGGCTCAACCGAAGGAGTATCTGTCCAAATACATATCGGAACGCGTTCGCAATGTGAGTGGCGCTTGGCTCGGTGTGACCTTTGGATGTTGCGAATGCCACGATCATAAATTTGACCCGTTTGCAACCAAAGAGTTCTACCAACTCGAAGCCTTCTTTGCGGACATTCAAGAAAAGGGGCTCTATGACGCGGGAAGCAAGACCGACCCCTGGGGGCCCGAAATGCCCGTCCCAAGCCCAAGCCAAAAACGAAGTATGGATGAGCTGTCCACCAAGATTTCGGATCTTCGCAAGTTTCTGGAAACGCCGTCCAGTGCGCTCGCTGAATCGCAATCAAAATGGGAGTCGCAGTATGTTGCTTGGACAACACTTAAGCCGCAAGAAGCCAGGTCGATCAACGGGGCCAAGTTGGCTGTACAGGACGACCTATCCATTTTTGTAAGCGGTAAAAATCCAGACACCGACACCTACGAATTGTTGTTTAGCGACCTCCCGGAATTCACTGCAGTTCGAATCGAAGTGTTGCCGCATGATTCTCTCCCGAACAAAGGTCCGGGCCGAGCCGGCAACGGTAACTTCGTTCTAAGCGAGTTCGAGGCGTATTGGCAAACACCCATCGACAAAGACAAAGCCGCCACACCGGAACAGCCCGCAACCGAACCTGCAGCGGAATCGATCCCTCTTCAAAACGCGACTGCTACCTACGAACAAATCGGAGCAGCGGGCGGCAACCCCTACGGTAAGTGGGCAGTCGCTGCCGCTATTGATCGCGACGCGAAAGGTCCCACATGGGGTTGGGCTGTGATGGAGCAAGCTGGACGAGCCAACTATGCTGCGTTCGAGTTAGCTCCCAACTCACCGCCGAGCAAGCAGAGGCAGCTCAAGTTGGTGCTCAAGCAAAACTTAGATAACCCAAAGCATACCCTCGGCCGGTTTCGGATTTCGACAACCAATACTCCCCGTCCAGTTAGTGTGACAGTAGGACTACCCGTCGAAATCGAGAGCTTGTTCAAGATCGCGCAAGCCGATCGAACCGAGGCTCAACGCGAGCAAATCGCGAAACACTACCGGACCATTGCACCCGAGCTGCAGTCCGATCGCGATCAGCTCGATCGATGGAACAAGGAGCTCGAAGCGATCGATAAGAAAGTTCCACGGACACTTGTGACCAAGCGTGTGGAACCGAGACTGATACGCATCCTCTCTCGAGGCAATTGGATGGACGAATCCGGTGAAGTGGTCGAGCCCGGTATTCCTGCCGTACTCGGAAAACGGCCAGACGTTTCGGGACGACTCACGCGAATGGATCTAGCCAAATGGATTGTTTCCTCCGACAACCCGTTGACCTCGCGCGTCGTCGTGAACCGACTTTGGAAACTTTTCTATGGTTATGGGCTGTCTCGCAAGTTAGATGACCTTGGCGCCCAAGGGGATTGGCCGACGCATCCTGAACTTTTGGACACGCTCGCTTTGGAGCTGATGAATTCCGGTTGGGACATCAAACACATTGTGAAGTTGATGGTCATGTCGGAAACGTACCAATTGTCCTCGCTACCAAACGAGGGCGTGACCGAAAAAGATCCATACAACAAATGGCTATCGCATCAAGGAAGATGGCGTCTGGATGCCGAGTTCGTACGGGACAATGCGATGGCGATTAGTGGTTTGTTGGTTCAGACAGTCGGCAACAACAACGGCCGACCGTTTCAGCCAAAAGGCTACTGGGACTATTTGAACTTCCCGAAACGCGAATGGCAAAAAGGGGTCGGCGAGCAGCTTTATCGTCGCGGTTTGTACACGCATTGGCAACGCCAGTATCTCCATCCGTCGCTGTTGGCGTTTGATGCGCCTGGACGGGAGGAATGCACGGCCGAGCGAACTCGATCCAACACACCTCTACAAGCACTGGTACTGCTCAACGATCCTATTTATGTTGAATCAGCTCGCGCGTTTGCTCAACGCGTATTGAGTTGTGGCAAATCAACCGATGAGGATCGCATCGAGTGGGCCATTCGAGATTCCCTTTGTCGAAAAATCACAAGCATTGAATCGCAGTTGCTGATGTCGTTGCTCAATAAGCATCGCACCGAATACGCAGCGGATGCAGAAGCCGCGAACAAGCTGCTGTCGGTGGGCGACTATCCGATACCTGCGGATTTGAACCGAACCGAACTGGCCGCCTGGACGAGCGTGGCTCGGGCCATATTGAATCTTCACGAGACCATTACACGGAACTGAGGCCGATTATGCTATTACCATCCACTATTGCTCGGCGTTCCTTTCTGCGTAGTTCTGGCGTGAGTGTTGGCTCCATGGCGCTCGCCAACTTGCTTGGTCAGTCCGGCATCCAAGGGTTGCGAGCCGACGATTCTCAAGGATTGAACTCGCAGGGAATGAAAGGTGCGATCAAGACGTTGCACTACGTTCCGAAAGCGAAGCGAGTGATATGGCTCTACATGGCGGGTGGCATGAGCCACTTGGATACGTTTGACAACAAGCCGAAGCTGGTCGATCTGAATGGCCAGCCGATGCCGGAGTCCTTTACCAAAGGGCAACAAATCGCTCAGTTGCAGGGAGCCAAGCTCAATTGCTTCGCACCACAGCACCCTTTCAAGAAATGGGGCGAATCTGGCCATGAGATTGCGACCATATGGCCTGAGCTCGCGGGCAAGTGCGCAGACGATTTGTGCATCATCCGTTCGATGCATACCGAAGCCATCAATCACGACCCAGCGCACACGTTCATGAACACTGGTTCCATGAATTCGGGGCGACCAGCGATGGGCTCCTGGTTGCTGTACGGACTAGGGGCTCAGTCACAAAACCTGCCCGGATTCGTCGTGATGGTTTCCACGGGCAAGTTTGGTCAGAGCCAACCGATTGCTGCCCGACAATGGCATTCAGGTTTCTTGCCGAGCCGATTCCAAGGGGTCGAGTTCCGTAGCACGGGAAGTCCGGTGTTGTACGTGGACCGTCCGAGTGGTGTCTCGCCATCGCAGCAGCGAGATTTGGTCGACGCCGTCTCGGCATTGAATCGGATCGAGGCAGAGCGCATGCGTGATCCGGAAATTGAAACTCGGATCAGCCAGTATGAGATGGCCTTCCAAATGCAAACGAGCGTTCCAGATTTGATGGACATCAGCAACGAGCCGGCTCACGTTTTGGAGATGTACGGCACGAAAGGTGGCGATGGCAGCTTTGCATCGAACTGCTTACTGGCAAGGCGATTGGCGGAGCGAGGTGTCGGATTTATCCAGTTGTATCACCGCGATTGGGACCACCACGGCAGTGTGAAAGAGCACATTGCTGGAACGGCCGCGGAAGTGGATCGCGGAGCTGCTGCGCTGTTGATGGACCTCAAGCAGCGGGACATGCTCAAGGATACGATCGTCGTGTTCGGTTCTGAGTTTGGACGTACGCCTATGGCACAAGGCAATGGCCGCGACCACCACTTGGCCGGCTTCACGATGTGGCTCGCAGGTGGCGGTTTTAAGCCGGGGATGAGTTACGGTGCAACCGACGAATTGGGCTACCATGCGGTTGAGAATCGGGTCTCAGTACATGATTTGCATGCGACGATGTTGCATCAGTTGGGCATCGACCACACACGGTTTAGCTACAAGTTCCAAGGGCTCGATTCCAAATTGACTGGCGTTGAGCCGGCACGGGTGGTTAGCGAGTTGCTCGTTTAGGTTCTGTAGCGAAAGTCGTCGAGACTTTCGGCTTCGTCGCCGAAACGACCGAAACTCTTGACGAGTTTCGCTACCAAGTGCTTCACAGAAACACATTGTCAACCGGATTGAGCTTCGGCCGGAATGCCGGCCGTTATGCAATCACTAGCCGCAAGCCGACCTCGAGACCAAAGAGTTCGTTCGACCAAAATTCGCATGATGGTTTCCAAACTGGATTGTGCCGCCGCGGATTCGAGGATGCCGATAGCTCTTGCGATGGCTTCCAGCGTGCAAACGTGCCGCACGTCGCGTTGGACCCGCAAGTGATACTCGGAGGGTGGCCCTGGAGGAAGCCTTACGTGTTGTATCCCTTTGATCGAAGGATCGTGACGAACAAATTTTGTTGTCTGGCGCCAGTTTGCATCCGGCACAATCAAGTGGACCGGCGACTCGATTTTTGACACGAACTCCGGAGTGAGCTCGACCGAGATGGGACTAGGGTAGAGGAGCAACGATGTTCGCCCGGGTTGAATGAAATCGCTGGTAATCATCCGTTCGTCGCGGCGACCGTGTATACGGACTTCGCTATTGGTCAACGCTTTTGCGGCGAGTCTTGCCGTATTGGTCGTGAGCACTTCTTCGCAGGTGTGCATGAGGATCATCACGCGCGTTTGGAGTGCAATTTTTGGAATCAACGAGCAGAAGCAAAGTGGCTTGCGAATTTCGCAGCCTGGGCAACGATGCGGTGCCAGGAAAAGTCGCATGGCTAACCTTGAAATGCATGAGGGTGATTCTCATGCATCCAAAGGCCCAAACCTGGGTTGCGGATAAAGTAAAACGCTTCGCCACTTCGGCTGGTGTTCCACCCATCGCTGATCTCATCGATGGAGTATTCCACGCGGGCTGCTTCGTGCGATCCATAGCCATAGCCCACCGACTCGATTTCCTCTTTGGAGAGTTTTCCAGGGCAGTATTCCACTTGAAATCGGTTTTCGGTGGATGCGTGCATCAAGTGTGCGGCTGCGGACAAATTGCTTCTCAGGTCAGCGTTCTTGGCAACCAACTCAATCACTTCTGGAGTTGAGCGATAACCATAACGTCGAATCAGATTGTCGACATCGTCGTGTTCACCAAAGCGATCGACACCTGGCGCGATGATGACGAGTGTGCCGTTGTCCGCGATCGCCATGCGTGTTCGATAGATCGCTTTGTTGGCCACCCAAGTCTTCTTGTACTTGTTGGGGTCCATCCAGACGACGATCTTTTTTGGCGCTTCCGGAATGCGAAAGCAGTTGACTTGCGCTGACAATTCGCCTGCTCGATAAAAGACCGAGTGGTCATCTCCTACGTAGAGACCGCGAACCACGGGCCCATGATCTGGAGTCGACTCAACCACGGTCAAAACATAGACGATGGGGCGGTTGGTCAAAAACAGATCCGCTCCACGGTTGAGGAGCTTCCGAAGTGGAGTCTCGCATCGGCCCATGACACGCTCCATACCGTAGAGAGCGCTCAAGTAATGACTGTCGTCGATTCCGGCGCTGCCGCCAGTGCCAACAAAGATGTTCTTCGTGTAGTTAGCCATTCCGATGACTTCGTGCGGAACGACTTGTCCGATGGACAGAATCAGATCGTGATCTCCCCGCGAGATCATTTGATTGACTTGAGCCGGCCAAGGCTTGTCGTAGAGCCCCTCGGTCACTTCATGGACGAATTCGGAATCCACATAACCAAGCGTGTCGACTTCGGTTCGAAAGCGATGGATACGGATCAAGTCGCGAGGGAAGTCACCGTACATTTTGGTGAGTTCGGCCTCGTTCATGGCGGTGTGCGTTCCGAGAGCGGGCATGACATCGGTCAGTTTGTCACCGAGCAGTTGCAGGACTGCGTGCATGATCGGACCGGCTTGAGAGTCCAAACGAGTGTGGTCAGGTGGGACCGCGAGGACTTTCTTGACCACTGGGCGTTGGGCAAGCGTTGCAGCAATTGCCTCTAGATAGTCGTTCATTCCGAGGACTAAGTCTTTGCCGCCTCGAGAAAAATAGATCGCCATGAGTTTGTTCCGTGCAGGTCAAGTTCGTAAGAAACGTGCACGGATTTTAACGTAAGGTCAGAGAAGCGACACTGGTAGCTGGATTCGTAAGAATTCAGATGGGGCTGAATTCTTACGAATCCAGCTACGGTTGTGTTCAGTACGCCTACGGCTGACTGTTAAACAAGTGGCTAAATACTAATGGTTCCGTGACTATCGTAGCGGTTCTTGTCGCAAGAATTCGTTCGCGGTTCTAGGTTCGTTGGATTCTTTTTTCTGAAACATACCGGTAAACCAGTTGGACTTCGGTTTTTTCGAATCCGAGTTACTGACGTAGGTCGATGGCTTTGGGTCTGGATACGGGTCGAGCAATTCAGTTGTTTTGTTCCACCACCTTTTGGAGGTGGCGCTCATTTTACCCCAGGTCGATGTGTTGGATCGCGAGTACGAGCTGACGCGTGGCCCGCTTTTGGACCAAGGCATCTTTGGCATTTTCATGGAGGGAAGCCAGGATTTTGAGGTCGAGGGCTTGGCGGTGTAGAGGGGGCTGTTATCCCGCGTTGGAGCGGCTTTTGAAAACGGCCCCCAAGTCCAGCCATCGGCGAAAACGCAGGTGGGGGTGGCAATTAGCCCCAGAAAAAACAGAAAACCACAAATTCGAACCGATTGGCTAGTCATTTTTGAGAGTGCTCCGTTTACTGCCCCGAATCATGGACTGGTGTGTCAAATCACGAACTTTCGACTATTCCATAGGGTATTTTTGACGTGCTCGTCCAGAGGACTTTTGGAAAATGATGGGGAGGGTTTTTGGAAATGCAGCGATAACGCTCTTGCAGAGTCGGCCTTAGGTCTTATAATCTGCCTCCCGCCGAAGAACCCTGATTCACTGAAAAGTGGTCCAGCAGTCACTTGCCCTAAAGCGACTGAAACTTCGAGCGGTAACCAAAACGCAACGGGCATAATGAAACAGGTTCTTTTGCGGGTGTAGCTCAGGGGTAGAGCACAACGTTGCCAACGTTGTTGTCGTGGGTTCGAATCCCATCACCCGCTTTTTCTGTTTGATTATGCCCTTTTTTTAACCTCCTAAAGACGTTGTAACCGACATGTCGACAGTGGAAACCAAGGCGCCAGATTCCAAGTTGGAATTGGTAGTAAAGATCACTCAGCCTAGCACTTGCCAACGGCACGTAGTGGTTACCGTCCCTCGCGCGGAAATGGATCGTTATTTCCGAAATGCGTACGATGAAATTGCGCCAAAGGCCGATCTCCCTGGTTTCCGAGCTGGAAAGATTCCACGCAAACTGCTTGAAAATCGGTTCCGTAAAACCGTCGCTGACCAAGTGAAGAGCAGCTTGGTAATGGACAGCTTGCAGCAAATCACCGAAGGTGGTGAATTCTCCGCCATCTCCGAGCCAGATATGGATTTCGGAGCGGTCAAGCTACCGGACACCGGCGATTTTACGTTCGAATTCAAAATTGAAGTTCGACCAGCTTTCGATACTCCCAATTGGAAGGGACTCGATCTGGATAAGACCGTGTATGAACTGACCGACGCTGAAGTTGACCACCAATTGGCTCGAACTTTGGAACGCGTAACTCCAGGCGAAGCTTACGATGGCGAAGCTGCTTTGGGTGACCGCTTGGTCGTCAATGCGACCTTCAGCTCCAAGGGTCGACAAATCAGCGGCTTCGAAGAGGAATTGATCACTCTCCGCAAGCGATTGAGCTTGGCCGACTGCATTATCGAGAACTTCGGTGAGCTCGTTGTCGGTGCCAAAGAAGGGGACAAGTTGAAGACGACCGTGAAGGTCCTCGATACTTCATTGAACGAAGCATACAAGGGAGTCGACGTTGACGTCGAATTCGAAATCGTTGAAATCCGCCGCGTTAGCGTCGAAGGCTTGACGACTGCCATTCTTGAATCCGTCGGATTCGATTCGGCTGATGAATTGCGTGCGTTCGTTCGATCCGAGCTGGAACGACAAGCTGAATACTATCAAAATCAATTGCTCCGTGAACAGATCACCAAAAAGCTGACCGCGGGTGCCGATTGGGACCTACCACCAGCTCTCGTTCGCAAACAAGCGGAACGCGAACTGCAAAGACGCGTTCTTGATCTGCGACGAAACGGATTCACCGACGATCAAATCCGCTCGGTCATTAACAACATCCGACGCAACACCGAAGAGTCGACTCAAGGTGCATTGCGAGAGCACTTCGTTTTGGAAAAGATTGCTGAAGACTGCTCGATCGAGCCAAGCGAAAAAGAATACGAAGAAGAAATTCAACTGATCGCCGACCAAAGCGATTTGTCCGTTCGACAAGTTCGCGCCAAGCTGGAACGAACAGGTCAAATGGATGCGTTGCGAAACCAGATTCTGGAACGCATTGTCATCAAGCAAATCGTTGATGCCGGTAACGTCAAGGAAATCAAGGGTGACTCGATTCTCAAGGCTGATCCAGACGAGGCAGCAGTCGAGTTCTTGGTCGCTCCCGTTACGCAAGTCTTGCCAGAAGCCAAGTACGACGAAACTCCGGAAGACATTGCTCAAGAAGGCAACGTAAAGCCCACCTAATTGTTGCGTGAGCGGCGCTCACAACTTTTGGCTTTGCTCCCCTCGCCCCTTTAAGTAGCGAAAGTCGTCAAGACTTTCGGCTGCAAGGCCCAAACGACCGAAACTCTTGACGAGTTTCGCTACAAAATGCTTCACAGCGTTGCCCTTTAGGGTCGCGGACCAACATGCAATCTGCCGCTTCTGTCTCCAATCTCCAGAAGCGAGCGAAGCTTCTTCAAGATATCAGGCGGTTTTTCGACCGCCGCGAGTTCACCGAAGTCCAGACTCCAGTGCTCTCACGAGATTCGATCATTGATCGTCACTTGGACCCGATCGAAGTCGAGATGCAATTGCCCGGTGAGGCCACAGCCACTTGGTACCTGCAGACTTCACCTGAGCAGTCGATGAAGCGACTGCTGAGTTCGGGAATTGGTAGCATCTACCAAATTGGCCCCGTATTTCGAGGCAACGAACGCGGTCGGATACACAATCCGGAGTTCACCATGGCCGAGTGGTATGACGTGGGGGCAGACCTCGAGGGTGGATTGCAACTGCTCGATCAATTGTTGATGGAGTTATTGGGGACACAAAGTGCGGACCGGATCCGATTTGAAGACGCGTTTCGAAACGCGACCGGCTTGCCACTCTTTGAGTTGGACGCGAACGAACTTGGGAAATGGGCGGTCGAGCAAGGCTTGGTTGAAAGCAAACGATGGTCCTCAGATTGGGATGATTGGGTCAACTTGATCTTTTCAGATCGAGTCCAAGAGACGCTGGGAATGCAAACTCCGGTTTTGGTGACTCACTTTCCTGCCTCTCAAGCGGCGTTGGCTCGTGTATGCGAATCCGATCCGCGCACAGCTGAACGCTATGAAGCATTTTATCGCGGTGTTGAGCTTGCGAATGGATACCATGAGTTGATGGACGCGGATCAGTTGGAGTCGCGTTCGATCCTCGCGAACGAGCAACGGCTGCGCGATGGCAAGAAACCGTTGCCAATTCAGAATCGCCTCCTCGATGCGATGCGATCGGGGATGCCCAATTCTTGCGGATGCGCGCTTGGCTTCGACCGGGTCGTGATGTTGGCTTGTGGCGCCAACAGGCTCGATGACGTCGTATCCTTCGTAGCCGAAAACGCGTAACAAAAGCAGCAGGCACATTCCATGTGCCGTCCGCCAAGCAGTGCCAAATTCTCGAGCGTTCGTATCAGCCGAAAAAACGAAAGGCGTGCGCAGCAATTCCGTAGCGATGTATCCCGATCAAGAAGCCAAAAGAGAGGCGAGACGCTTAATTCCTTTTTTGCTGACATATGCCTCAAATCAAACGATTCGATTGAGGCGGTTCTTTACGGATATAGACAAAGAGACCGCGACAATTTTGGGCATCGCGATGAGTGGCGAAGAAGATTTGATCGCATCATTAAGCGATCAAGCTCGCGTGCTGATGCCTGAGCAATGCACGAAGAATGTGTCTGCGGGGCGAGCCCCGCAGCTACTAACTGTCGCCGTTACACGGCTAAATACATTTTCCGGAACAAAGTGAGACGGCCTTCTTGTGCCACTTAGTTTTGCTATTTGGCGGACGGCACGCGGAGCTTGCCTGCTACTTTGCCATCCGGTTTATGGGACTGTAACCAGCATTCTTGTTCCACTGCCGCCGGCCGATGAGGTTACGGTCACACCGGCTGGAGCTGCATTGATGTAGTAGTCGAAGCAAAAAAATGCTTCACATGAAAGGCGTTCATGCAACAGGAAAATGGTGATATTCCATTAGGCGTTTTCTGAATCGCAATCACTAACAAATCTCGTGAGCAGTGATTTGTTTAGACTTTTCAGGTACGACATAGCATTCAGACCACAACCAATCAAAACACAGCGTCAAACCCCTTATCCCCAGCCCCACTCCCCTAAAAAGGGGCGAGGGGAGCAAGGGCAAAAAGACATGGGTAATGACATTGAACGCTAGTCACGGTTCTCGCCTGGCAGGTCCAATACTGCGACTCGCTTTAGGGAGTCGTAACCACAGTTCTGGTGCCGCTGCCACCTGCACTTGATCTAACTGTAACGCTGGCTGGAGCCGAATTGATGGTAGCGGTCAGTTCGTATCGATTGCGGTTAGGTTTCCATGTCATGATGCCGACCCCTATAACGGTTAAGGTCGGTGTAGGCTGCTGCGTACTGGTGGCATACACAGTCAGACGGTTCGTGGACGTTTTGTAGGTCGCGGTGCCAACACTGACCGTATCTTGATTTGGATCGTGCTCGACAGCAAAGAGGCCTCGGGTTTCATGGCTCGCGAACATGGTCATTCCATCCAAGGCAATGTCGGCAACTCCGTCCCAAGTTCGAATCGCAAGTGCAGGGTCAGGATCAAAGGAACCAGCTGGCGTAAGGCTTGTGCGACCACGGATGTCTAGAATGCGTATTCCATCCTCCAGGTGCGCGACGTAGGCGTAATCATTGGTCGCTTTGACGCTCCACAAATAGGCTTTCGTTCCTAACCGCCAATTCGCGACTTGAGTGATAGCGGACGGGGTTGTAACGTTCCAAAGGCGAACATCGCTTGATGTTGTAAATTCGCCAGTGATTACGTGCGTTCCGTCGGGTGTTGGGCAAAGGGATCTCACACCGGTTCCCGATTGAACGCTGGTCGGGCCAACGTACACTTGACGTCCTAGTCGGACAGGAAACTCCGGGGTCGACACATCGTGAATCGTAAAACCCTCAGTCCCCCAAGCGGTGTATAACAATCCATTTTGATAAACCGTTTCCAGTGCGGCCTTCCATTGCGGCCGCACCACGGTCGACTTGAAGACAGGCTGCGCGGGATTTGAGACATCAAAAATCTCGACACACGTCGACATGTTTGAGCAAACGAAAATGTGTGGCACTCCATTGATCAACCCAGCTTCCCCCGATTTCGTAATGGATGCCAAATGGTAGTTTGGCCCCAATCCATATACGATTGAGCCGACTTCGACTGGGAACATCGGATTGGAAACGTCGTACATGTAGACTCCTGTGAAGTTTCCTTTGCCTGGATTTGGATCCGCCGCCGAACCGCGATTGAACACATAGAGGATGTTGTTCAATACTTGGACGTCCCACACGTCCACTGTCGCGAAATTGGGACCGTCTGGGTCAATCGTGGTAAGTTTGACCGGGTGGAATGGGTCGAGGACATCCATGACGTCGACACCATTGGTGTGACGAGCGATGTAAACAATATCGCCCGAATACGCGAGCGTTTCTGAGACGCCTGCTCCTACGCCGGTTTCGGACAGGAGTTGCGTTTTGTCATCGGCATAGAGCGGTAACAAAAGTGGACAAGACAACGAGAAGAACAACGTCATCGTCAGAACGATGTTGTTCAATTGACAGCGAACAAGATGGAATAACAAGGCAAAGCTCCAGTGAAGTGAGGACCGAATTTTTTGGACCAAGTACGAGTCAAAGCCGAATAATTGCTTCGCTCGCCAATGTCCCTCCACTTGCTAAATCCTGAAGCGACCTAATAACCCTCCAATTTTGTTTGTTTTTATTCGGTATGAAAGCTATCAAATGGCACTCGTCCGCTGGCTCCGCCTGGGGACGCAATGCACTGGAGACGCCTGCCTCCTGAGTTGTAAAAGCATGGCTAACGCGAGACGGAGCCTCGAAGGCAGTGCGTTCCAAGGTAGAGCCTTGGAACGAGGGCAAAAAGTATGGGAGAGCGAGGCTCGTGCCGAGCTGCGATGCAATGGCTCGGCAGGAGCCTTAACTGCGGAGCAGTAGCATTTGAAAGCCACGGATGAAATCCGTGGTCAGCGTGGTGCGGACTGTCTGAGAGTCGCATAGCAACGGCATTCGCACTGAACCTTGGCCTGATGGTCAACAATTCCTTTAGGAGGGAAAATGATTCACAGCCCATGCCGCTCCATCAGAGCCCATCAGAGCTCCGGTTCAAACGGGGCGTGATACCTGGGGTTTCGTTCGCGGTGCGAACTGCACCCCAGGCTGAAAAATCCCATCGCATTCGCGATTTAATCGCAGAAGATTAGTAAGGTTTGGTCACGTCGACATGCTTAAGCTGGAGAGCCACGTTGATAGCGCAAAGTCACTCTCGGCAAGAGTGACACACTTAGTCTACCGGCGTGTGCTTTCTCTCAATGCTTGAAGCAATTGCGGGCTTGGCTGGGGGATGTTGAGCTGTTCCTGCTTGCCATCGCGTCCTCGCAGAATGACGGTGAGTTCAGGCGCAAACGAAGTGTCTTGTCTTGAGTCCGAAACGTTTCCTGCCTTGGCAATGGACTGCATGGGCGGTGCGTCAACTCGGTCATTGAATAGACGCTGTAGTCCCAATTTTGCGAGTTCAAAATAGACGACTTCGGCAGCATTGTAGAGTCCTTCTTTCAGCTCAGGATCGGCTGCGTAACATACTCCAATCAACTCGCCGTTCTCATCAAACAATCCGCCTCCGCTGCGTCCCTCGACTGGTTCGCCACCCACCTCGACATTCGCGGCGCCCAAGTAGCGATTCAGTTTCGTAATCTTCGAATCCCGTCGCGATGGTGCTGCTCCGCGGTCACAGCCCCAACTAAAGACCGGTTGCCCTTCGGTAAGTGCACGGTTCTTTGGAATGAGCCTTGCAACTGGGATGCTTGCGTTGGGACGAAACGCGATGAGTCCAATGTCCATTTCCTTTGCTTGGAAATCAATCAACGTGGCTGGATAGGTTTGAATCTGGCCGTTTAGAAATGTTTCAACGGTGATCTTCGATTGACCTTGGTTTTCGCGGAACAAGTGACCGCAGGTGAGCACCAACGCTTCGCCGTTGATCGAGTCGATAATGGTTCCCGTGCCCACGGACTCATGTCGTGGCTCTTCGACCCGGATGCGGACCGTTGCACCTTGTGGATCGCTGGGTGGACCGCTGGGAACTCTTGGTGCTTCGGAGGGGCTTCTTAACGAAGGTGGATCCCGCTGAATCGACGAAAGTGTGTTGGAAGAATTTCTTGATGCGCTGGACGTAGCGTTGGAAAAGGCGAGTTGCGGTGAGGAGGGAACCGCGTTGAGTTGCGATTGGCCGCGGATCATGGGCGATTCGTTTTCGATGCGATCTTGGCGACGTTCCTGGCTGCTTCGCATGCTATCGACAGAGGAGGCTGCCGCTAGTCTTTTTTGCAACTCAAAATAGGAAACAGGACCAAGCACACGATCCACTTCGCGGCCGTTCCGAACGAGAACCGTCGTCGGAACATTGCTGATCTGCCAGCGCAAAGCGATGTGGGGCTCGCGTTTCGCATCGATTCTTCGCACCACCCAACCGTCCTTGATGGCTTCGTCGGTAGTGCGATGCATTTCGGCGCATTGCGAGTTACCCTCGGCCATGAATTCGATCGCGACGCAGTCCCCTGCAGAGTCTCCGGCAATGGAAACCGAAGCGAGCTGCGAAAGGAGGAAAAAGCAAAGTAGCGCCAACTGCCGTATTCGTTGAAACATGTCAACAGATCCTTCTGTTTAAGTGACCGGTTCTTGCAAGCGTCCTGCTCGCATCCCATCAATGTCAGTTTGGGGAGTGTCTAAAGTCTGGGCGGATGACGCAAGATCACTAGTTTTAGATAGCAATCCTAATTGGAGTCGGAAACTCCAGGACAAATTTGGTGCCTCGGCCGACTTCGCTTTGCACTGCGATACGGCCTCCGTGCGCTTCGATGATCTTTCGAGCTGTTGGCAGCCCGAGCCCCGAACCTCCATGCTTGGTGGAATAAAAAGGTTCGAACATGCGCATCGCGGTGACTTCGTCCATTCCGCAACCAGTATCGATCATGTCCATGGCGACGCCACCAGGCACCGTGTAAGTTTGCACTTCCAATTGGCCTCCCTCGGGCATTGCCTCAAGGGCATTTTTTACCAAGTTGAGCAGCGCAGCCTGTAGTGAGTCGCTGTGCAACTTGATATTTGGAAGGTTAGGGTCGAGGTATTTTAAGAGTCGGATCTTGGACCGATCAGCTTGGGCTTGATACAAACGCAGTACCGATTCGATTTGGTCATTTAGCGAACCAGGAGTCATTTCCAAGTCCCTCATTCTCGCGAATCGCAAAAAGTCGCGCAGCAAATTATCCAATCGGATGCATTGCTGCCTGATCATGTCCACTTTGGCAATCGCTCGACGTTGGCCTGGCCATTGGCTCTCTTCCAGCTCTTCGCAGAGCAAATCGGAGTTCATGTGGATGACGGAAAGCGGATTCTTGATTTCGTGCGCCAAGGAACCTGCCAGTTCCGCAAGCTCGTTGTATTGTCGGCGCAGCTCGTCGATGGTGGCTTCTGCGTCGTTTGCGAGGAACTCACCCATTGCGTGAACCAGTTCTGTGGAGGGTTGCCAACGGGGGCTTCAGTGGCATAGGCTTCAGTGGCAAAGGCTTCCAGCCTGTGAAAATGCCCATCCACAGGCTGGAAGCCCAATGCTTTCAACATATTCTCTTCGATTTCGCCCAATCCATTTGTTACTCGGGAGGGTGAGGCTCATGCCGAACCATGGCGTCACAAGCTCGGCAGGAGCCTCGCCCTCCCATGGGTTTTTAGGGAGCTGGGCAAAGTATGAAAGCAGTGGGCTGGAAGCCAATGCCACTGAATTGTACACCGAACCGAGCAATGCAAAATGCCTTACTTTCTCAACGGCGAGCGAATTCGAATGGCCTGTCCAATTGTGTTGGTCAGGGTAACTTTTTTGCCTTTCGCGAGCATAATCGTTGCTCCTAAATTACAATTCTGTCATTCCTCTTGAAATTACTTCTCGATTTTCGCGTTGAAGAACACTACGAAATGAACAAAACGGCATTCGGTCGAAGCTTGGCCTCTGCGCTCGGCATCTTGGTTTTTTCTGGAATTTCCATGGCTCAGCAGACAGCTGGGACAAAACCTGAAGTTGGCGTTCTGGAACATAAAAGTGACGTCGTCGCGCTCCAGAACGCGACCGTGGTTCCCGAGCCGGGCAAGTCGCTTGAAAAAGCCACAATTCTGGTACGCGATGGCAAAATCGTGGAGGTAGGTACCAACGTATCTGTGCCACCTGACGCTGAAATAATCGATATGGCCGGAAAGACAATTTATGCCGGTTTCGTGGACGCCGGTATCGAATGGGAAGTCCCTCCATCGGATGCCGCCAAAGGTACGCCGCACTGGAACTCCGAAATCACTCCCGAACGCTCGATGGCACAGGTCATCACGGCCAACGATGCGACCATGTCCAAGCTTCGCAAAGCCGGTATCACCGCCGCCCTCGTTGCTCCTCGCGATGGCATTATCAAAGGAACCAGCGCGGTCCTATTGACCAGCAATGAGTCTGCCATCGACACTCTGTTGAAAAGCGATGTGGCCATGCACGTTCGATTGACCGTTGCGCGGCGTGGACGCGACTCCTATCCTAGCAGCCCCATGGGTGCAGTCGCGCTAGCCCGCCAATCCTTCCTCGATGCCCAATGGCATACCCAAGCCTGGCAAACCTATCGTTCCCAAATCGGTATCGAAAAGCCTGAGGCCAACGCGGCCCTCGAAGCCTTGAGCAAGCATATGGCCGACGGCAAACTAGTCATGTTCGATGCGTTGAACGAACAGTATGCGATGCGAGCTGATTCCTTCGGCAAAGAATTCGGCTTGAACGTGATCCTCAAAGGCTCCGGTCAAGAGTACCAACTGCTGGACAAGATCGCGAAATTGAACCGCACCATCGTCGTTCCGATGAACTTTCCTAAGACACCCAATGTAGCCACAGCCGATGCGGCTCTTGATACCGAACTAGAAGAACTCACGCACTGGGAATTGGCTCCCGAAAATCCAGGTCGATTGGCCAAAGCTGGGGTCAAGATTGTACTTACGTCCAATGGTCTCAGTGACCCAAGTGAACTTGTTCCTCAAATTCGCAAGGCGATTGCGAGAGGACTCGACAAGACCGTTGCAATGCAAGCCATCACAACTGCCCCGGCTGCTCTTCTCGGTATTGAGAACGAATGCGGCTCCATCAAGCCAGGCGCATGGGCCAACTTAATTGTGACCAACGGCGACATATGGGAAGAGAAATCGAAAATCGAAGAAGTATGGGTGCGAGGCACACGTCCCGCTGGTTCTTACAAAGTGGAAACAGCCGTCGATGGCAAATGGCAAGTAACCGTGAGCCCAGCAGTCGGCATGGAAGCTCGCCCCAAGGAACTGTTTTTGACCCTCGCAGAGTCCACCAAAAAGATCTCGGGCAGCCTGTCGCTGCTCGATGCTCCAAAGCCAGAACCTGCCAAGGAAAAAGAAGCCTTAACTTCCGACAAACCTGCCGAAGCAACAGATGCCAAACCTGAAACGGCAAAGGATAATCCGGCACCAGCAGATGCACCTAAGCCAGATGCACCCAAGCCAGATGCACCAAAAACAGATGCCGTTGATAAGCCAGCGGATAAACCTGCTGAACCAGCCGCAGAGGCAAAGAAGCCAGACGAAAAGAAGCCTGAAGATAAGAAACCAGACGACAAGAAAGACGATAAGAAAAAGGGAGAGAAAGCTGAAAAGGGAATCGCTAAGCTCAAAGCTCCACGTTGGGAAGACCGAACTCTATCCGCAACGTTCCCGGTGAGCTCATTGATCGAAGGGGAGACTGGCGTCGGTTACTTGTCCCTCGCTCTGCTACCGGCCCCCAATGCCGACTCCAAAGAAATTTTGATCGGTACCATCCAATGGCCCAATGGCCAGCAGCAATTGATTTCTGCCGTTCGCAAAGCGGAAGAATCAAAGGATGCGGCCAAAGAAAAGGATGCAGACAAAAAGGATGCAGAGAAAACTGATACGGCCGACAAAAAAGCAGACGACAAGTCCAAAGAAAAGAAGGACGAAAAGAAGTCCCCTAAGCCCATCCTCTCCACCGCAATGTACCCACCGGGAATCCTCGGCAAGAATGGTTTGCCTGAACAGCCTGACTACGTTGTCTTCCAGAAGACGACGATTTGGACTAGCGGTCCTGAAGGAGTTCTCAAAGACGCCGACTTGATCGTTCACAAAGGACTCGTTCACAAGATCGGCAAAGACCTTGCGGTACCCGCCGGAGCGACCGTGATCGATGCTTCGAAGTGGCAGCTTAGCCCAGGCTTGATCGACTGCCACTCGCACATGGCTTCTGACAGCGGAATCAACGAAGCCTCGCAGGCGGTTACAGCAGAAGTCCGAATCGGTGACTTCATCGACGCAGGTGACATCACCATCTACCGTCAACTCGCAGGTGGACTAACAACCGCCAACGTACTTCACGGTTCTGCCAACCCCATCGGTGGCCAAAACCAGGTGGTCAAATTGCGTTGGGGTGGTACCTATGAGGATTTGAAGTTCGAAGATGCCCCAGCCGGGATCAAGTTTGCACTTGGCGAAAACGTAAAGCAAAGCAATTGGGAAGGCCCCAAGACTCGCTATCCGCAAAGTCGAATGGGGGTCGAACAATTGATGCGAGACCGATTCAATTCCGCCCGAGAATACGATGCAAGTTGGAAGAGCTGGAACAAGGAACGAACGGGTTTGCCCCCGCGCCGCGATCTTGAACTGGAAGCCATTGCCGAGATTTTGCGAGGTGAGCGTTGGATTCACTGCCATAGCTACCGACAAGACGAAATCCTCGGTCTGCTGCGATTGCTCGAAGAAAACAACGTCAAGATCGGGTCCTTGCAGCACATTCTTGAGGGATACAAAGTCGCCGATGCGATCGCCAAGCATGGTGGTACCGCTTCGACGTTCTCCGACTGGTGGGCGTTTAAGTTAGAAGTGTACGATGCCATTCCTTACAACGGTGCGATACTGCATAAGCAAGGGGTCAATGTCTCGTTCAATTCCGACGATGCGGAGTTGGGACGGCACATGAATCACGAAGCAGCCAAAGCCATCAAGTACGGCGGCGTCGAACCGACGGAAGCCTTGAAGTTCGTTACGATCAATCCGGCGATGCAGTTGCGCATCGACTCGAAGGTTGGCTCGCTCGAGGTCGGCAAACATGCGGACATTGCGATCTGGACCGGCTCGCCCCTTTCGACTCTGGCTCGATGCGAGCAAACTTGGATCGATGGTCGCAAGTACTTCGATCGCCAATCCGACGCCGAGATGCGAAAACGAGACTTCGCTCTCCATCAGTCTTTGGTTCAGAAGATCCTCGACAGCGGTGAAGCGTCAGGTGAGAAGAGCTCGCTCGCCGACGACCCTTCTCGCCTCTGGCCTAACCATGATGAGTATTGCGGCCACCATCACGATGAATCGGATCATGCTGACCACGCGCATGAACACGATCACGAATAGCACATGGATTGAAGTCGACCGGAGGACAGATGACTTTCTGACTCCGGATTGCTGCGAGCAACATTCCCCTCCCAGCTAATGCGAACAACAAACTGAAACAACAACCAACATAAAAAACATATTCCGATGAAAATCAAACATTCACTCAAAGCATCGTTAACTTGGGCACTCCTTGCCTCCGGCTTAACGACTTCCGGTCTACTAACATCAGCCCTATCAGCATCTGATCAAATTCCCGGCGCCCCTCAAAAGCGTCCGATCATCATTCGCAACGCGACCGTCCATACGGTGTCGGGTGAGACGATCCAAAACGGATGCGTCTTGTTCAACAATGGCAAGATCACCGAGATCGGCGTAAACCTTACTTTCCCTGGCGATGCAGACGTGATTGAGGGCAAAGGCCAGCACGTCTATCCAGGATTGATGGAATCGTATTCGAGTATTGGATTGGTCGAAATCGATTCGATTCGAGCTTCGATCGACTCGACCGAAATAGGCAATCTCAATCCGAACGTTCGAGCTGCCGTGGCCTTCAATCCAGACAGCGAAGCGATTCCCGTTGCGCGTGCCAATGGGGTGCTCACGGCCGTGACGGCTCCGAATGGCGGTCTGATCTCTGGCCGTGCAGCGGTGATGGTTTTGGACGGTTGGACGTGGGAATCGATGACACTGTTGCCGGATGCTGCCATGACAGCGACGTGGCCTCGATTCTCGGCAGCTCCCCGAGGTCGACGCGGAGGCGGTGGTGGTGGCGGCGATGCGGAAGCATCCGGTGGCGACAGCGATCGACTTGGCCCTTTCCATGATCTAATGCGAGAAGTCAAAGCGTATTCCGTTGCGAGAGCCAAAGCCCCAAAGGAGCATCCTATCGACTTGCGGCTTGAGTCGATGATTCCTGTCGTCGAGGGCAAAACGCCTATGCTGGTCCAAGCGAACACGACCAAGCAGATTCAAACTGCCATCGCTTTTGCAAAGCAATACAATTTGAAGCTGATTTTGATGGGTGGTGCGGATGCCATGCAATGCGCCAACTTGATCAAGGAAGCCAAGGTTCCGGTGGTGGTCGCCAGCGTCTATCGCCTTCCGAACCGGCATGATGCGGCCTACGATTCTGCGTACACATTGCCTGCTCAGCTTCAAGAAGCCGGCATCCAGTTTTCGATCGCAAGCGATGGGCGATTTGGGGCCTCGGGTGTTCGCAATCTGCCTTATAACGCGGCAACCGCTGCAGCGTACGGTTTGACAGAGGACCAAGCGGTTCGTTCCATTACTCTCTCGCCGGCAGAGATCTTTGGCGTCGCCGATCGGATCGGGTCACTGACGGTCGGAAAAGATGCTACGCTAATCGTTACCGATGGGAACATTTTGGAAACGCCAACACAAATCGTGAAGGCTTACATCCAAGGCCGATTGGTCGATTTGACCAGCAAGCATACGCAGTTGAACGAAAAGTACAAAGCGAAATACAACCAATAGGGAAAGCCATGAACAGGAAACGAATTGCGTCGATCGTAACATCCACTCTTTTTTGTTTCCTACTCCCGTTAGCGATCCCATCAGTTACGCTTGGGCAAACTCGCCAACAAAAAGTCCTGGGGGACAAACTAAAGTTTGAAGCCAACGGGACTTGGTTTTACAACGACTTGGAAAAGGGTTTCGAAACAGCTGCTCGTCTCAAGCAGCCGATGCTGGTTGTTCTTCGCTGCATTCCTTGCGAAGAGTGTGTCAAGTTGGACGACGACTTGATCGAGGTCAATCCAAAGCTTCAGCAACTCCTCCAATCTTTCGTCCGCGTTCGCGTCGTTGGCACGAACGGCTTGGACTTGTCTCTGTTTCAATTCGACACAGACCAGTCTTTCGCTGCATTTATCTTCAACGCTGACGGTACTCTCTACGGTCGCTTTGGTACACGTTCGGATCGGACGGAATGGAAGAACGATGTTTCGGTAGAGGGGCTTGGGAAGGCACTAGAGGCCGCACTCGAGCTCCATCGCAATTACCCAGCAAACAACGCTAGTTTATTTGGCAAGCAAGCCGAAAAGCCATTGTTTGAGTCACCGGAAAAGATTCCGTCTCTGGCCAAGCGATTCACAAGCAAGTTGGATTACGAGGGCGATACGGTAAAAAGCTGCATTCATTGCCACATGATCGGAGAAGCGATCAAATCCAATTTCCGCACCGAGCAAGGAAAGATTCCGGAAAAATGGCTCTACCCCTTTCCACACCCAAAGTTTCTGGGGCTGATTCTAGATCCGACTCAATGCGCGACGGTCAAGGAAGTCACGAAGGGTAGCGTTGCGGACCAAAGCGGATTTCAAGCTGGCGATCGGATCGTTTCAATGCAAGGTCAACCGCTGGTATCGATCGCGGACGTCCAATGGGTGTTGCATCAAACAGCACCTGAAGGTGGCCGTGTAGACTCATTAATCCAACGCGGTGAAAAGCAATTGGTCTTGTCGATCCAATTAGCGGATGGTTGGCGAGCCATGGAGGATATTTCGTGGCGGGCCTCATCTTGGAGTTTTCGTCAAGTGGGGCTTGGTGGCATGTTGCTCAAGTCCGCGTCGGATGAGCAGCGTAAGGCATTGGGAATCAAGGATGGAAACATGGCTTTGGAGGTCGAGCATGTCGGCGCATACGCGCCGCATGACCGGGCTAAGAAAGCTGGAGTGCAAAAAGGAGACATCCTTATCGAATACGATGGACGGCATGATTTCTTGAGAGAGTCAGACCTGTTAGCCTATTCCGTCAACCAAGTCGAAATCGGTCGAGCGGTCAAGCTGCGAATGCGAAGAGGTGCTGAAGAAAAAACCTTTGAGATAACCACTGCAAAGTAGCATCGCAAGTTCTGGAGCATACGGGCTCGAAATCATGATCGATGAATCCAACGATGCAATAATTGTCCGATTCGGTCACAAAGAGTTGCTGGCTATCGGTGACAACCAAGTTGAGTGATTCGTTTTCACTTCGAAACTCTTCGTTGTAAACCATCTTTTCAAAACGCCATGTTTTCCAAATCAACTTTTCTGCTGTGTGTTCTTGCCTTCGTTCCCATACAGAGCCTTTCTCTTTGTGACGACGCTCTTCCGAGACGTGCTCAGATCGGTACACAACTCCAACCCGTGTCCGAAGAAACGCGAGAGGGGACGTAATCCTTGGTGTTGACGGCGGTAGATGGGTACGCCGCTGCCGTTCGCAAATTGAAAAAGAACCCTCGTGTCGACGCTAACCAAGTTTTTTTGCGGGTGCGAGTATGGGAGGTGTCCAAGCCCCCTTGGTTGCGAAGCAAGAACCTGTCAGCGGAATTGCGGTGTTTGGGGCGATGTCTTGCAACTGGCCAGAGTATTTGCAAAGCACCACGCGACGACAAATGCTGTTGTCGGGTGCTGGGGTCGGGCAAATCGAACAAGAAGTCGTACTTCAATCTGCAGGCTGGCATTACCTAGGCTTTGAAAAAATGTCGCCTGACGATATCGCAGAACGCCATCCCGAACTGATCGGATGGGTCGAACAAAACTGGTCCGACGGCAAGTACTTCTCAGGAATTCACTAAAAGTTCTTTCAGCAACTTTGCAAGACCAATGTGGCTGAGGCTTGGGAAGCATTTGATGGCCCCGTGTTTTCGATTTGGGGAGACGGCGACATCGTTACTTCTGCCGAAGACCACGAATTTCTCGCTTCAATCGCGAATAGAAAAAAGCAAGGAAAAGGAGAATTCAAAAAGTTACCGGGAGTCGAACATAACCTGCGCCGCGTGCCTAGTGGTGAATCAGCGGCCGAGATGCTGGTTGGAGCAGTGGAAAAATGGGCAAAGCGGAATCTCAAAGCCCAAGACGTAAAGTGATTTAGAGTTAGACGCACTAGTGTAAAGCAGTTGTCCTCAACGAATCCTGTAAAGCCGTCATTACATCGGTGCGTATGATGAAAAGGGTAACCTTTCCATCGCACGAGGAGACTGGCAATGATAGCAAAAATCGTAGGGCAGTTCGCAAAACAAGCGC